>NZ_MUKP01000046.1 GCF_002081715.1 Nocardia donostiensis | reverse complement strand
CAGGTCCTCGCCGCCGCCGACGACCTGCGCGGCCAGGGCCCGATGGCGGGCTTCGGGCCGTACTCGTCTGCGGAGGCCGGTGGTCGCGGCGACGACGCCGATGACACAGATGATGACGACGCCGACGCCGACGCCGACGCCGACGCCGACGCCGACGCCGACGACGCCGACGACGCGGATGACGACGACGCCGACTCCGATGACACGGACTCCCACGACGCCGACCACGATGACGGCGATGCCGGCAACAATGCGGTAGACCCCGAAGGCGCTGCGGCCGTGCACGGTACGGGCATCGGCGCGGACACTTCTGCTGGTCCGGCAAGCGCCAGCTCGGCGCGCACCGTTGTCTCCGAGATCGCACCATCCACCACCGAAGCGGTTTTCGGCACTGTGCGTCTGGCCGTGGGCGATACCACCCCCGACAATTTCCGCGTCGCCGCGCTGGCGGGCTCGGCCTCCGACGGGCAACCGGTCACGATCTACGCGGGTGCGTCCCTGGAGACCGCCGACAGTGCGGTAGCCGATGTGCGCCGGGCCATGCTGATCGGGCTGCCGCTGCTGCTCGTCGTGGTTGCCGCGGTGACCTGGCTGGTCACCCGCCGGGCACTGCGCCCCGTCGAGGCCATTCGGACCGAGCTCGCCGAGATCATGCACGGTGACCTGTCGCGTCGCGTCCCCGAACCGGCCTCGCGCGACGAGATCGCCAGACTCGCCGCCACCACCAACGACACCCTCGCGGCTTTGGAGGAATCCTCGGAGCGGCAGCGCCGGTTCATCGCCGACGCCGCCCACGAACTGCGCAGCCCCATTGCCAGCCTGCGCACCCAACTCGAAGTGGCGCAGGCGCATCCGGGGCTGCTCGAGCTGGACGGGCTGCTCGGCGACACCGTCCGGCTGGAACATCTGGCGGCCGACCTGCTGCTCCTGGCCCGGCTCGACGCGGGCGAACAGCCCAGGGCGGACCGAGTGAACCTGGCGGCATTGATCTGTGATGAGCTGACCCACCGGGTGGGCGACCGTATCCCGGTCGACACCGTGCTGCCTGGCGAGGAGGTCGTAATCACCGGAAGCCGCACCCAGATCGCCCGGGTCCTGGGCAATCTCGTCGACAACGCACAACGGCACGCCGCGACGGCAGTGCGGGTGGCGCTCGAACGCGATGCCGATACCGCGGTTGTCGAAGTCGTAGACGACGGGCCCGGCGTACCGGAAGCTGATCGGCAGCGGATCTTCCAGCGCTTCGTCCGTCTCGACGACGCCCGCAGCCGTGATGAGGGCGGCGCGGGCCTTGGCCTCGCCATTGCCCGTGACGTGGTCGAACGCCATGGCGGCGCTATCCGGGTCGAAGCCGGCGCCCAGGGTGGCGCCCGCTTCGTCGTCGAACTACCGATAACGAGATAACCCTCCGCCGGTCGTCTCGAAGCGGGTGCCATCGATGCGAGAAGCCCCGGCACCCGGCGGGCACGTGCAGGCGATGCTGGACCGACTGCCGGATCCACCTTGGGTTCCCGCCACACCTGATTCGACGGCGAGGACATCCGAGCGCCCGATCGGCATAACAGCGCTGCGGCCGTCGCAGGGCCCGAAATTCGTCTCCGAGGCCAGTATCGCCGATGTCCGCAGCATGGCAGGTTGCCAAAAGTGAACAATTGTTTATTATAGTAAACATGCGTTCACCATCTGATGACAGGACAGCTCGGGCGCGGATCCGGGATGCCGCCCTCGGTCTGTTCGCCGAGCAGGGCGTCGACGCAGTGACCGTCCGTGATATCGCGGCCGAAGCGGGGGTCTCGCCGGCATTGGTGATACGGCACTACGGGACCAAAGAGAAGCTGCGTGAAGTGGTCGACGAGCATGTGGCCGCCGTTTTCGAATCCGTACTGGAACAGGTCTGTCCACCGGATGGTTCGCAGGACCCCGCACCGACCACGGCGACCATGGCGGAGGCTGTCACGGCGCGCCTACCGCCGGACTCGCCGATTCCTGCCTATCTGGGCCGGATGCTGCTGGGCGGCGGTACGGCGGGGACGGCCTTGTTCTCCAAGTTGTATTCGGCCAGTCGCGAAGCGCTGGCCGAAATGAGTCGCGCCGGAACAGCATCTGTGGGCACCGACCCGTCGGTTCGGGCGGCGTTTCTCTTGGTGAACGACCTCGCCGTGATGATCCTGCGCCCCCATATCGCCGCGGCGACGGGAACCGACCCGCTGTCGCAGGCAGGTATGCGGCGGTGGGGCGACGAAGTGCTGACGATCTACCGAAGCGGATTGGGCGGCACCACCGAGTAACCGACACGCCGACGATCACCCACCTATCGAGGAGGTTCAGCCATGACCGGCTCCTACACCCTTCCCCCGGCCGTCGCCGACAGGCTTGTCCGTCTGGCGACCCGGGCCCTGCACAACCGCCATCTCATGCGGGCGCCGATCTGGCTCTACCGTGCCCGTTTGGGATTCCTTCTCGGCTCCCGCCTGCTGATGCTCGAACACAGAGGCCGCAAGACCGGCCTCCGGCGCTATGTGATCCTCGAAGTCATCGACCACCCCGAACCGGACAGGTACGTCGTCGTTTCCGGCTTCGGTACCAAAGCCCAATGGTTCCGCAACATCCAGGCCGACCCACGCACGCACGTGTGGACCGGCCGCCGTCACCGCACCCCCGCCACCGCGCGAGTACTCCTTCAGGAGCAGGCAGCAGCATCGTTGCAGCGCTACACCCGCCAACACCCCCGCGCATGGGAGACGATGAAACCCGCCGTCGAGAACACCCTCGGGGCCCCCATCGACGAACGCGCTCCCGAACTGCCGATGGTCGAACTCCACCTCACCCAACCCTGAGTACGCCTCGGCGTCACACGCCGAGCCGGCACCGGACAGGGCCGCCCGCCAGCCACGGTGCGGCGAGAACTGGTTCGCGACGCTCACCATCCCGCCGTCGAGATCAACGGGCGGCCTGAACGAAGGACGGTGGTCAGCGCATTCCCGACTGCGTGTCGTGACAGAGAGTGCTCGACCGCCGCTATCCGTCTGATCGTCGAACCGCCCCTCGGTCTGCCGATGCCCGGGACGCGGCAACACACGACACGTACCATCGCCCTTGCCATGTCCAGTCCCAGATATGGACCTATGGAAGACAGTCGGCGCGAGCGACGTTGCATCAGCGTGCAGTTATCTCTACTCGATCGGTCGCGGACACGGGCAGGTGAGCCGGAGGCGGCGGCGTTGACGCATACGGTCGAACGTGCGGTGAGGGCAGAGGGGCTGGGGTACCAGCGGTTCTGGGTGGCCGAGCACCATGCAGTGCCGGGGATCGCTTCCGGGTCGCCACCGGTGCTACTGGGAGCGATCGGGGCGCGGACCTCCTCGGTCCGGATCGGATCCGGGGGCGTGATGTTGCCGCATCATCAGCCGTTGGTCGTCGCCGAGCAGTTCCTGATGCTGGAGGCGCTGTACCCGGGGCGTGTCGACCTCGGGCTCGGGCGTTCGCTCGCCTTCACCGCGCCGGTGCGTCAAGCGTTGCGCCAGGACAGCGACGCGCCGGAGCGGTTCGAGGCGGATATCGCGGAGTTGCGCGATTACCTGGATCGGACCGCACCGGTTACCGCCCGCCCTGTCACCGAGACCACCATCCCGCTGTTCGTCCTGGCTACGGGGCAAGCACTCGCCGTCGCCGCCCGGCTCGGGCTGCCCGTTGTGCTCGGCGGCCCCGTCCTGGACAGCCCGCAGCTGGACGAGGTGCTCGCGAACTACCGGCGAAACTTCCGGCCCGGTCTGCGCGGGGAACGGGCCTCGGTGACGATCGCGTCGGACATCATCGTCGCCGACACCGACGAGCAGGCCCGCGACCTCGCCTTACCCGAGGCGTGGGCGATGGCGCGCTCCCGCAGTACCGGTGAGTTCCCGCCCCTGGAACCGATCGTCGAGATCAAGGCGCAGCAGTGGACCGGGCAGGTCAGGCGCCGAGTCGAAGACAGCGTGCGGCGCGCGGTGGCGGGCTCACCGGCGACGGTACGGCGTCATCTCGAACAGCTGGCCGAACGGACCGGTGCCGACGAACTTCTCGCGAGCACATCGACATATGACCGCGATGCACTCGCCGCGTCCGACGCCGCCTTGGTGCGAATACTGCACGGCTGAACGGCAACCACCCGCAGATCAGCGGTAGTAGACTGGGCATTCGTTGCTCGGACGTGTGTTCTGTCGAACGAAGAGTGGGGGGATCGGCACTAGCAGGGGATCTTCTTATGGAAACCCGAACAGACGAGATCGCTGACGGTATCTACCGGTTTTCCACCTTCGTCCCTGATGTGGGGCCCACCGGGTTCACGTTCAACCAGTTCTTCATCGATGCCGAGGAGCCGTTGCTGTTCCACGCCGGGATGCGGGTTCTGTTCCCCGAGGTGTCCGCGGCGATCGCGCGCATCAGGCCGGTCGAGCAGTTGCGGTGGATCACCTTCGGCCATGTGGAGGCCGACGAATGCGGGGCGATGAACCTGTTCCTGACAGCGGCCCCGCACGCGCAAGTGGCGCACGGTGCCCTGGGCTGCATGGTGTCGCTCGACGATATGGCCGACCGGACGCCACGGCGGCTGACCGACGGCGAGGTGATCGACCTCGGCGACCGTCGGGTTCAGCACCTGGACACCCCGCACGCACCGCACAACTGGGAGGCGCGGGTGCTCTATGAGCAGGCCACCGGGGTGCTGTTCTGCGGCGACCTGATGACACAGCTCGGCGACGGCCCGGCCCTGACCGATGCCGATCTCGTCGAACCGGCGGCGATCGCCGAGGACGTGTTCCACGCGACGTCGCTGGGCCCGGCCGTGCCCGCGACGCTGCACCGGCTCGCGGATCTGCAGCCGACCACGCTGGCCATCATGCACGGTTCCAGCTTCGCCGGAGACGGTGCGGCGGCTCTGCGTGATCTTGCGACGATCTACCAGGAGCGGATCGAGGTTTCTCGGCACAGTGGGTAGGGGAGTTCGCGGTGAGTGATTGCAACAGCATCACCGCCGATCTGCTTCCCGAGGTCCTTCCGGCCGCTCGGCTCCGACGACATCACTGCCTCGGTTTCGATGCATCGGCCGAGCTTGTTCGGTGTTTCGCCAGCAGTATCGTCAGGTACCGATGAGATGCAAGCAGAACGACACCGGCGGCTGTTCGTGCCTGATGCTGGTGGTCTCCTTGTATTTGCGTCGCGCGGTGTCGCAGACCCTGTAGTCGTTGCTTTCGACACGGGTGTTCACCTGGTACGCCCCTGATGTAGAGCACGGCACCTTCCGCAACCGGTGCAGATGCGCATACTTGTTATCCGGGTCGTTGAAGCAGTCGCCGACCTGAGCGTTCAGGTGGGTACAGACGTAGCGCGTCTTGCTCGACTTACGCGAGTTCCCCCGGGTGGACCAGCTGAACGAGTGGTCGGGGCACTGCGTGGTCGAGGCTTCGCGCACGACGATCAGCGCAGCCTCGGGGTCGGTGCAGCTGCGGTGCTGCAGGTCCCACGAACGGTTCGCTTGACCCCGCGTGAAATAGCCGCAGTCGCCGAGCTTCATGGATTCCACTTTCGTCTCGCCGCACCCGGATAAAGCCAGGGCGACGACCACGAGTGCGGCGACGGCAAGAGCGCTGTGCCGCCGGGTTGTGCGGCGGGGCCTTGTGTTTCGGGGACGATGCGCCATACGTCCACCCTTGCACATGGCCTCTATGATTCCCGCCCGGCCGTTCGGCGGATTCGAGCACGACGATGCCGATACCCCGCCGGTGCAGCTCGCGGGCTGCGATGAGCCCAGACATGCCTGCGCAGAGCACGGCCACCGTGACGGCTTGCGGTAGGCCCTGACCATCAGGCTCGATCGCGGCTGGAATCTGTCGCCGACGGACCGCTCGACAGTCCGGCTCGGTCAGCGCAGTTTGTCGATGTTGGCCAGCACCTTTTCGTGCCAGGTGATTTCGGCTTGGATGCGCATCCGGGCGTGATCGACGATCAGGTCGTCGGCAGCGCTCTGATCCGGCCATCGCCGATCGAGTTGATGCTCGATCCGGGAGCTGCGCGCCCGAAGCGCGGCGATGCGGTCTTCCAGATAGCCGCGCAGCAACTCCGGATCGAGGTCGTCACCGACGGCCAAGGCGAGATCGACCGGATCCGGCCGGATGTCGACCTCGGTGAACGCTTCGTCGCGCAATGCCCGCAGTTCGCGCAACCCCTCTTCGGTGATCTGATAAACCGTTCGCGCTGGCAGGGCGCCCTCTTGTTCGGTCCGCAACGGACGGACCAAGCCTTCGCTTTCCATGCGATGCAAGGCGCCGTACAGCGAACCCGGTTTGACCCGCGACCACAGGTCGGCGCGGTCCAAGCGCGCGTCCCGGCGCAGTTGATGACCATGCATCGGGCCTCGCCGGGCCAGAGCCGCCAGCACGAACAACCGTGTCTCGTTCACCCACCTAGTCTGCCACGACTACTCATATTTGAGTACCCTCGCCTTCATGACTGTTCGACCTATCCTCATTGCCGGTGACCCGAGGCTGACCACTCCTGCGGTTCCGGTCACCGATTTCACCGACGAACTCGTGTCCTTCGTCAGCGATCTGTTCGATACCAATACTGCTGCCAACGGAGCCGGCTTGGCGGCGAACCAGGTCGGTGACCCTCGCGCGGTGTTCGTCTACGACCTCATCGCCTCCGGCGTGCGCCGCCGCGGCCATGTCATCAATCCCGTCCTGGAAACCTCCGAGGTCCCGGAAACGATGCCCGACCCGGACGATGACCTCGAAGGGTGCTTGTCGGTGCCGGGGGAGTGGTTCCCCACCGGGCGCGCGCACTGGGCAAAAGTCACCGGCGTGGACATGGCAGGAGATCCCGTCACCGTCGAAGCCACCGGCTACCTCGCCCGCTGTCTGCAACACGAGACCGACCACCTTGCCGGACGTCTCTACCTGCAGCGGCTCATCGGTAGGAACCAGCGGGCCGCACGGAAAATGATCAAGGACCGGCAATGGAACCAGCCCGGCAACAGTTGGTTGCCGGGCTCGAACACGCGTCCTTCCGCCCAGGTATGACCTGGGCCTTCGTGCACCAGTAGCTCCCAGTTCGACAATCCGGACCCGCGCAGCAACGTGGCGGAGCCGATGAGCCGGTCGCTGCGCCCGCCGGTGTCACCGAACCGGCGGGTCTGCATTGTCGATTCGGCTCGCGCGCGGTTCAGTCTGTGGCCGTGTGGAGTTCGACGCAGCATTCCCCGGCCCTGGGTGCCTGCGTCGCCTGGACGGTATCGGCTCCGAGTCCGGTGAGCACGCCGGTGAGGTATGCACGGTTGAGT
Source organism: Nocardia donostiensis (assembly GCF_002081715.1). GTDB lineage: Bacteria > Actinomycetota > Actinomycetes > Mycobacteriales > Mycobacteriaceae > Nocardia > Nocardia donostiensis. The sequence continues at coordinate 29,683 of NZ_MUKP01000046.1, read as the reverse complement.
ACGCACACGAGATCCGGTGCTTCGGCGGCAAGGGGATGAAACGGGCAGTTGCGCAACCGAATGCAGTTGGGGGCGGTGCGACCGGGTTCGAATCCCTGGTCGGTGAGCACCGATTCGAGCAAGGTGAGAGCGCCGTCGGGGCCTAGCTCTCCGGGGTGAACCCGATCCCGGACGTCGTGGCCGAGCTGTGCCCCGCGTTCGGCGGCGACTCGCTGCGCCGCCTCGCGGGCGGTTTCATCGGCGCCCTCGGCGAGTACGGCGCCCATCAGGATCTGGGCCAGCACTTCATGCCTGCGCTCGGGGATGCTCACCCGTACTTCGGTGTCGGTGGGTTCGTAGACCTTCGGTGCACGCCCGACTCGCCGGATTCCGCCGACCTGCTCATAACGCGCCCGCAGCAGTCCAGCGGTGACGAGCTTGTCGAGGTGGAACGCGGCCAGCTTTCGCGAGATCCCCACCTGCTCGGCGGCCTCGTCCCGGGTGACCGGACGGCCGGCGCGGCGGATGAACCGGTACATGCCGCGGCGCAGTTCGTCGTCGAGCACGGCTACGGCACCGAACACCTTTTCGCTGGTCACTCGACCACGATAACGCCGTTCGTACGGGCGGGAACCCTCCCGGTTACCGGGTGCGACTTGACTCACACCCGGTATTTCGCCAATACTTATTGGTGAAAATAGGCCCAGTTGGGAGGTGGATGTGAGCAGCGGTACGCAGCAAGCCAAACATCCGGTCAGCGCCGTATTGGCCGGACCGTACGGGCATCCGTTCCATCCGATCCTGGTCACGGTGCCGATCGGGGCATGGGTTGCCAGCCTGGTATTCGATATCGGCTCCCATCTCGTGGATGACCCGGAATTCCTCGCCCGCGGTGCCGTATGGCTCATCGCCGTCGGCGTGCTCGGCGCGCTCGCCGCAGCCACGATCGGATTCCTGGATCTGTTCGCCATCCCGACAGGGACTGCCGCATTTCGCACCGGTCTGGTGCACATGGGGCTGAACCTGGCCGTCACCACCGCCTTCGCTATCGGTTTCTGGTGGCGGAACTCCGGCGGCGGACCCCATGGCGCTGTCCCGGCCGGACCGTTGGTCTTGTCGGTCGTCAGCCTGATTGCCCTCGCCGTATCCGGCTACCTCGGGGGCAAGCTCGCCTACCGCTACGGGGTCCGCGTGGCCGACGAAACCACGCAGGCCACTGGCTTTCAGCAGTGAATCCCTACCATCACAACGACACATATCAGGAGACAGCATGGGTATCGCGGCACTGATCCTCTGGGTGCTCACCGCTGGGGGTGGTTTCGTTATGCTCGGAACCTGGATCGCCAAAGGCGGTGCCCGGCAACCGAGTTCAAGCCACCTGCCCGCTCCGGTCCTGTTCGGGCACTTCCTGCTTGCTGCGGTCGGGCTGATCATCTGGATCGTTTACCTGGTCGTCGGCAACGACGCGCTCGCCTGGGTCGCGTTCGTTCTCTTGGTCCCGGTGGCGCTGCTCGGATTCGCGATGCTGCGACGCTGGCTGCCCGTATACCGGGCACACACCACGACCGAAACGCCCGAGCCGGCCGAACGGCACTTCCCGGTCGCGGTGGTCGGTGGCCACGGGGTGCTCGCCGTCGCCACCGTCGTGCTGGTGTTGCTGACCGCCCTCGGTGTCGGCGGGAGCTGACTCGGGATCACCGAGCCGGGCCGGGTAGTCGTGGCCGATGGGCGAGCTTGCCACCGCGCGATCGGGCCGATCGACAGCCGAGGCCATCGCTTCTCCAGCCGTCGACTGCCGGTCGACGCCCACCCGGAACTCACCCTGACAGGCGTGCTCGTACACGAACCGGCCAAGGCCGGACAGGACGCGGGCACACTCGCGGGACTGGACCGAGCACTCGGTGTTGTAGCCACCACCGATATCGATTGCTTGAATCAACTAACACGGCACCTCGTAGAGCGTCTGAGAAATTGAGTATCCCGGCCGAGGGCACAGGTAGACCGCCTAATCGAGGTCCGGTGGCGGTGATGTAGCCCCTTACGACGCCGTCCACATGGCTTCCGCCTACTGTGCGAGGACACGGTGAGCCTGACCGTCGCGTTGCGTAGCGGGTATGTACTCCTGTGCCCCGGCTGGTCCGAGGCGAGCGGCTGCCACCGAGGTGGCTGCCCGAGGGTGGGTGCAGACCGGGCCGCCGCGTCACAGTAGGGCTTCCGTTGAGCGAGACGGCGCTCCTGCCTGCCGGCGGCGGCTTCCACTGAGTGAGAACGGGCTGTGAACCACCACTGAGCAGCCATACGCTCGCAGATCAACGCAGTCGAACTCTCGACCACGCAATGGAATCGGAGGTGGGCCCGAGTGTCCGTCGAATCAATGCCACAGGCTGAGATGCGGAGCGCATCGGGCCAGTTCACAAGCGGGGTGACCGTGGTGATGTGGAGGGGGGACTGTCCTCTGCACCCGGTTCGGGTCGCGCAACGGACGCAAGTTCGTCGAACTCGAGCGGGAAACTTCGAAGCGGGCGACTCCGTCGCTGTCCGGTGATCATGATGACCGATCACCACGCTGCACTGTTCCAGTCGTTGACTGTCCGTTCCCTGAATCTGCCGAACCGGATCGTCATGTCCGCGATGACTCGATCGGCTTCTCCGGCGGGAGTTCCCGGGTCTGACGTCGCTCGCTACTACCGGCGCCGTGCCGCCGGGGGTACCGGCCTGATCATCACCGAGGGCGTCGCCATCGAACATCCGACCGCCGTCGACAACTCGCGCGTGCCCCGAATGTACGGCGACGGCGCTCTGGCCGGGTGGCGGACCGTGGTCGACGACGTGCACGCGGCCGGCGGAAGGATCATTCCCCAGCTCTGGCATGTCGGGCCGCTCTGGGGTGCGATGAGCGAGGTCGACCCAGCCATAATGCCAATGCGGCCCTCCGGGAGGTGGGGCACCGTCGGCGCCACCTCATATTCCGACGAGTACGTCGCGCGTGCTGCACAGCTCACCCGCCCGATGACCGACAGCGACATCGCCGATGTCCTCTCGGCTTATGTGCGCGCAGCGGTCACTGCGGCCGAATTGGGTTTCGACGGCATCGCTCTGCACGGGGGTCATGGCTACCTGCTGGATTCGTTCCTGTGGCACGACACCAACACACGTGACGACCAGTGGGGCGGCGATCTCGTGGCGCGCAGCCGTTTCCCTGTTGAGGTGGTCAAGGCCATCCGCAGCGCCGTCGGCGGCGACCTGCCCATCTTCTTCCGCTTTTCACAGCACAAGCAGCAGGACTACACCGCCCGTATCGCCGAGACCCCAAACGAACTGCAGGTGATCCTCGGTTCGCTCGCCGATGCCGGTGTGGACGTCTTCGACGCCAGTTCCCGGCGCTTCGATCTGCCGGCGTTCGAAGGCAGCGACCTGTCGCTGGCCGGATGGGCCAAGAAGCTCACAGGCGTTCACACGATGGCGGTGGGAAGCGTCGGACTCGGAAAGTCGCTGCGCGACAGTCACGTCGAGGGAGCCGCAGAGGTTGTCGACAATATCTACGAGGTCGAGCGCCGACTCGAGTCCGGCGAGTTCGACCTGATCGCGATCGGACGCCTTCACCTCGCCGACCCAGCTTTGACAGAAACATTGCGTACTGGAGCACCGCTGACACCGTTCAATCGTGCTGTCCACGAAGGAAACTTGTACTGACCCGCAGGGTGATGCCGAGGAACCCACTCAGCGGCAACGGCTCGATGGCGCCGACCGGCAAGATCAGCGGCCGGCGCGGCCGAGCAGCTCGCGCGCAGCTGCGCTTCCGTCGAGCAGCCGGGCAGTGCGGCGCTTGATAAGCCACGTGCTGTCGACGCGTGCGAGTTCGAAGCGGTTGGCGGTGACGCGCCACACCCGGAACGAATCCGCATCGGGGTTGCGACGCAGTAACAACGAATGACATGTTGCCACAGCGGTATCACCGTCGACACGGATATGGATGGGATCCAGCAGGTGCCCGCAGCCCTCATCGATGTAGTCCTGATGAGGCGCGGTGCGCACCATTTCGGTGATCGCGTCGCGTCCTTCCATCACACGAATGTCGAGGTCGTACACGGCGTCCTCGGACCACAACCGACCGACGGCGTCGGCGTCGCCGGCGTCGACGGCGGGACCGTAGGCGGTCAGCACCTCGTGGATAGCAGCCTTGTCCTCGAGGGCCTGCACCCGGTCGAGCAGAGAAGCCACCAGATCTGCGGTGTCGGTCATGTCGATCCTTCCTCGAGGTTCGGGGCACTCGCGCGGGCGGTGCCATCGCCTCTGTTCTACCGGTATCGGTCAGCCAGAACTCTGAGTGTTCCGTTCAACGGAAACCTGGGTGTGCGATCACATCGGCGCTGGGAATGTTGGCCACATCACACCCGCACAGTGCGCGCGGGGCCGATCAGTTTCGCCAAGGAACACCACACCGTTCCCGGCCTCTCAACGAGGCCGAATTCCAGGAAGAGTCACTCCATGGGCCACGTATTGGACAGGATCATGCAGCATGCGGACCAGATCCGCGCCGGAGCTGCCGAAGGTGAATCGCTCATGCGGCTTTCCGACACGACCGCGAAGCATCTGCGTGATTCCGGCGTGATCCGCATGCTCCAGCCGAAGGAGTACGGCGGCTTGGAGGCGCATCCCCGCGAGGCCGCCGAAACCACCATGGCCCTCGCTGCTCTCGACGGTGCGGCGGGATGGGTCGCCGGCATCGTGGGCGTTCATCCGTGGGAACTCGCATTCTTCGATGCCAAGGCACAAGAGGAGATCTGGGGCGAGGACAACGATATGTGGATGGCGTCACCGTATGCACCGATGGGGGTTGCGGTCCCGGTCGAGGGCGGCTACATCCTCAACGGACGCTGGTCGTTCTCGTCCGGTACCGATCACTGCGGCTGGATCATGATCGGTGCTGCTGTCGGCGGCAAGGACGGCAACCGGACCGGCGAGGTGCTGCATGTGGTGCTGCCGCGTTCGGACTACGAGATCGACCACGACAGCTGGAACGTCATCGGCCTGCGTGGCACCGGTTCGAAGGACCTGATCGTCAAGGACGCGTTTATCCCGGAGTACCGCACGATCGATGCCGACATAGTGCTCAGCGGCAACGGCTGGCGCCACGCGGGCCGCGATGAGACTCTGTACCGCTTTCCGTTCTCGTGCATCTTCCCGCTGGGTATCACCTCATCGCTGATCGGGATGGCCGAGGGCGCGCTGGCCTGCTATATCGCAGCACAGAAAGAGCGTGTCCAGGTCACGGGCGTTCCCATCAAAGAAGATCCCTATGTCCTGTTCGCCGTCAGTGAGGCGGCAGCAGAGATTTCCGCTGCCCGCGTATCGCTCCTCGAAACGGTCGACCGGTTCTGGGACAAGACCGACCGCGGCGAGGATGTCGGGTTCGAGGAACGCGCAATCGGTCGGCGCACCCAGATATCGGCGGCGTGGCGCGCAGTGCGTGCGATGGACGAGGTTTTTGCTCGGGCCGGCGGCGCGGCGGCTCACCTGAAGACGCCGATGCAGCGGTTCTGGCGCGATGCCCATGTCGGCCTGATGCACGCCATCCATGTGCCCGGCACGACCTACCATGCGGCAGCTCTCGCCCAGCTCGGCGGTGACCCGCAGGGTCCGTACCGGGCGATGATCTGACGCTCCTTCGCTTTCGAGGACAAGGACAATGACAGAACTACGAGGTCTCGGCTACCTCAGAATCCAGACCCAGGACGTCGCGCGCTGGCGTGAGCTGCTCATCGATGGCCTCGGAATGGCCGTAGGCTCCGGTCCCGAGCCGGATGCGCTGTATGCTCGCGTCGACGAACGCCGCGCCCGCATCGCGGTCCTTCCCGGCGATTCCGACAAGGCTCTGGCTGTCGGTTGGGAAGTACGTGACGAGTTCGCGCTTCAGCGGGTGCGTGAGGCAGTGGAGAAGTCCGGCCGAGCCGTCGAGGTGCTGTCGAGGAAAGAAAGCTCGTATCTGGACGCGGAACAGGCCATTGCGTTCGACGACCCCGCAGGCACCCGCCTCGAGGTGTTCTTCGGCCCGGTGCTCGACCACAGCCCACTGGTGACTCCGTTCGCCGGGCGGTGGGTGACCGGTGCGCATGGCCTCGGTCATGTGGTGCTGCCGACCGCGAAGTTCGCCGAATCGTACAAGTTCTACACCGAGGTGCTGGGGTTCCTGCCGCGCGGCTCGATCCGGCTCGACGAAGAGGGACTGAGCCGGGTGCGGTTCCTCGGCATCAACCAGCGCCATCACAGCCTCGCGCTGTGTCCGGCCCCGCCGACAGAGGAGCCCGGGCTGGTGCACTTGATGACCGAGGTCGACACCCTCGACGCGGTCGGTCAGGCGCTGGATCGGGTCAACCGGCAGAAGTTCTCGATCTCCTCCACGCTGGGCCGGCACACGAACGACAAGATGATCTCGTTCTATGTCCGCGCTCCCGGCGGATGGGATCTCGAGTTCGGTACCGAAGGCATGCTTGTCGACGGGCGGTACTACACGTCCGAGGAGATCACCGCAGACGCGTACTGGGGCCATGACCAGTCGGGATCCGAACCGTTGAAAGCATTCATCCCTCCGGCCGACTGACCCGCACTCGCCCGCAGGCCTGGCGCGCACCCCACCGAGAAGCACCGTGACAGCTGTCACGGTGCTTCTCGGTATCGCGTCACAGGACCGGCGAGCCCCTTCGCGGTAGGCATCGCTGACGCTGCGGTACGATCCCAGTCATTGATTGTCTGATCAATCAATAGGTCTTCACCTTGCTTCGGAGTGCTTGTGCCTGTGACAGACGACCGATCCCAGACCGTCATGGGGCGGGTGCTTAAGCTGCTCGAACCGTTTCGCGAATCCGATGGCCTGACGCTCACCGAATTGGCCGAGCGCACCGGCTTCCCCCGGTCGTCGGCCCACCGGCTGCTGTTGCAGCTCGTGGGGGTCGGCTGGTTGCGCCGAAATGGCACCATGTATCACTTCGGCCCGAAGATGATGGAGCTCGGGTCCCTGGCGCGGAGCCACGACCGGATCTACCGGGCTGCTGTCACGACTATGTATCAGTTGCACAAAAGCACCGGAATGGCCGTACATCTGGCAGTTCTCGAGGACGACGACCTGCTCTACCTCGAAAAGATCGGTGGTCGGTGGGCGGCGGCAACACTGAACACTCACGCCGGGCAGCGCCGTCCCGCGCAGGGAACCGCCGAGGGTGTCGCGCTTCTGGCCTACCGCAACAGACGGGCGTCGATTGTTCGGGAACGCGTTGTCGGATACAGCGCGGGTGAGCAGGTGCGCTGTGTCGCCCTCGCCTTCGATGCCGGTTGCGGCGAGATCGCCGTGCTCTCGCTGACCGGATTGGTGGGGCAAACGCCAGAAGGCGCTGGCCATGACCTGGTCTCGGCGGTCGATCTGGTGGTGTCGAAACTCTCCGCCTGAGGCGGCCGATCGAGCGATCCCGGTCCTGGAACTCTGGGTGTGGAGACGCAAACCACGGAACCGGTTTGACCTACGTCACAGTCCTGCTATCGTCTTGGATTGATTGATCGCTCGATCAATAGGATGTCACGCGCTTCCAGGCCGCAGCCTGCTCACCGATGGAGGTTTACGTGAGAAACGGCGACGACTTTTCCCCGGCTGTCATCGACCGTGTCGCAGGTCTGCTCGACGAGTTCTGTGACGGCAGCGAACTCACTCTGTCTCAGCTGTCCTGTCGCACCGGGCTGCCGCGGTCATCCGCCCATCGGCTGCTCTCCCAGCTCGTCGAGTTCGGGTGGGTCAGCAGACGCGGCCGGGTCTACTCGCTGAGCCGCGCGGTGTTCGAGTGGGGCGCTCTCGCCCAGTGGCACGACAACCTGTATCGGGCCGCTCACCCCGTCTTGCACGAACTCCACGCGACGACCGGATTGATGGTCCACCTGGCAGTACTCGACGGCAACGACGTGCGCTACCTCGACGGGGTCGGCTGCGACCCGGATATCCTTCCCTCCCGCATCGGCGGACGACAACCGGCGTTGCGCACCGCACTGGGCAAAGCGATCATCGCGCACTCCGGAATGGGTCCGGTCCGCACCCGCTCAACCGTGGCGCCCCTGCCCTCGGCGCGAGCCGATGCGCGACTTCGCCGCGAGATCGCCCACATTCGCCAGCAGCACATTGCACACGAACGCGAAGAAGCTGTGTCAGGCGTCGCTTGTGTGGCTGCCGCGATCGGCAACAGCCGGACCTGTGTGGGGGCCATATCGGTGGCCGGCCCCCTCGGCAACGTGGACATCGTGACCCTGGCGATGCCGGTCCGGTCCGCGGCACGCGTGATCTGGCAGGACTTGAGCGGGAACGGCTCCGCGCTACAAGCGGGATGATCGGTACGGGCGGCGCGGGTCAGCGAACGAGCGCCTGCCCGCCATCGGCCGCCAGCGTATGACCGGTGATGTAGCGGGCGGCATCGCTGCACAGGAAGACCACCGCGGGGCCGATATCGGTCTCGGGATCCCCCAACCTCCCCAGCGGTACCGTTCGCAGATACTCTGCGGCAGCCTCGGGCTCATGTTGCGTCCACTGCTCCATGGCCTGAGAATTGGACAGCGGCAGAATTGCATCGACCCGGATTTCGTCGGCTGCCCATTCACATGTCGCGGTGCGCGTCAACACCCGCACCGCCTCCTTGGCTGCCGCGTAGGCGCCGGTGCCGGACGGATTCCACCGGATGCCGGCCGCAGAACCCAGATCGACGTTTCTTCGTCGATCTCTAAAAGCCTTCCCGGCGCCGGGGTCTGGGCGTTGTTCACCAGTAGCGTTATCCCACCGAACTCGTCGGCGACTGCGGGTGTCAGCGCGTCGATCGCACTGCCGTCGGTTACATCGCAGACAAATGACACTGCCTTACCGCCGCGGGTGACGATCTCATCCGCCACGGCGCCGATCGTCTTTGCTGTGCGACCGACCGCGGCCACCTGCGCGCCGGCTGCCGACAACGCGAGAGCGATACCTCGTCCGATACCCTGTCCCGCCCCGGTGACAAGGGTGGTATGGCCGGCTAATACGGCCACTGGAATCAGACGATCGAGGGGGGAAGGGGGAACAGCCATGCATTCTCCTGGGAAACGTGAACAGCGGGGCTCATTGAACGTTTGATCAACAGGTGTGACACAATCGGCGCCATGGGCAAGCCACACCCGAATCCGACAGGGGTATGACCGTGGATCCGCAGGAACGCAAAAAGCTGATTCTCGACCGCTCGGCCGAGATATTCGCCCGCAAAGGGGTTTCCGCGACCACAATCCGTGAGATCGCTGATGCGGTGGGAGTGTATTCGGGCGCGCTTTACCATTACTTCCCGTCCAAGGAAGCGATCGTCACCGAACTCATCCGCGAGTACATCGAGGATCTGTCGGCACGATGCAAGGACGTGCTGGCGCGGGAATTGCCGCCGGTCGAACGTCTCGAGGCGCTTGTCGAGATCGCGCTGGCGACCAGCGAGCAGTACCACGGCGCCACGTCGATCTGGCGCCGTGAAGGCGAGTACATGCGTGAACGCCTGGTGGAGGCCGATATGACAGCAACCGCCGATATGATGCAGATTGCCTGGCGTGATGCCATCACCGAGGGGGTAGCCGCAGGCGACCTCCGCGCCGATCTCGATCCCGAGATCTTTCGGGAACTTCTCTACGATGCGGTCTGGCACGCTTCACGCTGGTTTCGACCGGACCCGGAGCGCACCCTGCCCGACCTTGCCCGGACAGTGATCTCGGTATTCGTCGACGGGATGCGGCCCCGCGACACCTGCCCCGCCCCACCCCGATAGGGGCAGGGCAGGCGGTGACCTCACTGCCCGGCAGTCGAGAGGTTCTCCGAAACTTCCCGGTGCCATGCTTCGAGTGCGCGGCTGGTGTCGACTTCGAACTCGAAGCGTTGCGTCATCTCCGGGGTGACATCCTCGAGGTCGACGTAGAACTGGCTGTACCAACGGCGGAGCTGGTACACGGGGCCGTCCTCTTCGGTGAGCAGCGGGTTCTCGATACGTGTCTTGTGCTTCCAGATCTCGATGTCCTGCTTGAACTGCTCTTCGAGCCCGTCGGTGAACAGCGTTGCCATCTCCGCGGTCTGCTCGTCGGTCATCCCGTCGATCTTCTTGACGATCGTGCCGAACTGGAGGATGAACGAGTTCGAGGTGACCGGGTAGTGGCAGTTGATGAGCTTGGACTCGACAGTGGTGCCGTCGGAGACGGTGTAGATCGTGTCGAGCATGAAAGACGGTCCGTAGTAGAACGCATCCGAGATGGTCTGCGCTTCAGGAAGGTCCATCTGCACGCCGGTCTTGATGTCGTCACGTCCGTACGAGCGCATATGCTGTGCGGCAACGTGGCCGTCGAAGACGTTCTTGAAGTATTCCGGCATCTGGTAATGCACGTAGAAGAAGTGGGCCATGTCGACGACGTTGTCGACGATCTCGCGGCAGTGCGATCCCTCGACATGAATCGTTGTCCACGTCCAATCGCTCCACTGTCCGTCTTCGTAACCCTCGATCTCCGGGATCGCCAGTTCCGCGGGCGGTTCGGATCCCTGGGGGCAGTTCCACACCAGCAGAAGGCCGTTGCGTTCCATCGTGGTCCAGGCCTTCGTCCGGGCAACCTTGGGGGCGCGACGTGCGTAAGGAACCGACTCGCACCGGCCCTTGCCGTTCCAGCGCCAGTCGTGGAACGGGCATGCGATCGTGTCGCCCTTGATTTCGCCTCGGGCGAGGTTGCCGCCCATGTGCCGACAGAAAGCATCGAGCACATTGAGCTTGCCGGTGGAATCGGCAAACACGACAAGCTCGGTGCCGAAAATCTTGACCTGGTGCGGCTTACCGTCACGGAAGTTTTTCGCCAAACCGATGCAATGCCAACCACGCGCGAAACGTGTCGGATTGCTTCCTGCTTCGATATTGCGGATCTCGATCCGCTCTTGCTCGACAGTCATGAGCTTCTCCAATGGGGGCGTAGATGAACCGAACGGGCTGAACGTGAACTGTGGTCACCCGAAAGAAGGGAAGGCTTCTTCTGCGGCCAGGGGGATGACAGTCGGCTCGGATCGCGTGGTCATGCTGATCTCGCCCTGTGCCGCCGCCGCGTCGACCGTGCGATCGAGCGCTTCACAGCGCAGCAGATAGCCACCGCACGCGGCCATTTCCCGGCATGTCCGGGAGGCCTCAGTGCTCCATTGGATGCTCGTGTGAGCAGGGCTGTACTTCGCGACGGATACGCGAGCGTCACAGGCGTGACAGGCGAGCGACTGCAATTTCCGGATCCCTTCCTCGGATAGCCAGAGACTAGGAATCACGGTGTGATAGGGGCCATATGAATTCAGCCCAGTGGAACACCTGCTTCCTACACAGGTCTTCGCCGGCAGTTCGGCGCACCGGGACATACGGTATTCGCTCAGCCCGATAGTCGAGAAAGCCTCTCCGCGTCTTGGGGACACACGGTCGTCGCAATACTCTCGATAGTGAGAGGTTGCGGCGACCAGCTGTTGCGGCGGCTCTAGAATTGCTCGGTCGCGAAGCCGACGAGAAGCACGAAGAAGCCGCCGATCTCGCCGATTACAACTACCATCGACCACACACTGCCGCCGGAAACGAGCCACCCGCCAGTCGACTCCACGCCGGCGTTACCAACGCCATGGCCTCATACAGTTAGCCACCTGATCTGGAACACAATCAGTGGGGCAGGCCAAGGTTGTCACCTACTCGTGCGGCAATCCCCGGATGAGTGGCGAAGTCCAGTTGGTTGGTGCCGCTTCCCTGTATTGGTAGTGGGTGGTATAGGTGCGTTGGGTGGGTCGGTATGGTGGTTGAAGTGGCAGAACTGAAATCAGTAGCGGTCAACGGCATCGATATGGCGTATACCGTCTTCGTCGGCGCCGGTCGGCCGGTTGTCGCCCTTCACGGCAGTTTCGGGCGAGGCGCTGTTTTCACTCGCCTCGCCCGAGATCTCGCCTCCGGCGCGCATGTGATCGCACCCGATCAACGCGGTCATGGCTACAGCAGCCATACCGACAGCTACACCAACGATGACTTCGTCGCCGATGTCGCTGGTCTTGTCCGGCATTTGGATCTCGGGCCGGTCGTGGTGTTGGGCCATTCGCGGGGCGGCATCACCGCCTACCAGCTGGCCGCGCGGCACCCGGAACTTGTGGCGGCGCTGATCATCGAGGACGTGGGGCCGTTGATGCGCGCGCCGGAGATCGAGCACCCGGTGTTGGACGTGCGAGGCTGGCCCGATACGGCAGCTACCAAAGATGAGTTGGCCGACGCGCTTCGAGCGCGGGGCATTCCCGAACCCGGCTATTTCATGCGGAGTGCTGTACCAACAGCGGATGGCCAGTGGAGGCTGCTGTTCGACTGGAACGAGATGATGACTGTTCAGGCCAGTGGCGTGGGTGACTGGTGGACCGATTGGCTGGGTTCGGCCTGCCCCGCCCTGGTGTTGCGCGGTGAGCACAGTACGTTGCTACCCGAGCCATTGGCCTGTGAGATGGTCGCCCGGCGGCCCGCTAGCCGATTGGTGCAGTTCCCGGGTGCAGGGCACTGGATCCACGATGACGACCCAGACGGCATGGCCCGAGTGGTAGCCGGTTTTCTCAGCGAACTCGGCGACGCGCCAGGGAACGGACCGAGCAGCGTCCGACCGGACGCGCAACAAGGCGTGGAGATACACTGACATGCCTTCTTGGCAGCGGTGATCTGGAACGGATACTCGTCGAGGCGGTCGGCGCTCCATGTGGCGGCGCCCGCCGAGGCGCCGATCGCCACAGACCGCGGTGCCCATCCCAGGGACTGCACGGACGGCTTCGAGAGCTTCTTCCAGGTCGTTGTCCCGACGACATCGCTGCCGACGTCCGGGCAGTCTGGGACGATGCTGTTGCGGCCCGGTTCCACACGAACTCCCGGCATCCGCTTCACCTGACATTCTCGGCATCTTTCCGAACTCGATTCTCAGGATGCAGACGGCCTTCCGGAGATGGCATCGAATCCAGGGATGCCTAGTTCGGGTTTTAACCTCCGAGCTGGTGTTTGTGGATTTTCCGCGGGTCGCTGCCCGGCGGTTCGGGAAGGTGTCTGGTCGCTGGCGGTCTTGGTGTGGGCGTCGTAGCGGGGTGCTGGCTGCTGATTGGGTTGGCCGGTTGGTCGGCTCGGCAACCGGAAACGACCATATGCAACCAAGCGCTTGCTAGGATACGGTGATGATATCGACGGTCGTCTGGGGGACCGGCAACGTGGGCCGCGCCGCGATTCGTGCGGTCGACGCCCACCCGGAACTCACCCTGACAGGCGTGCTCGTACACGAACCGGCCAAGGCCGGACAGGACGCGGGCACACTCGCGGGACTGGACCGAGCACTCGGTGTCGCAGCCACCACCGATATCGATGCCGTACTGAACTCCCGGCCGGGCGCGGTGGTGTACGCCGCGTCCGGCGACACCCGGCCCGACGCCGCCCTCGCCGATATCGTCCGCGCCATCAGCGGCGGAGCCGTCGTGGTGACCCCCGCGCTGTATGCCCTCTACGACCAGCGCGGGGCGCCGCCGGAAATCCGGGAACCGGTGCTGGCAGCAATCGACGCGGGCGGTGGGTCACTATTCGTGTCGGGCATCGACCCAGGTTGGGGTAACGATGTCCTGCCCTTGCTGATCAGCGGCCTCGGCAGTGTCGTGGAAGCCGTACGCTGCCAAGAGATCTTCGACTACTCGACCTACGACCAGCCGGATTCGGTACGGTACCTGGTGGGAATGGGGCAGCCCATGGACGCGCTGCCGCCGATGGTGGCGCCGGGCATACCGACCATGGTGTGGGGCGGACAGGTCCGGCTGATGGCCAGGGCGCTCGGCGCCGAACTCGACGAAGTCCGGGAGACGGTGCATCGGCAACCTTTGCACACCACTGTCGACACCGCATCCATGGGGAGATTCGAGGCAGGAACCCAAGGCGCGATGCGGTTCGAGGTACAGGGGATCGTGGCGGGGCAGCCGCGGATCGTCGTCGAACACATCACCCGTATCCACCCCTCGTGTGCCCCGGAGTGGCCCACCGCACCCAACGGTGTCGGCGCCCACCGGGTGATCATCGAAGGCCGTCCGCGCATCGAGGTCACCGTCGAGGCCACCGACGAGGGCGGTAACTACGCGGCAGGCGGTAACGCCACCGCGGTCGGACGACTCGTCGGCGCGATCAGCTGGCTCGCCGACGCCGCCCCCGGCCTCTACGACGCGCTCGACGTCCCGCTGCGCCCTGCGGCCGGAAGGCTGGGAAGGAACGGTTATGAGAGTTGACATCCCCGAGGGTAAGGACCCCATCGGATACGTCTGGGGCGAAATGGTGCCCGGGATCGGTGTCGCCGCATCGAATTTCTCGATGGCGGTATACGCCCACACCACGCTCGGGCTGCGTGAATTCGAAGCGGCGCGGCTACGGATAGCCCAGATCAACGGCTGCGTCTTCTGTCTCGACTGGCGTACCGAACGCGACGGGACGAAAGTCGAAGCGGGTTTCCTCGACGCGGTGAACGCATGGCGCACCACCGACGCGCTGGACGAGCGCGCCCGCCTGGCCGCCGAATACGCCGAACGCTATGCCCTCGACCACCACAATCTCGATGAAGACTTCTGGTCGCGGATGACCGCACACTACAGCCAGACCGAAATCGTGGAGCTCAGTATGTGTCTCGGCTCCTGGCTCGCGTTCGGCCGCCTGAACCACGTGCTCGGACTGGACGCAATGTGTGTACTTCCCGGGCACGGGACCGCCGATCACACTCGGCCGGGCGCCTGAGAACACACACGGTCTTACCGTCGGGCCGGTAAGACCGTGTGCTGGAAGCTGCGCTCGGACTACCCGTTTCGGCACTTCCGCCCGGCCGACAGCAGCAGGGCCGGGCCGGCCGGTGGAGGCGATCTCATCACACAGTTCGTCCTGCTGCACCGCATCCCTTCGCATGCGCCAGCGAGGGCGCGCCGCCCGGTGGTGTCGGCAGTGTGACGGTGATCGGGGTGGTCACGAAAACCTGGACGCGGCCAAGAAGTGCTCTTGTCCACGACCTCGCCCCACCGGAAGGAGGCGCATCCCCTTACGAGCCGGCCGCTATCGCAAACCTGTCGCGATGAGCCACGACGAAGTCGCGCAGTGAGCGCGGTTTCCTGCCGGTGACCTCGGCGACCGTGGTCGTGACCCGTTCTTCGGCTCCCTCCGCGATACGGCGTTCGACCTGCGCCAGCACGGTCGCCATATCCTCGGGCACTCCTCCTGCGGCGATGCGGCGGGCGAGTTCGGGCACTGTCAATCGGAGATGCCGGATCGGGCGGGGCGGTGCCAGCAGTTCGGTGAGCACCTGAGCGACGTTGTCGTAGGACAGCACCTCCGGTCCGGTGATGACGTACTCGCGGTTCGGTGGAGCATCGTCGAGTAAGGCGCGCACCCCCACGGCGGCGATATCGGCCGCGTCAACCAGCCCGATCCCGCGCCCGTCGGTCGCGCTCGGCAGCTCTCCCCGGGTACGCAGGGAGGTAGCCATGTGGTGCGTGGGGACGACGAGGTTCTGCATGAACCACGACGGTCGCAGTACCGCCCATTCCGGCATGTCGGTCACCAGCCGTCGCGCACGATCGAGCCCGGGAGCTTCGCGCGGGATCACATCGGAGCTGAGGAAGACCACCCGCCGCACGTTCGCCGTGCGAGCCGCGTTCAGGAAACGCTCGATCTGGCCCGACGGGTCCCAGACACCGACCGGAGCGACCAGATACACCCGATCGACCCCGGTGAGCGCGGGTAGATAGGTCTCGGGATCGTGCCAATCGAACCGGATGTGGTCGTCGCCGGAGGGGGTCCGCGTCGCAGTGCGCACCGAGGCGCCCTCGGCGCGCAGACCGGCGGTCACGGATCGGCCGGTGTTGCCGGTCGCGCCGGTGACGAGGAACCGCGGGGTCATGCCGCGCCCTCCATCCGTCCCAGCTCGGTGAGCAGCTCGGGCAGCGTCCCGGTGGCGACGGCGCCGGCCACCGGACTCCAATAGTCTCGCCAGGCCACGATTTTGCCGTGGCGTGCCCGGATCACCGCGATATAGGACAGTTCGTAAGCGGCGCCGGTGCGGACCGTCGTCCCGCGTGCGGTGAACTCGACGATGATCAGTTCCGGGTCGGTGGTCTCGTGGACCGCGACTGCCGGGAACTCATGGATGGCCAGCCGCTGCGGATAGTCGATCAGGTAGTCGTGCAGTTCTGCCCGTCCGTACACGCGTTCGGGCGCGCCCGCGGTGGCGAACGGGAACTCCAACTCTGCCTCGGCGGCGAACAACTCGAGGAAACTCGGCATATCTGCGGCGAGCAGCAGGTCCAGTCCTCGTTCGAACAGTTCCCGCGGGGTTCGCCGGTCGGTATCGGTAGTGGTCACAGTTCCAGGTTTGCTCCTGCGCGCCGCCGTGCGGAACGGCCGGCTCAGCCCCGGACAGCCAGTCCCTTGCTGAGCAGTCCCGGTATGGAGCACAGTCGATGGGGTGGACAAGCACGCACTTGCCGACTTCTTGCGCCGACGCCGGGAACGGCTGACCCCCGGCGACGTCGGCCTCACCCCGGAGCCGGGGCGGCGTAGGCGCACACCGGGGCTGCGCCGAGAGGAAGTCGCCTGGCTGGCCGGTATCTCCACCAACTACTACGAGCGGCTCGAACAGGCGCGGGCCCCGCGGCCGTCACCGGAAGTGCTGGCCGCGCTCGCCCGCGTGCTGCGACTCGGTCCGGACGAACAGCGCTACCTGGCTGGGCTCGCCGGGCACGAACTGGGGCAACCCGGTGTCCCGCACGACGACGTACCCGAGGGTGTGCGCCAACTGCTGGAGCGAACCGATATGCCTGCCTACGTTCTGAGCCCACGGTACGACGTGCTCGCCTGGAATATGCTCGCCGCCGAGCTGATCGGCGGTTTCGCCGCCGAACGCAACCTGCTGCGGCTGGCATTCGGAACCAGCACACCCCGCGTTTCCTGCGGTTCCGCCGACGGTGCGATGTACTTCGTCCGGCAGGCCGTCGCCGAATTGCGCGCCGCCGCCGTCCGGTACCCGGATGATCCGGAGATTCCTGAACTGATCGACTGGCTGTCCGCCCGCGATATCGGCTTCCGCAACGGCTGGGCAGCACATGAGGTAGCCCCGGAACCCAGCGTGTGGAAGCGGTTCGAACACCCCGAGGTGGGGGTGATCGAACTGGATGCGCAAACCTTGTCGGTGCCCGGGCGTGACCAGCGGTTCGTCGTCTATTCGGCCGAGCCCGGCTCCCCGGCGGCGAAAGCGCTCCGTGAGCTGCGGCACCTCCACGTCGCCGCGCTGCCGACCAACCCTGATGAAACCCCCTGAGGTAATCGTTCGAACCGAATTGCGGACTCGGGTTCTTTGTGGGGAAAGATGATGCCTATGACCGCTTTTCCAGTGTTTCGTTCGTTGCTGCGTGCCGTGCCCGCGGTGCTCGCCGCTATCACAGTGGCCGCAGCCGGAGGGGCCGCGACTGCGCAACCCCTGCCCAGCATTCCCTCGGTGCCCGGCGCAGTGCATCGCCTGCAGATCCTCCCGGGCGAGAACAGCACCGAGGCCAGTGGCAGCGTCGCCCGCGGCAAGAACGACAGCTACTCCATCGCCACGGCGCCGGGTCAGCGCCTGATCTTCGACATCACCTCCACGAACGACAAGGCCCGCGTCTCGGTGGCTCCGCTGATCGGGCCGCAGGTCGCCGACGAGGCTCAGCACGCCGAGTTCGTCGCCGACGGCAACGACTACCAGATCGCCGTCTCCTCCGTCGACGGCGCGGCAGACGACTACACCCTGACCGTTACTGTCGCCTGACGTACCTCGGACAAGATGCGAGTGGCTTCCGCCGACAGGCGGAAGCCACTCGAACTGAGCTCAGGAACTTTCAGCGCCAGCGTATTACCGGCTGCCGAAGAACGTGGGGTCTTCTCGCCTCACGATGTCTGTCCACGCTTCTATGTAATCGGGAGCGAAAAGCGGCGCATCGGGTAGAGGCGGGATCTGAAATGCCTCGGTCAACACAGGCATAACTGTGCGCAGTGACGACCTGGTGTGGTGCAACCGTTTCTCTACTTTCTCAGCGTGCTCGGTCGTCATGATCCCTCGTGTCACGTACCACAGCCCGTGGTCGTGGATTCGGTCGAGTGCGTAGGCCTCGGCCAGCAGCATGACCAGACTCTTTGCGGTCGGATCCTCAACGTCTTGTGCTGCGGATACGAGCGCTGTCGCGGCCAGTCTTTCCGCTGTAGTCGTGGTCAACTCGATGACCGCCGAGTTCTTTCCCATCACGGGCCCGGCCACCAGGTAGTCTCGGTTTGCCAGACCATCGGCGATGACGCGTGCTCGCTGGGAGAGTAGGTCGATATACCAGGGGAGGTTGTCGGGCGTTTCTGGGAGCTCCAGGGCATTCAGGTCCACGCCCAGGTTCCCGGCCGAGATCTGCAGGATCTGGTTCTCGCCTTCCGCGGTGATGATCGCTTCGACGTTGCCGATCCAGTCCACGATCCGGTTGTTCCGCAGGATTCCCTGGCTCGCGGCACGCCATCGACACACTTTCAGTACGTCATGGGCTGTATAGGACAGCAGCGGCTTGGCGAGCATCGCCCAGACGACATGTTCAGGCCGACCGGTGTCATACGCGAGCAGGTCGCGGATGCGTCGCCCCAGCACGCCGGTCGCGTAGGTTGCGGCCAGGGCCCGTACCAAGTCCTGGCCCACATTGTCCCGGTCGGACATCGCTGTGCCGGAACCGGATTTGCGTTGCGGTGCGTAGTTGACCAAACCGGAGAGAGCGGCTCGGGCACTGGCGTTTGCCGCGTTTGCGAGGTCGAGGCGCCCCTGGCTGAGGACATTGATCGACTTATGGAAACGTGCCCCGATCGGAACATCGCATTCGAGGCGACCGTCTTCGTTCATCCGCGCCCAGGTACCGCCCAGCAATGCCTCACGCGGCACCCAGACATTCTCGAACCGAATCAGGGCATGGTCCATCGCCGCCGACGACTTGTCGGGCAGGCGGAAAACTTTGGCGCCTTCGGCGAGCCCTTCCGAAGTCCGCAGCCTCAGCAGGAACGGCAATACGCCTTCGTCGCGCCCCTCGACGACCAGCCGTGCGGTTACGGTGCAGATCTTGGGCACCGAAGGATCCGCAACATTAGGCATAAACTTGCATGACCCGCGCGTAGGCGATTTCAGCCAAAATCCTCCGCTTCGGGGGTCCCAGGTCGCGGTGGTCTGATGGTCGTTCCCGTTCGTTCCGGCGAGCTCGGTCAGGATCAGCACGCCGCCCGCGGCACCAGTGTCCAGTTCTGCCAGACATTGTTGCTGGTATTCGGAGCCATTGCCGAGTGACAGAATGGCGCCTGTGGACAGGTCGAGCTGTCCGGTCAGGATCAGCAGGAGGCGGGGGGTAAGGATTTGCGCCCAGTCGCAGAAAGCCCCGCGAAACTGAGCATCGGAAGCGATCGTGCTCGCCGACGCCCCGAGGCCGGCGAGTGCCTCTTGCAAGAGTGTGGGTGCACGTTCGGCCTCGGCAGCGTGTGTCGATCCTGGGCGCGGCAGATCATCCAATCCGGTGAGGACATCGCGCACCCACGCATGCAGTTTCATGTGATCGCCGAAGAGTACCTGCTGCAACGCCTCAGGTACCGCATCGTTCACATCAGCTGCTGGGTTGGCTTCGCCGACGTGAGCATCCGAAATTGTCATTCAATTCACCCACTACCTCTGCCCAGCCCTGTTTCCAGCACTGGATCTCGTTCTTCCTTGACCCGCCTGTGGATCTACCCGAAGTACGTGATCGGGACAGCAGGCGGGAACTTGACCGGCAGCGCCGCTAATGCCCGGTGGAATGGGCCGGGCCGCCAAAGCATCTGATTGGCCGGAAAGTTGGGCTCGACATCTGGCACAGCGTCGAACAAGAAATCGATGGCTTCGTGCGCGGTCAGCTCCGCTATCTTTTGAGCGGGCTCAGGGCAGGTGTGGGGGCCGGTGCCCCAGGCGAGGTTCCAGCGCCCGTCGGCGAAATCGCCGGTGTTCACGTCAGGGTTGGTAGTGCACGCGGCCATACTGGTGATCACCGGTTGATCAGCGGGTAGCCACACGCTTTGGTCCCCAATATTTTCGACGACCACTGGCCCGCGCGGATACGTGATGCAGTAGTTCGCCAGCGGAGGCTCGTTGGCCAGAGTTTCGAGCAGCGCTGTGCGAGTCATCAACTGAGAGCTGTCACGCGTGGTGATGAATCGAGGGTCGGTCATCATCAAATACAACGTGTTGGCGATGAGGTTCGTCGGGATCTCGTGCCCTGCGGAGTAGCAGGTAACCAACTGGTGCACCATTTCGACGTCGGACAGTCCGGCGCCGTGCTCGAGCAGGCGGGTGGTGACGTCATCTCCGGGAACAACCTTCTTGAGGTGCGCAAGTCCCGTGAACGCCTCGTCGAACATGATGTTCACTGTCGCTGTGTCCACGCCCTCGAACAAGGCAGACGACGCGGCGGCCACCTCTCGGCCGATGTGTGCAGGACAGCCGACGATCTCGTTCAATACCTCGAAGGTGAGTGGGGCCGCGTAATCTTTCAGCAGGTCGGCCTCCCCACGCTCGATGAACTGGTTGATGCGCTGCACTGCGATACGTTCGACAGATCTGCGGACTGCACCCAGGTCGACTTTCTCCAGCGCGTCGAGGGTCGCAGTCCGGTATCGGCGATGTTCTTCGCCGTCCGAACGCAAGGCATTGGGTCGATATTCGATCATCGGCATGATCGGTGCAGCGAGTTGCTCCGGCGAAAGGGTGGCCTGCCACCGCCGTGGATCAGCAGAGAAGCGGGTCGAGTCACTGAGAATATTCTTCGCCGTGTTGTAGCTGATCACCAAGGTGGCATCGAAACCCGGCCAGATCTCCACCGGCACCAAGCTGCCGTACTGTCGGCGCATCTCACGGTAGTAACGGTGCGGGTCCGCAGCGAACTCTGAAGTGTAGATCGGGATTCGTGGGCCGAGGTCTTCGACGGCTACCGCGGCCGTATGGGCGGCTGCGGGCTGTGGGTGTTGCACCCGGATCTCCTTTGATGATCAGTAGTGGTCAAGGGCTGCATGGCATCGAGCAGCACCGGCGACACTGGAAGTTGCTACGGCGTCACTCCGACGCGGCATGCCCCGGCAAAAAACCACGTAACTGCAAGAGTTTTGAGCACCGAAGGGAGTCTAGTCGTTACCTGTCCGCGACCGCAGTTCGAATCGGTGGCTTACCCGTCAGTAGCCAGTTAGGTGCTGATTGCCGTAACACGGGGTTGCCTGTCCCAGCTCCTGGGTGCGCGCAGGTGGCAACCGCGCCGTGCTCTTGTCGCTGACAGAGCTCTCCGGAAGCCGGGGCAAGGGGCTGGAGGATCGACCTGTTCAGAGTTCAATCCGCCAGGCAACACCTCTGCGTGGGGTAGCCGGCGGGCTGGTCGTGTGGGTCGGCCGGGGCTGTCCACCTCGTTGTCATCGTGTTCAGTGCTTCTGTGGCGCTGCACGGTGCGGCATTGTCGGGCACGTCGTCGAAATTCCGCGAGTTCCTCCCTGGCCGACGCTGTAACTCGGCGATCTCGGCCTCCAACTCTGCGATCTGCGTCCTGCTCGGCTGCCCGAGCAATCACTCCAACTTACGAAACCATCGGGCAAACAACGTTGCGCTGGGTTAGCCAGAGAGTGAAACCGATTGTGCCACACACTCTTCGCTGTCGCTCTGCGAACGAGGTTCAGTTTTTCGTTCAGCCGCGACCCACCGATGCGTCATGCAGAATGAGTCTATCGATTCCCCCGCCGTGGGGCGTGGCCGAGTGATACGTTCGGCTCGGCAGGATGGAATGGGCGGTAACTTGCGGGAGCGTGGACGCCCGACCGCCGGCGTAAACCCTTGCCCCGGCGGGTGTTTCGCAAGGTGGGTATCGGATGGATAGTGTATGCGCGGATCTACTGCCACAGGGGCTGGATCCGGGCCGGACAGCCTTCGGTGCGGTGGTCGACGTTGCGGTGTCGAGCCTGCGGGCGCCGGATACACCGCGGATCGACGGTGACGATCCCGAACACGTGCGGTCGCTGGCCGAAGCGGGAGCGCCCTGGCCGCCGATACTTGTCCATCGGCAAACCATGCGCATCATCGATGGCGCGCACCGGGTGCGAGCGGCTCGGTTGTGTGGTCACGACACGATCGCCGCGATCTTGTTCGACGGTGACGAGCGCGAAGCCTTCGTCCTCGCCGTCCGGTTGAACGTGGTGCACGGTCTGCCGCTGTCCCGGGGCGAACGCCGCGCGGCCGCGCTGCGCATCATCCGCGACTATCCCGAATGGTCGAATCGGGCGATCGCGGCAGCGGCCGGGATTTCCGATAAGACGGTGGCGGCGGTGCGCCGGTCGGCTGCAGAACTTCCGCAGTCGCCGCGCCGAGTGGCCCGCAACGGCGTGGTGCACCGGCTGGACACCGCGCAGGCCCGCCGCACGGCGATGGAGTTGCTGCGCACCCAACCCGGCGTGCCGATAGCCGAAATCGCACGTCGTGCGGGTATTTCCGAGACGACGGTGAAGGATGTCCGGCGGCGGATGCGCCGCGGCGAGGACCCGGTGCCTGCGCGCTACCGAGCGGCGCCACGACCCCGCAGGGCCACCCCGGCAGCGGCGAGCCTCGATATCGGGAGCGAGCAGGCCGGGCACTTGGAGTCGGTGGGCAGGCTGCGGCGCGATCCCGCGGTCCGGCATTCCGACTCGGGGCGGCAGTTGCTGCGCTGGCTGGAGGCTCCGGGATTCGATTGTGCGCACTGGGCGAAGGTGGCCGAGAACCTGCCGCCCTACCACATCGCCGCGGTGATCGGCCTAGCCCGGCAACGAGCCGAGGCATGGCAGCATTTCGCCCACCTGCTCGAACAGTACGACGCGCAACCGGCCGCGGGTCGGTGGCCGCTTCCCGGGACGGGCTGAACATCATGAAAAACGTTGGCACCGAGACCTTGTCGAGCAGGAACGTCCGCGACGCAAGCCGTCTTGTGGTCATTGACACCGATGCGGTGAGTCGGTACGAACAACGCACCCAGTTCGCCCGTAACAGAGGGATTCGATCCATGCACAGGATCTTGACGACAGCGATGGTGACCGCCGCGTTGATGGGTGCGTCCGGATCGGGGACCGCCGTGGCCGAGCCGCACCCCAACGACGGCGGTATGGCGAACTGCAATGTCTTCGGCAATGTGCGCCGGCTGCTCGCCGGATACAACGGCGACCCCAACCCGCAGCCCTACCGTCCCTACTACGACGACTTCACCATTGCCCGCCAGGAGAACTGGTGCAGTACGAGCTACGGCGACGGAACCCTGCGGTTCGGCCCGGACGGATTGACCCTCGGCATCGCGGCGTCCCGGCCCGAGGTACTGATGAGCGCTGGATCGGTCATCTCGCACACCAACGTGGAGCAGGGGCATACCGTCACGATGAAGGTCGATGCCTCCGGTTCGGCGGGGTTGAACGGCACGACGGGATGGGGAATCGCCTCCCGCACCACCGATCCCGGCCCGCTGGAAACGGCGTGGTTCTTCCGCAACGACACCGACGGCCCGCTCGGGTCGATCAGTCAGGCGACCACGCCGATATTCGAAGCGATCGGCAGCGACCTGCCGCGGGGGTTCTTCGTGATGGTCAAGCGCGCCCTCGGCCTGCCCGTGATCAAGCAGCTGGATCCGGCCTACCTGGCGGGGGAGCATTCCTATTCGGTGCGGCTGAGCAGCGACAAGGTCGAGTTCTTCATCGATGGCGCCGAGGTCGCGAGTTTCGCCGATCCGCCGACGGGGCGTTCGATCGATATCTCGCGGCAGCCGGTTCCGCTGGTCGGGCAGATCTGGATCGATTCGAGCTACTGGTTTCCCTATATGTGGCCGCAGGTCAACGCCTCCGGCCACTTGATTCGGATCACCGACTACCAGCAGGGCCCGAACGGAGAGGTGCCGTTGGTGTTCGACTGAGGTGTGACGTGGTGGTGCCGGGGGCGGCGCATCACGAACAGGGTCGGGCATCGCGGCCCGGTGCCGGAACCGGGAGGCTACCCAGATGATGCGGTGGGCACGGGTGATCACTGCGCGTCCTCGGCTGCTGTCGTTGGTGACAGTGGGGCTGCTGCTGGCGGCCGGGGTCTGGGGGCTGGGCGTCTTCGATCGACTGAACCTGTCCGGCTACACCGACCCGGGTAGCGAATCGGCGCAGGTCGAGCGGTTGCTCGAAGCCGCGGTGGGACGGCAGACACCGGACGTGGTGGTCGTCTACACCGCTCCGCCCGGTAAGACGGTCGACGATCCCGGTATCCGCGCCGCGGTGGCGGCCCGGCTCGATGCGGTCGATCCGGCACTGCTGGCCCGGCCGATCCGTTCGTACTGGACCTCGCCCCCGTCAGCGAGCACGATGCTGGTCTCTGCCCAGCACACCAGGGCGCTGGCGGTGCTCACCCTCTCGGGCGACGACGACCAGCGGCTGCGGTCCTATATGGAACTGACCTCCGCGCTCCGCGTGCCCGGCGTAACCACCCAGTTCGCCGGCTACCACGCCACGACCACCGCATACAACACCCAGTCGAAGAAGTCGCTCGTCCTCGCCGAGGCCGTGGCGGTCCCGCTGGCGCTGATACTGCTGGTCGTTGTTTTCGGTAGCGCGGTGGCCGCCGCGATCCCGGTGTGCATGGGAGCGCTGGCGGCCTTCGCTGCGCTGGCTCCGCTGCGCCTATCGGCCGATCTCACCGACGTCAGCGGTTTCGCCGTGACCATGGCCTCCGTGCTCGCCTTCGGTATGGCGGTCGATTATGGATTGCTGATCGTCAGCCGCTTCCGTGAGGAGATCGGCCATGACGGGAACCCGGGTGCGGCTGTGCGCCGGACGGTGTGCACCGCGGGCCGCACGGTGGCACTGTCTGGCCTGCTGCTGATGTGCGGCGCCGTTGGCATGATGGTGTTTCCGCAGTCGATGGTGCGGTCCCTGGGTTTCGGTGCGATCGCCGCGGTGGCTATGGCCGGGTTGCTCGCGTTGACAGCGGTGCCCGCGGTGCTGGCGCTGTTCGGCCCGCGTATCGACGCGCTGGCGTGGCGGCGCGGTGCGGTGTGCCGTGGTGAGCAGCGGGCGCAGCGATTCTGGGCTGCGACGGCCACCCATGTCATCGGCCGCCCGATCCTGGTGACGGTCGGTATCGTCGCCGCGCTGAGCGTGTGCGCCGCACCGGTACTCGGTGTGCGATTGGGCGGCAACGATGTGGCCGGGTTGCCCGCGGACGAACCGGCACGGCTCGCCCAGCAGGTGGTGACCACCGAATTCCCGGTCGCGAACAACGGCGCCACGCTGCTGGTGCGCGGTACCGGCGAACGACGGCCCGATGCCGGGGAGGTGGCGGCCGTGCTGCACACCGCCGCGGCGGTGCCCGGGGTGGCCCGGGTCGCGGAAATAGCTGGCACACCGGGTTTCGTCGTCGTGCAGGCGGTGCTGTCCGACGGTGACCTTTCCGATGGCGCGGCGGCGACGGTCGTGGCGCTGCGGAGTATGCCGCTGCCGGACGGGGTCACCGTTCTGGTCGGCGGCGACAACGCAGCGACCGTCGACAGCAATGCTGCGGTAGTGCAACGGTTTCCCTGGATGGTGGCGGTTGCCGTCGGCACCACGTTCGCGCTGATGCTCGTGGCTTTCCGATCGGTCGCGCTGCCGCTGAAGGCGATCGCGGTCGCCGGCCTCGGCCTTGCCGCCACTTTCGGGATCCTGACCTGGATCTTCCAGGACGGACACGGTGCCGAGTTGCTGGGTGTGCAACCCGGTCCGCTGCCCTCCGCAGCACTGATCATGGTCGCCGCGGTGATTTTCGGGCTGTCCACCGACTACGAGGTCTTTCTCATCTCCCGGATGGTGGAGGCGCACGACGCCGGCGCCGACACCGACAGCGCGATCCGGTTCGGTATGGCGCATACCGGCCGGGTGATCAGCGCCGCAGCATCGCTGCTCGTGGTCACCACTGGTGCCTCCGCGCTGTCCGAGGTCTCGGTGATCCGGGTGACCGGCGTCGGCATGGTGCTGGCGATCGTCATCGACGCGACGATCGTGCGGATGCTGCTGGTGCCGGCGATCGTGACATTGATGGGCAACGCGAACTGGTGGCTGCCCGGTATCCGGCGTTCGGGTGATCCCGGACCCCGCGACCATCCGGCGCCCCGATGGTCAACTGTGCAGAAGGAGTGGCATGCCGGCCGACGAGACGTCCCTCGAGTACCTCAAGCGCACTCTGGTCACTCTGCGTTCGACACGTAAACGTCTGACCGAGCTGGAACACCGGCTCGCCGAACCGGTGGCGATCGTCGGCATGGGCTGCCGCCTGCCGGGTGCGGTGACCTCGCCGGAGCAGCTGTGGCGGGCACTGCTCGACGGTCATGACGCGATCGGCCCGTTCCCTGCCGACCGTGGCTGGGACCTGACGACACTGTTCGACGAAACGACCGGTGCGGCCGGGACGTCGGGCGCCAGGGCGGGGGGATTCCTCTACGACGCCCTGGAATTCGACGCTGGGTTCTTCGGTATCAGCCCACGTGAGGCCAAGGCCATGGACCCGCAGCAGCGGCTGGTACTCGAAACAGCGTGGGAGTCGCTCGAGTACGCCGGTATCGCACCGGCGACGCTGCGCGGAAGCGATACCGGCGTGTTCATCGGCGTGATCGACCAGTCCTACGGTGCGGGCGCGGTGGACGCCGATACAGCAGACGCGGAGGGGTACCGCGCGATCGGGGCCACCGCCAGCGTCGTCGCGGGCCGGGTGTCCTATGTCCTCGGGCTGGAAGGCCCGGCAGTGGCGATCGATACGGCGTGCTCGTCGAGCCTGGTGGCCCTGCATCACGCGGTGCACTCGATTCGGTCCGGGGAGTGTTCGATGGCGCTGGCAGGGGGCGTCACGGTGATGTCGACACCGGCCGCGTTCATCGAGTTCTCCCAGCAGGGCGGGCTCACCCGCGACGGGCGGTGCCGTGCCTTCGCCGAGGGCGCGGACGGCACCGGGCTCGCCGAGGGGGTGGCGCTGGTCGTGGTGGAGCGGTTGTCGCGGGCCAGGGAGCTGGGGCACGAGGTCCTGGCCGTGATTCGGGGTTCGGCCGCCAATTCCGATGGTGCTTCGGCCGGGTTGACCGCGCCGAACGGTCCGTCGCAGCAGCGGGTGATCCGGCGGGCGCTGGCGAATGCGGGATTGTCGGCAGGTGAGGTGGATGCGGTGGAGGCGCACGGCACCGGAACAGCGCTCGGGGACCCGATCGAAGCGCAGGCACTGATCGCCACCTACGGGCAGGATCGTCCCGCCGAGCAGCCGCTGTGGCTGGGGTCGATCAAATCCAATATCGGCCATACTCAAGCCGCTGCCGGGGTGGCGGGGGTGATCAAGATGGTGCAGGCCATGCGGCACGGTGTGCTGCCGCAGACACTGCACGCCGAGGTACCCACATCCCAGGTGACCTGGGCCTCGGGCACGGTCCGGCTGTTGACCGAGCAGCGTCCCTGGCCGACCGGTGCACGACCCCGGCGGTCCGCGGTGTCGTCGTTCGGGATCAGCGGCACCAATGCGCATATGATCCTCGAGGAGGCACCACCCGCCGAGCCCGGCGACGCGGAGCGGGCGGCGCCGGACGGGGAATCGGCGGTGCCACTCGCCGGGAACACGGTGGCCTGGCTGGTGTCGGGACGCGACGCCGCGGCGCTGGGCGCCCAGGCGCGGCGGCTGACCGAATACGTGGCCGCGCGACCGGACCTCGACCCCGCCGATATCGGCTGGTCGCTGACCTCGGGCCGGGCAAGGTTCGAACATCGGGCCGTCGTGTTCGGCGAATCCAGGGAACAGTTGCTGGAACGCTTGCCTGCGGTGGAATCCGGGTCGCCGGAGCCGGGCGTGGTGACGGGCGAGACCAGGGGATCGGCGCGGACGGTGTTCGTATTCCCCGGCCAGGGGACGCAGTGGGTGGGGATGGGGCGGGAGCTGCTGGCGTCGTCGCCGGTGTTCGCGCAAGCGATCGACGAGTGCGCGGCAGTGCTTGTGTCTCAGGTGGACTGGTCGCTGCGCGAGGTGCTCGACGGGCCGTCCGAGCGGTCTCGAGCGATGCTGGACCGGATCGATGTGCTGCAACCGGTGCTGTTCTCGGTCATGGTCGCATTGGCCCGGGTGTGGCAGGCGTTCGGCGTACGGCCGGATGCCGTGGCCGGGCATTCCCAGGGGGAGATCGCCGCCGCACACGTCGCCGGAGTGCTGTCACTGGAAGACGCGCTGCGGCTGGTGGTGACCCGGGCACAGATTTTCGCCGAGGAGCTGACCGGAGCCGGTGCGATCGCCTCGGTTGCGCTGTCGCAGGCCGAAGCCGAACGGTATCTGGCCGCGTACCCCGAGCTGTCGTTGGCGGGGGTGAACGGCCCCGGCGGGGTATCGGTCGCCGGCCCGGACGATGCGCTGGAGGCCTTGGTCACGGCGCTCACGGCCGACGGCGTGCGAGCACGGGTGGTGGCAGCCACCGTACCCTCGCATACGGTGGCGGTGGACCGGCTGCGGGGCCGCCTGCTGGGGGCGTTGTCGTTCGCGACTCCCGGCAACGGCGAGATCCCGATCTATTCCACGGTCACCGGCACGCAGATCGCGGGACGCGAACTGACCGCGCGGTACTGGTTCGACAACTGCCGGCGCCCGGTGCTGTTCGAACCGGTCGTGCGGACGCTGCACGCGGACGGGTTCGGCGCGTTCGTCGAGATCAGCCCGCACCCGGTGCTGGCGATGCATATCGAGCACACCCTCGACACCGTGCACGCCAACGGGGCCGCGGCGATCGTGGTCGGCACCCTGCGGCGCGACGAGAGCGCGGCGCAGCGTCTGCTGAACACGGCGGCGCAACTGGAGGTCGGCGGTGTCGACATCGATTGGCGGCAACTGTCCGCACACCGCCGCGCCCGGCGGGTTCGGCTGCCGTCCTATGCGTTCCAGCGTCGCCGCTACTGGCTCGACACCGGGTCGGGTGCGCAGGATGTGCGCGCGCTGGGGCAGTCCGCGGCCGAGCACCCCTTCCTCGCCGCGGTGGTCGCCGCACCGGACTCGGGTGGGCGCACCCTGACCGGTCGGGTGTCGCTGCGTACTCATCCGTGGCTGGCCGACCACTGTTTCGGTGGCCTGGTCCTGTTCCCCGGTACCGGTCTGCTGGAGTTGGCCGTTCGCGCCGGTGACGAGGTCGGCGCCCCGGCCGTCCAGGAACTGGCGCTACTGCAACCGCTGGTGCTGCCCGACGACGGCGGGGTACGCATCCAGGTGGTCGTCGGTGGGTGCGATGACACCGGCGCGCGAGCATTGTCGATCTACGCCTGCCCCGATACCGGCGTCGACACCGAGTGGACCCTGCATGCACGGGGCCGAGTCGCCGCAGGCAGCGGAGTTGTCGGAGGCGCCGCCCAACAGGCGGACGAGCCCGCACTGCCGTCGTGGCCGCCGGCAGGAGCCGTGGCGGTGGATGTCGACGGCGGCTACGACCGACTGGCTGCAGCCGGATACGGATACGGGCCGGTGTTCCGCGGATTGCGCGCGCTGTGGCGCGACGGCGCGGATCTGTACGCCGAGGCGGCGCTACCGGAAGAGGGCGCGGCCCGAGGTT
>NZ_MUKP01000045.1 GCF_002081715.1 Nocardia donostiensis | reverse complement strand
GAACAGGGTCAGATACACACCCGACAGCAACAAGATGATGAAGCAGTACAGGGCGATCTCACCCAGTAGGAACGACCAATGCGTCGGGAAGACCTTGTTGATCGAACGCTTCACGAACGCCGCGGCCCGATACCGCTCGTCCACGGCATCGGCGTGGGCGGCCGCCTTGCGGCCGATGACTTCTCCAACACTCATGAACGACGCTCCCAGAATGCGGGCCCGAGCGGCTCGATGAAGTCGCCGTTGGCGACCAGGTAGCCCTCGGTGTTGACGGTGATCGGCAGCTGCGGCAGCGCACGGGCGGCAGGACCGAAGACCGGCTTACCCCATTCGGTCGCCGAGAACTGCGACTGGTGGCAGGGGCACAGAATCCGGTTGGTCTGCTGCTCGTACAGCGAGGTCGGGCAGCCGAGATGGGTGCAGATCTTCGAGTAGGCGAAGTAGTCGCCGAAGTTGAAGCTTTCCTGCCCCTTGCGCTTGATCGCGGCCTGAGCGTCCTCGGTGCGCAGCCGGATCAGCATGACGGAGTTGCGGATACCACGCAGCGACTGCAGCGTGGCGTGCTCGTCCCCGCGCCATTCTTCCTTCCACGGGAACACCGTTTCCATGGCGCCCGCGTCCAGGTCCTCGGGGCGGACCAGCACGATATCGTTCGGGCGGCCGGTGTCGCGGCGCAGGTAGACCGTCTGGCCCGGGTAGTCCGGGGTCCAGCCCGACACCCACAGCGGCGACTTGTCACCCTTGGCCCACGGGTTCTTCACCATGCCGCCGACGAACATCAGCAGTGCGCCGATGCCGAGCACGCCGACGCCCGCGCCCGCGGTGCGGGTGATCAGCTTGCGGCGGCCCAGGGTGGAGGATTCCGCGGCGTCGCTGAGTTCGGCGATCAGGGTGCGCCGTTCCACCTCGGCGGAGCGGCCGTCGTGACGGTCCTGGATGGACAGTTCGGCCGGGATGAACTTCTTGCGGATCAGCACCACGGCGATGCCGATGGCGAGCACCGAGACACCGAAGGTGATGCCGTAGAGCGGGGTGGTCAGCGAGTACAGGCCGTGGCCTTCTTCGTCTTTGCCCTTGAACTCCCACGGCCAGAACAGGAAGACACCGACCAGTGCGAGGGCGAACAACCCGGAGACGGCGAACCACAGCGCCACCTGGCGTTCGGCCCGCTTCTCGGCGCGGGTGCCCGGAACCGGGAACCGTTCGCGCCGGTAGACGACCTCTACGCCGTCGCGCGCGGTACCGAGCTTGACCAGCTCGTCACGCGACATCGCGTCCAGTTCGGCCTCGGTCGGTTCGGCGGCGGGGCCATGGGCCTTGCCCGCTTCGACGTTACCGCCCTCTTGACCCTCTTTCGGGCGATCACTGCCCTCTTTCGGGCGACCCATGTCGTTTCGCTCCTGTTCGTTCGGGTGTTCTTTGCCGGTCATGCCCGGGATCCGATCCACATCGCCGCACCGACTACGAGCACGATTCCGACGAGCCAGACGGCGACCCCCTCTGTCGCGGGGCCGAAGCCGCCCAGGGAGAAGCCACCCGGCGACTGGGATTCGGACGCATCCTTGACATAGGCGATGATGTCGCGCTTCTCCTCCGGGGTCAGCTGCCGGTCGGAGAATTTCGGCATGTTCTGCGGGCCGGTCAGCATGGCGGTGTAGATCTGCTGCTCCGACGCCGGATCCAGCGGCGGGGCGAACTTACCGGACGACAGCGCGCCACCGCGGCCGGTGAAGTTGTGGCAGGATGCGCAGTTCATGCGGAACAGCTCACCGCCGCGACCGATATCGCCGCCGCGCAGCGACTCCTGCGCGATCTCGCCGTTCGCGTCGCGGACCACAGTCGGACCGCCGCCGTTGGCGGCCACGTAGGCGCCGATGGCGTCAGTCTGGTGGGCGTCGAACTTCGGCGGTTTGCGCTGAGCCTGCGCCTCGTTGCGCACCATCGGCATGCGGCCCGAGGACACCTGGAAGTAGACCGCGGCCTCACCGACACCGATCAGGCTCGGGCCGCGGTCGGTCACGCCCTGCAGGTTGGCGCCGTGACAGGTGATGCAGGAGGTTTCGTAGAGCTGCTGGCCTTCCCGGATCAGCGCCGAGGAGTCCTGGTCGGCGGTGGCGATCTGCGGCTCGGGCGTGAGCGCCGAGGCGAGGAAGCCGGCTCCGACGAGACCCACCAGAAGCGCAAGCCCACCCGCGATACGACGGCGGACGCGGCGCTGCCTGCGCGTCTTGCTGGCCTCGCCGTGCCCGGGGCTGGCGGGCGCTGGCGCTGTTGGGGGAGATGAACTCATCTGTGTCCCTTTGAGTAGACGGAACCGACTTGTGCTGTGGCTGGAGGTCGACGACGCCCGGGTCAGCGGACGAAGTAGATCGTGGCGAACAGCCCGATCCAGACGATGTCGACGAAATGCCAGTAGTAGGAGACGACGATCGCGGCGGTGGCCTGCGCGGGGGTGAACTTGCTCATCTTGGTGCGGGCGAGCAGGAACAGGAACGCGATCAGACCGCCGATCACGTGCAGGCCGTGGAAGCCGGTGGTGATGTAGAACACCGAGCCGTAGGCACTGCTGGAGATCGAGGTGCCGTGGTCCACCAGGTGGTAGTACTCATAGCCCTGTCCGAGGACGAAGAACAGGCCCATCAGGAAGGTGAGCACATACCAGCGGCGCAGACCGAACACGTCACCGCGCTCGGCCGCGAACACACCCATCTGGCAGGTGAACGACGAGGCGACCAGCACGGTGGTGACCGGTACGGCCAGTGCCAGGTTCAGTTCGGTCGGCGGCGGCGGCCAGATCCCGTCCGGAGCTTGGGCACGCGCGACGAAGTACATCGCGAAGAGGCCGGCGAAGAACATCAGCTCGCTGGACAGCCAGATGATGGTACCGACGCTGACCATGTTGGGCCGGTTCAGCGAATGCACACGCTGGGTAATGGCCGATCCTGAGGTACCTACTGCGGTCGTCACGGGGGTAAGTATGACCCTTCGTAGTACGACGAAAGCAAGCGGGTGCGAAACTGCGTGGTCCGTGTCGGTAAACGCGCAGCTTGCGGCGCCGGTGATCATCTTCGGACACGGCTCGGTGTGTCGCGGTGGCCCACTGCCGATTCCATGTCCGGCTGTTCGCTCGGCAAGGCAGGCGGCCCGCTCCCGAGCAGCGCCGATAACAATTCGCGCACTAGGGTGATGGACGAACGTGACTGGTCGCGTACCGGTGTGATGGGAGATGGTGGATGAGCACGCGCAGCTGGCCGCAGGTGCTGGGAGTACTCGCCGACGGCGGCGACCTGACCGCGGACGACACCAGCTGGGCGATCGACGAGATCTTCTCCGATCACGCCACCTCCGCCCAGATCGCCGCCTTCGGTGTGGCGCTCAAGATCAAGGGGCCGACTCCCGCCGAACTGTCCGGGATGGCGGCCGGGATGCTCGCGCACGCCCGCCTGGTGCATATCGACGGCGACGCGGTGGATATCGTCGGTACCGGCGGCGACCGCTCCGGTTCGGTGAACATCTCCACCATGTCCTCGATCGTGGTCGCCGCGGCCGGGGTGCCGGTGGTCAAGCACGGTAACCGGGCGGCCAGTTCCAAAAGCGGCGGCGCGGACGTGCTGGAGGCGCTCGGGGTCCGGCTGGCGCTCGGACCGGAGGCGGTGGCCCGATGCGTCCGCGAGGTGGGGATCGGTTTCTGCTTCGCGCCGCTGTTCCATCCTGCGCTTCGGTTCGCCGGTCCGGCCCGCAAACAGATCGGCATCCCGACCGTGTTCAACGTGCTCGGACCGCTCACCAACCCGGCGCAGCCCCGTGCCGGTCTGGTGGGCTGCGCGTTCCCGGAGCTGCTGCCGACGATCGCCGGGGTGTTCGCCGAACGCGGCGCGAGCGCGCTGGTGGTGCGCGGGCGTGACGGTCTGGACGAGATCACCACCTCCGATGTCACCGAGACCTGGGTGGTGTCGGGCGGCCGGATGCGGGAAACGGTGATCGACCCGACCCGCCTCGGTATCGCACGCGTGGATCTGGATGCGCTGCGCGGCGGGGACGCGCAGGTCAACGCCGGTGTGGCGCGCGATGTGCTGGCCGGGGTGAGCGGGCCGGTGCGCGATGCGGTGCTGGTGAACTCTGCCGCGGCGATCGTCGCCTACGACCTGTCCCAGGGCTACGATCCCGATGCCGATCTGGACGACCTACTCGGTGTCGGTATCGCGCGTGCGGCGGCCGCGATCGACAGCGGCAAGGCAGCGGGGCTGCTGGATCGGTGGGTGGCGCTGGCCGACACGCTCGGCGACGGCTGAACGACATCCACCGGTACCCGGAAGGAGACGATTCGGCGATGAAGAGGCGAGCTGTGCGGCGAACTGCGGCGGTGGTCGTCGGCGCAGGGCTGGTGGCGTTGCCTGTCACCGCACCGAACGCGTTCGCGGCCCGGGGCGGGCTGGTCGTGGCCGGCACCGTGTACCACGACCCCCATGGTTGTGTGGAGGTCGGCGGCAACACCGCGGCCCGGCCCATCGAAAACCACACCGATGCGGTGGTGCTCGTTTACTACGGCCGCGGCTGTCTGGGCGAGGTGACCGCGTCCCTGGCGCCGCGCGAAATCCGCGCGGTCACCGGAACGTCGATCCACGTGCCCTGAGCGGTTCACTCCCCCAGCGAGAATCCCGCTTCGACGTCGGCGCTCGAATAGGACTTGAACGCGATATGGGTGATCGTGCGCACCACCCCCGGTGTTTTATCGATCCGCCCGGTCACCACCTCGGCGATCTGCTCATGGTCACGCACCCGCACGATCCCGATCAGATCGACGTCGCCCGCACACGAATACACCTCGGTCACGCCCTCGAGGTCCGCCACCGCCTGCGCGGTTTCCGGGATGCGGCTGCTGTCGGCGTGGATGAGCACGATCGCGGTAATCATGCCCACAGCCTAGGCACCTCGCCACTACGCGGAGCGGACGCACGCGCGGCATCCGTCGGCCGCGACCACAGTGCCCTCCTCCTCGCACTTCTCGACGGCATCGCGACCGCCGCCGGCCACGTCTGCATCCGACAGCGCGGGGCGAACGAGCGACGGCAGCTTCGCCTGCCGGTCGTCCGGCTGCGGCCCGCAGCGAAGAATGCACTGGGGCGCCCACGGCAGGCACCGGCTGAGCGCGGGCACTGTCACGACGGGTCGGTGGCGCTTTCACCCTGTCGACTCGGCATACTCCTCCCCGGCGCGGGCGTCCGCCACCGCTTTTTCGGCGATCGCGGCCCAGGCCAGCCAACGGGAACCGCCGTATGCGGGTTCCCGGTAGCCGTCGCTGGTTCCGACGATGCGAACGCCGGGGCGGTGTAGCCAGCGGGCGATCACACCTACTTCTTCCGGTGAGGCGCCGCGCAGGGGCGGCAGGTCGGCCGGTGCCGCCGCAGTACCGGCGGGAACGACGGTTTCCGCAGCGGCGACGATCTGCTCGACCACGGGCATCGGGGGCACTCCCCTGGCTGCGGTGCCTGCTCCGGCGAGGCGGCCGTAGCGGATCACCGCGAACTCCCAGCCGCCGAAACCGTCCGGGTGGGCGGCGATCAGTTCGGCGATGCGGGCGATGGCGGCAAGGCGCTGGGTCCGGTGCAGGGCACGGATGACGGCGGCGGCGCGGTCGCGCAGGCGGGCAGCCGATTCGAAACGCTCGGCGTGGGCGTGGTTTTCGATCCGGCCGACGATCGCGCGCAGCACGGTGTCGTCGGCGCCGGTGAACAGGGCGCGGACCGCGGCGGGCGCGGGTGCGTATGCCTGCATGTCGAGCACGGAACCCGGAACCGCAGCGGGGCATCCGCCGATCACCTCGGGTGGGCACTGGTGGATCGCGGTGCACGACAGCCGGGTGGTGCAGGTGCGCAGTCCGCAGAATTCGGCGACGGTTGCGGCGATCTCGCCCGCGGCGGCACGGGAACCGAACGGGCCGATGGCAGTGGAGCCGGGATCGCGGGTGATCGCCAAACGGGGGAACGCTTCGTCGGTGAGGGTGATCCACCAGCCGCGGGTGGGGGATGTGGAGCGGCGGTTGTACGGCGGTGCGTGCGCGGCGAGCAGCCGCAGTTCCCGCACACCCGCCTCCAGGCCGTGCGCGCACACCACATGGTCGACGCGGGTGGCCAGCGCGACCATTTCCTTCATGCGGCTGCGGGTTTCCGAGCCGGTGAAGTAGTTACGCACGCGACGGCGCAGATTCACCGCCGTTCCTATATATAGGACTTCGTCGGAGGGGCCGCGGAACAGGTAGACACCGGGGGCGGCGGGCAGGTCGGCGGCCAGGACCCGTTTGGCGCGCCGCTGTCCGGTGACATCGGGCAGATAGTCGATCAGCTCGGTAAGACTGTGCACGCCTTGGTTGCCGACTCGTTCGATCAGCGCGTGCAGCACATCGACGGTCGCTCTGGCATCGTCCAGGGCGCGGTGGGTGGGCGTGGTTTTCGCGCCGAGCAGGCGTGCCAGGGCGCCCAGCCGCACCGATGGCGCTTCGTCGCGGTTGAGTACCCGGCGGGCCAGCCGCACGGTGCACAGCGTTCGGGTGGCCGGCCATGCGGTATCGCAGCGGGCAGCGGCGGCGCGCAGAAAAGCCAGATCGAACCGAGCGTTGTGCGCGACCAGCACCGCGTCGGCGGCGAATTCGAGGAAACCGGGCAGCACCGCCTCGATGGGCGGGGCGGCGCACACCATGGCGGTGGTGATGCCGGTGATGTGCACGACCGCGGGCGGGATGGCCCGACCGGGATCGACGAGGGTGGCGAATTCGCCGAGTACCTGTCCGCCGCGCACTTTGACCGCGCCGATTTCGGTGATGGCGTCGGTGTCCGCGCTGGTCCCGGTGGTTTCCAGGTCGACGACCACGAAAGTGGTGTCATACAGCGGGGTATCGAGTTCGTCGAACGCCAACTGCCGGGGTGCGGGCGGGCGCGGGACGAGGGCGGACACGGCGTGCAGCCTAGGACGGGGGTCCGACAGGTTGGGGGTAGCGGGCGGTGTCGAACACCTGACATATGTCGCCGAACCTGTTCTTTTTCCCAACTGGATGATCTCCGAAGCACAAAAGTGCTACACGTCACAGCAGTATGCGTTGGCTATTGATTTGCCGAACCTCCTATGCAAAACCCACGGGAATCAGCCCCCATGACAATCCGATCCGCTCCCCCGTTCGACAGCAGCGCGATCCGGTATGACATCACCTCGGCAGCAAAGCGAGCGAACTGCAACAACGCCGATTGCCCACCCCCGTCGACAGCACCGCCACCCCTCGGCTGGACCCTCCGGTCACGTCCCTCACCTCCACCGCCGTTACGGTTTCGTAATTTTGTGACCCATCTCGCAGGGTTTGCCAGCCGGAAACTCACCCTCCTCGGATTCTCGACATCGAGGCTTTACAACGGACCGTGATCTGTTCGTAACCTCTTCGAGACCTCACGGAGTCCGGCGTGCATCAGGTACGGCGTCGTGGGGCAGATTGGGAGTAACCGCATCATGGCGTCCAACACCGTCAAGCGACAGGCGCGGCGTGCTGCTGCAGCCGGAGCCGTCGGCGCTGCCACCCTTGGCGCGTTCCTGCTTCCCGCAGCCCCCGCCGCGGCAAAGCCGGTCACCGTACCGGGCGTGGGAACTTTCGAAGTTCCGAACGAGATCCCGGTCCCGGACCAGATCCAGGTCCCGCCCACGATCCCGGGCCTGCCGATCCCCACCCCGGCACCGCCGCCGTTCGTCACCCCCACCAAGACGGTGGGCCAGCTGGCACTCGATGCGGCGATGAGCAAACAGGGCGCACCCTATGTGTACGGCGCGGCCGGTCCGGACGCCTTCGACTGCTCCGGTCTCGTGCAGTGGTCCTACCGCCAGGCCGGGCGCGAACTGCCACGCACCAGTGGTGCGCAACTGGCCGCGGGCACCCCGGTGTCGCTCAACGACCTGCAGCCGGGCGACCTGGTGTCGTTCTACGGCGGCGGCCACTCCGGCCTGTACGCGGGCAACGGCAACGTGATCCACGCGGCGACCTCCGGTACCCCGGTGCATATCGCGCCGATCTCGTCGATGCCGGTCGCAGGCGCGCGTCGCTTCTGAGTCCGGCGAAAACGGGCCGCTCACCCCTTCCGCCGGGTGAGCGGCCCGTTTTCGCAGTGGCCGTAATCATTTCGTGCCCCTCTGGACACGCAATACGGCCGTTCCGTAACGTAATCGAGACCTTTCCGCCTGCACCGAAGCGGATTTGCACAAGGGATTTACACAGAACGGGGCACGGCAGGCTGTGGCAGCACATCAGCGGCGTCATCGCATCAGACGACTTGCGGGCGCAGCACTCACCACCGGGCTTCTCGCGGGGGTCCTGTGCGGGGCGGGGCCTGCGGGCGCCGACCCGGCCGGAGCACCGAGCAGCGCACCTGAGGCGATGCAGCGGATGCTCGATCTGTCACGCCAGACCGAGCAGCTCAACCAGCAGATGCTGGGCGCACAGGACGATCTCGACGCGAAACGCGCCGCGCAGCGCGACGCGGAAGCGAAACTCGCCGCGAGCAGCGCCGCCGTCGACGCCGCCCGCAACGAGGTGAACAAATACCGGCCGATGATCGACCGCACCGCGATCGCCGCCTATCAGGGCGCGCGCACCAACCGCCTCTTCGCGGTGCTGGTCAGCGATTCTCCGCAGCAGATGCTCGATCAGATGTCGACGCTGGACGTGGTCGCCGCCCAGACATCGGATCAGCTGAAGCGATACACCGCCGCCACCGACGCCGCCACCGACGCCGAATCCGTGGCACGAGCAGCCGCCGATGCCGCGCGCCGAGCCGCCGACCAGGCTGATGCCGCGCTCACCGATCTGGAACGCACACGCGCCGACCTGCAGGGCGCGGTCACCGAGGTGATCCAGGCGTGGAGTACGTTGTCGACCCAGGACAAGACCGCATTGGCCGGTTCCCCGTTCCCTCCCGGCTACGACCGCGACAGTCTGCTGCAGGATCTGGTACCCGGCAGCGGGACCAGCGCCTTGGCCGCCGGGCTGACCCGGGTCGGCGACCCGTATGTGTGGGGCGCGACAGGCCCCGACCAGTTCGACTGTTCCGGACTGGTGCAGTGGGCGTTCAAACAGGTCGGCAAGGATGTGCCGCGCACCAGTTCGGCGCAGGCCGCCTACGGCACGCCGGTCGACCGGGACGATCTGCAGCCCGGTGACGTGGTGTTCTTCTACCCCGACATCTCGCATGTGGGCATCTACGCGGGCGACGGCCTGATGTTGCATGCTTCGACGTTCGGTGTCCCGGTTGCCGTGGCGCCCATGGGTTCGACCCCTTTCCATTCCGCTCGGCGATACTGAACGCCGATGAGTGGCATCCGAGGAGCCCGGAACCGGCTGGCGGCGCGACGGCGTCTCGAGTTCGTGCTCACCACCGTGTTGGTGGTGCTGCTGACCGGGGCCGGTGTCGCGCTCCTCGTAGTGCCCGATCCGGTGCGCGCACCTACCCGCACCGTGCAGCCCGGTCTCGCAGGCCCCGCGGGCACGGCGGCAGCAGACCCGCGTCTGGACGAGGTGCGGCGCATCGCCGAACCGTATGGCCCGCTGGTGGTCCGGGAGATTCGCACCGGAGCCGACCGGCCCGCGCTTGTCGTCGGCCATCCCATGCAGCAGCACGATATCGACGTTCTCGCCGGTGAACTAGCCGCCGCCACGGCATCGATCACCGAACTGTGGGGAACCGAATGGTCCCGGTCACCGATCGTGGTGGTCTCGGCGACCCGTCCCGAATTCACCGCGCTGGTGCGCGCGCCCGGCGCCCTGCCCGCCGAGGTCGCCGCGGTCACCATCGCCGATCCCTTCGCCCCCGGTACTCAGCCCACGGGCCAGCGCGTGGTGTTCGGCCCCGATGCGGGCCGCCGCCTCGACCCGGCGGGGTTGCGGACTCTGCTGCGCCACGAACTCACGCATGTCGCAACCAGGGCGGTCACCGTCGACGGTGCACCGCAGTGGTTGCTGGAAGGTTTCGCCGAATACGCCGCTCACCGCGCAACTTCCCGGCCCTTCTCCGAGATCGCGCCCACCGTGTACCGCGACATCCGCGGCGGCGCCACGGCGCCGGATTTCCCCACCGACCCGATGTTCACCGGCGATCGAGCCGCCGCCGCCTACGAACTCGCCTGGTCGATCTGTGCCTACCTGGCGCAGCGATACGGGGAGACGAACCTGGTCGCCCTCTACCACCGGCTGGCCACCGGGCCGCACACTCCGCAGACCGAGCACGCTGCCTTCCGAGACGTGCTCGGCACCGACCGGCAGACAGTACTGAGCGGCTGGCGCACCTGGCTCAGCGACCGATCCCGCTGACCCTGGAGCATCCGGTCCCCGATCTGGCATTCGTCGTGCCCGCCAACTCCGCTGCCTCGTGGTCGCCCGATTCCAACTAGGCATGCGGGCCATCGGCCGTGCCGGGCGACGACCGCGCTCCGGTGCGGCGCCGGTAACCAAGTAGGTTGTCCGGTATGGCTCGAACACTGCTGGTTACCAATGATTTCCCGCCTCGACCGGGTGGTATCCAGTCGTACCTGCAGGCACTTGCGGGACAGTTACCACCCGATGACCTGGTGGTCTACGCACCGCGCTGGCGAGGAGACAGCCATACCCGGTTCGATGCCGAGCAGAAGTTCCAGGTGGTGCGTCATCCGACGACATTGATGCTGCCAACGCCGCTGGTGCTGCGGCGCGCGGCGCGTCTGCTGCGCAGCGAGAACTGCGACACGGTGTGGTTCGGGGCGGCGGCGCCACTGGCGGTGATGTCGCCGGTGCTGCGGCGCGCGGGCGCGGAACGGATTCTGGCCAGCACGCACGGCCACGAGGTGGGCTGGTCGATGCTGCCCGGCGCCCGCCAGACACTGCGGGTGATCGGTGAGAACACCGATGTGGTGACCTTTGTCAGCAAGTACACGCGCAGCCGGTTCGCTGCGGCGTTCGGGCCGAACGCCGCGCTGGAATATCTGCCGCCGGGGGTGGATCCCGAAGTTTTCCGGCCGGATCCGGCGGCACGAGCGGAACTGCGGCAGCGGTACGGGCTGGGCGACCGGCCGACCGTGCTGTGCCTGTCGCGGCTGGTACCGCGCAAAGGGCAGGACGTGCTGATCGTGGCGATGCGCCGGATCCGGGAGCGGATTCCCGGCGCGGTGCTTGTCATCGCAGGCGGCGGTCCCTATGAGCAGTACCTGCGCACGCTGGCTGAATCCTGCGAGGTCACCGACAGCGTGGTGTTCACCGGACGGGTGTCCTCCGGGGAACTGGCCGCCCATCACACCCTGGCCGATGTTTTCGCCATGCCTGCCCGCACTCGGGGCGCGGGCCTGGATGTCGAAGGCCTGGGCATCGTCTACCTGGAGGCCTCGGCGTCCGGGGTGCCGGTCGTAGCGGGCCGCTCCGGCGGTGCACCCGAAACCGTTGTCGAGGGTGAGACGGGCCGGGTGGTCGACGGCCGGGATGTGGACCGGATCGCCGACGCCATCATCGATATCCTCGCCGACCGCGACGCCGCCGCCGCGATGGGCGCGGCGGGTCGGGCGTGGGTACAGCGGTATTGGCGCTGGGACTCCCTCGGCGCCCGGTTACGCCGACTGCTGCGCTGAAACCGTTGCATCGCCCAGCAGATGCGGGCCGCTACCGGCGATCTATTACGCTCAGCCAGTGTGAGCAGTATCCAGGTCGCAGATCAGACTTTCGTCGCCGCGCCGGGCGCCGCGGTGGCCGCTGCGCTGGCGGGCCCCAACCGCTGGCGTAACTGGTGGCCGGATCTGGAACTCGACGTCCGGGAGGACCGGGGCGACAAGGGGATCCGCTGGTCGGTGCGCGGAGCGCTGACCGGGACGATGGAAGTGTGGCTGGAACCGTCGCTGGACGGGGTGATCCTGCACTATTTCCTGCACGCCGAACCCCCGCAGCCGCTGCCGCCGCGCAAACTGGCCGCGGTTGTCCGTGCCCGCCGGGTGGCGGGCAAGACCATGTCGTTCGAGGTCAAGGACCGGCTGGAAGCCGACCGCCCCGCAGGCGTCACTCCGTCCGCGCTCACATCCTGACGTTTTCCCAGCATTGTCGCCGGAAAGGAACCGCAGACCGCAATGGCCGACCGGACCCAGAGATCGATCCTCATCGCGGCGCCATCGCAGCAGGTGATGTCCGTTATCGCCGATCTGCCTGCCTACCCGGAGTGGGTGGAGGCGGCGAAATCGGTCGAGGTACTGGAGACCGGTGCCGACGGGCGGGCGCGCACCGCCCGGTTCGTGCTGGACGCGGGTGTCGTCAAGGACACCTACGTACTGTCCTACGACTGGCGCGCCGACGGGAAGGCGGTCAGCTGGAGGCTGATCAGCGGCGAGCTGCAGAAAGCCCAGGACGGCACCTACCAGCTGATCGACCGCCCCGACGGCAGCACCGAGGTGATATACGAGCTGACCGTCGACCTGAACATTCCGATGATCGGCATGTTCAAGCGCAAGGCGGAGAAGGTGATCACCGATACCGCGTTGAAGGAACTGAAGAAACGGGTCGAAGGCTGAGCGGGCAGCGGACCCGCGTCGAACTGTTCATCGGCAAGGGCGGCGTGGGCAAGACGACGCTGGCCTGCGCGACGGCGATGTCGTATGCCCGTGCCGGGCAGCGGGTGCTGGTCGCCTCGCTCGATCAGGCCCATTCCCTCGGCGACGCGCTCGGTTTCCGGTTCCCGCACGACCCGGGCACCGTCGCCGGTATCGCGCCGGTCCTGCCTGGGCTGGAAGTGATCGAGGTCGATTCGCTGGCGTTGCTCGAGGACCGTTTCGCCGCGGTGACCCGGTTGCTGGCAGCCGAGCACGGCCACGATCACGGGATCGATCTGGGCGCGCTGGACCCGGCGGAGCTGACCGGGCTGCCCGGGGTGCAGGAACTGCTGATGCTCGTGGAGATCACTCAGTTCGCGCAGGAAGACCACTGGGATGTGATCGTCGTGGACTGTCCGCCGTCGGCGGATATGCTGCGCATCGTCACCGCACCCGACACTCTGCTCGGTTACCTGGAGCGGATATGGCCGTCACATGAGCGGGTGATGAGCGCGATCGGCACCGATCTGCGCCGGGCCGTGCTGGCGGGGACGACGCAGCGGATCGTCGACGCGGTGAGCGAGGTACGCGATCTGCTGGCCGACCGCGAACGCACCGGCGCCCGGCTCGTCACTGTCGCCGAACGGGTCGCGGTCGCCGAAACCGCGCGGGTGCGTTCGGCGGCGGCGCTGCTCGGGCTGCGCCTGGACGCCGTGGTGGTGAACAAGGTACTACCACCGGTGCCCGAATCCGGGCCGGAACCCGAGCATCCTGCCGTCGCCTGGTATCTGACCCGCCGCGGCGAACAACTCGATGTGATCTCCGGGCTGCGCCGCGCCATGCCGGAGGTGGCGGTGCTGGTCGCCGGGCACACCGGACCGGAACCGGTGGGTGTCGGACCGCTGGCAGCACTGTCGTGCGTGGTCGCCGACGGAGTGCCCGGAGTCGACAGCGAGCCCGGTGTGGACAACAATCCGGCGGGAGGGACCGCCGGATCCGGTGAGCCGGTGGTTCGATGGGAATCCGGCGCGGGATTGCAGTCGGTGTACGCGATGCGGATGCATCTGCCGGTCGCCGACCCGGCAACCTTGCGCCTGGGACGAGTGGAGGACGATTTGATCGTGGGAGCGGACGGAATCCGGCGCCGATTGCGCCTGGCTCCGGTGTTGCGGCGATGCACGGTCAGTGCCGCCGAACTCGACGACGGCTATCTGGTCGTTCGGTTCCGTCCCGACCCGCAGGCGTGGCCGCAGTGACCGTCGACGACAGCCGCCGCACCGCAGTCGACAACGACGGGATCGCCGAATTCGCCGACGAAATGCGCCTACTCGCCGAGGTGGTGCTGGAGCGGATCGAACCGGCGTTGCGGCATGCCGCGGCCGAGGGCAAACCCGAGTGGAGTAATTGCAACTGGTGCCCGGTCTGCGCCGCGGCGGCGCTGGTGCGCGGCGAACGCCATGAGGTGGTCGCCGCGCTCGCCGAGCACGGAACGGCGATCGTCACGGTGCTGCGGGAGGCATTGGCAGGTGTGCCGGTCGATCCGGTGATGCCGCACCAGCATTCGGGTAGCGGCGACCCGCACCAGCGTTCGAGCAATGCCGTCCCGGAAGACCAGGAACCCGACGGCACGGACAGCGCCACTGGGCCGGGAGCTACCGCACCCAACGACGCCCCCGGTTCCGATGAGCGGGCTCGC
Organism: Nocardia donostiensis; assembly: GCF_002081715.1. Taxonomy (GTDB): domain Bacteria; phylum Actinomycetota; class Actinomycetes; order Mycobacteriales; family Mycobacteriaceae; genus Nocardia; species Nocardia donostiensis. The sequence goes on along the minus strand of NZ_MUKP01000045.1, from coordinate 22,917 downwards.
GTCGCCGACGAGACGAGTTCGGCCGCCGCCGACAGCTCGGGCCAAGCGGCGGAAACGGCACCACCGCGCCGCCGCAGCGCACGCCTCGGGTTCGGGCGCGGCAAAAGGGCACGCTCGAACTCACCCGGCACTCCCTCTCCCGCAGCTGACGGTTCCCCGGCACACGACCCATCGGATACTCCGCCGGATCCCGCTGTCGACGCCGCGGCCGGTTCGCCCGCCGATGCCCCGGATCCCGCCGGGAGCCGTGCTGCTCGCGGCGAACACAAACGTGCCCGCTACGTCGGTATCCCCGTAACGATCAAAGGATGACCCGCACCCGGTCGGATGCCCACCCGCTGACCGTCGGTATCGACGTCGGCGGAACGAATATCCGCGCATCCGTGGTAGACGGTGACGGCGTTGTCCTCGACACCGTGCAATCACCGACCCCGCATTCGTCGGGCGCACTCGAAGACGCCATCGCCCGCGCGGTGCGGGAACTGCGCGGACGGCACCCGGTCGACGCTGTCGGTCTGGCAGTGGCTGGTTTCGTCGACAGCGACCGCAGCACCGTCCGGTTCGCCCCGCATCTGCCCTGGCAGGACACTGCGGTGGCGCAACGTCTCACCGACCGGCTCGCACTGCCGGTGCTACTGGAGCACGACGCCAATGCCGCCGTCCTGGCCGAATACCGGTTCGGCGCCGCAGCAGGCGGCCACAATGTGGTGCTGGTGGCGCTCGGCACCGGGATCGGAGCGGCGCTGCTGATCAACGGACAGCTGTACCGCGGCAGCCACGGCATCGCCCCAGAACTCGGTCACCTACAGGTGGTTCCGCAGGGCCGGGCCTGCGCATGCGGTAAACGCGGCTGCTGGGAACGGTATTGCAGCGGGACGGCGCTGGCCGATACGGCGATCGAGATGCTGGCCACCGAGCAGGAACATTCCGTGCTGGCCAAGGATGTCTTCCCGGACCCGGGTTCACTCACCGGCCGTCGCGTCGCGGGAGCCGCCCAAGACGGTGATCCGCTCGCGCTGCGGGTGATGGCCGATTTCGCGCGCTGGCTCGGGCTCGGGCTCGCCTTCGTCGGCGATATCTTCGACCCGGATCTGGTCGTCATCGCCGGTGGGGTGAGCGGTTCCGCGCCGCTGTTCCTGGACGAAGCGCGCGAAGAGTACGCGGCCGCGCTCACCGGCCGGGGCCATCGCCCGCTCGCTCGGATCCGCACCACTCACCTCGGGGAAGCCGCGGGCATGATCGGGGTGGCCGAACTTGCCCGCACCGCGCTGATCGCCGGTCGCTGACGATGCGCCCGGCGCAACAGGATACCGGCGGGTATCACCGGAGCGAACGTGTCCGACGACACTGTGGCCGGAAACGCCGCCACGCTTGGTTGTGATCTGCGACCAGCGGTAAAGTCGGCACCCGAGGTCTCCCCCACCCCGCCAACTATCCCGGCCCCGGGAGTAAGGACGTCATGTTCTACTGGCTGCTGAAATTCGTGCTGCTGGGTCCGTTCATCCACCTCTACAACCGGCCGACGGTGGAAGGTGTGGAAAACATTCCCGCCGACGGTGCGGCCATCATGGCGGGCAATCACCTCTCGATCGCGGACTGGCTGTTCGCGCCGCTGGTGAGCCCGCGGCGCATCAACTACCTGGCCAAGGCCGAGTACTTCACCACCCCCGGGTTCAAGGGCAGACTGCAGAAGTTCTTCTTCAGCGCCAGCGGTCAGTACCCGATCGACCGCAGCGGCGCCGACGCGGCCGAAGACGCCCTCAACACCGCTCGCAAACTCCTCGACCAGGGCCGCCTCGTCGGCCTCTACCCCGAGGGCACCCGCTCCCCGGACGGCAGGCTCTACAAGGGCAAGACCGGTATGGCGCGGCTGGCGCTGGAAACCGGTGTCCCGGTGATCCCGGTCGCCGTCATCGGCACCGACCGGGTCAGCCCGCCCGGACCGTTCCGGTGGCGCCGCCACCGGGTGACCGTCAAATTCGGCACACCCATCGACTTCTCCCGCTATGAAGGTATGGGCGGCAACCGTTTCGTCGAACGCGCCGTCACCGACGAGGTCATGTACGCGCTCATGCAGCTCACCGGCCAGGAGTACGTCGACGTCTACGCGGCCAGCCTGAAGAAGGACGTCCCGTCCGGGCCGTCGTCGCATACCCCGCGCATTCCCGAAACCGCCGCGAGCTGACCCGGCCCACAGGCACTCCGGGGACATATCGACGGCGCGTGACGTGGCCTCGAAGCGCCCTCCGGGGGCAGCTGCGGCCCTGTCCTGCCTCGATACTCCGTATGCGGGAAGCCGCGACGTCAGCGGGCCTGCCCGGTTGCCGCTCGGACACCGGGAGGTGCGACAGCTACCAGCAGCCGGGCTATCTCGGTGATGACGACGCCGACAACTTCCGTGGGCCGGCGACCGCGGCCGATCCGATAATCCGGGTGATAACCCCTGTGGCACAGTCGTTATGCGAATGACGTCGGTCACAGCGCAGGGCAACACCAGGTGCGGCACAGGGCGGGATGGAAAAGTCTTCCGCATGTTCAAGAAGTTGCTTGCGGCAGTCGGTGTCGGTGGGGCCGAGGTGGAGACCGAATTGTTCGGGGCGGGAGTGCAACCAGGGGGTGTGCTACAAGGGGTCATCCGGCTCCGCGGCGGACAGACCGCTCAGCGGGTCACCAGTGTCGACGTGGAGCTGGTGACGCGCGTCGAGGTCGAGCACGACGACGGGGAATACGTCGGCGAGGCCGGGTTCGGAAGGGTGCGCGTGCAGGGCGGGTTCGAGCTGAACCCCGGCGCATCTCTGGAATTCCCGTTCGGGTTACGTGCCCCGATGGAGACGCCGATCACCTTCTACAACAATCGTCACCTGCCCGGTACGTCGGTAGCGGTGCGCACCGTGGTCGATCTGAACGGCGGCGTGGACGCCAAGGACACCGACCCGATCGGAGTGGGCGCCCTGCCCGCCCAGCACGTCATCCTCGACGCGGTGGAACGCTGGGGGTTCGGGCTGCGCAGCGCCGACGTGGAATCGGGCCGTGTTTCCGGGACCCCGCAGCAACTGCCCTTCTATCAGGAGATCGAATTCGCGCCGTCGCCGCGTTTCCCCCGCATCAACCAGCTCGAGGTGACGTTCGTCGCCGTCGAACACGGTATGAGCGTGGTCATGGAAGCCGATAAACGCGGCGGTCTGCTGTCGGCCGGACGGGACTCCTTCGACGCCCTGTGGGTGGACTTCGCCGCCATGGGTCAGGTCGACTGGGTCGCGGCCGTCGGGCAGCGGCTGGAGCGGCTCGCTTCGCGCTGAACCGGATCGGTGCTGTTCAGCCGCGCCCGTTCAGCGGCGGAACATCGGACCCGTGGATCGGCCGCACAAGCGCGGGCGCGCTGTGGTTAGCTTCGTGCCATGAGCACGCCGCACACTGTCTCCGCCGCAGCATATCTTCCCCGTGACACCGCGGATGTCGTTCGCACCGTGCGCGATTCACGGGACCGTTCGCAATCGCTGGCCGTCCACGGCGGCGAACCGGCGCTCGACGGGCTCGCGGTACCCGACCAGCGGGCTGTGGTGTCGCTGCGCCGGATGAACTCCGTACTCGATCTCAACCTGGGTCGCGGCACCGTGCGCGTGCAGGCGGGCGCGCGACTGTCGGATATCGACCGCAGGCTCGGCGCGCACGGGCTCGGGCTGCCGATCGTCGGCGACCACCGCGATATCACCGCGGGCGGTTTCGCCTCCGTCGGCGGGGTGAGCACCGCATCGCACCGGTACGGGATGTTCATAGATCAGATTGTCGACTTGGAGTACGTCGACACCGACGGACGCATCGGCACCTGCGGTAGACACCATCACACCGAGCGTTTCCACCGCATCCTCGGTGCGGGCGGGCGCGCGGGCATCATCACCGCGCTCACCCTGGATACGATCGAGATCGACAAGGACCGTACCTGGCTGTCCACCCAGGCCGACCGGTTCCTGGATTTCGACACCTTCGTCGAGCACGCGCACGCCGAGATCACCCGGCCGGGCGCCGCCGTGCTGCAGGTGGGCCGCTGGGTGGATACCGCGCCGCTGAAGGTGTCGCGGCCGGTCGGCACCGGTCGAGTACAGCTCGGCACGGTGCGGTTCGGGCAGTGGTCCAGCCTGTATCCCACCTCGCCGACCCGTTCGCTGCGGGCGCGGCGTGAGGTCGGGTCGAGGGCGCGTAAATCGCTGGGCGCGATTGCTTCGGCGTCCAGCGGTAAGGCGGGTATGCCGGTGCGTAACGCGGCTGCGGGCGCGGTTATGTTCACCCCCAAGGTGCTGACCCTGCGCGATGCCGAATACCTGGCCGATACCGTGATCAGTTCCTCCGAACGCGGCCCCGCCTACCGGGTGGGTGTGTTCGCGCCGACCGCGAACTATACGTCGGTGTTCTACCGGCTGCACGACCTGTTCTCCGGGCACCGGGAACGCACCGGCTGCTTCACCGTTATCTCCGCGATGACCTATGGTGTGCGCTCGCGCTATCTGCGCAGCGAATCGGCGGGCCGCGGCCTGCCCGCCGTCGACCACGGCCTGATCACCTTCACCTGTCGGCTGCGGCCATCCGCGCTGCCGTCGGAGCAGCTGCGCGATATCGTCACCGGGATCGACGAGATCTGCCGTTCGGAGAATGCGTTGCGCTACGAATCCGCCGACTGATCGCTACCGGGCGGCGCGCTCGCACACTGCGCGCCGTCCCACCTGTCCGACCAGCGGTAAAGCCAAGGCAAAGAACGAGGTCCCACCTGCGCTGCGCAGGTGGGACCTCGTCGTATCGGGTACTCAGTGCTTCTCGGGTCCGAGGTGGTATTCGAACACCAGCCCACCCGCGGCGATCAAAATGCATACCACACCGAGGGCGATCAGCCAGGACTGCCAGAACGCCAGGCCGAGAGCGGTCACCGAACCGGCGCCAGCCAGCAGGACGGGCCAGAAGCTACCGGGCGAGAAGAACCCCAGATCACCCGCGCCGTCGACGATCTCGGCGTCTTCGTAGTCCTCGGGACGCAGGTCGAGGCGCCGCGCGACGAAGCGGAAGTAGGTGCCGATGATCAGCGCCAAGCCTGCGGTGAGCACGATGGCGGTGAGGCCCGCCCATTCGATGCCGGTACGCGACTGTGCGGTGAAGAACCCGTACACGACGGCGACGATGACGAAGAACACCGTCAGCAGTTCGAAAATCCGAGCTTCGATCTTCATATCGGATCAGTCCCTCACTTGCTTTCGGGCGCGGACGCGCTGCGCACCGTCCGGTCGGTGTTGAAGGGCTTGGTGGAGGTGGCGACCGGCGACTCCCCGATCGACTCCAGCGCCTGCGCGTTGGACATACCTTGCTGCCGCGCCTCGATGTAGCGCTCGAACTTGTCCGGGCTGACGGCCCGGACCTCGAAGTTCATCATCGAGTGGAACGTGCCGCACATTTCCGCGCAACGGCCGACGAACGCGCCTTCCTTCTGGATCTCGGTGATCTGGAAGACGTTGTCGGAGTTGTTCTCCTTCGGGTTCGGCATCACGTCACGCTTGAACAGGAACTCCGGCACCCAGAACGCGTGGATCACATCGGCGGCGGCGAGCTGGAACTCGATGACCTTGCCGGTCGGCAGCACCAGGACGGGAACCTCGTTGCTGGTGCCGACGGTCTCGATCTTGTTGTAGTGCAGGTACGACAGGACGTCGTTCTCCGGCTTGCCGTGTACCGGACCCGGCTGCGGGTGGCCGTTCTCGTCGACCCGGTCGCGGTACTGGTCCAGCTGTTCCTGATTGGCGGCCTCACGGTCATAGTCGATGCCGTCGTAGACGAAGCCGTTCTTCAGGTCGATATTGCGGTAGCCGAACTTCCAGTTCCACTGGAACGCGGTCACGTCCACCGTGACATCGGGGTCGGGCACCTTTTCGTGCACGTAGTTCTGCACGACCACGGTGAAGTAGAACAGCACCGCGATGATCACGAACGGGATCGCCGTATAGGTCAGCTCCAACGGCACGTTGTAGCCGGTCTGACGCGGGAATTCCGGGTCGCCCTTCTTCTTGCGGTGGAAGGTCACGGTCCAGAAGGTCAGACCCCACACCAGCACACCCATCAGCAGGGCGGCGATGACCGACCAGGTCCACAGCTCACGCATCCGGGTTGCCTGCGGCGTGATGCCGGAGGGCCAGCCGAATCGCAGCCAGACATTGTCGATCGAGCAGCCGGAGACGAGCATCGTGGTGATCCCCAGGGACACCGCCAGCCCGGCCCGTCGAAGGATACGGCCCTGCCGCCCCCGGGCAGGCCGTGCCCCGATCTCGTCGCTCGCCTTGTGCGCCACGCTCACGCCTTCCTGGTCGCCCACACATTCCGACAAAGCATCGTCCCGGCGTTCGGCCTGGGCGATGCGTTTACAGCTCGGTCCGGACCTACCCGGAGGTTGCCCGCTTACCATGCACGCACACCTCGGGAAACGGCCCGAGTACTACGCAGCGTAAACCAAACACGCGCCACGTTCGCCGTCGGGTCGGGTTCGACACTCGCGGCGGCACGCGCATCACACCGCGGCACACGCACCACACCGCGACGACACGCACCACACCACGCAGGCACACACTCGGCCCAGCAGCTACCCGACGATGCGGCGCCACAGCGGCTCGACGGGCGCGGGCCCGCCCCGGTGCGGCATACTCGGACACTAGATTTCACCCGCCGCGCCGTTTCCCCCGGTGCGGGCCCCGACCAGAGGAAACGAGGTTACCGACGCCGTGTGTGGACTGCTCGGATTTCTGACGTCTGATACAGCAGAACCGGACACGGTGGAGCAGGTCTACGATGCCCTGCACTGTGTCCGCCACCGCGGCCCCGACGAGCGCGGCACCTGGCACGACGACCAGCTGATCTTCGGGTTCAACCGGCTGTCGATCATCGATATCGAGCATTCGCATCAGCCGCTGCGCTGGGGCCCGCCCGGGGATCGCGAGCGTTATGCACTGACCTTCAACGGTGAGATCTACAACTATCTGGAGCTGCGCGCGGAACTGGCGAAGGCACATGCCGAGGAGTTCGGCAACGAGCCGATGTTCCATACCGAAGGCGACGGTGAGGCGATCGTCGCCGCCTTCCACTACTGGGGTCCGGACGCCGTGCGCAGGCTGCGCGGCATGTTCGCGTTCGCGATCTGGGACACCCACACCAGGCAGCTGTTCCTGGCCCGCGATCCGTTCGGCATCAAACCGCTGTTCATAGCGACCGGTCCCGGTGGCACCGCGTTCGGCAGCGAGAAGAAGAGCCTGCTGCAACTGCTGCCCGCGCTCGGGCTCGACGACACGCTGGACCTGCGTGCGCTAGAGCACTACACGGTGTTGCAGTACGTCCCGGAACCGGAGACGCTGCACACCGATATCCGCAGGCTGGAATCGGGCAGCTACGCCATGGTCGAGCCGGGCCAGAAGCCGAAGATCACCGGGTACTTCATCCCGAGGTTCCAGGTACGGCCGTTCTCCCCGGATTCGGAACAGACCCGCTACAACGAGATCGCGGCAGCGCTGGAGGACTCGGTCGCCAAACATATGCGCGCCGATGTCACCGTCGGCTCGTTCCTGTCCGGCGGGATCGACTCCACCGCCATCGCCGCACTGGCGATGCGGCACAACCCGGACCTGATCACCTTCACCGCCGGTTTCGAACGCGAAGGCTATTCGGAGGTGGATGTGGCGGCCGAGAGCGCGGCCGCGATCGGCGCCCGCCATATCGTCAAGGTGGTTTCCCCCGCGGAGTTCGCCGCCGCTATTCCGGAGATCGTGTGGTACCTGGACGACCCGGTGGCCGACCCGGCGCTGGTGCCGCTGTATTTCGTGGCCAAGGAGGCGCGTAAGCACGTCAAGGTGGTGCTGTCCGGTGAGGGCGCCGACGAACTGTTCGGCGGTTACACCATCTATCGGGAGCCGCTGTCGCTGGCGCCGTTCGACCGGCTACCGTCCGCGGTTCGCAAACTCGCAGGTAAGGTGTCGGATCTGATTCCCGAGGGCACCCGGGGCAAGAGCCTGTTGCACCGCGGTTCGCTCCCCTTGGAGCAGCGCTACTACGGCAACGCGCGCAGTTTCAGCGACGCCCAGCTGCGGTCGGTACTGCGCGATTTCCGGCCGCAGTGGACCCATCAGGACGTGACCGCCCCTATCTACGCGCAGTCACGCGGCCTGGACCCGGTGGCGCGGATGCAGCATCTGGACCTGTTCACCTGGTTGCGCGGCGACATTCTGGTCAAGGCCGACAAGGTGACCATGGCGAATTCGCTGGAGCTGCGGGTGCCGTTCCTGGATCGGGAAGTGTTCGCGGTCGCCGAACAGATCCCGCTGGAACAGAAGATCACCAAGCAGACCACCAAGTACGCGCTGCGCCAAGCGCTGGAGGGCATCGTTCCCGGACATGTGCTGCACCGGGCGAAGCTGGGGTTCCCGGTCCCGCTGCGGCACTGGTTGCGCGGCACCGAACTCTACGACTGGGCGCACGAACAGATCACCGAATCGCAGACCGATCATCTGCTGGACAAGGCCGCGGTCACCGCGATGCTGGCAGCGCACCGCAACGGCGAATCCGACCACAGCCGCCGGTTGTGGACGCTGCTGGTGTTCATGATCTGGCACGGGATCTTCGTCGAAGAACGCATCAAACCCCAGATCCAGGAACCCACCTACCCGGTTTCGCTGTAGTCCCGTTCCCGCTGCGCACAACGCTGCGCGCCGGTCAGCGTAAGCGGACCGGCGCGCAGTTCGGGTAACGGAGTTCAGTGCTCGTTTCGCAGCGCTCGCGTGACCCTGGCGTGGTCACGCTCCGCAACCGCCTCCGGGCCCCGTCGCTGGGTAGCAGCAGCTCGAGTTCAGCGCAGCAGCGGCTCGAGTTCGGCGGCCGCGTCCGGGCCGTAGGCCTGGGTGAGCCGTTCGACGGCGCTGTCGACGTCGAGGGTCCATTCCTGGGTGCCGACGGTTTCCAGCACCAGGACCGCGATCAACGAGCCGAGCTGGGCGGAACGTTCCACGCTCAGGCCACGGGTGTGGCCGGCGAGGAAACCGGCACGGAACGCATCGCCGACGCCGGTCGGATCGACTCGCGTGGTCTCCGGGACCACACCGACCTTCACCTCGGTGCCGTCGCTGTCGACCACCAGCACGCCGTTCTTGCCGAGCGTGGTGACTCGCACGCCGACCCGCTGAGCGATCTCGTCGTCGGTGAGGCCGGACTTCTGGTGCAGCAGGCCCCACTCGTATTCGTTGGTGAACAGGTAGGCGGCACCCTCGATCAGCTGCACCGACTGGTCGCCGTCCAGGCGGGCCAACTGCTGGGAGGGGTCCGCGGCGAATGGGACGCCCAACTCCCGGCATTCCGCCGTATGGCGCAGCATCGCCTCGGGATCGTTGGCGCCGACCAGCACCAGGTCCAGGGCACGGTCCTCGGCGAGGGCGGTGATGGAGATATCGCGGGCCTCGCTCATCGCGCCCGGGTAGAACGACGCGATCTGGGCCATATCCTCATCGGTGGTGCACACGAAACGCGCGGTATGCGCGGTGGTGGACACCCGCACCGCCGAACAATCGACGCCGTTGGTTTCCAGCCACTGCTGGTAATCGGTGAAATCAGCGCCCACCGCCCCGATCAACAGGGGGGAACGTCCGAGCAGACCCATGGCGTAGGCGATGTTGCCGCCGACGCCACCGCGCCGGATCACCAGGTCGTCGACGAGGAAACTCAGCGACACGTGGTCGAGCTGGTCGGGCAGCAGCACGTCGGCGAACCGGCCGGAGAAACGCATGAGATGGTCGGTCGCGATGGACGCTGATACGGCGATGGACACGTAGCTGAGCCCCTTCGGTAGGCTTGATACGGCAAAGAACGGGACCTGTCGGTCCCGTCCTCACCGTATCAACTGGGTACGCGATCGCCTATGCACCGAACGACATCTGTGTCCGGTTGCACCGATCGTGACGTATTCGGCTGTGGCTCAGTTGAAAGAGTCGCCGCAGGCACAGGAGCCGGTGGCGTTCGGGTTGTCGATCGTGAAACCCTGCTTTTCGATGGTGTCGACGAAATCGATCGAAGCACCCTGCACATACGGTGCGCTCATCCGGTCCACCGCCAGGGTGACACCGCCGAAATCGGCGGTCAGGTCGCCGTCGAGCGAACGATCGTCGAAGAAGAGCTGGTAGCGCAGGCCGGCGCAGCCGCCCGGCTGCACGGCGATCCGCAGCGCCAGGTCGTCGCGACCCTCCTGGTCCAGCAGCGCCTTCGCTTTGCTCGCGGCCGCCTCGGTCAGAGTCACACCGTGGGTGGTGGTCTCGTTCTGCACAGTCATGAACTCTCCTATGGACAGCTGTGGTCTACCCGTGAACAGCACACGGCTCCTGCGGAGTCAACACAGTCGAGCGGGCAGCTATTCCTCTTGCGTATCTCCATCTTGCCACCATCTATCCGGCGCGGTCCCCGGGGTGACACGGCGCACCTTCACGCCCCTCCGCGTGCGGCGGCCATATCAGGAATCGAATAGCCTGGTCGACGTGAAGTTGTTCCGACGCGGCGAGCCCAGCAGCTCCCATGTGGCCACGCCCGCCGTTCGCCCGGGCCCCGACAGCGACTCCGGCGACTCCACCGTCGGCTCGTCCCGGCCCGCGGTCACCGCAACCGTGGGCAAAGGCCGCCCCACCCCCAAACGCCGCGACGCCGAAGGCAGGCGGCGCGGGCCGGTCGCGCCCGCCCCGATGACCAGCAAAGAGGCCCGCGCGCGCCGCAAGGCCAACCGGGGAAGCAAAGCAGACCGTAAGGCCGCGGCCGCCGAACGCCGCGCCGCCTCCCAGGACCGGCGCGCCCGCATGCTCGCCGGCGAGGACAAGTACCTGCTGCCGCGCGACAAGGGCCCGGTGCGCGCCTTCGTGCGTGATGTCGTCGATGCCCGGCGCAACCTGGTCGGCCTGTTCATGCCGATGGCGCTGGTACTGATCCTGTCGATGTTCGCCGCGCCCGAGCTGCAGTCGATTGTGACGCTGGCCATGCTGGTGATGATGGCGTTCATGGTCGCCGAGGGCTTCCTGCTCGGGCGGGTCGTCAACAACCGGGTGCGCGAGCGTTTCCCGGACACCGCCGACACCGGGTTCCGCCTGGGCTGGTACGCGTTCGTCCGCGCCTCCCAAATGCGCAAGATGCGCGCCCCGAAGCCGCGAGTCGGTCCCGGCGACGCCGTCTGAGGGCGTGGCGTCGAACCGGCCCCTGCGCACCCTCGTTCTCGGCGGAGCACGATCGGGTAAATCGGGGTTCGCCGAAGCGCTGTTGGCGGGGGCGCCTGCACGGTATCTGGCGACCGCTGTCCCCGATCCCGCCGACGCCGATTTCGCTGACCGCATTGCCGCCCACCGCGCCCGCCGTCCCGCCGACTGGACGACCGTCGATGGCGCCGACCCGGTCGCTGCGCTGCGCGAGCCCACCCTCGGCGCGACATTGCTCGACGACATCGGCACCTGGCTCACCGCCCGTTTCGATGCCCGCGCCGCCTGGGACTCCCCTCGCGGCACCCTCACCCCCGACTGTGACGCCCTGGTCTGCGCCGTGGCCGACTACCGGCAACGCCTGGTGATCGTGTCTCCCGAGGTCGGCATGGACGTCATTCCCGCGACCCGGTCCGGGCGCCTGTTCCGCGACGAGATCGGCATCCTCAACCAGCGCCTCGCGGCGGTCTGCGACGAAGCGTTCCTCGTTGTCGCCGGGCTGCCCCTGCGCCTCAATTGACGTCCTCCCGGTCCTGAAGGGACCGGGATTCCTCCTGAACTTTGCGGTTCTGCGGTGGGTTCCTGTTTCGCAGAGACTCGCCTCCCGCTTACGCGGCAGGACTTACCGTCCCTCCGCAGGCGGCGCACCAGCCCACATTTAGGTAGCGCTTCCCGACACAGCGAGACCTGGTCGGTGCTGCCGGGCGGGGACCCGCTGCGACAGCGATATCAGCGGCGGCGCTCAGCGGAACGAGCAATCCGCATATCGGATACGCACCGGCCGGTTCGGCTCGTCCGGGCCGTTCGACGGCGATACCCAGTCAGCTACACGAAGGACGGCTGTCACCGGGGTCACGACGGGCGCGGGCGATCACGACGGCGGCATCGGGGAGCGTTCGCCCGAGCACTCACCTCGGATCCACGGCAGCCGGGGCCCCTCGTGCCGGGTTCGCTCGGGGGGTGTGGGGCAGCCAGTCGCGATGCGGGCAAGATGGTTCGGCATACGGCAGGCGCGGGGATCGTCTGCTGGACCACCGTCACGATCGGAAGGCTACAGGAGTGACAGAGGGATTCGGACCGGTCACGCCGCCGGATGCGCAAGCCCGGGCGGCGGCCCAGGAGCGGCAGGCGCGGCTCACCAAACCCGCGGGCTCGCTGGGCAGGCTGGAAAGCCTCGGCAACTGGGTGGCGGCCTGTCAGGGGCTGTGCCCGCCGAAACAGTTCGAGCGGGCGCGGGTGGTGGTGTTCGCCGGTGATCACGGAGTGGCCCAGCACGGGGTTTCGGCGTATCCGAGCGAGGTCACCGCGCAGATGGTGGCGAACTTCCTCGGCGGCGGGGCGGCGGTGAACGCGCTGGCCGTGGTCGCGGGGACGAGTGTGCGGGTGGTCGATATCGCGGTGGACGCCGACACCGACCCGACGGTGTCGCGGTACAAGGTGCGCCGCTCCAGCGGGTCGATCGATCGTACGGACGCGTTGAGCGCCGAGGAGGCCGCGGCCGCGCTCGCCGCGGGCCGCGCCATCGCCGACGAGGAAATCGATGCGGGCGCGGACCTGCTCATCGCCGGCGATATGGGGATCGGCAACACCACACCCGCGACCGTGCTGGTCGCCACCCTCACCAACACCGAACCGGTCGCTGCCGTCGGTCGCGGCACCGGCATCGACGACGCGGGATGGATGCGCAAGGTCGCCGCCATCCGCGACGGGATGCGCCGCGCCCGGCCGGTGACCAAGGACCCGGTCGAACTGCTGCGGGTAGCCGGCGGCGCCGATATCGCGGCGATGACCGGTTTCCTCGCCCAGGCCGCCGCCCGCCGCACCCCCGTCATCCTGGATGGCCTGGTCACTACCGCCGCCGCCCTCGTCGCCGAAGACCTCGCCGCGGGCGCGTCCGCCTGGTGGCTGGCCGGTCACCGCTCCACCGAACCGGCCCACACCCTCGCCCTGCGCAACCTGCGCTTGGAGCCGGTGCTCGAACTCGATATGCGTCTGGGTGAAGGTTCCGGCGCGCTCACGGCGCTACCCGTGCTGCGCGCGGCCGTCGCCGCGCTCGCCGATATGTCCACGTTCGACGAGGCAGGGGTGAGCACCAGCACACCGGAGCCGAGCCCCGCCGTCGAATTGAAGAAATGACCGCGCTGCGGCTGGCCGTCTCGTGGTTGACGGTGCTGCCGGTCCGCGGCCCGGCAACGGTCGATGGCGTGGACGCGGGCCGGGCTATCGCGCTCGCGCCGGTTGTCGGCGTGCTGCTGGGCGGTATGGCTACCGCCGTGCTGTGGCTGCTGACCCAGGCCGGAGCCGGCGCGGGGGTCGCCGGGCTGGTCGCAGTGGCGGGGCTGGCGTTGCTGACACGCGGAATGCATTTGGACGGTCTGGCCGACACCTTCGACGGACTGGGCACCTATGGCCCACCGGAGCGGGCACGGGAAGTGATGAAGAGCGGTGGGGCGGGGCCGTTCGGGGTGGCGGCGATCGTATTCGCCGTGGGGGTGCAGGCGTTGTCGTTCGCGGCGCTGGCCGATGCGGGGCGGTGGGTCGCGGTGGGGTTGGCGGTCGCGCTGGGCCGGGTGGCGGTGGTCGCAGCGTGCAGGCGCGGGGTCGTGGCCGCGCCGGGTACCTGGTTCGGGGCGCAGGTGGCAGGCACCCAGTCGCCGGTCACCATCGCGATGTGGGTGGTGGTGGCAGCAGCGGCCGGGATGCTCACGGTTCCCGGGTATCCGTGGCTCGGTCCGCTGGCGGTGCTGAGCACGCTCGCGGTGTCGGTGGTGCTGGTGCGGCATTGCCTGCGGCGGACCGGTGGACTGTCCGGTGACGTCCTCGGCGCGGCCGTGGAGGTCGTTACGGCTCTGGCGGCGCTCGGGCTGGCATTCGGCCGGTAGCCTGTCTGAGCCAGGAAGCGTCCCGCACCTGCGGTGACGCCTCGAATCCGCTGTGCGATGACCTCGAGTTCGCCGATGCGCTGCCCGCGCGGCCTACTTCGGGCAATAAGGTGGGCGGTATGTCAGCCGAGCGCCTGTACTTTCGTCAGCTGTTGTCCGGACGGGACTTCGCCGTGGGAGATCCGATCGCGACACAGATGCGCAATTTCGCCTACCTGATCGGTGACCGGGACACCGGTGAATGCGTGGTCGTCGATCCGGCGTACGCGGCGGGCGAGCTCGCCGATATCGCCGCGGGCGACGGGTTGCGGGTGAGCGGAGTGCTGGCCACCCATCACCACCCCGACCATATCGGCGGCTCCATGCTCGGCTTCACCCTGCGCGGGGTGCGGGAACTGCTGGAGAAGGTCGACGTACCGGTGCACGTCAATTCCGAAGAGCTGCCCTGGGTGGCCAATGTCACCGGAATCGCGCCCAGTGAACTCACCGGCCACAGCCACGGCGACACGGTGAGCGTCGGCGCGTTCGATATCGAACTGCTGCACACCCCCGGCCACACCCCAGGCAGCCAATGCTTCCTGTTCGAAAACCGCCTCATCGCAGGCGACACTCTGTTCATCGACGGCTGCGGCCGCACCGATTTCCCAGGCGGCGACTCCGAAGCCATGTTCCGCAGCCTGCGCTATCTAGCGGAGCTAGCGACGAACCCCACCGTGTATCCGGGCCACTGGTACTCCAGCGACCCACACGCCTCCCTCGACACCATCCGCAGCAGCAACTACGTCCTGCGCCCCACATCACTGGCCGAATGGCAGGCCCTCATGCCCGGCTGAGACAGACGAGACCGGCGGTCGTCTGCGGGGTTACAGGCGGCGCAGCCAGGAATGGGTGTCGGTGAAGGTACCGCGTTGGATTCCGGTGAGGGTGTCGCGCAACGCCATGGTCACTTCGCCCGGTTCGCCGCCGCCGATGGTGAATTCGTCGTCGCCGGATTTCACCCAGCCCACGGGGGTGATGACGGCGGCGGTCCCGCAGGCGAAAACCTCGGTGATCTCGCCGGATTCGGCGCCTGCCCGCCATTCCTCCACCGACACCTTGCGCTCGGTGACCGAGTAGCCGGAATCAGCGGCCAAGGTCAGCAGCGTATCGCGGGTGATACCGGGTAGCAGTGACCCGGACAGTTCCGGGGTGACCAGCCGGGCCTCGGAACCGGAGCCGAAGACGAAGAACAGGTTGTTGGTGCCCATCTCCTCCACATAGCGGCGCTCCGGTGCGTCCAGCCACACCACCTGGTCGCAGCCCTGCGCGGTGGCCTCGGCCTGCGCCAGCAGCGACGCCGCATAATTGCCCGCGACCTTGGCTTCCCCGGTACCGCCGGGGGCGGCGCGCACATAGTCGGTGGACAGCCACACCTTCACCGGTTTCACCCCGCGCGGGAAGTACGCGCCCGCCGGGGATCCGAGCAGCAGGTACTTGTACTTCGAGGACGGTTTCACCCCGAGCCCCACCTCGGTGGCGAACATGAACGGCCGCAGGTACAGCGATTCCTCGCCACCCGCCGCAGGCACCCAGTCGCTGTCGACGTCGAGCAGCTGACGCACCGATTCGATGAACAGTTCGTCGGGTAACTCGGCCATCGCCAGGCGGCGTGCCGAGGCGCGGAACCGGGCGGCGTTGGCGTCGACGCGGAAGCAGGCGACGCTACCGTCGGGTTGGCGGTAGGCCTTGAGCCCTTCGAAGATCGCCTGACCGTAGTGGAACACCATGGTCGCCGGGTCCAACGGCAGCGGGCCGTACGGTTCGACGACGGCATTGTGCCAGCCTTCGCCCTCGACGTAGTCGATCGAAACCATGTGGTCGGTGAAATACCGGCCGAAGCCGGGCGCTGCCAGAATCTCCTGTACCCGCTGCGCCGGAGTGGGCGCAGGATGAGGGATACGGGTGAACTGTGCAGCAGTGGTCATGCCGTGAAGTCTATGGTGTCGGCTCCGGCGGCCGATGGCGTGGTCCGCCGCCGTGCGCTCGCGATGCCGCGCTACCTTCCCTCCGACACACCGCCGCCGCATGCCTCGACAAGAAAGTTGCTCCCATGACCGATACCTCCGCCTACACGCTGATCACCGATATCGCCACCTGGACCGAACCCGAACCCGACCGCCCCGCCGTCACCAAGCTGGCCACCACCCCCGACTGCACCCTGGTCCGCCTGTGCTTGCGCGCCGGGCAGGGTCTCGACGACCACCGCACCGCCGGACCCGTCGCCATCCACTGCCTGTCCGGTGCGATTACTGTCGGAGTGGTTCAGGACAACCCCGTGTCCCACACCCTCGACGCAGGTGCCGCCATCCACCTGTCCGCCGGTCTGCCCCACAACGTGCGCGCGGACAGCGACTCCATCGTGCTGCTCACCGTGTTCCGCCCGCAGCGGACCGCGGCCTGACCGCACCAGCTGGTGGTCAGTTCGTATGGGATTCGACGAACGGTGGGCGGACGACGGTGCACCGGAGTTTCCGGCCACGTACGTCCACCTCCACCTCGGCGCCGGATTCGACGGACGGGTCCAGTAGCGCGAGGGCGATGCCCACTTCGCGGGTGGGGGAGAAAGTGCCGGAGGTGGTTTCGCCGACCTGTTTTCCCTCGTGCAGGACCTGCTGGCCAGGACGCGGGACACCGCGGTCGAGCGCCTCTAGCCCCAGCAGGATGCGGCGTGGACCGGCGGACTTCTCCTGTTCCAGTGCGGTTTTGCCCCAGAATTCCGGTTTCTTCCAGCCGACCGCCCAACCGACCCGAGCCTGTACCGGCGAAATGTTCAGCGACAGTTCGTGTCCGTGCAGCGGGTAACCCATCTCGGTGCGCAGGGTGTCGCGGGCGCCGAGCCCGGCGACCTCACCTGCGGCGGCACGGACCTGTTCGACCAGGGCACGGAACAGCATTTCGGCATCGGCCCAGCGGGGTAGCAGCTCGTAACCGTGTTCGCCGGTATATCCGGTGCGGCAGACCCGGACCGGCCTGCTGTCCCATTCGGTGTCGGCGAACGCCATGTACTCCAGGTCGGTCGGTAACCCGAGCGCGGTCAGCACCTCCGTCGAGCGTGGCCCCTGCACCGCGAACACAGCGTGCTCACGGTGCTCGTCGGTGACGGTGACCCCGTCCGGCGCGGCCTGCCGCAATGCCGCGACCACGGCGGCGGTGTTGGCGGCATTGGGCACGAGGAAGATCTCGTCGTCGCTCACGTAATAGGCGATCAGATCGTCGGCCACTCCCCCTTCAGGGGTACAGCACAGCGTGTACTGGGCTTTCCCCGGCCGGATACGTGCCAGATCGTTGGTCAGTGCCGAGTTCACGAACTGCGCGGCGCCGTTCCCGCGGACCGTGGCCTTCCCCAGATGACTCACATCGAAAAGCCCGACCGTCGTACGCACCGCCCGATGCTCTGCCACGGTGCCCGCGTACGACACCGGCATCTCCCACCCGCCGAACGGCGCGAACCGCGCACCGAGTTCGGTGTGCAGTTGATGAATCGGGCCTCGGAGCAGCTCGGTGTCGGTCACGATGGCGAGCTTAACCCGCCTCGACCCGCGCGGAAGGCCGGCACCGTCGGCCACGGCGGGCCGATGACACCGAGGTTCAGGGGCGGAACCACATGGGAATCAATGTGGGCCCGTTGTCGGGCAGCTGGTGTGGTGTGCCTTCGCGGACGAAACCTTCGCGGGCGTAGAGCCGGGCCGAACGTTCGGTGCTGGCTTCCAGGAACGCCGGGGTTCCGGCCGCGCCGCAAGCGCGCACCCGGTCGGCGAGGACGGCGGCGCCGGAGCCTTTTCCGCGGTGTTCGGGCACGGTGACCATGACCTGTACATAGCTGTGCGGGAACTCGCGAGGGTGTTCGCGAGCGAGCAGATCGGTGAGATAAGCGGAGCGTTGCAGCGGGCGCACGCCGGGGAGTTGCGCGGCGTGCGCCCCGGTTTCGGCGGCTTCTTCTTCGAAACGCTGTAGTGAGGTGAGGGTCTGCCAGATCGATACGGTCCAGATTTCACCGTCGGCTCCAGCAACCCACACCTCGTCGTCGCGCAGACCGCGCTCCACGGTTCTGGGGACGAACTCGGCGACGAAGTCATCGGGTGGGAAATCTTCCAGAATCCAGGCGGTGACCGCCTCGTCGAGTGCGGCGCGGCTGAACGCCTCGACGATCCGGTCGAAGTCTCCCGCATCGGCCCGCCATGCCTGTGGTGCTGTGCCCATATCTTCGCAACCTCTTGAAGTGAACGGTGTGTCTGATCGCCAAAGATAAGGACCAGGAACAGCACCCGCTACTATTTCGTCACACTCGTTTGTGTGATGAAATGAGGTCTGTGGTGAACTGCGCGGTCTGCGGCGAGCAGCTGGCACAACCTGAACGCGGCCGCAGACGCCGCTACTGTTCCCGGTCCTGCCAGGCCCGCGCCTACCGCGCCCGGCGAGCGGCCCCGACCCCGCCGCACCGTCCGCGCCCGCACCGGCTGACCAGCGTCGGGATCGCCCACGCCGCAGTCGACCTCGCCGACCGCAACGGCATCGACGGACTCACCATGCGCCGGCTCGCCGGTGAACTCGGGGTGGCCACAACGGCGCTGTACCGGCATTTCACCGATCGGGAACATCTGCTGGCCGCGATGACCGAGCTGGTGCTCGCCGAATCCCTGCCGCCACCCGCGGGCCTCGCCGACTGGCGGACCCGGCTGCGGCACGAAGCGACGCAGGAGTGGCAGCTGTACCGGCGTCACCCGTGGCTGCTCCCGGTGCTCGCGCGCACCCGCCCACCGCTGGGACCTGCCCTGCTGGATCTGGTGGAACGGTCTTTCGCCGCGTTGGACACCTTGGGGATGTCCCGCGCCGACATCCTGTCCGCGTATCTGGCCTGTTCCGGCCTGGTACAAGGCTTGGCGTTGCTGCGGAACGCCGAACGCCCCGGCGCAGACCTGGGCACCGGCCCGGCCGTGGGTACCCGGCAACCGCCCTCCGAACTCGACGAGCTCGTCGATCCGGCGTTACGCCCGGCGCTGTACAAGGTCTTCTCCGCTCCCGACGAGCTGCAACTGGACTTCGACACGCTGCTCGACCATGCTCTCGACCTGCTGCTCGACGGCGTCGCGGTGCGCTACCGATCGGCGACCGCATAGCCTGATGTCATGACCGCAGTCGCAGATCGTCCACTCGGACCCGAATTGGCACGTACCCAAACCATCAGCCAGGACGCCGATGTCCTCGTCATCGGTGTGACCTCCACCGAAGACGGTCCCGTGATCGTGCCCGAGGATCTGTTCGGCGATGTGCTCGGCGCCGATGTGCGCAACGAACTGCTCGACCAGCTCGGCACGGTCGGCGCGAAAGGTAAAGCCGAAGAGCTGACCCGCATTCCCGCCCCGGCCGGGATGAACGGGGTGTCGAGCGTGCTTGCCGTCGGTTTGGGCAGCGCCGACGACCTCGACGCCGAGCAGATCCGCCGCAGCGCGGGCGTGGCGGCGCGCGCGCTCACCGGCGTCGAGCTGGCGGTGACCACCCTGTCGGGTCTGAACCTCGGTGCGGCCGCCGAAGGCTTCTACCTGGGCGCCTATTCGTTCACCCCGTTCCGTTCGGGCAAGTCCGCTCCGAAACCGGACGAGCGGCCGGTAGCCAGGGTGGAACTGCTGGTACCGGAACCGGAGTACGGTTCCGACGCGCTGCTGCGGGCGCAGCTGGTCGCCGAGGCCGTGGCCACCGCGCGCGATTTCGTCAACACCCCGCCCAGCCACCTGTTCCCCGCCGAATTCGCCGAACGCGCGCGGCTACTCGGTGAGGCAGCCGGGCTCGACGTCGAGGTGCTCGACGAGAACGCCCTGGAAGCAGCCGGTTACGGCGGTGTGCTCGGCGTGGGCAAGGGGTCGTCGCGGCCGCCGCGCCTCGTCCGGTTGACCTATTCGGGCGGTGCGAAGAAGGTCGCGCTGGTCGGCAAGGGCATCACCTTCGACACCGGCGGTATCTCCATCAAGCCCGCCGCCAATATGGAGAACATGACCTCGGATATGGCGGGCGCGGCCGCAGTCGTGGCGACCACGCTGCTGGCCGCCCGCCTGAGCCTGCCGATCACGGTGACCGCCACCGTACCGATGGCCGAGAACATGCCGTCGGGCACCGCGCAGCGCCCCGGCGATGTGCTGACCCAGTACGGTGGCACCACCGTCGAGGTCCTCAACACCGACGCCGAGGGCAGGCTCATCCTGGCCGACGCGATCGTGCGCGCGAGCGAGGACGACCCCGAATACCTGATCGACGTCGCCACCCTCACCGGCGCGCAGATGGTCGCGCTCGGCACCCGCACCCCCGGCGTGATGGGCACCGACGACTTCCGCGACCGGGTGGCCCGTATCTCCCGCGATATCGGCGAGAACGGCTGGGCCATGCCGCTGCCCGCCGAACTGCGCGCCGACCTCAACTCCAAGATCGCCGATATCGCCAACGTCGCCCCGCACCGCTGGGGCGGCATGCTCTCGGCCGGACTGTTCCTGAAGGAATTCGTCCCCGAGAACGTGCAGTGGGCGCATGTGGACATCGCGGGCCCGGCCTACAACACCGGCGGACCGTTCGGCTACATCGGCAAGGGCGGCACCGGTGTTCCTGTGCGCACCCTCATCGCCGTGCTGGAGGACATCGCCGCCGAGTGAGGCCGACAGTCCGCGGATCGACGCACCGCCGGCGCCCTCCTCCGAGGGAGCCGGCGGGGATCCGCCTGCCGCTTGATCGTTGCCGTCAGCGGTACCGCCAGAGCGTCGTCGCCGCGGACCGTGATCGGCCGTCGGCTACCTCGGGCGGTCCAGTCGGTACACGTAGTGCAGCGTCGGGTCGATGGGGTTGTCGGGTTCGAGGTGAGCTTCGGTCACTCGAACGAACTCGTTCTTCTCGAGTACCCGCCAGGAGGCGATGTTGCCGGCCGCAACGGGCACGATGATGGCCTCCGCCGTGGGATACGCGGCCCAGGTGTCGGCCACCAGCGCGCCGATCAGTGCGGTGCCGCGTCCACGGCCGATCTCGGCGGGATCACCGACCAGATAGTCGATGGTCATCGCGGTCTCGCCGATCGGCAGGTAGCGGGACAGGGCTGCCAGCTCCTCGGGATAGTCGTGCCACCGGCAACGCTGCGCATGACCGAACGGAACGCCGTCCGCGTAGGCGAGCAGGTCTTCGGCGGGCTCTTCGCCGCGTGCCGTCGGGCCGAAGTCGCGCTCGACCGCCTCGAGTGAGAACTCGTGATTCCACCATCGCGATACATGCGGATGCGACAACCACGACGCCAGCAACGGAAAATCATCGGGGACCACTCGCTGAAATCTGATCACGCGGTTCATTCTCCCGTCGACGGCAAGGGCATCACCCGCGGCTGCGGGACCGGACCGGCCTGCCGCCTACCTCGGGGCTCAGATTTCGTCGAGGTCGCGCTCCATGGCGCGTTTGCGCTCGATACGACGGCGGGCATCATAATCGCGCATGCGCTGCGGGTATCCGGTCTTGTGCACGTCATAGACGGGGATGCGCAGATCGCGCGCCAGCCGCTGCGCGCCGCGTTCCCCGACGGCGCGGCGGGTCCATGCGCCGTCAGCGGCGACCAGCACTATCGTGACGTCGGTCACGGTCGTCTTCGGTTCCACGAACCCTTCGACCCCGGTGTGGGTGTGCACCCATTCGGCCAGATAGCGGGCGTCGGCGTCCCGGATACGGGCAATGCTGCTGCGGCCGGACACACCGCGACGGAAACGATCCAGCAAACCCAACGCCCGCGACCTCCAGTTCACCGCCGGAACAACGCTCCCGCCGGTCATTCCATAGTGCCAGCTCCCAGCAGTGGATGCCCTCGCCGCAACCGCGTCATCCGGCGAATGCAAGGATGGATCGCGGAACAAGAACCACACAGACCTCCGGTGCCACGCAGAATGATCAGTGGCGTGGATTTGCCCCGCGACCCGCGAGGCGGCCGGCCGGAACGAACTGTTGTAGAACCCGTCGAGCAGTCAGGAGTCAATGGACATGGCCTTCTCCGTCCAGATGCCCGCTCTTGGTGAGAGCGTCACCGAGGGAACGGTGACCAGGTGGCTGAAACAGGAAGGAGACACGGTCGAGGTCGACGAGCCGCTGCTCGAGGTCTCCACCGACAAGGTCGACACCGAAATCCCGTCCCCTGCGGCCGGTGTGCTGACGAAGATCGTCGCCCAGGAAGACGACACCGTCGAGGTCGGCGGCGAATTGGGTGTGATCGGCGATGCCGGTGAGGCCGCCGAACCCACCCCCACCGAAGCGCCCGAGCCCGCGCCCGCCTCGGAACCGGAACCCGTACCGGCTCAGCAGGAACCCCCCCGGCAGGAAGCGCAGCCCGAGCCCGCGCCCGCCGCACAGGCGCCGTCCGGTGACACCGCGTCCGGTACCCCGGTGAAGATGCCGGAGCTGGGCGAGTCGGTCACCGAGGGCACCGTCACCCGCTGGTTGAAGGCGATCGGCGACGAAGTCGCCGTCGACGAGCCGCTGCTCGAGGTGTCCACCGACAAGGTCGACACCGAAATCCCGTCTCCCGTCGCGGGCACCCTGCTGGAGATCACCGCACAGGAAGACGACACCGTCGAGGTCGGCGGCCAGCTCGGCATCATCGGCAGCGGTGCACCCGCCCCCGCGCAGACCACCGCGCCGACCGCGCCTCCCGCCGAGGAGGCTGCGCCCGCACCGAAACCGGCTCCCGAGCCGGAACCGGCACCGAAGCCCGCGCCCGCCCCTGCTGCGGCCGCCCCGGCTCCCGCACC
>NZ_MUKP01000044.1 GCF_002081715.1 Nocardia donostiensis | reverse complement strand
GCCGGAAAATAGCTGACAAAAAACATCCAGTCCCTCACACGGGGGTATGAAGAACCGGAAACCAAAAACATTTGGCACTGACATTCATCGACACACTATTGAGTTCTCAAAGAACACACGCACACACGATCTCGCGGGTTTTACGCCGCTTGATCCATGAGGCTCTTTACAGCTTAGCCCACTCGCGCTTCCAGTTGCAAACTGGGCGCCCGATCGAGCTCGTGTGATCGTCAGGCGCTCCTCGTCCTACCTCGTTTTCCCGGCCTGTTGGCTTAGCGTCTCCGCTCAGCTCCTCGGCTCCGGGTCGGTGTCCGTGTCGCTCTGACTTGGATAAAGTTACGTGCCGCTATCTGCAATGTCAAATCGCCTGGTCAACCCCAGTTTTTGCGACACTCGTTCGTTCGCGTTCCGCGCACCGTAGGCGGCGATCCGCCCCATTCCGCGACCTGTCACCGTCAATCCGCCGCACCGACCCGCTCGACTTGCCCGCCGAGCGCCTGCAGCTTCTCCACGAACTCCGGGTAACCGCGGTCGATATGGAAGACGTCGTGCACTTCGGTGGTTCCGTCGGCGACCAGGCCTGCCAGCACCAGGCCGGCGCCCGCACGGATATCCGACGACCACACCGGTGCGCTCGACAACCGGGGAATGCCGCGCACCACCGCGTGGTGGCCATCGGTACGGGCGTCGGCGCCGAGCCGGATCATCTCCTCCACGAAACGGAAGCGCGCCTCGAAGATGTTCTCGGTGATCATCGACGTACCGTCCGCGATGGCCGCCAGCCCGATCGCCATCGGCTGCAGATCGGTGGGGAAACCGGGGAACGGCAGGGTCGAGAAGTTCACCGCACGGGGGCGGTCTGCCTGCACCACCCGGAACCCGTCGGGTTCGAACGAAATGCGCGCACCCGCGGAACGCAGCTTGTCCAGCACGAGTGACAGATGTTTCGGATTGACCCCGGTGACCCGTACATCGCCCATGGTCATCGCGGCCGCGATACCCCAGGTGGCGGCAACGATGCGGTCACCGATCACCCGGTGCGTGGTCGGCGCGAGCCGCTCCACCCCCTGAATGGTCAGCACCGAGGTACCCGCGCCACTGATCTTGGCGCCCATCCGGGTGAGCATGTTGCACAGGTCGACGATGTCGGGTTCGCGCGCGGCGTTGTCGATCACCGTCTCGCCGTCGGCGAGAACCGCGGCCATGAGGATGTTCTCGGTGGCACCGACCGAAGGGAAATCGAGGCGGATCCGCGCGCCCTGGAGTTCGTCGGCGCGCGCGACCACACAGCCGTGCTCGATTTCGCTGGTCGCGCCGAGCAGACGAAGCCCGGCCTGATGCATATCCAGTGGGCGGGAACCGATCGCATCGCCGCCGGGAAGTGCAACCACCGCGCGCCGGCACCTGGCCATCAAGGGGCCGAGCACACACACCGACGCCCGGAACTGGGTCACCGCCGGGAAGTCTGCGTGATACTTGGGTTCGGCGGGGGTGTCGATGGTGACCACCGAGCCGTCGATCGCGACATCACAGCCGAGTCCGCGCAGCACATCGGCCATCAACGGCACATCGAGGATGTCGGGACAGTTCGTGATGGTGGTGGTGCCCTCGGCCAGTAGCGCCGCGGCCATCAGTTTGAGGACGCTGTTCTTGGCGCCCCCCACCGAGACCTCACCGACGAGCCTGTTGCCGCCAGTTACCAAAAACCGTTCCATGCCGCCTCTCCGCGTATTCGGCGCATCAGTGAGTGCAAGGATAGTGCGCTCTTGTCCTGCGGCGTTGTCCGCCGCGGAGTCGATGGATACTCGCTCGGCGTTTCGGTTGGGCGGTGTTCTGCCCGGCCGAGTCGCTGGATCGTCTGACGCGGTATCCATGGTTCCGGCGAAACCCGGTCAGCTATTGCCGATCCCGGCTTCGCCCGGCGTACCGGAGCCCGTGGTGTCGTCACGCTGCCCGCTACCGGGCTGCCACAGCACATCGCCGCCAGGGTTGGCCACCCTACTCAGGATGAACAGCAGATCCGACAGGCGATTCAGATATTTGGCGGGTAACGCGCTGGTGCGGTCGGGGTGTTCGGCCACCGCCGCCCATGCCGCGCGCTCGGCCCGTCGGACCACGGTGCGCGCGGTGTGCAGCAGCGCCGCCAACGGTGTCCCGCCGGGCAGAATGAACGAGTTCAGTGCCGGAAGATCCGCGTTGAACTCATCGCACCAGGTCTCCAGCTGGTCGATGTAGGACTGGGTGATGCGCAGCGGCGGATACTTCGGTTCGGCGACGACCGGGGTGGACAGATCGGCGCCCGCGTCGAACAGATCGTTCTGCACCTGCCGCAGCACCGCGAGCAGCTCCGGTTCCGGTTGCCCCAGCGCCACGGCGACGCCGATCGCGGCATTGGCTTCATCGCAATCGGCGTAGGCGACCAGTCGAAGATCGGTTTTGGTCACCCGCGAGAAGTCACTGAGACCGGTGGTCCCGTCGTCGCCGGTGCGGGTGTAGATCCGCGTCAGGTGCACGCTCACATGACCACCATAAACGCTCGCGGCCCGCGCGCACGGTCGTTAATGGCCGCGCAATCTGCGGGCCCGGTCCGAAGGACGGGATTCGACCCAGGACAGGAATGCGGCCAGCGAACCGCGGTCCAGCGCCAGCTCATAGCTGCCTTCCCTATCGGATACGGCGATGACCGCGATCTCGTCGGTCATGATGTCGTATTCGTCACCGCGGGGGCGGCGCCGCTCCCCGATATCGATACCGCGGCGCCGTATCACCGAATCGGGACCGAGCTTGAGGCTGGACAGCTTGTAGAAGACGAGCCGGTCCTCGTCGTAGCGGATCAGGCCGTGGCGCCAGCGTTCACCACCGCGCGCGGGCAGCACCCGCAGAATCGCCGCGGTCCCGCCGCGGCGCAGCATGATCAGCCGGTAGGTCGACGCCAGCGCCAGGGCGACCAGCACACAGACCAGAATGATCAGCAGAACCATTCCGGTGCGCAATGCCGTACATCCCTTCGTTCAGCGGGCTTGTTCATCCGAGCCCGCCGGCGTGCATCGAATCCGCGGTCATTCAATCACGAACCCGAGTCTACAAACGGCCCGGGCATAACCGGCGCAATCGGTTCGGTTAACGGGACAGCGATCGGCACGGCCGACGGCGAGGAAATTCTCACCGCCGGCCGTGCCGATCGAATTAACTTGTGACTCTCGGCCTATCAGGCGTTCGCGTTCTGCTCCACGGCGCGCACCCGGCCTTGCGCCGCCCGCTGCTCCTGCTCGGAGGCCCCTGCATCGGCGAGCACCTTGCGCGCGGCGTCGACATCGACCTCGGTGGCGAACTCGGCGGACTCCGCCAACACCCGCACCGAGCCCGCGGTGACCGAGAAGAAGCCACCGTGCACGGCCGCAACCACCCGCTGCCCTTCCGAGTCGACGATGGTCACCGTGCCGCCTTCGACCAACTGGCCGAGCAGCGGCTCATGGCCGGGCAGGATGCCGATCTGCCCCTCAGTGGTCTGGGCGCTGACGAACGACGCCTGGCCCGACCAGAGCCGCCGTTCGACGGCGACGAGATCAACTGTCATTTCCGCCATCGGTGACTACTTTCCGGCGATCTTCTTCGCGGCCGCCTCGACGTCGTCGAGACCACCGCAGCTGTTGAACGCCTGCTCCGGGAAGTGGTCGAATTCGCCCTTGCAGACCCGGTCGAAGTCGTCGACGGTCTGCTCCAGCGGAACGACCGAACCCTTCTGACCGGTGAACTTCTCGGCCACGATGAAGTTCTGGCCCAGGAACTTCTCCAGGCGGCGAGCACGGCCGACCAGGACCTTGTCCTCTTCGGAGAGCTCGTCCATACCGAGGATGGCGATGATGTCCTGCAGTTCCTTGTACTTCTGCAGGATCCGCTTCACCTCGTTGGCCACCGCGAAATGCCGGTCGCCGACGATCGAAGCCTCCAGGATACGAGAGGTCGAGGTCAGCGGGTCGACGGCAGGGTAGATGCCCTTCTGCGAGATCGGGCGGGAAAGCTCGGTCGTCGCATCCAGGTGGGCGAAGGTGGTCGCCGGGGCCGGGTCGGTGTAGTCGTCGGCGGGCACGTAGATGGCCTGCAGCGAGGTAATCGACCGGCCGCGGGTCGAGGTGATGCGCTCCTGCAGCTCACCCATCTCATCAGCCAGGGTCGGCTGGTAACCGACGGCCGAAGGCATCCGGCCCAGCAGGGTCGACACCTCGGAACCAGCCTGGGTGAACCGGAAGATGTTGTCGATGAACAGCAGCACGTCCTGGTGCTGCACGTCGCGGAAGTACTCGGCCATGGTCAGGGCCGAGAGCGCGACGCGCATACGGGTGCCCGGCGGCTCGTCCATCTGGCCGAAGACGAGGGCGGTGTCCTGGAGGACGCCCATCTCTTCCATTTCCAGGTGCAGGTCGGTGCCCTCACGGGTGCGCTCACCGACACCCGCGAACACCGAGGTACCG
Organism: Nocardia donostiensis; assembly: GCF_002081715.1. GTDB lineage: Bacteria > Actinomycetota > Actinomycetes > Mycobacteriales > Mycobacteriaceae > Nocardia > Nocardia donostiensis. Next base: position 33,654 of record NZ_MUKP01000044.1, on the reverse strand, counting down.
GAGAATTCGCGAGCGATACGGGTGATCATCTCCTGGATGAGCACCGTTTTACCGACACCTGCACCACCGAACAGGCCGATCTTGCCGCCCTTCACGTACGGGGTCAGCAGGTCGATGACCTTGATGCCGGTTTCCAGCAGTTCGGTCTTGCCTTCGAGCTGGTCGAACGTCGGCGGCTTGCGGTGGATGCCCCACTGCTCGCCGTCGCGACCGAGGCCGGGGCTGTCGAGGCAGTCGCCGAGGGCGTTGAACACGTGGCCCTTGACGACGTCGCCGACCGGCACCGAAATCGGCTTACCTGTATCGGTGACCTCTGCGCCACGGACCAGGCCGTCGGTCGGCTGCATCGAGATGGTGCGCACAATGTTGTCGCCGAGGTGCTGGGCGACTTCGAGAGTCAACGTCTTGGCGACCGAGCTCAAGGTGATATCGGCGTTCAGCGCGTTGAACAGGTCTGGGATCGAACCCCGCGGGAACTCGACGTCCACGACGGGGCCGATGACCCGGACGACGCGGCCTGCGGCCGCACCGGTCCGGCTCGAGTTGTCTTGGGTGACAGCTGCGGTCATTGGTTGGGTTCTCTTCCTGCTGGTCTGAGGGCGCTTAGTCGCGGTCCGAGCTCGCCGCCAGTGCGTTCACGCCACCGACGATTTCGCTGATTTCCTGCGTGATGTTGGCCTGGCGCACCGAGTTCGCCTGCCGGGACAGGTTGCTCGCCAACTCGTTGGCGTTATCGGTGGCTGCCTTCATTGCGGTGCGCCGAGCCGCGGACTCGGATGCCGCTGCCTCGAGCAACGACGCATAGACACGCGTATTGATGTACTTGGGCAGCAGGGCCGCCAGCAGCACATCGGCGTCGGGCTCGAATTCGTACTGCGCTTTCGCCACGGCCGTCGGCGAGTCGCTCATCATGTCCGCGCCCATGTCGAAATTCTCGTCGACGAAGCTCACCTGGATCGGCGCCAGCCGGCGCACCTCCGGCGTCTGCGTCAACATCGACACGAACCGGGTGTAGACGATGTGCAACTCGTCCACGCCTGCGATGTTGCCCGTGCCATTGGGCGCGGGCACCTCGCCGCCGGAGCCGGCCATGAAGCTTTCCACCAGGTGGTTGCAGGCGGCCGAGGCATCGGTGTACTTCGGCTGCTGCGAGAACCCGGTCCACGACGCCATCGGCGTGCGGTTGCGGAAGGTGTAATACGTCAGGCCTTTGTTGCCCATGACGTAGAGCACCGACTCCTTGCCCTCGTCGCGCAGGGTGGTCATCAGTTCCTCGGCACGTTTGAGCACGTTGGAGTTGTAACCACCGCACATACCGCTGTCACTGGTGATCACCAGCACGGCGGCGCGGCGCGGGTTCGGCCGCTCGGTCAGCAGCGGATGCGCGAGGTTCTTCGACGCGCTCGCCAGCTCCGAGACGACCTTGGTGATCTCCTCGGAGTACGGCTTGGCGGCCGCGACCCTGGCCTGGGCCTTGGTGATACGCGAGGTTGCGATCAGCTCCTGGGCCTTGGTGATCTTCTTGATCGAATTCACACCACGAATGCGGGAGCGCAGTTCACGCAAACTTGCCATCAGCGGTTCACACTCCCATCATTCGCGAAAAAGACATCGGAATAGCGCATTGCTCGTCCGGTTACTTCTCGACGTGCTTGCGGGTGACCGACAGCGACTCGACCTCTTCGTGCGCGAGCTGGTCGGCGTCGGCCTCGTTCACCACCCGGCTACCGTCGGAAGCCAGGAAGCCCTGCTTGAACTTCTCGGTCGCCGCCTTGATCTGCTCCGCGGCCTCGTCCTGGAGCACCTTGCCGCCTTCGATCGACTTGAACGCGTCGGCCGCGGTGCGGTGCAGGTCCTCCAGCAGGTCGCGGTTGAACCGGCGCACATCGGCGACTGGCACCGAATCGAAGTAGCCGCCGTCGACCAGGAAGATGGACACGATCTGGTCCTCGACCGGAACCGGCGAGTACTGGTCCTGCTTGAGCAGCTCGACCCAGCGGGCGCCGCGCTCCAGCTGAGCCAGCGAAGCAGCGTCCAGGTCGGAGGCGAACGCGGAGAACGCCTCCAGCTCGCGGTACTGCGCCATTTCCAGACGCAGGGTGCCCGCGACCTTCCTCATGCCCTTGGGCTGGGCGGCGCCACCGACGCGGGATACCGAGGTACCGACGTTGATCGCCGGGCGGACACCCTTGTTGAACAGGTCGGACTCGAGGAAGACCTGCCCGTCGGTGATGGAGATGACGTTGGTCGGGATGAACGCCGAGATGTCGTTGGCCTTGGTCTCGATGATCGGCAGACCCGTCATCGAACCGCCACCCATCTCGTCGGACAGCTTGGCGCAACGCTCCAGCAGGCGCGAGTGCAGGTAGAACACGTCACCGGGGTAGGCTTCGCGGCCCGGCGGACGACGCAGCAGCAGCGAGATGGCGCGGTAGGCCTCGGCCTGCTTGGTCAGGTCGTCGAACACGATCAGAACGTGCTTGCCCTGGTACATCCAGTGCTGGCCGAGAGCCGAACCGGTGTAGGGGGCCAGCCACTTGAAGCCTGCGGAGTCCGATGCGGGAGCCGCGACGATGGTGGTGTACTCCAACGCGCCGTGTTCCTCTAGCGCGGTCTTCACACCGGCGATGGTGGAGCCCTTCTGGCCGATCGCGACATAGATGCAGCGCACCTGCTTGGCCGGATCGCCGGACTCCCAGTTGGCCTTCTGGTTCAGGATCGCGTCGATGCAGAGCGCGGTCTTACCGGTCTTACGGTCACCGATGACCAGCTGACGCTGGCCGCGGCCGATCGCGGTCAGCGCATCGATCGCGGTGATACCGGTGGCCATCGGCTCCTCGACCGGCTGGCGCTCGAGCACTGTGGCGGCCTGCAGTTCCAGCACGCGCCGCTCGTCGGACTCGATCTCGCCCAAGCCGTCGATCGGCTGACCAAGCGGGTTCACGACGCGGCCGAGGAAGTTGTCGCCGACCGGGACCGAGAGCACGTCACCGGTGCGACGGACCTGCTGGCCTTCCTCGATCTCGGCGAACTCGCCGAGGATGACCGCGCCGATTTCGCGGTCTTCGAGGTTGAGCGCGACGCCGAGGACGCCGCCCGGGAATTCGAGCAGCTCGTTGGCCATCGCGGAAGGCAGGCCGCTGATGTGCGCGATGCCGTCACTGGTATCGGTGACGACACCAACTTCCTCGATGGAGGTTTCCGGGGTGTAGCTCTGGGTGTAGCTTTCGATCGCGCTACGGATCTCGTCGGAGGAGATCGTCAGCTCCGCCATGTTCTTCCTGCTCTCGGGTGTCTGGACTGAATGTCGGGGGGTGGTGGTGCGGCTCGCGCCCTAGGTCAGCGAGCGGCGCAGCCGTTCCAGTCGGCCGGTGGCACTTCCGTCGATCACATCGTCACCGACGCGCACGACGAGGCCGCTCAGCAAACCGGGATCGACCTCGACGTGCACCGTCACGGGCTTGCCGTAGATGCGCTGCAGCGAGCCGGCGAGCCGCTCCCGCTGGTGCGAGGTCAATGCGATCGCCGCGCGAACATGCGCGACGATCTGCTCACGCCGGGCGGCGGCCAGGTCCGACAGTGCATCGAAGGCTGTGCCGATACCGGTCTGCTGCCTGGTCACAACCTGGTCGGCCAGGGTCTGGGTGATGTTCTCGGTCTTGCCCGCCAGCAGTCGGGACAGCAGTTCGCGTCTGGCCTCGGTGGGTTTGCCGCGATCCGACAGGGCCTGCTCCAGCTCGGGGCTGTCGGCGATGATCCGGCCGAGCCGGAACAGCTCGTCTTCCACCGCGTTCAGCCGTCCGCTGACGGCAGCCGATTCGAGCAACGCTTCCTGTCCGAGCAGCACCAGGGTGTCGACCAGGTCGGAGGCGCGGGACCAGTCCTGGGCCACCGCGGTGGTCAGCACCGCCTGTGTGGCGGCGCTGACCTTGCTACCGAAGACCCGCTCGCTCAGTTCAGCGCGCGCCGATCCCGGCACCGACACGTCCGCGAGCGCCACACGCAGCGAACGCTGGTCATCCAGCACGGCGACAACGGCGAACAGTTCGGACCCCGTCGCGGCCGCGGCACCGTCGCTTCCGGTCAGCGCGGCCCGAAGCGCCTCCCTGGACCGGGAGCTGGCCTCGCGGCTCGCTGCGTACATGCTTCTCACTTTCGCGTCGTTACCTTCCGACCCCGATGCCGGCATCCGACTTGTCGATCTCGTCGAGGAAACGTTCGATCGACGCTGCCTGCTTGGCCTCGTCCGTCACCGACTGACCGATGATCTTCTCGGCCAGGTCCACGGCGGTACGGCCGAGCTCGGAGCGCAGTTCGGTCAGGATCTGCTGGCGCTGGGCTTCCAGCTGGGTGTGACCGGCGGCGATGATGCGGTCGCTTTCGGCCTGGGCGTCCGCGCGCATCTGCGCGAGGATCTGCTGGCCCTGGGTGCGCGCGTCCTCGCGGATCTTCGCGGCCTCGAGCCGGGCGTCGGCCAGCTGCTGCTGGTACTGCTGCAGGGTCTGCTGCGCTTCTTCCTGCGCGGCTTCGGCCCGCTTCAGTCCGCCTTCGATCTTGTCGGTACGTTCGTCGAGCACCTTGTTCAGGCGCGGGGTCACGTACTTGAAGAAGAGGAAAGCGATGATCGCTACACAGACGATCGACCAGACAATGTCGTACGTCGCTGGGATGAGAGGATTCACATCCTCTCCTTCTGTCGCGGCGAGCAGTGTGAACTCGGTCATCGGAATCAGAAGATGAAGCCGGCGACGAGACCGATCAGCGCAAGCGCTTCGGTGAAGGCGATGCCCAGGAACATATTGGTCCGGATCTGGCCGGCCAGCTCAGGCTGCCGGGAGAAACCTTCGATCGCCTTACCGACGACGATACCGACGCCGATGCCCGGACCGATGGCGGCCAGGCCGTAGCCGACAGCGCCGAGGCCCTTCAGCGTCGACTCGTTGGCAGCTTCCTGGGCCAAGTACGAGAGGCTCATGAGTCTTCCATTCCCTTTCTGTTGCTCACCCGCCGGTCGGCGCGGTGCAGCAGGTCTCCTTGTGTGAGGTTTCGGTCAGTGTGAGTCGGCGTGTTGGGCGAGTCCGATGTACACGGCGGTCAGCAGGGCGAAAACGTAGGCCTGCAGGAAGACCACCAGCAGCTCGAACAGCGTGAATCCGAAGCCGGCCAGCAGCGAGAACGGCGAGAACACCTTCATCCACGCGGCAGCGTCGAAGAGGAAGAACTGCGTCGCGCTGAAGAACAGCACCAGCATGATGTGCCCGGCGAGCATATTGGCCATGAGTCGGACCGTCAGCGTGAACGGGCGGAGCACGAAGGTCGAGATGAACTCGATCGGAATCAACAACACGTGCAACGCGGGCGGAACATTCGGAACCACGATGCTGCTGCGCATGTAGGTCAGGAAGCCGTACTTCTTGACACCCACATAGTTGAAGGCGATGTAGGCGATCACGGCCAGCACCAGCGGCATGGCGACACGCCCGTTGGACGAAATGTTCAAGAACGGGATAACGCCGGAGACGTTGAGAAAGAGGACCGTGAAGAAGATCGTCGCAATCAGCGGAAAGAAACGGCGGCCGGTTTCCTTACCGAGCACTTCGTCGCAGATCTGCTCCTTGACGAAGAGCAAACCGATTTCGGCCACATTCTGCAGGCCACGCGGCACCAACCGGGGGCTGCGGAAAGCCAGGAACATGAGACCGATCAGGACCGCCGTCATCACGATACGGATCAGCACCAGCCGATCGAGTTCGAACGGCGTCCCCTCGAACAGCACCGCTGGAGGGAAGAAGTCGGTTAGCGATGGCGCGTGGAACTCCGCAGCCAAAGTGGTGACGCTCAGCGTTCTCTCCCGTGTTCGGGCCGCGGGTTCTTGTAGTTCCCGCGGTTCGATCGGACATTGACGATCAATGTGGGTCGACTCAGGTCGGCTCGATGTTCGTCAGAGCTGCGCGGAACATCCCGCTCGGGCGTCTGTACGTGTGTCGGCGACATTGTCGACATGCAGAACCGGAACTCATATAGAGCCCAGCACGGCAGCCAGCATAGCGGCAACCAACGGAAGCGGACCGACCTACCCCGGTGATAGTCGCTTGCTTACCAAGACTTTACCAAGTTATCTACGACAACGTGTAGGTGGGGGCGGGTCAATTCGGACCAGGGCCCGCATCGGTTCTTGGTTCGGACACCGTCACATAGGGAACTTTTTGCCGCAGCACACCGTAGGTCTCCGCGCCGAGCACGATGATCAGCGCCCCGACCACCGTCAAGAACAGCGCGACCCGGTTGTAGAAACCGAATCGGTTCAGCACCGCGATGACGATCAGCGCGACCAGCAATTTCCCCACCCAACTGACCAGCACGACGAGCCCGGCCGTGGTCGGGGGCAGTTTCGCCCCGAACAACACCACCGCAGCCGTGGTCAGGATGAACCCCCCGCCGATCGCCGCACCGAGCAGGGCGCCCCACAGCCCGGCCACACCGGATACCGCGGTGGCGACGACTGCTGCGAGCACGGTCAACACCAGCAGCCCGAGCAGCCCGTAGCGCAACGCCGCGCGCAGCGGGGCGTCGGGGCCGGAAACGGACGTCGGGTCGGAGCTCACGAGGCGCCACTCTACCCGGCGTCCGACGACCCGGGGGCCTCCCGTAGTGCCTGCTGCCGCCGCAACCCCGGAATAGCGGTCACGACCAGCGCGAACACCAGACCGCCCGCCATCAGGAGCACCACCAGCCTGCGATCCATCAGCGAACTACCGACCGCGCCGAAGGCAAGCACGCCGACCCACAGATAGATCAGCAGAACGACCCGCCGATGCGAATGCCCGATCTGCAGCAGCCGGTGATGCAGATGCATTTTGTCGGGAGTGGAGAAGCTCACACCAGCGCGTACCCGGCGCACGATGGCCAGCAGCAGGTCGAGCACCGGAATGAACATCACCGCACCGACCAGCAGCAGCGGTGAGAGCAGGCCGACGATATCGCGAGGACCGTATCCCTGCAGCGGAATGCGTCCCGACGCGCTGGTGGACACCGCGGCAAGCACCAGACCGATCAACATCGACCCGGAATCGCCCATGAAGATCCGCGCGGGCGAGAAATTGTGCGGCAGAAAACCCAGGCATGCGCCCGCCAGCGCGGCAGCGAGCAGCGCGGGCGGGTAGGTATCGACCGAGCCGCCCTGTTCGTTGAGCAGCCCGATGGAGAAAGCGAACACCGCAGCGGCGGCGATCAGGCCCAGGCCCGCGGCCAGACCGTCGAGACCGTCGACGAAGTTCATCGCATTGACCAGGGTGACCGCGACCGCGACGGTGACCAGGCCACCCTGCAGCGCGTCCAGCACCACCGTGGTGTTGTTGAACGGGTTGTAGATCACGTACCAGCCCAGGCCCATCACCGCCATCACCCCAGCCGCGGTGACCTGCCCCGCGAATTTGGTGAGCGCGTCCAGACCCCAGCGGTCGTCCACGATGCCGACCGCGACGATGATCGTCGCGGCGACCAGCACAGCCGAAATATCCGGTAAATAGTCGAAACCGCGGCGCAGCGCGGGCAGCTGGTGCGCGAACAACACCGCCGCAACCACACCGATATACATGCCGACCCCACCCATCCGCGGGATCGGTTTGACGTGCACATCCCGATCACGCGGGACCGCCACCGCACCGAACCCGATAGCCAGCACCCGGATCCCGCCGGTGGCCAAGAACGTGACCACGGTGGAGACCAGCAGGACCAGCAGCAGTTCACGCAGGGGGACGACCGCACCGATACCTGTCACCGCACCGACCGCCCGATCACTTGCGATACCGCCTGTTCATCCGATCCATCACCGGCGATCACCGGGTAGCCGGGCCGGGCAGGGCGTCGGGGCTCATTCCGAGCACCTCGGCGATATCAGCGGTCGGCACCGCCCCCTCGCGCAGGATCCGCGGCTGGTCGGCGGTCAGATCGACGATGGTGGAGGCAACCGCATGCCGGGCGGGGCCGCCGTCGAGGTACACGCCGACCTGCTCGCCGAGCTGATCCCGGGCTTGGGTGACGGTTTTGGCGGGCGGCTGCCCGGACACGTTGGCACTGGAGACCGCCATCGGCCCCACCTCACGCAACAGGTCGAGCGCAACCGGATGCAGCGGCATCCGCAGCATCACCGTCCCCCGGGTGTCACCCAGGTCCCAGGCCAGCGAAGGAGCTTGCTGCACAACCAGACTCAGGGCGCCAGGCCAGAACGCGCGGATCAGTTCACGCGCCTGCGGCCGCACCGAGAACACCAGTCCGTCGATGGTGTGCCACGACCCGACCAGCACCGGCACCGGCATATCGCGGCCGCGCCGTTTGGCCGCGAGCAGCGCGGCCACCGCATCACTGTCGAAAGCGTCCGCACCTAGGCCGTAGACGGTGTCGGTGGGTAGTACGACCAGCCGACCGGATTTCAGAGCACTGGTAGCGGCGGTCAGTCCGGCGGTACGCGAATCGGGCTCCGCGCAGTCGTAGACGGTACTCACGGCAACTATCCTTTCACGCGGGTGACCGGCCGTATTGTCAGCGGGGTTCATGAGCGGACCGCGGCGACGAAACGCGGTTTGCCCGCCAGATCGGGGTGTTCGGCGATATCGGCGAACCCCCCGTCGGCGGCGAGCAGTTCGGCCACCTGAGCACCGTTGCTGTCGTCGTGTTCGATGGCGGCGGCGCCGCCCGGCCGCAGTAACCGGGCGATGACCGGGATCATCGGGCGAATGACGTCGAGACCGTCGACGCCTGCGAACAGCGCGCGCCGCGGGTCGTGCTCGGCGACTTCGGGGGCCAGTTGCGCGCCGGACGGGATATAGGGCGGGTTGGTCACCAGGATGTCGACGCGGCCGTCGAGCTCGGTCAGCAGACCCGGGTCGGTGGCATCGTCGGCGTACAGGGTGATCGGGGTATCGCCTGCGGCGATCCGCAGATCGGCGTTGCGCCGCGCCCAGCGCAATGCATCCGGGTCGAGTTCGACCGCGTGCACTGCAGCGTCCGGGCGGGCGTGTGCGATGGCCAGCGCGAGGGCGCCGGAACCGGTGCACAGATCGACCACGATCGGCGGATGATCGTGCCCTGCGGCAGCCAGCCGGGCCAACGCCCAGGCGAACAGCAGCTCGGTCTCCGGGCGCGGTACGAACACCCCCGGGCCGACCTCCAGCTCGATCGATCCCATTGCCGCGCAGCCGGTCAAGTGCTGCAAAGGGATTCGCTGGGCGCGCCGGGCGACCAGGGCCCGGTAGTCGGCGAGCTGCTCGGCGGTGAGCAGCGGCGCGAGCAGCAACCGGGACCGGTCTACCGACAGCATGTGGGCTGCGAGCTGCTCGGCGTCGGCCCGTGGGCTCGGCACGCCGGCGACCCGCAGCGTTTCGATCGCCTCCGCAAGGGCTGGACGCAAGGGCGTCCTGGTCATTCGGCCGTCATGCGGGCGTCGCGGTCGGCCTTGCCGAGGGCATCGAGCAAGGCGTCCATCTCGCCGTCGAGTACCGCATCGAGGTTGTGCGCCTTGAACCCGATGCGATGGTCGGCGATCCGGTTCTCCGGGAAGTTATAGGTGCGGATGCGTTCGGAACGGTCCACCGTGCGGATCTGGTCCGCGCGTCCGGCCGCGGCTTCCTGCTCGGCCTGTTCTTCGGCCAGAGCTTGCAGCCGGGCCGCGAGCACCTGCAGGGCACGTGCCTTGTTCTGCAGCTGGGAGCGCTCGTTCTGGCAGGTCACCACGATGCCGGAGGGCAGATGAGTGAGGCGAACCGCCGAGTCGGTGGTGTTGACGCCCTGGCCGCCCTTACCGGAGGACCGGTAAACGTCGATACGCAGATCGCTTTCGTCGATCTGCACCTGCTCCACTTCGTCGGGTTCCGGATAGATCAGTACCCCCGCCGCCGAGGTGTGCACCCGGCCCTGCGATTCGGTCACCGGCACCCGCTGCACCCGGTGCACACCGCCCTCGAACTTCAATCGCGACCAGACACCGTCGCGCGCGGCGTCCCTGCTTTTGATCGAGAGCGTCGCTTCCTTGTATCCCCCCAGGTCGGAGTAGGTAGCACCAAGTATTTCGACTTTCCAGCCGCGACGCTCGGCATACCGCAGGTACATCCGGGCCAGGTCCGCGGCGAACAGCGCCGACTCCTCCCCACCTTCGCCGGATTTCACCTCCAGCACCACATCGTCGCCGTCGTGCGGGTCGCGCGGTGCCAGCAGATCCGTCAGCGCCTGCTCCAGCTCGCCGACCTGCTCCTCCAACCCCGGAACCTCGGCGGCGAACGCGGCGTCGTCGGCGGCCAGTTCCCGCGCGGCGGCCAGATCGTCACGGGCAGCCGACAGCTTCTTGTAGGTGCTCATCACCGGGGCCAATTCGGCGAACCGCTTCCCCACCCGCCGCGCCACGCTCGCGTCATTGTGCAGCGCAGGGTCGGCAAGCTGTGTCTCCAGCCCGGCGTATTCGGCCAGCACATCATCGATCGCGGATGGGGCGGCTCTCTCGGCCATGGGTTCGGACTCCTACTCGGCAACTGATTTCACATGCTATTTGCAGCTTCCACGGACAGCCACAGTCGGCTACAGCCAGCCACAGACAGACACAGCCGTAAAAACGTCGGCCATCCCGCCCCGCGGCATTAAAAAACACAACCCGGCCTGCGTGGCAGGCCGGGTTGTGTGGATGAAACTACTTGGCGTCGGCTTTCTTGGCGCGCTTGCCGTAGCGGGCCTCGAAGCGGGCCACGCGGCCTCCGGTGTCGAGGATCTTCTGCTTGCCCGTGTAGAACGGGTGGCACTGCGAGCACACTTCCACGGTGATATGCCCGGATTCCTTGGTGGAGCGGGTTTGGAAGGTATTGCCGCAACCGCAGACGACGGTGGTGTCGACGTAGGTGGGGTGGATTCCTGCCTTCATGGGTGTCCTCTCGATATTGGTCGCCGGGTCGCTCGCGCGTTGCGTGTCGAGCGTGAACCGGAACCGACTAGGCGGGATTGTCTGCGCATATCGCAGACGCACGGCGGTCAAGTATGCCAGAGACGCGTGCGATTTATGCAACGGGCCGGGTCGGGCTCGTATTCCCGGCACGATGATCCCCTGTTGCTATCGCCCCAGGAAATAGGGGGCAGCGAGGGGGCTCGACTCATGAAACCCTCGAATCGGGTAGTCGGCTACGCAGGAATGCGAACAGCACCGTTCCTAGGCTTTGATCCGGACGCACCTCGGCGTGGCACAGGAGGGAGATTCCGTTGAACAGCCATGCGCATTGCCGGTTTGCCCTAGCGGTGCTCATCGCTTTGGCCCTCGCCGCTGTAGCGGGGTGGTTCGTCGCCCCGGGGAACGAGAGAACCACGACCGCGGTATCTCCGGCACCGGCGGCATCCCCGCAGCGCGCTGATGCCCGTCCCGCGACCATCCCGGCCGGATCCCCTGTTCCTACCGCGCAGACCAGCATCATCAATGAAAAAGATTGGGACATAAGAGGTTCTGGTGCGACGGCGTTGATTCTGGCCGCGATGATCGCAGGCGCAGCAGGTATCGGCGCCGTGTTCTTCGCACCCGCGCCACACCCCGCAAACGCGCGAGGACCCCGGATGACCGGGGTCCTCGACGCGGCTGTAGCCGCGGTGGCTTGCCTGGTGGGCTATTCGTCGATCGCGCCCGGCGCGTTCTTGGAAACCTGGACCAGGAACTCGAGATTGTTCTTACTCTTCTTCAACCGATCGATCAGCAGATCGATCGCCTGATGCGAGTCCAGCCCGGACAGCACCCGGCGCAGTTTGTGCAGTACCGCGGCCTCGTCAGGGCTCAGCAGCAGCTCATCTTTGCGGGTACCGGACGGGTTGACGTCCACAGCGGGGAACACCCGCCGTTCCGCGATCTTGCGGTCCAGCTTGAGCTCGGCGTTGCCGGTGCCCTTGAACTCCTCGAAGATCACCGTGTCACCGGTGGAGCCGGTTTCCACCATCGCGGTGGCGATGATCGTCAGCGAGCCGCCGTTCTCGATATTGCGGGCCGCACCGAGGAACCGTTTGGGCGGATACAGGGCGGTCGAGTCCACACCACCGGACAGGATGCGGCCCGATGCGGGCGAGGAGTTGTTGTAGGCGCGGCCGAGCCGGGTGATGGAGTCGAGCAGCACAACCACGTCCTTGCCCATTTCGACCAGGCGCTTGGCCCGTTCGATGGCCAGTTCGGCGACCGAGGTGTGGTCCGACGGCGGCCGGTCGAAGGTCGAGGCGATGACCTCACCCTTCACCGAACGCTGCATATCGGTGACCTCTTCGGGACGTTCGTCGACCAACACCACCATCAGGTAGCACTCGGGGTTGTTGATCGCGATCGCGTTGGCGATGTCCTGCATGATCGTGGTCTTGCCTGCCTTGGGCGGTGACACGATCAACGCGCGCTGACCTTTGCCGATCGGCATGATCAGGTCGATGACCCGGGTGGTCAGCTTGTTCTGCTGGGTTTCCAGACGCAGCCGCTGGTTCGGATACAGCGGGGTCAGCTTGTTGAAGTCGGGGCGGCGTTTGGCCGAGTCGACATCGCTGCCGTTGACGGTGTCCAGACGCACCAGCGGATCGAACTTCTGCCGCTGATTGGACTGCTCGCCGTCCCGGGGCGCGCGCACCGCACCGGTGATCGCGTCACCGCGACGCAGGCCGTTCTTACGCACCAGGTTCATCGAGACGTAAACGTCGTTCGGACCGGCCAGGTAGCCGGAGGTACGCACGAAGGCGTAGTTGTCCAGCACGTCGAGGATGCCCGCGACCGGCTGCAGCACGTCGTCTTCGCGGATTTCCAGTTCCCGCGCCTCACCGCCGTCGCGGTCACGGCCCCGGCGACGTTCCCGGAAGCGGCGTCCGCGCCTGCCGCGACCGCCTTCCTCGTCGTCGCGACCGTCGCGACCATCACGCCCGTTGCGCTGCTCGGGCTGACCGGTCTGAGTACGGTCGCGGCGGCGCTCGCCCTGCTCGGTGTCCTGTTTGGCCTCGTCGACGCGGGTATCGCCCTGCGACGCCTCGGCAGTGCGGGACTGAGCCTCGTTGCGGGACTGGGCCTCGGCGCTACGGGACTGATCCCGGCCGCGCCGCTGCCTGCCGCGACCGCGCTGACCGGATTCCCGCCCGGTCTCCTCGGCCGTATCACCCTGCTGCTTGGCAGGCGCACCGTCAGGCATGCCGTCACCCTTGGCGCCGGCATCGGCGTGGGCTTCCCGCCCGCGGGACTGCTTGGGAGCGGTTTCCTTGCCTTCGGTCGCCGTGTTCTCGGCGGCCTTGCCTTCGGTGGCCGCTTTTTCCGCCTGCTCGGCGGGTTTGCGGTCGGCGGGGGCGGTCTCGGGCGCAGGCTGCTCGACGCGGGCGGCGGGAGCCTCCGCGGGCGCCTTGGCAGCGGCCTTGGCGGTTCTGGCCGCACGAGCCGGCTTTTCCGCAGGAGCCGAGCCACCGGCCTGATTCTCCTTGATGGCGGCGATCAGATCGCCTTTGCGCATACCGGAGGTGCCTCGGATTCCGAGCTCCCCGGCCAGTGCGCGCAACTGCGGCAACAACATTCCAGTCAGCCCCGATCGTGCGACGTCGGTGTGTTCGCTCATTTTCGAAATCTGTCCGGAGTCACTTTCGCGGCCGCCCGAAGGCTGGGTTTTGGAATCCACCCCGGGTGTCGCGAGCAGGTCCGTATCTGTCACGGAGATCCTTTCCTTCCCTCGAAGGCCGTCTGCTATGTCGAGGGTTCGTTCCGTAGTCCGGATCATGCGCCGGGCTCGGATATGTAGCCGTATCGCCTGCTCCGCCGGGCCGGAGGCTTCGCCACCGATGATGAATGGTGGGAGAGATCATTCCAGTTGCGCAGCTACGCAACACCCCCATGGCCTGGAGGCTCGAGCCTGGAGCCTGCTGGAGCGATTGCCCTGATGAAGCACCGGCGTCTGATGCGCGCGATGTACGGACTTGCCCAGGATAGCGGGCAACTGTCGACCTCGGCAAGGTGGACTCGCCGGTCAGCCGACCCGCACGCCTTCGGCCAGCCCCGGCTCGATCACGCGCAATCCGTCCGCGGCCGCAAGTTCACGAAGTTGAGACGGAAATTCCTCCGTACCGAGGGCGAGCACGGTGGGACCTGCCCCCGACACCGTTGCCGCGATACCGGCCGCACGCAGCCGCGTGATCCACGCCGTGGTCAGCGGTAATGCGGGGGCACGCTGAGCCTGATGCAACCGGTCGGCGGTCGCAGGCATCAGCAGGTCGGGGCGCTGGGTGAGCGCCACCACCGCGAGTGCGGCGCGGCTGACATTGAACGCCGCGTCCCCATGCGGCACGGTCTCGGGCAACAAACCCCTGGTGTGCGCAGTGGAGGAGCGTTCATCGGGAATCAGCACCACCGGGTGCAGGGCCGGATGCGCAGCCAACCGCACGGCCCGGTACCTGCGGTCGGGATGTTCGGCGATGGTCCCGCCAGAAACCGCGTCACCAGGAACGACACTCCCGGCGGTGAGCGCTTCGAGGGCGACCACATCACTGTCGACCCCCAGGTCGGCGGGTCGATCGGTTTCGGTCCACGACACCACGACGCCGCCGAGCACACTGGCCGCCGCGTTATCGGGATGGCCTTCGAACTCCGATGCCAGCTGCACCAGCCGATCGGCGCCCGCGCTCAGATCGGGATCCAGTTTCGCCGCGAGCGCACAGCCCGCCGCCAGCCCGCCGACCACCGCGGCCGCCGAAGATCCGAGACCGCGTGAATGCGGAATGACGTTGCGGCACACCACATCCAGGCCGTCGGCCCAGACACCGGCCGACTCCAGCCCCCGTTCGATGGCACGCACCACCAGATGTGAAGGCCCCCAGGGCACATCGTCGGCGCCCTCACCCTCCACCCGGATGGTCAGACCGGAATCGGTACTGCGCACCTCGATCTCGTCGTAGATCCCCAATGCCATGCCGAGTGAATCGAACCCGGGGCCCAGGTTGGCACTGGACGCGGGCACCCGCGCGGTCACAGTGAGACCGGCGGGCAGTGTCCGGGACATGAGCCGGCTGTCGCGCGACGTCAATTCAGGCCAGCTCCAGTTCGGCGGCGACCGCGACCGGGTCGACCGGAAGAGGCTGTACCTGCGGCATACCCAGCAGCGCTGTATCCGGGTCCTTGAGCCCGTTACCGGTCACGGTGCACACCACGGTCAGACCCGGATCCAGCCAGCCCTCGGCGCGAGCGGCGAGCAGCCCGGCCACACTCGCCGCGGACGCGGGCTCAACGAACACGCCCTCGGTCCCCGCGACCAGACGGTAGGCCTGCAGGATCTCCTCATCGGTCGCCGCGCGGAAGGCGCCGCCGGACTGTTCCTTGGCCTCGACCGCGCTGTTCCAGGAGGCGGGAGCGCCGATCCGGATGGCGGTGGCGATGGTTTCCGGGTCCTTGACGGGGGCGCCGTTGACCAGCGGCGCCGCACCCGCTGCCTGCACGCCGAGCATGCGCGGCAGCGAACCGGTGACGCCGTCGGCGTGGTATTCGCGGTAACCGCGCCAATAAGCGGTGATATTGCCCGCGTTGCCGACCGGCAGCGCATGGACGTCGGGCGCGCGGCCCAGCACATCGCAGATCTCGAAAGCCGCGGTTTTCTGACCTTCGATCCGGGCCGGGTTCACCGAGTTGACCAGGCCGATCTCGGGGAATTCTGAGGTGACTTTGCGGGCCAGCTCGAGACAATCGTCGAAATTGCCCTCAACCTGGATGATCTTCGCGCCGAGCATCACCGCCTGAGCCAGTTTGCCCATCGCGATCTTGCCCTGCGGAATCAGCACCGCGCAGCTCATACCGGCGCGGGTGGCGTAAGCAGCCGCGGATGCGGAGGTGTTGCCGGTGGAGGCGCACAGCACGGCTTTCTGACCGCGATATTTGGCGTCGGTGATGGCCATGGTCATCCCCCGGTCCTTGAACGAACCGGTCGGGTTGAGCCCCTCGACCTTCAGATATACCTCGCAACCGGTCAGCTCGGACAGATGCGGTGCGGGGACCAGCGGGGTGCCGCCCTCGAAGAGAGTGACCGGCTCCCATTCGGCGCCGACGGCAAGCCGGTCACGGTAGGCCGTGATCAGTCCCGGCCACCTGGAGTGCGTGCCCACCTGCGGCGAGACGCCTGTCGTACTCATTCTTCGGTGCCTTCCAATCTCAGAACGCTGGTCACAGAGGTGACGGACGCCATTTCCGCCAGCGCGGACACGGTGTCCGCGAGCGCCGATTCCATCGCATGGTGCGTGACGACGACGAGGCGGGCTCGGCCACCGTGCTCTTCCTGACGGACGGTCGAGATACTCACCCCGTGTTCGGCGAATTCGCCCGCCACCGCCTGCAGCACACCTGGTTTGTCGGCGACCTGCAGGTTCACGTGATAGCGGGTGGGCGTATCGCCGATCGGCGCAATCGGTAGCTCAGCATAAACCGATTCGCCGGGTGCGCGGCCACCGTAGAACTTGTTACGTGCCGCCATCACCAGATCGCCGAGCACCGCCGAAGCGGTCGGGGCGCCGCCCGCGCCCTGCCCGTAGAACATGAGCCTGCCCGCATTATCGGCTTCGACGACAACCGCATTGAACGCACCGCT
This sequence comes from Nocardia donostiensis, assembly GCF_002081715.1. Lineage (GTDB taxonomy): Bacteria > Actinomycetota > Actinomycetes > Mycobacteriales > Mycobacteriaceae > Nocardia > Nocardia donostiensis. The sequence goes on along the minus strand of NZ_MUKP01000044.1, from coordinate 17,062 downwards.
GACGGTGGCCAGCGGATGCTTGCGCGGAATCAGCGCCGGGTAGACGCGCACCGAGACGCGTTCCTTGCCGCCCTCAGCGGGATCGGGCTCACCCGGTCCCGAGCCGACCCGCTCGCAGATGGCGAGCAGTTTGACGGTGCAATCCAGCGCGGTCGCGGTTTCCAGATCCTCGGCGGTGATCCGGGTGATGCCCTCGCGGTACACGTCGGCAGCGGTGACCCGGGTGTGGAACGCCAGCGACGCCAGGATCGCCGCCTTGGCCGCCGCGTCGAAGCCTTGGACATCGGCGGTGGGGTCGGCCTCGGCGTACCCGAGCCGGGTGGCATCGGCCAGCGCGTCCGCGTAGTCGGCGCCGGTTTCGTCCATCGCGGACAGGATGTAGTTGGTGGTGCCGTTGACGATGCCGACCACCCGATTGACCCGGTCACCGGCCAGCGACTGGATCAGCGGGCGCACCACGGGGATGGCGCCCGCGACGGCGGCCTCGAAGTACAGGTCGGCGCGACTGCGCTCGGCCGCAGCGGCCAGTTCTCCGGTGTAATCGGCCAGCAGCGCCTTGTTCGCGGTGATCACCGACTTCCCGGCGTTGAGCGCGGCCAGGATGAGCCGGCGCGGCGGGTCGATACCGCCGATGACCTCGACAACGATATCGACGTCGTCGCGGGCTACCAGGGCATCGGCATCGGTGGTGAGCAGTTCGCCGGGAATACCGCGATTGGTGGTATCGCGTACCGCCACCCCACGCAACACCACCGGCGCGCCGACCCTGGCGCGCAGGTCGTCGGCGTGTTCCCGCAGGATACGCACCACTTCGCTGCCGACATTGCCCATGCCGAGAACCGCAACCCCGATCGGGCGATCGGCCCCCCATCGGCCGTACTTGGCGGCATAGGTCGCCTCGGTCATGGTTACACCTTCCGTGCTCATCAGACCTCCAAGCTGAGCAGGTCCGCCACCGTCTCCCGGCGCAGAATCAGCCGCGCCGCGCCATCACGTACGGCAACCACCGCAGGACGGGTCAGCATGTTGTACCGGCTCGACATGGAATAGCAGTAGGCGCCGGTACCTGCCACGCCCACCAGGTCACCCGGGCCGACATCAGCCGGAATCCAGGTATCGCGAATGACGATATCGCCGCTCTCGCAATGCTTCCCGACCACGCGCGCAACCACCGGGCTCGATTCCGACGACCGCGACACCAGCCGGCAGTCGTAGTCGGCCTTGTACAGGGCGGGACGGATATTGTCGCTCATCCCACCGTCGACGCTGACGTAACGGCGGCGCAATCCGCCGTCGAGGGAGACGTCCTTGATGGTGCCGACCTCGTACAGCGTGATCGTGCCCGGGCCGGCGATGGCGCGACCGGGCTCGACCGCGATCGTCGGCATCGGCAGGCCTGCCCGCTCGGCCTCCTGTGCGACCAGGGTGCGCAGCTTGGCCGCGAACTGGTCCAGCGGCGGCGGATCATCCGACGGCTGGTACGAAATACCCAGTCCCCCACCCAGATCCAGAATCGAGATCTGCGCGGTCCGCTCCACACCGAACTTGTCGACGGCCTCCCGCAGCAGCCCGAGCATGCGACGCGCGGCGATCTCGAAACCGTCGATGTCGAAGATCTGCGAACCGATATGGCTGTGCAGGCCGACCAAGCGCAGGTTGTCGGCCTCGAACACCCGCGCCAGCGCCTGCATGGCGTCACCGCCCGCGAGGGAGAAACCGAACTTCTGATCCTCGTGCGCGGTGGAAATGTATTCGTGGGTGTGGGCTTCCACGCCGACGGTGACCCGCACCAGCACGTCCTGCACCACTCCGGCGCGTCCGGCGACCGCTTCCAGCCGTTCGATCTCGATCAACGAATCGACCACCACATGACCGACACCGGTCGCGACCGCGGCTTCCAGCTCGGCGACGGATTTGTTGTTGCCGTGCAGCGCGATCCGCTCGGCCGGGAAACCCGCGTTCAACGCCACCGCGAGCTCGCCGCCGGAGCACACATCCAGCGACAGACCCTCATCGGCGATCCAGCGCGCGATCTCGCCGCACAGGAACGCTTTCGACGCGTAGTGCACTCGCGCGGCCGCGCCGAAAGCGCGCACCATATCGCGGCAGCGGGACCGGAAATCGTCCTCGTCCACCACGAACAGCGGGGTGCCGAACTGCTGCGCAAGTTCGGTCACCGGCAGCCCGGCCATGCGCACCACACCGTCGGCGTCGCGGGTGGCGTTACGCGGCCACACCGTGGCGGGCAGCTCGATCAGCTGCCGCGGCTCGGTGGGCCGTTCCGGCAGGCCGGGGGCGTACAGGATTTCGGCGTGACGGGGTCCGGCCGGATGCGCGCTCATCGTTGTTCCTTCCTGCCCTGATGCCGGTAGGTCCGGCCGGTTCGTCGCTGCACGTTCACATGCGCTCCGGTGCGGTGACGCCCAGCAGAGCGAGGCCGTTGGCCAGCACCTGACGGGTAGCGTTGACCAGGACCAGCCGGGCGGCGTTGGTGGGGCTGACCGGTTCGTCGCCCAGCGGCAGCACACGCAGCGCCTTATTGGTCTGGAACGGGTGGTAGGCCCCGGCGAGCTCCTCGAGATAGCGGGCGATCCGGTGCGGTTCCCGCAGCGATGCCGCAGCCGCGACCACCCGGGGGAATTCGCCGATGGTGCGGATCAGCGCCCCCTCTTCGTCGGCGATGAGCAGCGCGAAATCCGGTGTTACCGAGTCGAATTCGAACTCAGCGGCATTGCGGGCGATGGAGGCGGCGCGGGCGTGGGCGTACTGCACGTAGTAGACCGGGTTGACGCTGTCCTGTTTGGCCCACAGGTCCAGATCGATATCAATACTGGAGTTCACCGAACTACGCACCAGCGAATACCGCGCAGCATCCACCCCGATCGCCTCGACCAGGTCGTCGAGGGTCACCACGGTGCCCGCCCGCTTACTCATCCGCACCGCGACGCCGTCACGCAACAGGTTGACCATCTGACCGATCAGCACCTCGACGGTGTCCGGGTCGTCGCCGAACGCCGCCGCGGCCGCCTTGAGCCTGCCGATATAGCCGTGATGGTCGGCGCCGAGCATATAGATGCACAGATCGAACCCGCGCGACCGCTTGTCCTGCAAGTAGGCGATGTCACCGGCGATATAGGCGGCTTTGCCGTCGCTCTTGATGACCACGCGGTCCTGGTCGTCGCCGTATTCGGAGCTGGCGATCCACCAGGCGCCGTCCTTGGGGTACAGATCACCGGAGTTCTTCAACGTCTCCACCGCACGCTCGACCGCGCCGGAGGCGAACAGCGAGCTTTCGTTGAAGTACACGTCGAAATCGGTGCCGAACTCGTGCAGCGTCTTCTTGATGTGGGCGAACATCAGCTCCACACCCTCGGCGCGGAACGTCTCCAGCCGTTGCGCGGGCTCCAGGTCGAGCACGCCCGGATGAGAGGCGACAATCTTGTCCGCGATCTCGCCGATATAGGCGCCCGCATACCCCTTCTCCGGGGCAGGGGCTCCGGTGGCGGCGGCGACCAGCGATTCGGCGAACCGGTCGATCTGCGCGCCGTGATCGTTGAAGTAGTACTCGCGCACCACGTCGGCGCCCTGCGCGGCCAGAATGCGGCCCAGCGCGTCGCCGACCGCGGCCCAGCGGGTGCCGCCCAGATGCACCGGACCGGTCGGGTTGGCCGAGACGAACTCGAGGTTGATGCGAGTGCCGCGCAGCGTATCGGCGGTTCCGTAAGCCGCGCCCGCCGCGCGCACCTGCTCCAGGACGGCGCCCTGCGCGGAGGCGGCGAGACGGATATTGAGGAAACCGGGGCCGGCGACCTCCGCGGCGGCAACGCCGTCGGCGGCGGCCAGTGCATCGGCCAGCCAGCCCGCCAGATCGCGCGGAGCGGCGCCTGCCTGCTTCGCCACCCGCATGGCCACATTCGTGGCATAGTCGCCGTGTTCGGGGTTACGCGGACGCTCCACATCGACCTTGTCGGGCAGGATCTCCGGGTCCAGTCCACGTTCGGCAAGCACCTTCGCGGCGGTAGCACGAAGGAGATCTGCAAGGTCAGCTGGAGTCACGAGTCTCTATCCTATGGTCTGAGCAGGTGCGCGCCGCGAGTGGGCACCTCGGGCACGAACCGTTCACATATCGAAAGAGCTAGGACTTCCGATGCCGAGCAGGACCAGCGCCACATCGGCCAAGGCCGTCAAAGCCGTGGGGAAGGTCGCGCCTTCCCGTAACAAGCCAGGCGGCAAGGGTGGCGGCAAGCACAAGCGCCAGATCCCCTGGCTCGCCATCGGCGCTGCCGCGGTGATCATCGCGCTGATCGGCGCGCTGGCCTACAACCTGGTGCCGAAATACCGGGAACAGGCCGAGCTGAAGAAGTACACCCCCAGCGCGGAGAACCAAGACCCCTCCGAAGCCATCGCTGGTGTGGAGCAGAAGGACTACCCGGCGGGGCTGCACGTCGACTCGACTCAGCGGGTGGCCTACGACCAGAGCCCGGCGTTCGGCGGTCCGCACGATGCTTCATGGGCGAACTGCATGGGCACCGTCTACGACAAGGCGATCCGGGAGGAGAACGCCGTACATTCGCTCGAGCACGGCGCGGTCTGGATCACCTACAACCCGGACAAGGTCGGCGCCGCCGACGTCGACAAGCTGCGGGAAAAGGTCGACGGGCAGCAATACATGATGATGTCGCCCTACCCGGACCAGGAGTCACCGATCTCCCTGCAGGCGTGGGGGCGTCGGCTGGCCGTCGACAGCGCCGAGGACAAGCGGATCGGGCAGTTCATCACCGCACTGCGGTTGAACTCCTACACCTATCCTGAGGTGGGCGCCGACTGCGCGACCATCGTGTTCGACACCGAGAACCCGCCGCCCTACGATCCGAGCCCGCCCGGACCGGATGCGGTGCCGATGGACGGCGGCGGTATCACCCCCGATCCCGCCGAAGTGGGCGGCATGTCCGGCGGCATTCCCGGTATCCCTGGCATCCCCGGTATGCCCGGCGTCCCCGTGCCCGGTTTGCCTGGACAGGCTCCGCCCGCGGCACCCGCCGAACCGGAGGCCGGGACGGGCCAGTAGATGCCGGAAAAGAACCCTGAACGCGACGTGGCGAACGATCCGCTGACCACAAACGCCACCGAGCGCCGGTCGGCCCCCGCCGACACGGCCGAGCCACCCTGGAGCGCCGAGACCGGGCTGCGTGCCCAACTGCGCCGCCAGCGCACCCCGCTGCTGGTGCTCGGCGCCGTCGGCTTGCTCGTGCTCGGTTTCGCCGTCGGTGTCCTGGCAGGGCTGCCGCTGCGTGGCGGTTCCGAACCCGAACCGGGCCCGGTCGACATCGGCTTCAGCCAGGACATGTCCGCCCATCACGCGCAGGCCGTCGAGATGTCGGGCGTCGCGCTCATCAATTCCACCGACCCCGATATCCGCAGGCTGGCCTACGACATCCTGACCACCCAGCAGAGTCAGGTTGGCCGGATGCAGGGCTGGCTGCAACTGTGGGGCGCGCCTGCCCGCGGTATCGACGGCTACATGGGGTGGATGACCGAACCACGCAGCGGCCACGAGCACGGCTCCCCGGCGGCGGGACACTCCACACACACCGGTCCGGTGGCCACCATGCCAGGTATGGCCACCCCTGCGGAGCTCGGCGAACTGCGTCGCGCCACAGGGCCCGCCTTCGACGTGCTGTTCCTGCAGTTGATGCTGCGCCACCACGAAGGCGGCATCCCCATGCTCGGATACGCCATCGAGCATGCCGAAACCACCGCGATACGCGTCCTCGCGCAGCATATGGACGCCACCCAGCGCGGCGAATCCCAGCTCATGACCGGAATGCTCACCTCCCGCGGCGCCACCCCCCTCCCCCTCGAATAACCCGGCACGCTGCCCGTTTTTGGCAGCGGGCAAGGGATGCGATACGCTTGCCCCCGCCCGATCGGAACGCCGCAAGGCACCGGCCGGGACCATCCCCGCCCTCGTAGCTCAGGGGATAGAGCGTCTGCCTCCGGAGCAGAAGGCCGCAGGTTCGAATCCTGCCGAGGGCACAGATGACGAAGGCCCCTGATCAGCTGATCAGGGGCCTTCGTCGTTCCTAGCCTCGGCTATCGTGTGCTACCTCGGCCGCGTCGGTGATCCGAGAGGTCGCCACCTCGCCGACAGCGGACGAAGACCCCGACCGGAACCACTGGATGGGGTCTACGTGCCTGCTCCGCTCCCGCCCGCGGTGGGTCAGCTCAGGGAATCCGCCAGGGATGCGTGCAGATCCAGCAAGCCCGGGATCTGCTCGGACGGGCGGCGGCCCATACCGCATTCGGTGGCGATACCGAAGGCGGCAACGGTTTTCGCGGCGGCATCGATGCGGCGGCGGGCGCCGTCGAAACCGTCGGAGGCGTGTACCAGGCCGAGGAAGAGCGCCGTCCCGGAAGGCAGCTTCAGGTCCGCGAGAGGCGCGAAATACTCGATATCGGTGCGGTCCTTCGGGACGGGCAGATGCACCCAATCCAGCGGGCGGTGCAGGCCCGCAGCGACCTTCGCGGCCACCGCCGCCAATTTCGAGGTATCGGCGGGTTCGACGAAGTGGCGGTGCCCGAAATCTCCGTAGCACAGGTGATAGCCGAGCTCCACGCCCTCGGGCACGGCGTCACCGAGCCGGATCAGCCGTTCGGCGACCTCGGGCAACTGTTCCTGGTATTCGCCGCCGAACCACGAAGGGAAAACACCTTCGAAAATCGCGAATTCCACCGCTGCGTCCCATTGGATCGCCAGGTCTGATGCTGGAACGACCGCCACGATCCGGCCCAGTTCGGCCAGGATCGCCGCCTCGTAGCGGCGTTCCAATTCTGCCTGCGGGCCCGCGACGAACGCGCCGACGACCGCGATCGGAGTCGGCAGGCTCACCTGGAAACGGGTGCCGGGCGCGATCACCCCACGATCACGCAGCCCCTGGAACACCTGCCAGGACTCCAGCGCGGCCTCGGCATACCCGAGCGGGCCGAAGTCGATACTCGACGGGTCGACGCCGTCGCGCGGCTGTACCCGTTCGCTGGGGCCATATTCCGGGCTCGGCGGCGGGACCGTCTCCAGATCGGGATGGGCGGCCAGTTTCGGCAGCTGCCAGACCACCCAATTGTCACGCTCCCCCGTTTCCCCATCCGGGATGCGGGAGATATGCCCACCCAGCCGCGAGGCGGCCTGCTCGAAAACGCTTGCCGCGTCGGCGAGCGGCACACTGCCGCACAGATGGACACCGAAACCAGCCATAACCCGATCCTCCATGTTCTCCAGAGCGTTGCTGGCAGGCAGTGTACGACCGAGAACACGTTATGTGCGTGGTGAATCCGGATTGCGGCCCGTATGCGGAGGTCACGGGCCTGCGCCTGGGGTCGGTACGCTGCGGCGATACCGCAGGTGGGTGGCTGCGGTACCCGGACTCCGACCGGACAGCGGACGCGTACTGCCGTAATGTTCCAGCCACACCCCGGGGAAAACGGAGGACGCAACATCATGACTTACCCACCGCAGGGCCCGCAGCCACCACAGGGCCTGCAGCCGCCGTACGGGCAACAGCCGCCCTACGGGCAGCAGCCGGGATTTCCGCCGCAGGGCCAGCAGCAGCCTGGTTACCCCCCGCAGCCCGGTTACCCGCCGCAACAGGGCATGCCGCCGCAGGGCTATCCGCCGCAACCGCAGCAGGGTAAGAACAAAACGGGTTTGATCATCGGGCTGGCGGTCGTCGCGCTGGTCGTGGTCGGCGGGATCGTCGCAGGGGTGGTGCTGACCATGCAGGGCAAAACACCGCTCGCCTCCGATGAGCAGCAGATCGAAGCGGCCATCCGGGACTTCTACGAGACTTTGTCCGACGACGGCATGCAGGCCGCAGCCGATATCGCGTGTCAGGCCGACCAGGACGATTTCAACAAGCTGTCCGACAGCGAAAAAGCCGAAATCGATAAGGCGGACTTCTCGGTCACCATCGACACGGTGGACAACATCGTGATCACCGGCGACCGGGCGAAAGCACATGTCACCGGCAAGATGACGTTCTCACTGCCGGGAGCCGACGATTCCACCGAACACTCCGACGACAGCTCGGACGAAACGCTGCGCAAAGAGGACGGCGAGTGGAAGATCTGCTCCGAGGACCCGGACGTCAACTGACCGGCAGCTAGCTACTGTCGTAACGGCCCGGGCGGATCGAAACCAGGCCACCCTGCGCCCGAGTCTGCCTCTCTGACACGCATGCAATGATCGAATCCATGTCGCGTCCCCGCCCATTACCGCTCGACCCGATCCACGAGGCCCACCGCCAGTGGGTCGAGCACGGCTGGGGTGAGATGGCCGACGGTATGGCGGCGGTGACGTCGCTGGTCCGCGCCCAGCAGATCGTGATGGCCAGGGTCGATGAGGCGCTGAAACCGACAGGACTGACCTTCTCCCGGTACGAACTGCTCATGCTGCTGAGTTTCAGCAAGACCGGGGCACTGCCGATGGCGAAGGCAAGCGCACGCCTGCAGGTGCACCCGACCAGCGTCACCAATACCGTGGACCGGCTGCAGTCTGCCGCTCTGGTGGTCCGGGTGCCGCACCCCAGCGATCGTCGGGCAACTCTTATCGAAATCACCGATAAGGGACGGGAATTGGTTGCTCGCGCCACCGAATACCTGAACGAGAAAGTGTTCGCCCTACCGGGGCTGCCACCGGACCGGCTGCGCACTCTGCTGCAACTGCTGGCGGAATTCCGGCATGCCGCAGGCGACTTCGACACCGGTGACGAACCGGTGCGCTGGACCGGCACCGACGGCGACACGGACTGAACCTACGGTCTTTTACTCCTTGATAACGACGAACGAATAACCTTCCGGCATCCATGCAGCAAATTCTTTCGCCGTTTTCCTTGGCAACACCGTCCAAGCCCGTCACCATTGAGTCATGGTGCTGGTACTCGGCGTGTCGGCGGGCGCCGGTGGCGCACGCGCCGTTCTGACCCACTCCGATCAGCCGCACCTGGATCCGATCGACCGCTGTCATATTCCGCGCCGGGCGGGCGCGGGGATCGCCGAACCGGTCTGCGAAGCGATCCGCCGTATGCGCGCGGCCGCGGCCAGACGTGCGGAACTGATCACGGGAACTGCGGTAACCTGCCGCAGCCGTACGCATACGGACGCGGTGCGCGCCGCCGCCGGACGCGACCGGCTCATCGTGGTCGACGAACCGCTGGCGCAGCTACGCTACCTGCGGTTCACCGGCGCTCTCCCCGATACAGGTTCGGTAATCCTTTACGATCTGGGCAGTTCCGGGCTCACCATCACCCAGATCGATTGCCGTACCGATTCGGTGCTCGCCTGCACCCGCAGCACGGTACTTGGCGGCGACGGCTACGACACACTGCTACGTTGGCAGCTGGCTCGCGGCGGGGTCGTCCCCGACCAGCCCACCATCCGCCGCCACCGCGAAACCCTCAGCAGCGCCCACGTGATCACTGCACTTGACCCGGGAACCGAGGAACGCACCGTCATCACCCGCAGTGATCTGGCCGAGCTGTGCGCGGCCGGCCTGCACCACTCGGTGTCACTGGTGCGCCAGATAGCCGGGGAAACCGGGGTGGACGCCGACGCGGTCGTCCTGCTGGGCGGCTGCACCCGCAGCCCCGGTATCCGCGCGGAACTGGCCGAATCTCTCGGCCTGCCGATCGTCTACGACGCCGAGCCGGAATATGTTTCGGCGCGCGGCGCGGTGCTGCTCGCCGCCGAACGTCCCGCCGTGGGGGTGCGCACGACACGGATAAGGAAGGGTGCGCGGCCGGTCTCGGCGCCCACTCCGGTAGGTAAACGCAAACTGATCGCCGCGGCAGCGGTGACGGTCGGGCTCGGTGCTACGGTGGCCGGGTTGTTGACCCTCCGTGACGCGCCGGCGCGGCCCGCCGAAGACGGTACCGCGCCGACGCCGATGCAGATCGTGGGAATCCCGCCCGGGCCCTGGCGTTGACCGAGGCCCGTCGGCGGTTCAGCGGTTGGTGAACTTCGCGGGGCGTTTTTCCACGAAGGCCGCCATACCTTCCTTCTGGTCTTCGGTCGCGAACAGCGAGTGGAACACCCGGCGCTCGAACCGCAGTCCTTCGGTGAGGGTGGTTTCGAAGGAGCGGTTCACCGCTTCCTTGGCGATCATGGCGACCGGCAGCGACATCGAGGCTATGGTGGAGGCCACCTCGAGGGCGGTGTCGAGCAGTTGAGCGGCAGGCACGATCCGCGACACCAGCCCGGCCCGCTCGGCCTCAGCCACATCCATATTGCGGCCGGTCAGCACCAGATCCATGGCCTTGGCCTTGCCGATGGCCCTGGTCAGCCGCTGGGAGCCGCCGATACCGGGGATGACGCCCAGCTTGATCTCCGGCTGCCCGAACTGCGCGGTGTCGGCAGCGATCAGGATGTCGCACAGCATCGCCAGCTCACAGCCGCCGCCGAGCGCGTACCCGGCCACCGCGGCGACGGTGGGCTTACGGAAGGCTGCCAGTCGGTCCCAGCGGGCGAAATAGTCGTCCATGAACATGTCCAGGTACGACTTGGGCTGCATTTCCTTGATATCGGCGCCCGCCGCGAACGCACGCTCGGAGCCGGTGATCACCACCGCGCCGATATCGTCGGCGCGCTCCAGTTCGTCGAGCGCGGCGATCACATCATCGAGGACCTGCGCGTTCAGCGCGTTCAACGCCTTCGGCCGGTTCAGCGTGATCAGTCCGACGCCGCCCTTACGCTCCAGCAGAATCGTCTCGAAGTCGGTCACTGCGCACCCTTTTCCTCGGAACGGTCACGGATATCGGTGACGATAGCCGAGAAGTCACGTCCGGCCGCGTCCTGGTTGAACCGGTCGTAGATCTCGGCGGCCAGCAAACCCAGCTGCCCGTCGACACCGTTGCTGCGCAGGGCGCTCGCGGCCAAACCGAGGTCCTTGTTCATCAGGGCGGTGGCGAAACCGGGCTGGTAGTCGTTGTTGGCCGGGCTGGTCGGCACCGGCCCGGGAACCGGGCAGTAGCTGGTCAACGCCCAACTCTGGCCGGATGCGGTGGATACCACGTCGAAGAACGCCTGATGGCTCAAGCCCAGTTTTTCACCGAGCACCAGCGCTTCGGACAGGCCGATCATCGAGATGCCGAGCAGCATGTTGTTGCAGATCTTGGCGGCCTGACCGACCCCGGAACCACCGCAGTGCACCACCTTGGCGCCCATGACCTCGAGTACCGGGCGGGCCTCGGCGACATCGGCTTCGTTACCGCCGACCATGAACGTCAGGGTCCCTGCGACGGCGCCGGCAACACCACCGGAGACGGGGGCATCGACGGCGCGGTGCCCTGCCGTGTGGGCGGCTGCGGCGGCGACCTTCGCATCGGCCACATCGATGGTGGAGCAGTCGATGAACAGCGTGCCCGGTGTCGCGGCGGGCAGCAGTTCGGCGTAGACGTCGCGCACCAGCTTGCCGTTGGTGAGCATGGTGAGCACGATGTCGCGGTCGGTTGCGGCCGCCACCCCGGTATCGACGACGGTGATGCCGTCGGCGCTGGCCTGCTGCTGTGCGGCGGGCGCGGGATCGAAGGCGTGCACGTCATAACCGGCTTTGACCAGGTTGGCCGCCATCGGCCCGCCCATATGGCCGAGGCCGAGGAACCCTATCGTCTTGCTCATCGCTGTTCCTTCGGAGTCGTCAAACCCAGTTCCCACTCACCCAATTCGGCGAAATAGGCGTCCACCTGTGCGGGGTCCACCTCGGCCAGGGATGCGGGCGACCACTGCGGGTTGCGGTCCTTGTCGATGACCTGCGCGCGGATGCCCTCGACCAGGTCGTGCGAGTCCAGCGAGGCCACCGAAACCCGGTACTCCTCGTTCAGCACCGCCTCCAGGCTGTCGGCCTCACGCGCCGAACGCAGCGACCGCAGCGTGACCTGCAGCGCCACCGGTGATTTCGTGAGCACATCGGACGCGGCCTGCGCCGCCTGCTCGGCCGGGTTCGCCTGCAATCGGGTCACGATCTGGGCCACCGTGTCGGCGCTGTAGCAGGCGTCGATCCAGTGACGCTGGGCAAGCAGCTCCGGTTCCGGTGCGGCCGTGGCATATTTGGCGATCGCAATATCGGCGCTCTCGGTGCGCAGCGTGTTCAGCAGCGACGGGATCTGCTCCGACGGCACGAAATAGTCGGCGAAACCGGCTGCGATGGCGTCGCCCGCCTTCATGCGCGCGGTGGTGAGCGCGAGATGGGTGCCGAGTTCACCAGGCGCCCGCGACAGCAGATAGGTGCCGCCGACGTCGGGAATGAAACCGATACCGACCTCGGGCATGCCGACCGACGAACGTTCGGTGACGATGCGGTGGCTGCCGTGTCCGGCAATCCCCACACCGCCGCCCATCACGATGCCATCCATCACCACCACATACGGTTTCGGGTAGCGGCCGATCAGCGCGTTGAGGATGTACTCGTCACGCCAGAACCGGCCCGCCTCCGAATCGGCGCCAGATACCTGCGGCCTGCGGTTCTTGGCATCGTTGTAGATGGCGACGATGTCACCGCCCGCACACAGGCCGCGTTCGCCCGCACCGGTCACCACCACGGTGCGGACCTCGTCGTCGTCGGCCCAGTCCCGCAGTGCGTCGGAGATGGTGCGTACCATCGCGTGGCTCAGCGCGTTGATCGCCTTGGGACGATTCAGGGTGATGAGCCCGAGGCCGTCGCGTTTGTCGATCAGGACTTCGAGTTCGTCGCTCATGCTGCTCCTACCGCCGAGTTGGCCGCCGCGGTCATCGACCGAGCCACGACCACCCGCATGATCTCGTTGGTGCCCTCCAGGATCTGGTGCACACGCAGATCCCGGACAATCTTCTCCAGGCCGTATTCGGCCAGATAACCGTAACCGCCGTGCAATTGCAGAGCGGAGTTGGCGACGTCGAAACCGGCGTCGGTGGCGAAACGTTTCGCCATGGCGCACAATTCGACCTTGTCCGGCGTGTCCGCATCCAATGCGGCCGCCGCCCGCCACAACAGTGTGCGCGCGGCCTCCAATGTCGTGCGCATATCGGCGAGTTCGAACTGCAGCGCCTGGTTGTTCAGTAACGGCGCGCCGAACGCCTGTCGCTGCGCGAGGTAGGGCACCGTCTTGTCCAGTGCCGCCTGCGCACCGCCGATCGAGCAGGCTGCGATATTGAGGCGTCCGCCGTTGAGGCCGTTCATCGCGATCCGGAATCCGTCGCCTTCCGCGCCGAGCCGGTTGGCGACCGGAACCCGGGCGTCGGTGAGGATCACCTGACGGGTGGGCTGGGCGTTCCAGCCCATCTTCTTTTCGTTCGGCCCCACCGTGAGTCCCGGTGTGTCCGCGGGCACGATCAGTGCCGAGATACCGCGAGCAGCGCCTTTGTCGGGGTTGCCGGTGCGCACCATCATCACGTACACATCGTTGGCGCCCGCGCCCGAGATGAACTGTTTGGCGCCGTTGAGGACGTAGTCGTCGCCGTCGCGTACCGCCCTGGTGCTCAGCGCCGCGGCATCCGAGCCGGCTCCTGGCTCGGTGAGTGCGTAGCTGGCCAGCAGATCCATCGAGGTCAACCCGGGCAGCCAGGCGTGCCGTTGCTCCTGGTCACCATAGGTGTCGATCATCCAGGCCGCCATATTGTGGATGGAGATATAGGCGGCCACCGCGGGACATCCGGTGGCGAGTTGTTCGAAGATGCGGACCGCGTCGAGCCTGCGCAGCCCGGATCCACCGAACTCCTCGCCCACATAGATGCCGCCGAGCCCGATCGAGCCCGATTTCCGCAGCACGTCGACCGGGAAGTGCTTGCGCTCATCCCATTCCAACGCGTGCGGAGCCAGGAACTCGTCGGCGAATTCACGCGCGGTATCGCGGATGGCCCGCTCGTCGTCGTCGAGTATGAACATGTGGCCTCGTCCGTTCAGTCCATCGTCGGGATGACGAAGCTGTTGCTTTCCTTCAGCCCCGCAGGCCACCGCTGGGTGACCGTCTTGGTCTTGGTGTAGAAGCGGATCGAGTCCGGGCCGTGCTGGTTCAGATCGCCGAAACCGGACCGCTTCCAGCCACCGAAGGTGTGGTAGGCGATCGGCACCGGGATCGGGACATTGATGCCGACCATGCCGACCTGGACTCGCGCGGCGAAGTCACGGGCGGTGTCGCCGTCGCGGGTGAAGATGGCGACACCGTTGCCGTATTCGTGCTCGTCGGCCAGGCGCAGGCCCTCCTCGTAGTCCTTGGCGCGGACTACGCTGACCACCGGGCCGAAGATCTCCTCCTGGTAGATGCGCATCTGGGGGGTGACCTTGTCGAACAGGGTCGCGCCGACGAAGTAGCCGTCCTCGGCGCCGTCGACGACCAGATTGCGCCCGTCGACCACCAGTTCGGCGCCTTCGTCGATACCGACCTGGATGTACTTTTTCACCCGGTCGACGCCGTCGAGGCCGACCAGCGGGCCGAAGTCGGCACCGGGATCGTCGGAGCGGCCGACGTTGAGCTTGTGCACCCGTTCGGTGAGTTTGGCGACCAGCCGGTCTGCGGTTTCCTCTCCGACGGGAACGGCAACCGAGATCGCCATGCAGCGTTCGCCCGCGGAGCCGTAGCCCGCGCCGATCAGCTGGTCGGCGACATCGTCGAGGTCGGCGTCTGGCATGACGATGGCGTGGTTCTTGGCGCCGCCGAAGCACTGCGCGCGTTTACCGTTGGCGGTGGCGGTTTCGTAGATGTACTGCGCGATCGGGGTGGAGCCGACGAAGCCGACAGCCTTGATCCGCGGATCGTGCAGGAGGGTGTCAACGGCTTCCTTGTCGCCGTTGACCACGTTGAACACTCCGGCGGGCAACCCGGCCTCGATGAACAGCTCGGCCAGTCGCAGCGGCACCGAGGGGTCGCGTTCGGACGGTTTGAGCACGAAGGCGTTACCGCAGGCCAGCGCCGGTCCAGCCTTCCACAGCGGGATCATCGCCGGGAAGTTGAATGGGGTGATACCTGCGACGACACCGAGCGGCTGGCGCATCGAGTACACGTCGATACCAGTGCCCGCGCTATCGGTGTACTCGCCCTTGAGTAGATGTGGGATGCCGATGGCGAATTCGACGACCTCCAGCCCGCGCTGGATATCGCCCTTGGCGTCGGCGAGGGTTTTGCCGTGTTCGCTCGACAGCAGCGCGGCCAGCGAATCCATCTCGTCCTGGACGAGGCCGACGAACTTCATCAGCACCCGGGCGCGCTTCTGTGGGTTCATCGCGGCCCAGACCGGCTGCGCTTGCTGGGCGTCGGCGATGGCCGCTTCCACTTCGGACTTGCTCGCCAGCGGCACCTTGGACTGCACCTGGCCGAGGTTCGGGTCGTAGACGTCACCGAATGTGCCGGAGGCACCCGGGACGCGCTGCCCGCCGATGAAATGTGTGAGTTCAGCAACCATGGCCATTCCTGCCTCGGGTAGCGGGTGGATGCGGCGCACCGCAGGGGGAAGATCAATTTGCGGTCGTCCAATAGTTGGACGTCCAAGCAAAAATATACACCCGAGCCGGAATGTGTGCCAGACCACCCGCCGAAAACCGGACCGGCCAGGTCACGCCCAGGCGGAATGTCCGGTGAGTGCCTCTATCACCCGAGCTCCGACGACTTCGGTGCACGGGCGAGCAGCACGCTGCCGATACCGAGCACACCCGCGCCGATGACCAGCACGGCGGCCGCGGCACCGATCGAACCGTCGGTCCAGTCCCACACCGCCTCCACCGCGGCCAGCGCCAACGCGGCGGTGCCGCCGAGGATCAGCACCCAGGAACGGTCGGTCGCGTACAGCCCGAAACACAGCAGCGCCACCAGCGCCGTGAGCAGATACACCACCGGGGATTCTTCGGCGATTCCAGCGAGCTGCGCGCCATAAACCGCGATCACGACCGCAATCAGGTATCCGGCCCAGCTCTCGGTGACCGCACCGAGTTTGGTGAGCGCGAACCAGACCAGCCCTAGCCCGAGCACGGCGATACCGGGACCGGGGCTGTCGATATCGAGCAGTTCGTACATCACCCCGGGCACCACGGCGGCGCTGAAACCGGCAACAGTCAGCACCCCGACCAGCGACGGCAACGCGAGATAACCGGCGATCCCCACCAGCAAGCCCGCGAAACAGGCGTAGACCCACGCGGTATCACCACTCCCGCTATCGACGGCGCTGCCGACCGCCGCGGCCGTGGATAGCGAGCTCAGCACGAACAGCACAGCCGCCAGCCGAGTGCGGGCGGAATGCGGCCGAGATACGGCCATCGCGCCGTTGACACCTACCGCAACCGGGTGGCCGATAGCGGAGCCATGAGCACCCCCGGGTCCGCTGGACACAACGGGCTCATCACCCGGCCCGGACGACGGGGGCGCAGCAACGACTGTGCGGCGGACGCGCAGCGCTTGGAACACTCCATGGCGCCTGCCCGCCAGTGCCACACCGGTACCGGCAAGCCCCACCGCGACCACGGCGAACAACACGACCCGACCGGCTCGGGCCAGATCATCCCAGGATGCGATGACCAACAGGCCGACTCCGCTCAGCAAAAGGGCAGCGCCGACATAGGCGGCGATCTCGGCTAGCAGTTTGGCCGCCGACAGGCGCACCGGACGGCCCTCGCCGAGGGCGGCGAGTACGGCGTCCAGTTGGGCGGGCGTGAGCACCCCTTGATCAACCAATCCGCGCAGTGGGAGCGGAGCGCGATCGTGCTGGAAAACAACCGCGTCGTGCCGGTGACCGGTTTCGGAACCCTCGTGCGGCGCTCCCGGCGCCGAATCGTGTGCTACCACGGCATCAGTATGTCCACGCCGGAGTTGTTTCCGTGTGACAATCGCGGCGGCATCAGGTCGACGAACACAGCGGCGGGAGCGACGGGCCCGAAGGCGGTAGCGAAGCGTAACCACGAAGGGCCCCGCGAACGCCGCCAATCGAACACAGCGGCGGGAGCGACGGGCCCGAAGGCGGTAGCGAAGCGTAACCACGAAGGGCCCCGCGAACGCCGCCGATCAAATACAGCGGCATGACGGGAGCGGCATGGACCTCGGCGGTATCCAGA
>NZ_MUKP01000043.1 GCF_002081715.1 Nocardia donostiensis | reverse complement strand
CCCTCATCAGCACCTCCATGCCTCCCTAGCAGTGGCATGAACACGGCGTACCGGGGTAGGACAGCTCATATGGGCACCCCTCTGCTTTCCGACACCGAATTGACCGAGGCACTTACCACTCTTCCGGAATGGACGCGTTCCGGTGATGCCATTACTCGCACGATCGAGGCCCCGTCATTTCCCGCGGGTATCGAACTGGTGCGCCGGGTAGCGGCCGCAGCCGAAGCCGCGAACCATCATCCCGATATCGATATCCGCTGGCGCAAGGTCACCTTCACGCTGTCGACTCATTCGGCCGGTGGCCTGACGGCACAGGATGTGGCAATGGCGCATGAGATAAATCAGCTGGCTGCCCAGCCTGGTTGAGCACACGCCCCGACCAGATCATCCAGCCGAACAGCACCAGTACCCCGATGACGTCCACCGCGCCCAACCAGGACAACACCGCAGGGCGCGGAATGGTCCAGATCGAGTCCTGGAAGAACGACAGCACCCACGGCACCCCGACCAATTGGGTGAGCAGCCAGAAACCGGCCAGTATCCGCGCGCCGGGAACGTCGCGGTGCGGCCCGTACACCAGCCACAGCACCGCGAGCAGCAACCAGCCCCAATGATGCGACCAGGAGATCGGCGAGACCAGCAACCCGAACAACTGGACAACCAGCACGGTGCCCAGCAGATCGTCGCGGCGCAACGCACGCCAGGCCAGCCAGCCCAGCAGCGCAACCACAAGCACCGAGGCAATCCACCATGGCCCGGTTTCGACATCGATGCCGAGCATCCGGCTCAATGCGCCGCGCAGTGACTGATTCCACACCGACCCTACCGGTCCGATACGGTCGGCGTCGCCGAGCAGCGTGCCGAAGTAGGTGCGGGTTTCCTCGGCGGCGACGAGGAAACTGAACCCGACCGTCGACCCGAACACCGCCGCCGAGCAGACCACAGTTGCCCAGCGCCTGCGTGCCACGAAGTACAGGCCGCTGATCGCGGGCGTCAGCTTGATCCCGGCCACGATTCCGATCAGCGAACCCGACAGCCACCAGCGTGTGCTGCGCACCGCGAGCATCACCCCGAGCATCAGGAAGATGTTGACCTGCCCGTAGTCGATCGTGGTGCGCACCGGTTCCAGCCACAGTCCGACTGCGGTCCAGGCGATCGCCGCGGTCCGCCACACCGGTTGCCGTGCGGTGTCCGCGCCGAGCAGCAGTTCGAAGGCTATGCGTACCACCCAGTACAGCGCTGCGGCGATGGCGAACAGCCAGAGCACCGCGACGAGCGTGAACGGCAGATAGTGCAGCGGGAAGAACACCACAGCCGCGAAGGGCGGATAGGTGAACGGCAGCGGGAAGTCGGGCGTCTTTTCCGCATAGGTGAAGTCGTAGAGGCGGTCGGTCAGCAGTGCCGCGGAACCGTCGACGTAGACGTGCAGATCGACCAGATTCATCCCGTTGGGGGCGAACAACATCCACAGCAGCCGGGCGAGCACGGTGAGACCGAGTGCCGCGACGGCCAATCGGAAATATGCGGCGGACGGACGGGCGTCGGTCCGAGCGCTCTGCTGGTTCACTAAGCGGGCTTTCGAGTCGGGCCGGGCGTCGGCCGAACCCGCGGTCGGGTGCATCGGCGACTGGCGTTGAGGGCTGGCGACTACATTAATGCCCGCATTGCGCGGCTCCACGCACCCCTGGGCGCCGATAACATTTGCATCAACCTTCCCAGTGGTAACATCCCCCGAGCTCTACTGTCCGGTAACACTGGTCGTCGCACACTGATGAATCCGGCCCTGTCGCTGTACAACGTGGGGCGTTGTCCATAGAGTGACCACCGAAACGACGGCTTTTCAGCGTCGCCCAGATGTACCCGAGGTAAGGACGGCAAGACCAGTGCTTCGCTCCCGAGGATCGCGGATCGCATTGTCCGCGCTGGCAATAGCAGCCAGCGCCTCCCTCGCGGCGCCGATGACGGCTGTCGCGGCGCCGGCGTCGGCAGCGTCGACGAACAGCGTCCCGATGGTTCCCGAAGGTGTCCCGGTGGACGCCCTTGCCGCCCTGACCCCCGCCATCGTCGGTTCGATCGCCGCATCCCAGGTAGCGGCGCCCAGCCCGCAGCAGGTGATCCTGGATCAGGCCCGCGCGCTGCTCAATGCGGTGGATCTCCCGCCGCAGATCAAGGCGACGCTGGAGCGAATCATCACGTTCCTCGACGGCAGCGGTGGCGGCGGCCCCGAACTGCCGGAAGAAGGACCGGCCATCGCGCAGTTCCTGTACCCGACCATCGGTAAGGGCTGCATCGGTGACTCCGCCGATTCCGTCGGCACCGCACTGGCCGTCCCCGGCCCCGCGCAGCTACCCCCGCCCGGCCCGGCGGCAGGCCAGGCCGGCTTCGTGTTCACCGCGCTGGGCACCAAGGGACCGACCGAGGTGCAGGACCCGCCGATGACCGTACAGTGGCTCAACCTGGACAACCGCCGCTCCGGCGTGCAGCCGCTGACCGATGAAGCGAAGATCAACCCCGACGGCCCCGCCACCCTCTCGGCGATCGCCGATACCGGCCCGGGCCGCATCGTCGCCGTGATCGGCGGCTCGCTGACCACCCAGGCCGACGAGGCCTCCGCACCGCGCACCTGCTCGTTCCTGCCGACGCTCGGTTTCTTCAGCGTCGCCTGAACCCCAGGACAACGCGTAAGGCCCGGTCGACACTGCCGGGCCTTACGCGTGAGCTCACTTTCGAGTCGGCAACGAATCCACGGGAATCGGTCTCAGAAGTGCCGCGCTACTTCTGGATACCCTGCGACTGTGGTAGACCGAAACCCATGGCGACAGTCGATCGTTCGATAAAGTCCCGCGCATCCCGAGCCAGTATCCGGAGCAGGCACTCCAACCGGTCGATCCTGTCCATCCGGTCCGAAGGGTCGATCCTGTCGATCGGGTCGGCGTATTCGATCCTGTCCATCGGTAGCGTCGGTTCGGTGCTGTCGATCGGATCGGTGGGTTCGTTCGGCTCGGTGATCTCATCCGGCTCGTTCGCCAGCCTCGGTTCGGCACTATCCGGGCTGTCGCGCTGGTCGCTGCTGTCCTGGCGGGCCGAACACACCTGCCCCGAAACCCGGCCCAACCTCCGAGTCGTCGCCGACGACGAACCCGATCTGCGCACCTCCCCCGCCGCGCACTGCCAGACCTGACCACGCTGCCAGATCTGATCGCGCTGCCAGGCCGGCTACCAGGCGCCGTATTCGGCGGTGAGGGCGTGGTTCCGATCGACGCCGATACCGTCCACGGTGCGTTTGTCGATTTCGAACTGGTGCAGATGAGCAGCGGGGTGAACATGACCCTCGGGGGTGCCCCAATCGTGCTGCCAGAACCAGGAACCGACACCTGCGACCCTGGCCAGGTCGATGGTGGGTGAGTTGGCGTATACGCCCGTGTTCTCCTTGCCGATCACCGCCTGCCAGCCGCGCAGGTACGGCAGGATCAAGGTGGCGAATTCGACGGCCGTGGGATTGTCATCGATCGAGGCGTAGATCGGCCGGCCTTCCGGGCCGCCCGCGGCTCGATGCAGTTCGAGGCCGCGTTCGGCGTGCCGCTTACCTGCTTCCTCGCCACCGCGCCAGTCGGCGGTGGGGCCTTTGCCGTACTGGTAGCAGGACACGATTGTCAGCCCGGCCGCGTTCAATGCCTCGGCCTCGCGCGCCAGCAGGGGTTTGCCCTGCATCCATTCGGCGCCGGGACGGCGATCGGACACATAGCGGATGACGCCGATATACCCGGCTTCTTTGATGGCGGTTGCCGAGGGAACTCCCGCTGCGTAGTCGAGCAGGGTGCCGAGCGGTTTTCCGCTCGCGCGCGGCGCGGACAGGCTCATTCCCACGGTTCCGGCGGCCGTGGCAGCGGCCGTATAACCGAACAGGGCACGCCGAGATAGTGAAAAACGCATCGCAGACTCCTTCGACCGCCCCGAATCGGATGGCAGCGTGCCCGGCGCACCTTCCCCTGAAGCATCCGCGCGCCGGGAGCCTCGAACGTGCACTCATTTCACCATATTCACAACTGAAACGCCAGGAACATGCGGAACAAACGCCACTCGAGCCACAGCCGGTTGCGTTCACACCAGGCGGTCGATGCGAGCACCTGCGTCGATGGTGCGGATCGCCGGGTCGGCGAGCTCGCGGCGCACCACCTTGGCGACCTGCGCGATCACCTGTTTCTTGATTCCGGCCAGTTTGCCCAGTGTCGCAGCCCGCACCCCGTGCGCCGCGAACTCCAGCCCGATGTCCTCGGGCGAGGGCGGCGCCACGTCGATAACGATCAGCAGCGGGTCGGCGGCCCGCGCTACCAACCGCAGAGCTATCACGACATCGGCGTGATAGCGGTTGGCCTTGAGCACATCGACAGTGATGTCCAGCGACACCGGAATCCGCAGGTCGAACCGGGGCTCCTGCCCGTCGCCGTGGGCATCGCTGACCTCCGGGTCACGGACGGCTCCCCGCACGGTCAGCGTGGCCGAGTCGCGAGGCCCGGTGCGCACCGGGCCGATTTCGATGGGCCTACCCGCCAACCGCTGCACCACATCCTGGACACGCTCGCGGGTGACGAGGAGAGGGAAGAAACGGCAGCCGAATTCTTCGTAGTCGATCCAGTCGAATCCGGTGCGGTGACGATGGGCGGAACTCACGCCCGCGACGATGGCCTCGATATCGAAGATGCGGGCGCGGCGTGCCCTCGGGTCGGCCAGCATGGTGTTGACCCGGTTGGCGACCTCACGCTGCACTACTCCCGCGATCGGGTCGAGCAGCCATTCACCCACCGATTCCACAGCCTGGGCGCGTAGCACGACGCGGACATCCGCAGGCTGGACGCGGGGGATATCGATGACGATCAGCAGCGGGTCGGCGGTACGCGCATTCAGGGTCAGATCGATCGAGACGATCGTCTCCACCCGCAGTTTCTTACCGCCGAGCAGCACTTTCAGCGCCAGCGAAATTGGGATCCGCACCTCGAAGGTGACCTGCGGACCGCGATGAACCACCATCGGCCTGCCGACTTTGCCTTCGGCCATGAACCCGGCAAGCCCGGTGGGGCCGAGCGAGAACGGCCCGAAGGTCATCCCGCGCCCCGCGATACCGGCGATCGCGGCCTCGATACGCGCGGAGTTCACCGCATGGGTGACGAAACGCCTGCCGAATTCGGCGTAGTCGATCCAGTCCGGTTCCACGCGCATACCCACCGGCTCCATCAGTCGTTCCGAGACCCTCACCTCCCACTGACAGACCGACACGCTACGCGATCGAGGTGACAGGTACGCCGACGGCAGCCGCCCGAGCCGCTACAGCCTCCCGAACCCGACGATGCCCGTGACATCGGCCGGAGCGAACCGATGAACCCGCACCGCGTCGTGTTCGTTGCCGCCGATCGTGGTCACGGTGTCGCCGTCGGCCACGAGCACGATATTGGTGTGCTGCCCGAACGGGCTGGCGTCGCTGTAGAGCACCACATCACCGGTACGCGGGTAGTAACCAGACCCGGCGGGCTCGAACCGACCCGCGGCCTCGTAGTACTCCTGCAGCGTGTAGACGCCGGGGATCCGCCACGAACCGGAGTTCGGGTTCACCAGCGGCAGACCGGCCTCGCGCATCACCCAGCTGACGAAATCCGCACACCAGGGTTCGACGACGCCCTCTGCGTATTTCGTGCCGGGGCCGGGGTCGACGAATTGCTGCTCCGCCACCGCGACTACCGCCGCCTGCGCTGGGTCAAGACTCCCGCGCGGGACAACCGGGAACTCGTCCAGTACCTCCCCCGTAATCGCCGCGTCCCCGAATCGGCCCTGCCACCAGTATGTCGCGAACCCACCCGCAACCAGGACCGCCACCACCACGACGATCCCGAGTACTGAGACGATGGCCGCCCTGGCCGGTTGCCTTGCCACGCCCTGCTGAAACGAACCCAACTCGGTCTCCGTCCTCCCTCTTCGACCCACACCTCGAGACACCTCAGGTCGTCGAACCGTTCCCCGGAGATGCCGGTCGAATCCGCTATCCCACTGTACATCTCAGGAGGAAACACGAGCTGCTCCTCCCCGCTCCGGGTCGGCGCCCGAATATCACCGAGGAGGTGGAGACGTCGGCACCCCGGCCTGGTTCGGAACTCGACCCCCGAACGGCCCCGCTGGATACACTGACCCCGGCGCCGACGAGGGGAAACGAACACTGGATACGCTGTGGACGTTCATTGTGGAGCGGCGGCATCAGCTGCTCACCGACTCCTACCTGCATGTTTCGGCAGTGGTGCAGTCGGTGCTGCTGGGTGCGGTGGTTGCGGTGGCGCTCGGTGTGCTGGTCTACCGCAGTCCGCTGGGTTCGTCGCTGGCCACGGCGGCCGCGAGCATCATCCTCACCGTTCCGTCGTTCGCGCTGCTGGGTCTGCTGATTCCGCTGCTCGGGCTCGGTGTGGCGCCGACGATCACGGCGATGGTGCTGTATGCGCTGTTACCGATCCTGCGTAACACCATCGTCGGTCTGGCCACGATCGACCCGGCGGTCAGCGATGCGGCGCGCGGGATCGGGATGAACAGGTTACGGGTGCTCACCGGTGTCGAGTTGCCGCTGGCGTGGCCGTCGATCCTCACCGGGATCAGGATCAGCACCCAGATGCTGATGGGCATCCTCGCCATCGCCGCCTACGCCAAGGGCCCCGGTCTGGGCAATCTCATCTTCACCGGCCTGTCGCGCCTCGGCACCCCGAACGCGGTGCCGCAGGCGCTGACCGGGACCGTGTTGATCATCGTGCTGGCGCTGCTGTTGGACGGTGTGCTCATGCTCGTCGGCCGTCTCACCACGTCGAAAGGGATCCGTGACTGACACCGAAGCCGTGTCCGGCGTCGAGATCGTCCTCGACTCGGTCACCAAACGCTATCCGGGGCAGCGTGATCCCGCCGTCGACAACGTGTGCTTGACCATCCCGGCGGGTGAGATCGTGGTGCTGGTCGGGCCATCGGGCTGCGGTAAGACCACCACGATGCGGATGATCAACCGCCTCATCGAACCCAGCTCCGGCACCATCACCATCGGTGGCCGGGATGCGCTGTCGATCGATGCGGACGCGCTGCGGCGCGGTATCGGCTATTCGATCCAGCAGGCCGGGCTGTTCCCACATATGACGGTCGGTAAGAACATCGCCACCGTCCCCGGACTGCTCGGCTGGGACCGCACACGCATCGCGGCGCGCGTCGACGAGATGCTGGAACTGGTCGGGCTCGCACCGGAGGAGTTCCGCAACCGCTACCCGCGCCAATTGTCCGGCGGCCAGCAGCAACGAGTCGGGGTAGCCAGGGCTTTGGCCGCGGACCCGCCCGTAATGCTGATGGACGAACCGTTCGGCGCGGTCGACCCCATCACCCGCGGCCTGCTGCAGGACGAGCTGATGCGCCTGCAAACAGAACTGCGCAAAACCATCGTGTTCGTCACCCACGATTTCAACGAAGCCGTCAAACTCGGCGACCGGATCGCGGTACTCGGCCCACAATCACGCATCCTGCAATACGACACTCCCGCCGCGGTTCTCGCCGACCCGGCCGACGAGACGGTCGCCGGTTTCATCGGCGCGGACCCATCGCTCAAACAACTCACCCTCACCCGGGTACGCGATGTGGAGCTGGGCGAATGCCGCACCGCTGCCGAGGACGAACCGGTCGACGAATTACGCAGGGCGCTCGATGGCGCCGACCGGCCGATGGCGTTGATCCTCGACAAACATCGGCGTCCGCTGCGCTGGGTTTCGGTATCTCAGCTGGCGCACGCGGGCTCGCTGCGAACGGTAGGCAATCCGGTAGGCGAGGTGGTTTCGCTGCAATCGACTCTCCAGGACGCGCTGGAAGCCCTGCTCGCCGAAAGCACCGCCACCGCCGTGGTCACCGGACGCCACGGCGAATACGCCGGCCTGATCACCATCGACACCCTCGTCGGGCATCTGTCGCAGATGAGGGAAGAACACGCGAGCAGCTCGACGGAACCTGCAACCGCGTCCGATAAGCGACCGTCGGGTGGCAGCGAGGACCGAAGCGGATGAGCACGGCAACCGCAGTCGGCGCCCGCACCTCTCCCGCTGCCGAGCGGCGAGCGGAGCGGCTGCGGTTGTTGTTACAGCCTGCGCTGGTGTTGGTGTTGGCGGTCGGGGTGCTGGTGTGGGCGTTCAACCGGGAGTTGACGGTCACGCAGCAGACGAGTCTCAATGCGCGCAACATCGCGGAGGTCACCTGGCAGCATATGCTGATCACCGCGATCGTGGTGGTGATCGTGGTGACGTTGGCCGTTCCGTTGGGCACACTGTTGACGCGACCGGGTTATCGCAAGCTGGCACCGGTTTTCGTCGGTATCGCCAATATCGGTGCGGCCGCTCCCGCGATCGGCCTGATCGTGCTGTTCTACCTGGTCACCACGCGGACCGGTTTCTGGATCGGGGTGGCGCCGATCGCCTTCTATTCGCTGCTGCCGGTGCTGCGCAACACCATCCTCGGCTACCAGCAGGTCGATCCGACATTGATCGACGCCGGACGCGGGCAGGGCATGTCGGCACGGACCGTTTTGCGGCGCATCGAATTTCCGCTGGCCGTTCCTTATATCCTCGCCGGTCTGCGTACTTCGCTGGTTTTAGCGGTCGGTACCGCGACGCTGTCGTTCCTGGTGAGCGCGGGCGGCCTCGGCATCCTCATCGACACCGGGTACAAACTGCGTGACAACGTGACGCTGGTGGTCGGTGCGGTGCTTGCGGTGGCGCTGGCGCTGCTGGTGGACTGGCTCGGCGCGCTGGCCGAGGAGTTTCTCGGACCACGGGGGCTGAAATGAAACACGCAGACCGGCGATCGTTGCCCGTCCATCAGCAGCGCCGCAATACGCCGATCGAGCTCGCGGCAGCCGAGACCAACACTCCCCCGCTGCGCTCCGACCGGCCGCGTATCCACGCCCCTGCGGAACACCGCTACAAAGACATCACCGGAGCGACGCGCGAACAACACCGGGCGCGCTCGTGGTTCCATGCGAGCGTCGCGCTCTTGCTCGCGGCTGCGTTGGTGTTGCTCGCCGGATGCGGCCTGGAGTCCGGCGGGGCGGTTCCGTTGCGCGTCGGGCCTGGCAGTATCCAGCCGGTGCCTGAGCTAGAGGGCGTCCCGATCACGGTGGGATCCAAGGATTTCACCGAACAGAACATTCTCGGCTACCTGATCGAATATGCGATGGTCGCGACGGGGGCAGACGTGCGTGACCTGACCAATATCCAAGGTTCCAACAGTCTGCGCGACGCCCAACTGCACGGCCAGATCGACCTGGCCTACGACTACACCGGCACCGGCTGGATGAACTATCTGGGCAACGAAATCCCGGTCCCCACCGAACGCGGCCAGTTCGAAGCCGTCTGCGATGCCGACCTCGCCGAAAACGGCATGGTGTGGACGGCGATGGCGCCGATGAACAACACCTACGCCCTGGTCACCAACCGCGCCACCGCCGAATCCCAAGGTATTCGCACCCTGTCCGACTACGCGCGCTTGGTGAACTCGGCCCCGGACGCGGCCACCACCTGTGTCGGCACCGAATTCAACGTCCGCCAAGATGGTTTCCCCGGTATGGCCGCCGCATACGGTATCGACAACAACACCGTCCGCAAGAACATCGTGCAAGACGCTCTCGTCTACACCTCCGTCGCGGACGGCGGGCAATGCCGTTTCGGTTCCGTGGCGGTCACCGACGGCCGTATCCCCGCGCTCGGCCTGGTGGTCCTCGACGACGACCTGAGCTA
The DNA here is from genome assembly GCF_002081715.1 of Nocardia donostiensis. Classification (GTDB taxonomy): domain Bacteria; phylum Actinomycetota; class Actinomycetes; order Mycobacteriales; family Mycobacteriaceae; genus Nocardia; species Nocardia donostiensis. The sequence continues at coordinate 29,683 of NZ_MUKP01000043.1, read as the reverse complement.
CTTCCCCAAATACAATGCCGCCTTGGTCATGCGTCAGGATTTCGCCGAAGCCCATCCGGAAGTCGCTGAAGTCATGGCCCCCATATCGGCGGAGCTCACCAACGAGACCATTACCGAACTCAACCGTCAGGTGGATGTCGAAGGCCGCGAACCTGCCGAGGTGGCGCGGGATTGGATGGTGCAGCGCGGGTACGTCACCAAGAGGTGAGGGCCTTTCTACGGCACGTCGCTACTTGCCGTAGCCGCCTACGACGCGCCGGACAGGGAACAGGTGTATGCCAGCGAAGTCAACTCCGCTCCCGACGGCGCTGTAGTGACCGTCGGCTCACCGACCTGCGTGAATCCCCCGGCTTCCAGCACTTTCCGCGAACCGGTGTTCTCGGGAACAGTCCTGGCGTCCAGCCTGCTCAACCCGCGTGCCGCTGCGGCACGGGCGATCGCGCGGAGCGCGTGCTGCGCCGCACCGCGTCCCCGCGCCCACGGGGCGAGCCAGAAGCCGACTTCGGCGCGGTCGGTACTGAAATCGAACAGCACGATACTGCCCAGGAACTCATCCGATTCCGCGTCGGCGATCGCCAGCACCGCCAGTGATCCGTCGGCAAGCCCGTCGGCGATCACCCCGTCGATCTGGTCGCGGACGATTTCCGGGGTGTATTCGGGGAGCGGGAGGTGCCCGTACCTCTTGACAGCTTCGTCGTCGGTGCCGCGCGCGAACGCCTCGGCATCGTCGTGGCGTAGTTGCCGCACCCGCACATCACCGTCGGTGCACGGCAGCTGTTCGGCGATCATCTGTCTCCTTCCTGTCTCAACCTGAGTACCACAGCAAGCGCTTTCGGGCGCTGCGCGGTCCGCCGACCTGGAACAGATCTCATCGGTAGCCTGAATCTCATGATCACGCTCAAAAAAGAAGACGGTGCCGCGGATCTGGCCGGGATCACCAAACTGAGTGTCGGGGTGAGCTGGGATCCGTCCGCGGGCGCCAGCGGCGGGCCGCTCGGCTGGGCTCGGCGCAAACGCGGTGTCGACCTGGACCTGATCGCCATCCTCATGCAGGGCAGCGAGCCGGTCCGGTTCGCCGGGCTGGATTCGCTGGACCCGTTGGGCAACGGCTCGGTGCAGCATTCCGGTGACGAGCAGACCGGCGCCGCCTCCGGCGACGACGAAACCGTCACCGTCACCTTTGCCGATGTTCCCGGCGGCATCGACGCCATCATCTTCGTCGCGGCGGCTTTCAAAAAGGGCAGCTCCTTCGAGAAAGCCAACAATATTTCGTTCAAGGTGTACGACGCCACCGGCGGCAGCAGCCAGCAGGTCGCCGATATCTGGCCGTCGCTGCTCGGCAACGACAACGCCAACGCTGTCGCCCGCGCCTTCCGCAACGGCAACGTCTGGCAGCTGGAAGTCCTCAACCGCAAGGGCAAGATCAAGCAGGGTGACAAGCAGGCGCTGCTGCGTTTCGCGATGGAATGAACGCGATCCCGCCGAGGCTCAACTCGCGGACCAGCCCGACCACCGCCTGACCTCGATCGCGATCATCGGCCCCGGCGGGGGCTGCGTGGTGTACACCGGGTACCGCTGGGCCAAATGCGTGAGAGCCGTACGCGCTTCCTCGTTTCCGGCGATCCGGGCGTCCCCGTCCGCCCGCACCCACCACAGCTGCGCCCAATCCTCGCAATAGTGGTCCGCGAGCACAGCGACCCCCGGGTTCGCCGCGATATTGGCCAGCCTCCGCAGCGCCGTAGTCGTTTTCGGTTTGGCGTCGACACTGGTGTAGATCACCTCCCCCACCACCGCGAACACAATCGGCACCAGATGAGGCAGTCCCCCCTCGGTAACCGTCGCCAGCCGCGCCACCCGGCTCCCCGCGAACCGCGCCCGCGCTTCGTCCCCGCTCAACCGCACAACACCCTCCTCGCCGGCCGCCGGCTGGCTCTGGCGCACCATTACCACCGTACGAGCCGCGACTATCCGTGATCGCTCGTCGGTGGGCGTTCCCGAAAGCGGTTACCGCCGGGCGAGTCGGATAAGCGGGTATTCCCGATCAGATTTGCGCTGGTACTTCGCGTAGCGGGGCTGGGCGGTGGTGATGCTCTGCCAGGCCCGCTCGCGATCGGTGCCGTCGAGCCGATGCGGGGTCACCGGCACGGCGTCGTGGCCGTGCATCTCGATCGCTGCTCGATCGGGGTGCGCCAGCAGATTGCGGTACCAGTCCGGATGGTTGCTCCCGCCGCCCGAGGCGATGATCAGCCAGGCGTCTTCACCGTCGGCGAACCAGGTCACCGGTGTTTCCCGCGGCAGGCCGCTGCGGCGGCCGATCGTGTGCAGGATCAGCAGGTCCATGCCCATGGACTTGCTGCCTTTACGCCGGATACGGGTGTTTGTGCGGGTGTTCATTTTTCGCTGGAACCACAGTGACAGCGCCCCAGGAGTGCCGGTCTTGCGTCCCCGGCGGCCGGCCTGCTTGTTTTCCGACATCGCTTCCTCCGATCGGGTGGTTCGTCTCGTAACCCCAGGCCAGAGCGGGTTCACAGCTCTGGGTGGGGTTGTGACAGCCACGCTAGTTGCGGGCTGCTCACCGAGCTTCTCGTTTCCTGATCGGTCCGATCTCGGAGTACCGGTGTACTCCACGGGCATATGCGCCAGTGGCGGGCGGTCGAGAATTCAGGCTCCTGTACAGCGGCTGCGCAGGATAGGTGCGCCAGGGCCGGAGAGGTCATTGCAATAGGTGTCTCTTCCGGCCATCGCCATGGTGAGGGCGATGGTGGTCCCGCTGACCAAGGGGCCGGTTCCGGTGCTGAACGGGCCGTCGGTCGCCTCGAGCCGCAGGCCCTCGGTGTTGCTGCGGCTGGGCACAGTGAAGTTGCGGCTGGCGTAGAAGCGGGCGACCTCGGTGGTTGCTTCGATCGAGGGCAGGCGCGGTAGTCCCAGTGGACGTCGAATGTCCTGGGCGTGAACGACGACTTCTCCGAGCCAGGCCGCGGTATGCCCCGAGGCCGAGGTGGTGCTGGGGACGATCGCTCGGAACAGGTCCAATGTTTCCGCCGGAGTTGCGCCACGATGCTCGGCCAGGCGTCGGTCGTTGTGCTTGTCGAAATCGAAGCGGGCACCGAGAACGCTGGTCAGCCAACGAAGTCTGCCGACGCTCGCCGCGGCAGTGAGGTGGGCGACGACCTCCTCTACCGTCCATCGTCCGCACAGCGATTGCCGGGCCCACTGCCCGTCGTTCACGCCGGCCAGGTCATCGGCCAGAGCCGCGCGTTCGGCGTGGGCCATCGCCCAGAGGTCGTCGCGGGACATGACATTCGACACCTGAGAGAGCCCTTCCGTTCAGCGCTGCCTGCCGCTACGGGCGGCGTGGGCCGTTTCCGCACGGCGCAGCGGTCGTTGTTCCTTGTTCCTTGGTGCTGACGATGGCACTCGCACAAATTCATCGGTACCAGCTGTCGATATCCATGCCGAGGACGCGTCGCCGGTCCTGCGTCAACACTGTCCGTCGGCCGGTCATTCGGTACTTCCGCTCTGCTCGGTCTTGTAGCTGGCACAGCCAGCCGGGAGTGCTCTTGCAGCAGCGACACCATGTGACGCAACACGAGTCCTGCTCGAACAACTGTCCCTCGCGAAGGCCGTCGCGCTGATCTATCAGCAGCTCAGCCGTATCTTCACCACCGCGATCGGTGGCTGGCTCAGCCTGGCGGTCCCGTACGAGGTCTGCCGAGGCGCTCGAGTGACGACTTCTGAGTGGTCGTGTTCGGCGGAGTCGTTGGCGGCCGGATGTCGTTTTGTGGCGTGGTATCTGGAACACTGCATCGTCGGAAAGGTGCTTTGCTGATGTTCCGTCGTTTCACAACTCCCGCGCCCGTGACGGCGCAGCAGCCGGTGGATGATCTGGTGGCCGGTGCGCTGCCGGATCGGGTGCAGACCGCGCATGAACGGTTGGCGCACCAGGACGATCCGGCGCTGCTGGAAGCGCTATCGGAACGGGAGCTCGCCGACGCCCGCGCGCTGGCCGAGCTGGTGCGTGACCATGAACGCAACGAGCAGCGGGCGCGTATCCAGGCGGCCGCCGACGCCGCGGAACGGGTGCGGCGCACGGCTTCCGAACTGGCCGAACGCGAGGCAGCGGATCTGCTGCGGGCCGCGCAGGCGATCGGGGAGCAGCGGCGCAGCAGCAGTCCGCACGCGAAAGTGGCGCGGTTGCATCAACGCAAACCGCGGGTGCTGGGGCTGCTCGCCGGTGTGGTGGCGTTCGCAATGCTGTTCTCCGCGGTCACCGTGCAGCAGAACATCGCGCCCACGGGTGGGGTGACCAACCCGATGTGGTGGTTGTCCTACGGCCTGGAAGCGCTGATCAGCGCCGTGCTGGTCGCGCTGATGCTGTCCACCGGCGATACCGCCGAGTGGGGTGTGATCGACAGACTGTGGCAGGTCTACACCGTCGAAGGCGTGCTGTTGACCGCGAGTATCGCGCTCAACACCTTCCCGTACATCAAGACGGGCGACATCACCGGTATCGGTATCCACGCGATCGCACCCATCATGATCGGCGTCGCGCTCGTCACCCACCGGCTCGTAGCCGAGCGATACGGGCGTGCAATCGAACAAGCCACCGCCGCCGTGCCCGACCACGAAGACCTCCAAGCGCGGTTGGCGGCGCTCACCCAGGTCGGCGGAGCCGCGAACCAGATCCTGCCGAGCATCCTCACCGAGCAGCCCTCGACCGCTCGCCGAGCGGAGGAGAAACCCGTTGATGACGACGTCCCCGGAGAGCACGCGGGTGCGCAGGTTCAGCATCCCGGTGAAGGTTCCGCGGTAGGGGCCGAGACAGCGGCCGCGGATCCCGCTGAGCAGCCGACGGAGGAGATCGCTGTGCCCGCTGCCGCTGGGCAGGCCGGAGCGACCGCTGCCGCAGCGGGGCAACCTCCGGCCGGTACCGGCACTGCGGCCGCTGACCAGACAGCAGCCCCGGTGCCCGTATCGGCCTTCACCGAGCTGGGGCTGGCCATAACGCCGCCCGCGCAGAAACCCGGCACGGCCCCGAGCCGCCCGGCAGCATCCGGTGCTGTCGACCAGGACGAAGCCGAGCTGGATGCCCGGTTGGCTGCGGCTTTGCGGCAGACGCTCGTCCGGATACGGTCCGGTGAGCAGCCGGCGCCGGAGCCCGCCGAACCCTCCGACACCGGACACGAGCAGAGCCATTCCGCTGCACCAGCACCAGCACCGGCAGCGAATACGTCTGCCGGACACGAGGAGAAAACGGCGGCGCACCCCGGATCGATCGCACCCGATGGGCAGCAAACGTTCTCCGCGCCCACGAGCGAGGGCCACGCGCTGACCACGAATGGCTCCGACCGGGCGCTCCAGGCGGAGCAGGACGGACCGATCGCGGCCGATGGGTCGGAACCGGCGGCCGCGCCGGGATCTGCTGAGCTTGCACCGCGCCTGACTGGCAGCCCGGAATCTGCGCCCGGGCATCCGAGTGCCGATCAGAACCCGTCCGAGGAGGAGTCTGATCACACGCGAAACGGCGTGCGCGGGTCGGACCACTTCGGCGACAACCAGGCGACGCCCACCGATGACGAGCCGACCGTGCACTCCGATATCTCTTCGGTCCAGCTCACCGATCGTCCGCTGCTCGCAAACGGAACCAGCGGTCGGCACCTGTGACCGCAAACCCCGGTGTCTCCACGTCCGCACGCTTCCCCGCAGCTCGAGTTGGTCCTACCTACGGCGCCATCGTCCTGACCTCCGCGACCGGCCTGGTCGGATACGTGCCGTCACCATCGAAGCGGCCCGGCTCCACATCGATGCCGCCGCCGCAGCAGGTCACACCGACGTGGAGACGGACCGGTCCAGTTGCTGCAGCACGTCGGCACCGAAGGTGTCTATGAATCGTTCCTGGTCTTGGCCGACATGATGCAGGTAGATCTCGTCGAAGCCGAGTGCGAGATACTGCTGGATCCGCTGAGCGTGCACTGCGGGGTCATGTGAGATGAAGACGGCTCCGGCGACCGCGCTGCCGAGCTCATCGCCGAGATCGTTTGCCTGGGCTTCGAACTCTTCTGGTGTCGCAAGGTCAGCCATCATCTCGGATGCGAAGACATTGGTGGCCCACTGGTTCCGGGCGAGCGCAACCGCCTCGTCCTGGGTGGGGGCCCAGCTGAGGTGAACCTGCAGCACAGCGGTACCGGTGCCACCGTTGTCGCGGTACGCAGAGATCATCTCGCGCAGGGTGTCGCGCGGTTGGTTGACCGTGATGAAGCCGTCTGCGGTCGCGGCGAACCGCGCCACTGTGCCCGGTGAGAGCGCGGGCACCACCAGCGGTGAAGGCTGCGGCGGGCGATCCCACAGCCTGGCACGATCCACCTGGACCGCTCCGTCTCGAGACACCGTCTCGCCACGCAGTAAGTCCCGGATCACCCCGAAGCATTCTTCGAGGACCTGTTGCCGGGTCTCCTTCGTCGGCCACGGCCGGCCCGTTACATGCTCATTGATGTACTCACCGCTGCCGAGAGCCGCCCAGAACCTACCGGGGAACATGGCGCCGAGTGTCGCGATCGCATGCGCAACAACAGTGGGGTGATACCGGTACCCGGGGCAGGTGACGACGCCGAGCCTCAGTTGGGTGGACGCAAGCGCCGCCCCCAGCCACGACCACGCGAAACCGGAATGCCCTTGCGTATGTGACCACGGCTCGATGTGATCCGAGCACATCGCTGCCTCGAAACCCGCGCTTTCCGCATGAACGACATCCGCCAGCAATTGCGCCGGTGCGATCTGTTCGTGCGAAGCGTGATATCCGATCGTCGCCATCGTGTCCTTCCCCTGGGGCGTGCGCGGGTCCAGCCCTGGGAGCGATGTAGGCCGCATACCCGCTGAGATAACGCGCTAATCGGTCTCAACAGGTATCCGCCCGTCGGGTGGCCCAGGCGTGCAGTGCGTCTTCGTCTCCCGCCGCGTCGAGGTTCATGGCGGCCTGGATCAGCGCAAGATGAGCGAAGGCCTGCGGGTAGTTGCCCAACGCTTCGCCGTGGAAGGTCGCCTCCTCGGAGAACAGACCGAGCGGGCCCGCGTACTCCAGCAACCGGTCGAAGCGATACTTGGCCTCTTCGGCACGGCCGGCCAGGACCAGGGCAGAGACGAGGTCGAACGAGCACAAGAGGAAGGCGCCCTCAGGGCCGTCGACCCCGTCGTCCACCTGCCCGAGGTCGTAGCGGTGGATCAGCGCATCGCCGTCTGCGAGCTCTTCGGCTACGCGGTCGATGGTCGAGACGACGCGGGGGTCGTCTCCGGGTAGGAAGCCGAATAGGGAAGCGTGCAGCAACGAGGCATCCAGCGCTTTCCCGCCGTACTCTTGAACGAACGCGCCACGCTCCTCGTCGTAGCCGTGTGCCAACACGTCACGTTTGATCTCGTCGCGGGTTTTTCGCCAGTCGGCAAGCTCCGCCTCGCCGACTTCGGCTCCCCCTGCCAGCTCCGATGCCAGGCGCACACCACGGTCCACGCACACCCAAGCCATCATCTTCGAGTAAGTGTTGTGGCGCTTTTCGCCTCGCATCTCCCAGATCCCATGGTCTGGTTCCTGCCAATGCGCGCAAATCGTCTCGACAAGCCGACACAGAATCGGCCAAGTCTCCTCGGACATGGTTCCGGTCAGCTGATAGTAGACATAGGCGGCGTCGAGAACGTGTCCATAGCACTCGAACTGCACCTGCCCGAACGCCTCGTTGCCGATCCGAACCGGGCTGGAGGAGGCGTAGCCTTCGAGGTGGTTCAGGATCTGCTCTTTGCTGTCGAGCTCGCCGCCGATACCTGCCATCGGGGTCAGTCGCCCCTGACGTACCGGCTCCAGCGAGAAGAGGAAGTCCTTATAGCGCCGCCCTCCCTCGGCGTGGCCCAACCGATAGAGGGCCAGCACCAGCAGTGCGGCGTCCCGATGCCATGTGAAGCGGTAGTCCCAGTTACGCCCGCCGCCGATCCACTCAGGCAGCGACGTCGTGGGCGCCGCCAGCAACGCCCCACTTTCGTCGAAGGCCAGCCCCCGCAACACCAGAGCGCTTCGCGTCACCTGCTCACGGGCTATCCCGGTGTAGGAGCAGCGGTCGGACCACTCCTGCCACGTGCGACGAGTCTCCTCCCGCAGGTCCGCTGCCGCCGCCGCGTCGATACAGCGCGGGGCCTTGCCCGCATAGCCGAGGGCGAAAGCGACCACCTCGCCGGGACCGAGCACGGCTGACGCGAAGAGTTCCGCACCCTCGGAAGCGAGCGGCAGCGTGCTGGACAACCACAACTGCGGGTCCGACGCCCACCAGAGGTTTGTCTCATGCCGCTCCCAGCGGGTTCTTTTCGCCCCATAATCGGGACGAGCGTCGAGCCGGAGCCGGACCCGGACAGAACCGGATTCGCAGCGCACCGTACGGACAAGCACATGCCTGGCGGCGAGCTCTTTATCGCCCTCGTCACCGGAGGAAGAGCCCACCGCCAGGAAGTCGAAGGCAACCGCCGTCCCCGTAGGTGACTGGAAGCGACTCTCGAGAACAAGGGTGTCATCGACATAACGCCGCGCGGGCTCACCCGCATCTGCCACACCGAGAAAGAAGGCGCCGCCGCGTTCTCGGTCGAGGATACGGGCAAAGATGCTCTCACCGTCGAAACGGGGCACGCAGAACCACTCCACTGAGCCGTCTGGGCCGATCAATGCCGCAGTATGCATATCGGAGAGGAAGGCGAAAGAGGAGATAGGCGGATAGCCGCCGCCCGTATCACTGGCATTCATACGTCACCCTCAGTGAGCTCTGGTAGGAACTTTTCGCCGAAGGTCTCAGGGAAACCTACTGAGCCGCGTCGAGGCGGGCGCGAACCGCGACATCGAAGTCGTCGGTTTCGCGGAGCCCGCCGGAGGTAACTGAAGCCGACCCACAACTCTCGTGGTTCCCAGTACGCCCTCGTTCAACCTTCGTCTCGGTGCGCTTCGAGAAGCGGTTCCAGCTCTGATCGGATGAAGGGCCCGATGGGACAACACCCAGCTTCTACACGGTGAAACGGAGCTCGACCATCAGGCGCTTTACCGATGAGGCGCAGGGTGACGCTAACGCCGGTTCAGGACGTCAACGGTGAGAGCGCGTCCGTTGCTGCGCAGTATGTCTCGCCGCGCGAGGCAGCGCTGGCCGCGGAGCGCTTGCTCGATGATGCGGCCGCGATCCTGATGGAGCTCGAACTGGAGCCGGAGAGCTTCGCGGATCGTTCCGTGAGCTCACGGCGGGCTCTTCAGCGAGGTAGCGCTCGAGGGAGTCGTCTAGTTCGTCGATCCACGGCGTGTGGTGCTCTGCTGCTAAGGTTCCCGTCATCACCGAACGGTAGACGCGGTCGCGGTAGCCCATGATGTCGGTCTTCTTGTCGCGCTTCCACGCAAGGAAGATCTCGACGACTCGATCGATGTCGAACTCGGGGTAGTCCGTCTGTTGCAGCAGATCGCGCACGTACTCGGCCTGGAAGTGGATCTCGTCAGCGGCCGAGGAAATCTCCTCGAAGCGCGCCAGCCACTGCGCGATAGATGCGGAGCGTTCAGCCTGACCAGGCAGTGCGATGCGACCCATGATGAGGTCGCGCACATACCAGGCCTGCACATCGAACATGTTGAAGGTGAACCACTGGTCCTGCGCGCCGAGGTAGGCCAGGCGCGGGTTGTCCTGCCACACGACACCGCGGTACAGACCGGCAGGGTAGACATTGTTCGGGGAGGACAGCGCAAGCTCGCTGGGAAGGAACGGGTACTTGTGCAGGTAGCCGGTGCACAAGATGACAGCATCGACGTGCTTCGAGGTGCCATCGGCGAAGTGAACCGTGTTGCCTTCGAAGTGCTTGATGGTGGGGCGTTCCTCGATGCCGTCGGGCCAGTCGTAACCCATCGGCGCGGAACGGAAGCTCGCCGTCACCGAACGTGCGCCCATCTTGAACGCCTGGCTACCGATGTCCTCAGCCGAGTAGCTCGAGCCGACGACGAGGACGTCCTGCCCCTCTAACGCTTCCGCGCCGCGAAAATCGTGCGCGTGGGTTATGGGCCCAGGGAAGGTTTCGATGCCAGGGAAACTCGGCACGTTGGGGAAAGAGAAGTGGCCGCTGGCGACGACCACATGGTCGAACTCCTCGGTCGCCATTTCTCCAGTGGGGAGATCCTCGCTCGTGAGCGTGAAGGCTGCACGCTCGGCGTCGTACTCCACCCAGCGCACGATGGTCTGGAAGCGGATGAACTTGCGCACATCCGTCTTCTTCAATCGACCGACGATGTAGTCCCACAGCACCGGGCGCGGCGGGTAGGAAGAGATGGGGCGACCGAAGTGCTCATCGAAAGAGTAATCGGCGAACTCCAGCGCCTCCTTCGGGCCGTTCGACCACAGGTTGCGGTACATGCTCGAGTGCACGGGCTCGCCGTACTCATCGAGACCGGTGCGCCAGGTGAAGTTCCACTGACCGCCCCAATCGGCCTGCTTTTCGAAACAGACGATCTCGGGGATCTCCGCCCCCGCGCGGGCTGCCGTTTCGAAGGCCCGCAGCTGAGCCATGCCCGAGGGGCCTGCACCGATGATTGCTACTCGTTTTCCGTTCGTCACGTACGCGTCCTTCGTTTTCGTCATGTAGCAAGTGCATGCGCTCTCGAAGGCGGAAAAGGTGTGTCCCGGTCACCGGGAGCTGCACAGCTCGACCGGCCCAGAGAGACGGATGCCCCTTCGACGGTAGCAGGGACGATGACGGACCAATCGTCTATCGCTCTGCCACCTCGCCGAGCACGGCAGGCCGCTCGTCGCTCCGATGGGTAGCCCTATCCGTGGTGGACGTGGCTTTGTCGCCACTCGGATGCGGAGCGTTTGCGAGCCCCGGCATGCGCTCACGGTCGGCGCTCCAGCCACGTCGGGCCGACCGCCCCGGACAGATAACGCGAATTCACGATGCCGCGTGGAAGCAGCCGTGGGAGCCCCTGTCTGCGCGGGCTCGATCTCGGCCTCAAGAGCGCGCTCCGCGTACTCCGTATGCGGCCATGAACATGTCGAGGAGTCCATCGATTGCTTTCTCGTCGACGGGGCGGGGCGTGAGCAGCCAGCGGTAGTAGAGAGTCCCGCACAATACCTCGGCGGCGTATTCCAGCTTCGCGTCGGCGACCAGTTGGCCGTCGCGCTGAGCTCTGGTGATCCGATCGATGGTTCGCTGTTCGACCGTGGCCAGAAATCGTTCGTACAACGTCGCCCTGAGTGCTGAGTCGGCTTGGGCTTCGGCGATGACCGCCCGGTAGACGGGGCCGATGGGCGGGGTGGAGAGAGCCTGACTGGAACGCACGAACTGCTCTCGCAGATCCGTCCGGACAGACCCGGACGTGCGGTAGTCCAGGTCACTGATCCACACGACGTTGAGCGCGTCGAGCAACAACTCCGCGATGGACGGCCAGCGCCGATAGATGGTGTGTTTCCCGACGCCGGCCCGCCCGGCGATGGCTTCGACACTCAGCCCCCGATAGCCGACCTCCGTGGCCAGATCAAGGGTGACGGCAAGCAGCTCTTTGGTGCGTTCGGCGCCGCGGCGTCGCGGTGCGGTGGACGAGTCGGACATGGATCGAGCATACCGGCACGGTGCGTGCCGTTGACAGGCATCCCGAGTTGGCGCAAGATGCACATATCGACACGGGCCGTGTCGATAATCGGCAGGGTTGGGACCGCCCTCAGGCCCGACAGGAAACAGATCTTCACCGGTCGGGTGCGGCCCGGTACCACAGGACTTGCCGAGCAACGACAGGTAAGAACAATTACGAGGAGAACGCCGTGAAGACCATGACCTGCCGACAACTGGGTGGTCCGTGCGACTTCGAGCTGAGTGCGGAGACCGCCGACGAGATCATCAAGGCACAGGATCGGCACCTGCGGGAGGCCACTCGCAATGGCGACAAAGACCATGTACCGGCCCACGAGGAAATGAAGGGACGCTGGAGGCGTCCGCTGAAAGCGATGGGGTGGTATCGCGACACCAAGAAGGCCTTCGCGGCGCTTCCGTGATGTCGTCGACCGGCCGGAACGCCTCAACAGCGGGTTTCCCGGCCGCTGGGACGACAGCCCACGCGCACCAAATCCGGGACCGCTCCTCCCCGATCGGATCAGCCCCGTCCGTGGACGAGGTGGCGTCTACTCCGGGCTGAACGTCGAACCGGAACGCGACTACACGTTGAACCGGAACTCGACCACGTCACCGTCCGCCATGACGTAATCCTTGCCCTCCATGCGCACCTTCCCCGCGGCTTTCGCGGCGGCCATGGACCCCGCCGCAACCAGGTCGTCGTAGGCGACGACTTCGGCTTTGATGAAGCCGCGTTCGAAGTCGGTGTGGATGACACCGGCAGCTTTGGGAGCGGTGTCGCCCTGGTGGATGGTCCAGGCGCGGGCTTCTTTCGGGCCTGCGGTGAGATAGGTCTGGAGGCCGAGAGTGTGGAAGCCGGCGCGAGCCAGGGCGTGCAGGCCGGGTTCGGTCTGGCCGATGGATTCGAGGAGTTCGAGGGCGGATTCGGCGTCGAGTTCCAGGAGTTCGGCTTCGACTTTGGCGTCGAGGAAAACGGCGTCGGCGGGGGCGACGGATGCTTTCAGTTCGGCGACCTTGTCGGCGTCGGTGAGGACGGATTCGTCGGCGTTGAAGACATAGAGGAAAGGTTTGGTGGTCAGCAACGACAGCTCTTTGAGCAGGTCGGTGTCGACTTCACCGGCAGCGGCGAACAGGGTGCGGCCGCTATTGAGAATTTCCTGGGCTTTTTTGGCGGCTTCGGCGACCGGTTTGCGGTCCTTTTTGACCTTGGCTTCCTTGTCGAGGCGAACGACTGCCTTGTCGAGGGTTTGCAGGTCGGCGAGGATCAGTTCGGTTTCGATGACCTCGATATCGGCGGCGGGGTCGACCCGGCCGTCGACGTGCACCACGTCATCGTCGGCGAAGACGCGGACCACTTGGCAGATGGCGTCGGCTTCGCGGATGTTGGCGAGGAACTGGTTACCCAAGCCTGCGCCTTCAGAGGCGCCTTTGACGATGCCCGCGATATCGACGAACGATACGGTGGCGGGGAGGATGCGGGCGGAGCCGAAGATCTCGGCGAGCTTGTCCAGCCGCGGATCAGGCAGCGGCACCACTCCGACGTTCGGCTCGATGGTCGCGAACGGGTAGTTCGCGGCCAGCACGTCATTGCGGGTCAGCGCGTTGAACAGCGTCGACTTTCCCACGTTGGGCAGACCGACGATTCCGAGGGTGAGACTCACGAGGACCAGAGTCTACGCGGGCGTACCTCCGCATTCGCTCCGGGCGTACCTCCGCATTCGCTCCGGCCATGCGCATTTCTGTTTACCTTTTCGCATTCGCGCGGCTGGGCGCGGTCTGCCTAGCTACCGCTTTGCTCTGACCGTGCGGTCTGTGTACCTCCGTATTCACCTCCGGCCAGGCGCTTTGGTGTGTTTCTCCCGTATTCGCACGGCCGCGCGGTCTGCCTAGTCACCGGGCATGCGACCTGCGTACCTCCGCATACGCCTCCGACTGGGCGCTTTTATGCGTACCGACGCATATGCGTCGGCCGGGTGGTTAAGGTGAGCGCATGGAGCCGACGTCGCAGCGGGTGACGGCCCGGCCTGCGCCGATGCTGGCCGCGTTCATCGATAGGTATGTCGGGTATTGCATGACCGGGTTCGAGCCGGGGCTGCATCGGGGGCTGCCGTCGCGGCATATGACGTTCATCGTGGCGATCGGGCCGACCATCGACGTTGTCGGGCAGACCGATGCCCGGCAGTTGCCGGACAACTATCGCTGTGTGCTGAGCGGTTTACAGCCGGGACCTGCGTTGATCGCGCACAACGGCACCCAGGAGGGGGTCGAGATCGAGCTGACACCGCTGGGCAGCCGCATACTGTTCGGGATGCCCGCGAGCGCCCTGTGGAACACCACAGTGGAGTTGGATCAGGTCCTCGGGCCGGTCGCGCAGCAGCTCGCGGAGGAACTGCACGATGCGCAGGCATGGCCGGACCGCTTCGCCGCCTGCGACCGGGTGCTCACCCGTCTCGCAGACCCGCAGCGGCTGGTGACTCCCGAGCTGTCCTGGGCGTGGCGGGCGGTGGTCGGCCCGGACGGGGCGCCATCGATCGGCGCGCTGGCCGAACAGGTCGGTTGGAGCAGGCAGCATCTGACGCGGCGGTTCAGCGCCGAATTCGGGTTGAGCCCGAAACTGGCGGCGCGGATCGCCCGGTTCGAGCGGGCGAAGCAGATACTGGTACGCACTCCCTCCTATATCACGATCGCCCAGGTCGCGGCGGTCTGCGGCTATTACGACCAGGCGCATTTGAACCGGGATTTCGCCGAACTCGCCGGGTGCAGCCCGACGTCATGGCTGGCCGGGGAGATTCCATCCGTCCAATACGTGGCGGGTGAGGACGAGTGACGCTGGAACCATGACTACAGCACAGAACACCACCACAACCCTGCCCACCGTGTGGCCCTGCCTCGGGTTCCGGGACGCGAAGGCCACGTCCGACTTCCTCGTCGAAGCGTTCGGTTTCGAGCTGACCGCGATATACACCCGCGAGGACGACCCGTCGGTGGTCGAGCACGGGGAGCTGCGCTGGCCACTGGGCGGCGGGATCATGTTCGGCAGCGCAGGCAGGGAAGGCGGGATTCCCGACCGCCGGGTGCCGGGCACCGAATCCGTGTACGTCGTCTGCGATGACCCTGACGCGCTCTACGAGCGGGCCGTCGCTGCCGGCGCGGAAACCGTGCGCGGACTGAAGGACGAAGATTACGGCTCGCGCGGGTTCACCGTTGCCGATCCGGAAGGTAACCACTGGAGTTTCGGAACGTATCGCGGGCAGTAGACGCCACGGGACCGGCGACGATGCCAGCACCGAACTATCGCTCAGTCGGTCCGCAACGGGGCAGCGCCTGTGTGCACAATCCGATGAATACCTCCGCGCCACCGCGAGAAAACTCATGGTGGCGCGTTGGATTGCTCCGCGTACTTGCCTCGCCAACACGCCAGTTCATCGACCGCCGAGACCCGATAGCGCGATCCCTTTGATGAACGCCCGCTGCGCTATCGCATACACCGTGATCAGCGGTGCGAGAATCACCATCGCGGCCGCCATGAGAATCGGCCACTGCGTGTGGTATTGGCCTTGCAACCGAACCAAACCCAGGGTGGCTGTGGCGATATCGTTGCGTTGAATTATCACCAGCGGCCACAGGAAGTCGTTCCACACAGTGATCCAGGTGAGCACCGCCAGCACCATCAGCGCCGGACGGACATGCGGCAGCAGCACCAGCCGGTAGATCTGCCAGGTGGTGCAGCCGTCGAGGATCGCCGCTTCTTCGAGTTCGACGGGCAGGGTGCGGAAGAACTCGCGCATCAGGTAGGTGCCGAACGCGCTGCCGAACAGGCCGGGGACGATCATCGCCCACGGGGTGTCCACCCAGCCGAACGCGCGCATCAGCAGGAACTGTGGGATCACGGTCACCGTCAGCGGCACCATCAGGGTCGCCAGATAGGCCAGGAACAGGGTATCGCGGCCGCGGAAACGCAAGCGGGCGAACGCGTATCCGGCGAGGGAGCAGAAGAAGAGCTGTCCGGCGGTCACGCACAGTGCGTATGCGGTGGTGTTGAGCAGCATCCGGCCCAATGGCAGCAGCTCGAACACTTCGCTGTAGTTCGACCACTGCGGTTGCGGCGGAATCAGCACCGGGTCGGTGATTTCGCCATCGCGTTTCAACGAGCCCGACAGCGCCCACAGGATCGGAGCGAGCGCACACCACGCGGCCCCCACCAGCGCCGTATACAACACAGCTCCCCGCACCACGCGCCGCGCAACCACACGTCCGGCCTTCGTCCGACCATCTGCCCGCACTCGTGACGGCACGTCCACCGCACGCGAGCACGCCAGCACTTTCTGCGTGTTCATGCTCCGCCCCCACGGGCCCCGGCGGCGGTTGCGCTCATATCTCTTCCGTCCCGCGCCGGGCAAAGCGCAGTTGCAGCAGCGTCAGCACGAACAGGATCGCGAACATCACCCAGGCCAGCGCGGAAGCGTAGCCGACCTCGTAGAAGCCGAAGGCGTGCTGGAACAGCATGATGCCGAACAGGTAGGTGCCGGTTTCGGGGCCGCCGTCGCCGCCGGTCAGGGCGTAGGCCTGGTCGAATGCCTGCACCGAGTTGATCACGGTGATGACGAAAACGAACGACAGCGGGCCCCGGATCAGCGGTACCGTGATCGACCGGAACCGCCGCCACGGCCCTGCCCCGTCGATACGGGCGGCCTCGTAGAGCTGTTGCGGTACTCCCTGCATCGCGGCCAGCAGGATCACGGTCGCGAACGGGACGCTTTTCCACACGGTGACCACGCTCAACGACACCAGCGCCCAGTTCGGGTCGATCAGCCATGGCACCGGATCGATACCCAACCATCCCAACCCTAGGTTCAGCAGTCCGTCGTCGGTGTTGAACATGAACCGCCACACCACCGCCATAGCCACTGTCGAGGCGACCAGCGGAAGGAACACCACGGTGCGGAAGAACCCGATACCAGCCAGTTTCCGGTTCAGCAGCGCGGCGACACCCAACCCGATCGCGACCGTCGGCACCAGCGTCAGCACCGTGAACAGGATGGTGTTGCGTGCCGCAATCGGAAACAGCGGATCGACACCGAACAGCCGCCGATAGTTCTCGAGCCCCACAAACCGCGGCGGACTGAACAGATCCCACGAAAAGAAGCTCAGATACAGCGATACCCCCAGCGGAATCAGGAGAAATACCGCCACGGCCGCTAGGTTCGGCCCCACGAATCCCCACCCGGCCCGCTCCCGCCGCCAGGCCAGCGCACTGCGCCCACCAGCGAACGCCGCAGCGCGGCGCCTGCCCCGCACCCATCGCAGCCCCAGAGCATTCGGCATATCCGGCGGCACAGCACGGGCCCCGGCGGGCGAGTGCCCGGCTCGGCGGCCAGCAGGATCCCGGTGCGCCATGCGCGTCACCGGTCTGCTCCCCATCGACCGCTCCGGCACGTCATCGGCCAGTTCTCGTTCGGAGCCGACAGGTTTGCCACGCCTGGTGGACGGCTTTGTCGGTGCGCCTGCCGCCACTGCGGCAATGTCCGCATCCGCGTGCCACCGCCCTCGAACAACGACTAAGCGGGGCCCTGCTCAGCGGTCGCAACAATGGGCGGCACATCAGGCGATCTCCTCATGTATCAGCACCGCAGCTGCCACGGCATCGGCCCACAAGGAACGCCGGGCGTTCTGCTCGCTCGCCGCGGGCGAGTCGGCTCCCCACAGCGCACCGGATGCCTCAGGCACCGGGTGTATGCGTGTACTCGTAGCCGGCTCGACTCGCCGCGCCGCGGGACCGTGTCCAAGGAAGGGACGTCTGCTGTCTACTGGTGGGCGCGACGGTAGGCCGATCACTGGTGCATCTCCTGCCTCAGCAGGGCATCCAGTTCGGAGGTCGGAGAGCCGGCGAACGAGGTGGCGAGTGCGGCGCCGCGCAGGACACGGTCGGCGTGGCGGCGCAGGAGGGCTTCGGCTTTGCCCCAGTGCGAGGTGACCGGGAGGGGGCGAGAATGCGCGGGGCCGGTGGTTAGCACGGCGAGGTTGTCGATATGGCGGTGGGCGGCGGCGAAACCCGAGGTGTCGAGTACCGACTTCAGGACGGGGACGAACAAACCGGATGCGGCGATGATGCGCTGGCCGACCGGCCCGGTAACGAATTTGACGAATTCCCAGGCTTGTTCGACGCGTGGGCTCTCGGCGGCGATCGCCAAGCCAGTGCAGCCGACGTCGGTGACCGCCCCCGGGCCGCCGTGCGGGCCGACCGGCAGCACGGTGAGGTCGATGTCGAGGTCGTCGCGGCCGGCGAACTCCGAATACAGCCAGTGACCGCCGAGGATCATCGCGGCGCGGCCACTGCGGAACAGATCGTGCGATGACACCGACTCCTGATCGGCCACTCGCGGCGCGACGCGATGCCGTACCGCCAGGTCGGCATAGAACTGGAATCCGGCGGCGAACCGAGGATCGTCCAGGTTGGCCTTGGTGGGTGACACCGGGGGACTGAACCATTCGACACCGTTGTTCATCCCGAAACACGCGGCCGAAAAATACGGCACCCAGGCGTCGGTGAACGCCCATTGCGGTCGCGGTCCGGCATGGCTGGTCAACTCCTGCGCTGCGGCGAGGAACTCGGCGAAACTCCACGCCTGATCCCAGCGGCGCGGCGGGGTGATGCCCGCGTCGGCGAACAGTTGGCGGTTGTAGTAGAGGAACACACCCGACCACTGCTCGGGCAGCGCATACTGACCACCCGCGTAACCGAACGTGTCGTACAACTCGGGGTAGCTGTCAGCCCGCAATCTCCGGGCATACGCGGGATCGCGGTCGAGGAATTGGTTCAGATCGAGTAGTACCCCCCGGTCGGCCAGTCCCGCGTACAGCAACTCCCACGCCATCAGGACGTCCGGGCAGGCGCCGCCCGCACAGTAGGTGAGCATCTGCTGCAACGGGTCGGGCCCGGCCACAATGGTGCGCACCCGGATATCCGGATGATGTTTGCTGAACTCCTCGATGATGCGCAACCGCACCCGCGCCTCCTCGGGGCGGGCGCCGAAGAAGAAAGTCAGCGCGTCATCGTCGCGGCCACACCCGCCCACCAGCAGCGGAGCCGCCAGCGCTGAGGTGAGCACCGCACGCCTGCGCACCGGAACAGACGAGAACTCAACCGGTACACGGGGCAATCCGGGTTCGGACACCGGCCTCCTCGGGGCAGACGCATTACGCCTCGGACCGCATGGCAGCATACTTGCGGCAACGTCATGGGAGACGGCCGACACACGTGACCGGCACGTATCGCACACCAGTCCGCAGAGTAAGAATCCGCGCGGCGGCGGTAGCTGATCGGTTACGTTGACGGGTGTGTCCGCATGATCGGCGCGCGTTTCACAGGAGAGTAGGCAGATGGCGACAACCGAATATCTGCGGACCGACCCGGACCTGCCGCCCGTCGGCGTGGTCGATCGGTCCCCGATCACCCCCACCAAAAAGGCGATCTTCGCCGGTGTAGCAGTTCTCGGAGCCGTCGCCTGGTCGATCCTGGCGATCGCACGCGGCGAATCGGTGAACGCGGTGTGGATCGTGATCGCCGCGCTGTGCACCTACATCATCGCCTATCGGTTCTATGCCCGGCTCATCGAGTACAAGGTGGTCAAACCGCGCGACGACGTCGCGACACCGGGTGAGATCCTGGACAACGGCAAGGACTATCTGCCGATGGACCGGCGGGTGCTGTTCGGCCACCATTTCGCCGCCATCGCAGGCGCGGGACCGCTGGTCGGGCCGGTGCTGGCCGCGCAGATGGGCTATCTGCCCGGCACCATGTGGATCATCATCGGCGTCGTGTTCGCCGGGGCCGTACAGGACTACCTGGTGCTGTGGGTGTCGATGAAACGACGCGGGCGCAGCCTCGGGCAGATGGCCCGCGACGAACTGGGCACGATCGGCGGCATCGCCGCCATCCTCGGCGTGCTGGTGATCATGATGATCCTGCTCGCGGTGCTCGCACTGGTGGTGGTGAACGCGCTGGCGCACAGCCCATGGGGCATGTTCTCCATCGCCATGACCATCCCGATCGCGCTGTTCATGGGCGTCTATCTGCGGTATCTGCGGCCGGGCGCGGTGGGTGAGATCTCACTGATCGGGTTCGCGCTACTGATCCTGGCCATTATCGCGGGCGGCTGGGTGTCGGAGAACGAGACCTGGGCGGGCTGGTTCACCTTCCACCCGGTAACGATTTCGCTGATGTTGATCGCCTACGGTTTCTTCGCCTCGGTGCTTCCGGTGTGGCTGCTGCTGGCCCCGCGCGATTACCTGTCGACGTTCATGAAGATCGGCACCATCGGCTTGCTTGCTGTCGGCATCCTGGTCACGCTGCCGGTGTTGCAGGCTCCCGCGGTATCGGAATTCGCGCGCACCGGGGAAGGCCCCGCCTTCGCGGGCAGCCTGTTCCCGTTCCTGTTCATCACCATCGCCTGCGGTGCGCTGTCCGGTTTTCACGCGCTGGTGTCGTCGGGGACAACGCCGAAGCTGGTGGAGAAGGAATCGCACACCCGGATGATCGGGTACGGCGGCATGCTGATGGAGTCGTTCGTCGCCGTGATGGCGATAATCACCGCCTCCATCATCGACCAGCACCTGTATTTCGCGATGAACGCGCCACTCGGCGCGACCGGCGGTACCCCGGAAACCGCCGCCGCCTACACCAACAGCCTCGGCCTGTCCGGCCCGCCCGCGACGCCCGACGATTTCAGCCAGGCCGCAGCCGATGTGGGTGAGGACAGCATCATCTCCCGCACCGGTGGCGCGCCCACCCTGGCCGTCGGCATTGCCGAGGTGTTCCACCAGTTCCTCGGCGGCGCGAGCATGAAATCGTTCTGGTACCACTTCGCGATCATGTTCGAGGCGCTGTTCATCCTCACCACCATCGACGCAGGCACCCGTGTCGCACGGTTCATGCTGTCGGATTCGCTGGGCAACTTCGGCGGCCCCGCGCGTAGGTTCAAGGACCCGTCGTGGCGGGTCGGCGCCTGGATCTGCTCGGCTGTCGTCGTGGTGGCGTGGGGGTCGATTCTGCTGATGGGTGTCACCGACCCGCTAGGCGGTATCAACGCGTTGTTCCCGCTGTTCGGTATCGCCAACCAGCTGCTCGCCGCGATTGCGCTGGTTGTCGTGGTCACCATCCTGGTGAAGAAGGGTCTGCGGAAATGGGCGTGGCTCGCGGCGGTGCCCCTGGTGTTCGACCTTGTCGTGACGATGACGGCGTCCTGGCAGAAGATCTTCTCCGGCGACCCGCAGGTCGGGTACTGGAAACAGCACAGCATCTGCACAGCAGCACGCGACGCCGGTGAGCTGTGCCTGACCGCGAAAACACCTGATGATGTGGACGCGGTGGTGCGCAACACCTTCATCCAGGGCACGCTGTCGATCGTGTTCGCGGTGTTGGTGCTGATCGTGGTGGCGGCCGGTCTGATGGTGTGCTGGCGGGCCTGGCGTTCCGGGTCCGCAGAAACCACTGAGTCACCGGAGGAGCCGTCGCGTATCTTCGCGCCGAGCGGGTTCTTCCCCACCGCTGCGGAAAAGGATGTACAGAAGGAATGGGATGAACTCTTCGCGAAGGGCGAGGCGCAGGTGCCGGGAGCAGCGCATGCGGAGGCACGGCAGTGACCTCGCGCTTTGCCGCGCCCAGCTGTTCGGTTGACCTGGGCGGCGAAATCTCCGACAGGTCGACAGCGGCCGGAAGCCTCGGGAGCCCATCGGAAAGGCAGGAGGCTATGGTGCACCGGTCTGTGCCGGAGTGGCCACGCGAGTCGGCCGGGCACCGCCGACAGTTGTGGCGGCGGATTCCGGATGCGGCGGCTCGGGTGGCGCGGGGAGTCGTCTGGTGGTTCGATTCCGTCCTCGGTGGGCGTGACTACCAGCGATATGTGCAGTCCCGGCGCCGCACGCATCCGGGCTGTCCGGTGCCTAGCGAGCGGGAGTACTGGCGTGAGCGGTACGCCGACGCGGAACGCAACCCCGCCAGCCGCTGCTGCTGACGGCTGGACGCGGCATGGTTGAAGCCGCAAGATCATAGGTGCATATGGCTGTTTTCCGCTAGCTTCGCCTGGTGGTCAGCTGCAATTGTGGTTGACGTGACGTTGACGGCATTGGATTTCGAACGCTGCTACCGCGCGGTCTCCACCCGCGACTCCCGTTTCGACGGGCAGTTCTTCACGGCGGTACGGACCACCGGGATCTATTGTCGCCCTTCCTGTCCGGCGATCACGCCCAAACGCGCGAACGTCACGTTTCTCCCCACCGCGGCCGCGGCACAGCAGGCGGGCTACCGGGCCTGCCGTCGCTGCCTGCCGGACGCCGCACCGGGCTCGCCACTGTGGAATACCCGCGCCGATCTGGCCGCACGCGCTATGCGGTTGATCGGCGACGGGGTGATCGAACGCGGCGGCGTACCCGCGCTGGCGGCCACGCTCGGCTATTCGCAACGCCAGCTCACCCGGGTGCTGACCAGCGAACTCGGCGCCGGGCCGCTGGCATTGGCGCGGGCTCATCGCGCGCACACCGCGCGGCTGCTGATCCAGACCACGAATATGCCGATGTCGGATATCGCGTTCGCGGCCGGGTTCGCCAGCATCCGGCAGTTCAACGACACGGTGCGCGAGGTGTTCGCGGTCAGCCCCACCACCATGCGCACCGAAGTCCGCCGCGCCAACGGGCGATCCGCCCCGATCACCAACGGCACCCTGTCCCTGCGCCTGCCTTATCGGGAGCCGCTGGACAAGGCGTGGATGGAGTGGTTCCTGTCCGCGCACGCGGTGCCGGGGCTCGAACTCTGGGAGGATCGCTGCTACACCCGGAACCTGCGCACACCGCACGGTCACGCCGCGATCCGCATCGGCTTCCAGCGCGACCATGTGCGGGCCGAGCTGGCGTTACACGATATGCGTGACCTGGCGCCCACCGTGGCACGCTTGCGGCATTTCCTGGATCTGGACGCCGACCCGGTGGGTATCGACGAAGCGCTGGGTGTCGACGACAACTCTCCTGGCCGCGGGCGTTTCCTCCCCGGTATCCGGGTGCCGGGCAGCCTGGACCCAGCGGAGTTGCTGCTGCGCACCATGATCGGCCAGCAGATATCCCTTCCCGCCGCGGCCAAGCAGACCTCGCGGCTGGTGTCCGCGCTGGGTGATCTGTCCAATGGTGCGGTACCGCGGCTGTTCCCGACGCCGGAGGCCATCGCCGAGCGGGGCGCGGAAGTGTTGACCGGTCCGGCTCGCCGGGTCCGTTCCATCATCGCCGTCGCCGAGGCGCTGGCCTCCGGCGACCTGGTGTTGCACCAGGGTCGCACAGCCGTGGATTTGCGCCGCGATCTGCTGGCCTTGGACGGGGTCGGGCCGTGGACCGCCGACTATGTGACCATGCGGTTGCTGGCCGACCCCGACATCCTGTTGAGCACCGACCTGGTGGTCCGTCAGGGCGCAACCCTGCTCGATATAGACCTGACCGACACCGGCCGCTGGGCGCCGTGGCGCTCCTATCTGTCCATGCAGCTGTGGCATACCGCGCTGAGTGCCCGCACCGCCGCAGCAACGACCACCGCCACCAAATCGAAAGCGAGTTCCCGATGACCACCACACTTATTGCCGAAACCGCCGTGCGCACCGCGGATTTCGCCACCGTTTCCACCTCGATCGGCCCGTTCACCACCCTCGTCGACGGTGACGGCGCGGTACTTGCCGCGGGCTGGACTGCCGACGCGGACGCCCTGCGCGGCCTCGTCCACACCTCCCTGCGGCCGGACACGCTGCGTGAACGCGATTCCCTCGGCGCGGTGACCCGCGCCGTCATCGACTATCACCGCGGCGACCTCACCGCCGTCGACAGCGTCCCGGTCCGGCAGCACTCCGGCGAGTTCCTCCAGCATGCCTGGCAGGTGCTGCGCGCAGTCCCCGCGGGTGGCCCGCTCACCTACACCGAATTCGCCGCCCGCGCAGGCCGTCCCGCCGCCACCCGCGCCGCCGCCAATGCCTGCGCCCGTAATGCCGCCGCCCTGTTCGTGCCCTGCCATCGCATCGTGCGCACCGACGGCACGCTCGGCGGTTTCCGCTGGGGACTGCCCGCCAAACAGTGGCTGCTCGACCATGAGGCATAGCTAGAGGCTGCCTCGCGGGGCCACCCAGCGGTGATGCAGATCGGTGACCGCGGCGACCGATTCGAAGTCGGCGTCATAGTGAACGAGCACGAGTCGATGTTCGACAGCCAGAACAGCAGTGAGCAAGTCCGCCATACCCATTACACGATGCTTGCCGATGCGGGCGAGTTCCCGCTGAATGGCGAATGCGCGCTGCCAGTGCTCGTCGTCGGCCGGAAGGTATTCATAGGCGGCGCGCCGATCAGCACGCAACTGCTCATAGTGGGCAGGACTGCAGGCGCTGTAGAGCGCTTCGGCGTCGAGTGTGGCGCAGGTCGCCACCAACCCTCCTGTTATCAACGGGACGAGTTGCCGGGCCACATCTGCATTACCGATCCGGGCAGCCGCACTGGTGTCGATCAGATACCGCGCGATCAGCGCCACACCTGATCCCGGTGTTCTCGATCCGCCATTTCCTCCATGCCCCCTTCTGTCAGCCATTCCACTTGGCGGGCTCGGGCAGCCGCCACCGCTGCCGCATGCAGGGCAGCGCGAACCGTGTCGGAAACACCCGTGGTGCCCAGCTCCTGCCGAGCAGTGGCCAGCAAATCGTCGTCTATATCGATCAACCGCTTCGTCATATCACTGCCTCCATATACGATCCCCGCAGATAGTATATACCCGAGGAGTGGCGGCGTCAGGCGACGGTGGCGCGGAGGTGGGAACCGGTGCGGCCGCGGATGACGTGGAGGCGGCTGGGGATGCGCTGGCGCATTTCGTCGACGTGACTGACGATGCCGACGACGCGGCCGCCCGCGCGGAGTTCGTCGAGGACGCCCATGACCGCGTCGAGGGTGTCGGCGTCGAGGCCGCCGAAGCCTTCGTCGATGAAAAGGGTATCCAGGACGACGCCGCCGGATTCGGCCGCAACCGTATCGGCCAGGCCGAGCGCCAAAGCCAATGACGCCATGAATGTTTCGCCGCCGGAGAGTGTTTTGGCGGGACGGATCGCTCCGGTGTAATCGTCCCGGATATCGAGGCCGAGCCCGCCGCGGCGACCGCGTGGGCCCGCTTTGTCGGTGTGCACGAATTCGTAGCGGCCACCGGACATGCGGCGCAACCGCACCGAACCGGCCAGCGCCACCTCCTCCAGCCGGGCGGCAAGCACATAGGAGCGCAGCGACATGCGACGGTTGTTCGCGCCCCGGCCCGCGACCACCTCGGCCAGGGCAGCCAGCTCCTCGTGTTGGCGTTGAGCGGGCGCAACCATATCGACCGCCGCCCACAGCTGACCGCTCAACTCCTCCAGGCCACTAACCCGCGCCGACGCCTCAGCGTGGGCCGCCACCGCGGCATCCAGGTCTGCTCGAGCCA
The DNA here is from genome assembly GCF_002081715.1 of Nocardia donostiensis. Classification (GTDB taxonomy): domain Bacteria; phylum Actinomycetota; class Actinomycetes; order Mycobacteriales; family Mycobacteriaceae; genus Nocardia; species Nocardia donostiensis. Next base: position 4,587 of record NZ_MUKP01000043.1, on the reverse strand, counting down.
CCCGCACCGCTTCGTGCAGAGCAGCCAGGTCACGGGGCTCGGTCGCGGCCGCAGCCTGGATTTCCGGCTCGGCCAGCACAGCTTCCGCATGTGCGCGCGACCGGTCGGCGGCGAGCAGGGCTTCCTCCAACTGTTCCAACCGCTGCGCGGGCCGTGATGCCTCGGCGATCACCTTCGCGTACTCGGCCAGTAGGGCAATGACTTCCTGCCACGGTGAATCGGCATGTATCCGCCGAGCCGGCCGCGTCGCCGGAGTCGGCGCACCAGCCGCGTTCCCTTCCTGCGACACGGCGGACGCCGAGCCCGACTCGTCACCCCAGAGCAAACGTGCGGCCGGGTCCGTGCCGCATCGCCGTTCGCCGTGTGCCTCCAGCGTGCGGGCGGCTTTCTCGGGCGAAGCAGTCGGTGCGCTGCCTGCCTGTTCCGTCCTGTGCCGGTCCGAGGTCCTCTGATGTGAAGGATCACCGTCGAGCTGCTGCCCCAGGCGTGTTCCGGCTTCGCTCGCCGCGATGACTGCATCGGGAACGAAACCGGCTTCCAGCGCGAGTTTTTCCACCCTCTGGGCGGTGGTGATCGCCTGCGCCCAGGCCGAGGCGGCGGCAGCGCGGGCGTCGCGGAGGGCGGTTGCGGCGGCGATCAGGGATTCGAGGCGGTTGCGGCGGCGATCGATGGCCTGGTCGGCTCCGGCGGCAGCGCGGAGGCGGCCGTCGAGTTCGTGCAGCCGGGTTTCGGCGGCGGCAATGCGGGTGGTGATGGTTCCGCGGGTGGTTTCGGTGGCGCGTAGTTCGTCGTGCAGGCGGGATTCCTCGGCGCGCAGCCGGGTGAGTTCGGCGGCCGCGGACTCCACCTGGTCGGCCAGGTCGGCGGCATCGGTGTAGCGGTCGGTGGCGGTGCGCAGAGCCGCGGCGAGTTCGACCCGGTCGGTATCGCCGCCGCGGGCGATCAGTGCCTCGATATCGCGTTCGATACCGGTAATCGTGGCCAGGGCACGGTCCCTGACCGCCTCTGCGGCCTGTTCTTCGGCGGCGGCCGCGTCCTCGGCGTCCTTGGAGACCGCGCTGGGTGCGGGGCGAGCGGGGTCGGGATGGTCGACCGACCCGCACACCGTACACGGCTGCCCCTCGGCCAAGCGCCCCGCCAGTTCGGCTGCCATCCCCGCCAGTCTGCGTTCCCGCAGCTGTAGCACCCGTTCCTTCGCGTCGAGGTGGGCGGTGCGAGCGGTTTCCAGTTCGACCCTTGCGTGGTCGAGGGCGGTGCGGCGCTTGGCGAGCTCGACGGCGGCGCTCGCGGCAGCTTGTAGACGTTCGCAATCCGCGGTAAGCCCGGGCAGCGCCGCACTCGCCTCCGACGCTTCCCGCGACCGGGTTTCGGCGGCGGCCACGAACTGCGGCAGCTCGGCACGCCGCCGGGTCAACCGCACCGAAACCTCGCCCAGCTCGGCGTTTTCGGCACGCAACTCCGCCAGCTCCGCGCTCAGCTGCTGCGCGGCGGTCGCATCTGCACGGACCTCGTCGAGGGTGCCGAGATGGGCGCTCCATCGGCGGATCGACGCATCGAGGTCGGCGTCGCGGGAATCTCGCTCACCCACAGCACTATCGGCGACAGCGTCCTGAGCATCGTCGCCAACGGGCTTGACTCCGGAGCTGTCGGATTCCTTCGTACCCACCGCGTTGCCGGCGGCTGCTACTGCGCTGTTCAGCGGCGTTTCGACGCTGGAGCGCTCGGCGGTGCTCGTTGCGTTTTCATCCGCGCCGACTGTGGCCTGGACGAGCTCGACACCTGGAATGTCCCGGCTCGCGGGTTCGCTGACCAGTCGACGTAAGCGGAGTGCGGCGCGCTCGGTCTCGTTGTCGCGGTGGCGCGCGGCTCGCACTGCTGTGCGGGCTTCGTCCAAGGCGGCGGCGATCGGGGCGGCGCGGCGGGCTCGGTCTAGTTCGGCCTCGTCGGCGGCGCGGCGGTCGGCGGTGGCGGCGTATTCGTCGAGTTGCTGCTGTGCCGCTGCCATGCGGCGGCGCAGCTCGGCCGACCGGCGCTCTTCTTCGGCCAGGGCATCCGCATGCGTCGATTCCTTGCGCCGGAGTTCGAGTTCGGCGGTCGCTGTCGACAGCTCGGCTCGGGCGGCGATGAGCAGGTCTTGCGACCATTCGACGGCTTCCAGTGGGCCGACGGTTTCGGTGGCCGCGATACCGGCGGTGACGGCGACCTGCACGATCAGGTTTTCCACATTGCGGCTGTGCTGGGCGAGCTGGGCCTCGGAGGCGCGGCGCCGCTCGGCCAGCCACTGCTCGGCCGCGCCGAAACGCTGGGTCTCGAACAGCTTCTCGAGCAGTTTTTCGCGTTCTTCGTTCTCGGCACGCAGGAAGCGGGCGAAATCACCCTGCGGTAGCAGTACGACCTGGAAGAACTGGTCGGCGCTCATCCCCAGGAGCCGGGTGACTACCTCGCCGATATCCGGGATGCGGGACAGGTTCTCACCCTGACCGTCCAGCCACGCCAATGCGGCTTTGGGCTGTTCGATACGGGTTCCGGTGCCGCGGAGTTTGGGGCGCTCGAATTCGGGGCTTCGGGTCAACAGCACTCGGCGGCCCCCCAGAGTCGCCTCCAGCTCCACACGTGGCGGGGTCTGCGGGGATGCGTGATCGGAGTGCAGCCGTTTACTTTCCCCACGCGCACCCGGCACCCGCCCGTACAGCGCGAACGCAATCGCATCGAGCACCGTGGTCTTACCCGCCCCGGTCTGCCCGTGCAGCAGGAACAGTCCGTCGGCGCCGAGCGCGTCGAAGTCGACAACGGTGGTTTCGGCGAACGGGCCGAACGCGACCATCTCCAGCCGATGCAGCCTCATGCGGTTGGGCCCGCAACGGTGGCGGCGGTGGCGGATCCGGGGTCGCGCAGCGCCGCGGCGATGGCACGCTCCATCCACGCCATCTCGGCGGGGCTGGGTTCGCCGCGCACATCGGTGAGGAAGCTGTGCGCCACCTCGGTATCTCCTCGCCCGCGCACCCGCTCTCGATACCGCAGTTCAGGGTTGCCTTGCGGACGCTCCCATTCCACATGCACCGCATACGGGAAACGCTCCCGTAGTTTGCGCATGGCATCGACGGGCCGAGCGTAATCGGTCAACGTCGCCGACACATAGTGGTTGCGCACCTGCTCGTATTCGGTGTCGTTCAGCAGTTCGTCCAAGGTCCCGGTGAGCCGGCTCAGCCCGCGGACCAGCGGCAGCTCATGCCGTCGCACCTCCTGCAAACCGGAGGCGCCGAGATCGACGATCCACACCGCTTTACGATGCGAATTCTCACCGAAGGAATACGGCAGCGGCGAACCGGAATACCGCACCGACTCGGCCAAGGTCTGCGGCGAATGGAGATGCCCCAGCGCCACATAGTCGAATTCGCCGGTGTCGAACATGCTCAACGGCACGGTTTCCACTCCGCCGGAGGAAATGGAGCGTTCCGACCCGGTTGCCTGACCCCCGACGACGAATGCGTGCGCCAGCAGCACCGTCCGCGCCGTGGGACGGCGCGAGATATCGGCCCTGATCCGCTCCAGCGCGGCGGTGAGCACTTCGGCATGCGAACGGGCCCGCGGGATACCGAGTTCGCCGCGCGCCACCTCCGGCTCCAGGTAAGGGATGCCGTAGCAGGCGATCTCGCCGTGTTCGTCGGTGAGCCGCACCGGCCGGTCGGCGGCGGCGATAGTGGTGCGCAGATGCAGCCCGCCTGCGGCTGCGAAACTCGCTCCCGCACCCAACCGCGCGGGGGAATCGTGATTGCCGGAGGTGGCGACGATCTGCGCGCCCGCCTCCCGGATGGCCTCGAATCCCCGATTGCACACCGCGATCGCGTCCGCGCTGGGAATCGACCGGTCGTACACGTCGCCCGGCAACACCACCGCGTCCACCGCTTCGGCCGCGACGATTTCGGCGATCGCGGTCAGCACCCGCTCCTGGTCGGGCAGCAGATCGACACCGTGGAAGGTGCGGCCGATATGCCAGTCCGAGGTGTGCAGGATTCGCATGTCGCGAACGGTAAGCCAAGCCACCGGCAGAGGCAATCAGGTCTCGGCGATCTTCAGGGACACGCCGGGGGTGTTCTGCGACACGCGTGTTCTGTGTACTCGATGTGACGGCGCCGATGGTGTAGGTGATCCAGGGCAGCATGCCCGTCGTTCATGCCGATTCGGCATCCCGGTGGGCACTACCACTTTCGCGTCATAGCAGCTATCAATGATTCCGGAGTCCTGTTTCGAGGCCGGGAATCATGGGATCAGCGGCCGTGCCGTAACACCGAGAAGCGTCGCGGACGATAGTGTTCCCTACGTGGCTGCTTCCCAACGCGTGCGAACCAGGGTGCCCGCGCCGCAACGTTCGATCCTGCCGACGGTCCCGGGCGTCTCGGCCGGCGCCGCCGTGTTGATCGCGGTTGCCTTCACCTTCCTGGGCTTCCTGATCGATCTTCTCGGCGACGGCAGCGAGCTCACCGGTTCGTTCTCCACCATGTATGTGATCGGCTGTCTGGCGGCTGTGCTCGCCGTGCGGCTGCGCGGGCTGTTCACCACGCTGGTGCTGCCGCCGCTACTGCTGTT
>NZ_MUKP01000042.1 GCF_002081715.1 Nocardia donostiensis | reverse complement strand
TGGCTCTCGTCGGGTCCGGCCCGACGGCTGCGGGGCGGGCGGCTGCCCCGGTCCCTGCGCCTGACGCTGTGACGCTAGGGCCGCGGGCTGCTGGATGGGGCCTGGCTGCCGGGGAACTGCCCCGGTCTGCCGCGACGGCGGGCCTGCGGGGCGCGCGTCCGGACCGGGACGGCGCTCGGGTGCGGGCTGCTGGCGCTGGTTGCCACCTGTCCGGGGAGCCTGGGCAGGCGGCTGCTGTTGGCGCTGCTGGGTCTGCGGCTGCCCGGACGTATCGCCGCGCCGGCGCGAGATGCGCTCGCTGTCCACCCGCTCGACCAGATCATGCACCGAGATAGCGGCCGAACCGGCCTCCGCCGACGGGTCGGAGTGCTTGGCCCGCCGGGACGTTCTCGTACTGTCTCGTTCCGGGTGTTCCCCCGTGGGATACCGCTCCCACGGGGCTCGACCTCCGGGCCGTGGCGATCGCCCGTGCCGATCCTCACCCACCAACGAACCTCGCTTTTCCGTTCCTCGCTGCCGCCTCGGCCGGGGCTGGACCGGCTGACCGATTCCGCAATGATAACGATTCCGCCACGGTGGGCCACCCGAGCGCAAACCGAGCCCGCGCGAGCAGCAGCCGGACGGTGCGATGCTGGAAAGTTGCTCGGCGACCGGATGCGAAGCGCATCATGTTCGCCTGCAGTATGTGCATCTCAACACAGATCGACGGCGGAACGCGGCAGGCCCGGTCACTGCGGTGCGTCAGCCGCCGCTGTGCATGACATCGGCCGCGGCAGGCACGGCGGGGTCGTCCGGATCGTCGAGCCAGCCGTGCGGCAACGCCACCTTGCCGGGGGAGCCCTGCCTGCCACGTGGGCCCTGTGCGTCACGCGGGAAAGGGGCGGCCGGGTCGAGACGCCCGATCAGATCGGCCAGTTCGCTCAGGTAGGAAACCGTGGCGAAGGCGCGGCGCAGGTCGGCTCCGACTGGGAAGCCCATCAGGTACCAGGCCATATGTTTGCGCAGATCGCGCATTGCCTTGTCTTCGCCCAGATGGTCGGCCAGCAGGGTGCCGTGGCGTAACAGCACCTCGCCGACCAGACCCAGATTCGGCGGCTCGGGCAGCGGCTTGCCCCGCAGCGCCGCCTCCAGTTCGGCGAACAACCACGGCCTGCCCAGGCAGCCGCGGCCAACCACCACACCGTCACAGCCGGTTTCGTTCATCATCCGGACCGCATCGTCGGCACCGAAGATATCGCCGTTGCCGAGCACGGGCACGGTGGTCACCGCCTCCTTCAGACGGGCGATCGCCGTCCAGTCGGCCTGGCCGGAGTAGCGCTGGGCGGCGGTGCGGGCATGTAGTGCGACGGCAGCCGCGCCCTCGGCCTCGGCGATCCGTCCCGCGTCCAGATAAGTCAGGTGTTCGTCATCGATGCCGATGCGGAATTTCACGGTGACCGGAACGCCTGCCGGCTCGGCCGCGGCCACCATAGCTCGCACGATCCGGGCGAACAGCGCCCGTTTGTACGGCAGCGCCGCCCCGCCGCCGAGGCGGGTCACCTTTGGCACCGGGCAGCCCAGATTCAGATCGATATGGTCGGCCCAGCCCTCGCCGACGATGATGCGGACCGCCTCGCCGAGGGTGGCTGGGTCGACGCCGTACAGCTGCATGGAACGCGGATACTCATCGGCGTCGAACGACATCATGTGCAGGGTTTTCTCGTTGCGTTCCACCACTGCGCGCGCGGTGATCATCTCGCAGACATAGATCGAGGTCGGGCTACCGAACTCGCGGCACAGCTTGCGGAACGCACGATTGGTGATTCCGGCCATCGGGGCAAGCACCACCGGCGGATCGACCGGATAAGGTCCGATCCGCAGGGCCGTGCTCACCTCACTAGTCATCGTCACAGGGTCCAGTGTCTCATCCACCGCGAAGGCCGCCGAACCTGCGCGTTCGGTGGTGGGGGTGCACCGGGGTGGCAGACGGCGCGATTAGCCTGATGTTCGCAAGGCATCACCGCGACCGACGTCGGTGATGACGTGTGCGACCGAAAGAGGACCAGGAATCAATGGCCGAGCAGAACGACGAGACCGGCCGGGACAAGCCGGGCAGCACAGGTGCGGAGGAGGTCGACGCGACGACCGAGCGCGCCGCGGAAAAAACGCCCGCCCCCAGCGGCAGCACCGCGGCAGCTACCGGCGGCGTCCCTGGGACCGTGTCGATCCGGGTGTCCACCGTCGTGCAGGCCGTCGTGATCGGCGCGCTGGCGATCGCGGTGATCGTGCTGTCCGCGCTGCTGTGGTCGGCGCGCAGTGACCTTTCCGATCGCGACGACCGCGCCGCCGCCGAGCAGCGCGCCGAGCAGGTCGCCACCGATTACGCGGTCGGTGCTGCCACGGTGAACTACCAGGACATCAATGCCTGGGTGGCGAACCTGAAGGCCAATACCGCACCGCAGCTGGCGAACAAGTTCGAGACAACCGCGCCCAAGCTGGAGCAGATCCTGGTTCCGCTGAAATGGACGTCGACGGCGTCACCGATTACCGCGAAGGTGATGTCGGAGCAGGACGGTGTCTACAAGGTGAACGTGTTCGTGAATGTGAACTCCACCAACGCGCAGACTCCGGATGGCGCGCAGACCACCGTCACCTACAACGTCACGCTGGATCAGAAATCGGACTGGCAGATCACCGATGTCGGAGGCGTGGACGGGGCCCTGCCGACCGGCTGACCTGCACAACGCAGCAGCGCACAACGCGCCGCCGCCCGAGTGCGGGCAGCGGCGCGTTGTCTGTATATACCGATATGCCGGTGCTGCCGGCTCGCAGATCTAGACTGCGGCGACCTTCGCCAGTTCGCGTTCGCGCTTGGCGGCCTCACGGGCCAGCATGCGGTCGCGCTGTTCCTCGAACTTGATGACGTCCTTGCCGAGCCTCTCCAGGAAGTTGCCGAGACGCTCCCTGGTCTCCTCGCCGCGTGCGGTGAAGTCGTCACGCTCGAACACGCGCCACTTCTTGAGCACCGGCTGCACGACCTCTTCCAGGTGCTGGCGCAGATCGTAGATGCCGTGCTTGGCCATCAGCACGCCATTGCGCCGGAAGTTGGGCATACCGGCGCCGGGCATCTGGAAGTTTTCCAGGATCAGCGTGATCGCGTCCAGAGCCTGGTCGGGAGCCAGGTCGAGGGCCGCGCCGCACATATTGCGATAGAAGATCATGTGCAGGTTCTCGTCGGCGGCCACGCGCTGCAGCATGCGGTCGGCGATCGGGTCGTCGCAGACCTTGCCGGTGTTGCGATGCGAGACGCGGGTGGCCAGTTCTTGGAATGTCACGTAGGCCACCGAGTGCAGGAAGCCCGCGTCGGCGTCGGCGGGCGAGGCGAAACCGTTGGTCATATGAACCATGCGTGCTTGTTCCAGCGCGACGGGGTCGACACCGCGGGTGACGACGAGGTAGTCGCGCATCACGATGCCGTGCCGGTTCTCCTCGGCGGTCCAACGACCGACCCAGGTGCCCCAGGCGCCGTCCTGGGAGAAGTTCTCGGCGATCTCGCGGTGGTAAGAGGGCAGGTTGTCCTCGGTGAGCAGGTTGGTGATCATCGCCGCTTTGGCGACCTCGCTCAGTTTCGACTGCTCCGGGTCCCAGTCCACGCCGCCGAGTGCGGCGAAGTTGCGACCGTCGTCCCACGGTACGTAGTCGTGCGGATGCCATTCCTTTGCCATGGACAGGTGTCGGTTGACATTCTGCTCGGCAACCGGCTCCAACTCCGTGAGCAGCTCGAGTTGAGTCAGATCCCTTGCCATGTATCAAGCCCTTCATGTATGCGGTCTTGCGGGTCGCCCCCATAGGGGTAGACCGTTGCCGATGCGGCCATACCTTACGGCACCGTAGGTGTGATGCGAAACGCAACTGACCGGCGGTGCGCGTTTATTTTTTTCAACGTCATCGCCTTGCGGACGTTCGGCGGCCACAGGCGAGTGTATGACCTGAATCCGCGTAAGGGGCCTATCGTATAGGCGCTGACGCCGTTAGCCATTGTGTGAGGTAGGGCACCCGAACGTGGAAGTACGCCTACTGCGGAGTAGTCGAGTCAGGACGCCGCCCGCGTGTCTGCCTGCGCCGAGTTGCCGGGCCAGGTACGCGAGCACAATCGGGGCCAGCATCGGCATGAGCCGGGCGATGGTCTCGTTGCCTCCTGTGCCGTCGGTTTCGCCGAGTGCGGTGATGACGATGGGTTTTTCGGCGCCGAAGACCTTGTCCACGATCTTGGCGCCTTCGACGGTATCGATCCGGTCCAGGTCCACCGCGCCCGCTCCTTCGACGAGCTTGCCGTGATCGGCGAGCGCCCCGGCCAACGCGGCCGCGCCCTCGGGACGTAGCGCGTTGGACTGGAGTCCGCCGAGCAGTGTCGGCAGGGTTGTCTGCACCGCGGTGGTCGCGGTGCGTTGGTCGATGCCGAGGCGTCCGGCGATCTGGGTGATGGGTACCTGTGAGAGCAAATCGTCGAAGGAAGTCATCGGTTCCTTGGCTCTGGGATATCAGCTCGGGTTATGGACCGGATCACAGTGTCCTGGGGGCAATATCGGTGGAACTCACAGTAGGGCACGAGCGCCGTCGATGGCGATTTTCCGCTCGCCGCGGGGTGGTGCTCGCCGGCTCGGATACGAATCGGGCGCCCGATGTCGACCGGGCGCCCGAGGTGTGCCCCCACCAGGGCTCGAACCTGGGACCTGCGGATTAAAAGTCCGTAGCTCTACCAACTGAGCTATAGGGGCGCGGGAAGACATTCTAATCACCGGTTGCCGATTTCTCGTAACCGGGTAGGTGACGCGGCGGTCCGGTGTGGTCGGCGCCCCTGCGCGGCCGGTGGGCCTGCGTCGGTCAGGGGTGGGTTCACCGGGCGGGGGAGGTGGTGCGGCGGTCTTCGTGAGTGATGCCGATGGTTGGCGGGGTCCTGTGTGCCACCCGCCTGGGTGGTCGATGGTCCACGGGGGCGCAGGCGGCCATACCTGGCTTTGTTGATCTTCCGCCGAGCGGGATATCATCAAAAATGTTGCACACCAATCGCTTTGGTGGATGTGGAGGTGGTATAGAGCGTCCGGTGCGGGCGCTGATGCCCGGTGTGGTGAGTGGGTGTCCGGCTCGGCAGGCGCGGTGAACAGCGCTGTGGCTCTTGCCGATTCGTAGGGTTTACCGGTAATGCTACCGGTGGCATGGTGTTTGCTGTAGTGGATGGGGTTCGGCGTGGTAATCGATGCTCTTGCGGTTTGTCACGTGGCGAAGTGTGATTCCGGGTACGGTGACGAGTCGGTGAATTGGGGGCTGCTCATGAGTCGAAGCCGCAGGAGGCGCATCGGGGACGACGAAAAGCGCGACGAAAATGCCCGGATGCGCACCCCCTGCGGCGCACCCGGGCGAACAAATCATACCAGCCGGTGTGTTTCGGGTTTTTCGCTGGTTTCCGTACCTGAAGTCCGAAACTATGGGGCAATCCGAGCTGGAAGTATTGATAAACCTCGTTAATTGGCGTCAGCAGCCTGTCTTCCTGGTTATGGCTGCGCGGCGGCGATGGGCTCGATGGACTGAAATTCCATTGAGCTCCATAAGGCTTCGGAGGCGTTTCGAGCATGGCACGGCAACAAGAGCGGGCCCGCCGGACACGTGCGGCGATCATCAGGTCCGCCGCCGTTGAGTTCGGGAAGAGCGGTTATGCCGCTGCTTCGCTCAATCGAATTCTGGAAGGTTCGCGCGCCACCAAAGGCGCCATGTACTTCCATTTCGATTCCAAGGAAGACCTGGCGCAGGCCGTACTCGATTCGGCACTCGACCGATACCGGCTTTCGGTCGACCGGTGGTTGGCCCGGACCGACCTGGGGCCGCTGGACATCCTGCACGGTGTGGTCGACGAGTTGGCGTTGCGTCTGGAACACGACATCATCGTGCAGGCCGAATATCGGTTGATCATCGAGCCGGATTTCTACCGTGACGCACGCAACGGCGGCAGCCGTATCCTGGCGCGCACCATCCGGGTGCTCGCCGTACGTGCGATCGAACAGGGGCAGCTGCGCGCCGACGCCGACCCTGATCGGTTCACCCGAGCTCTCACCGGCGCGCTGGCCGGCCAGCGCTATCTGAGCGACGTCTTCGGTCACGACGCCGATCTGCGTTCCCGTTTCACCGAGGCGCTAGAGGTGATCGTCGCGTCGATGTCCACCCCGCAGTGGGCCGAACAGTTCAGCCACGACGGTTGGCGTGCGAACGCGCGGATCGAAGAACTTGGTTTACCCGCCTGACCAGCCGATTTGGGAAACCGGCCGAGTCTGACATAAGCTATGCGAGCTCCCAACGGACAAGCCGTTGAAAAGCCGGTCCGGAGAAATCCGGGACGAGCCCCCTTCGTCTAGCGGCCTAGGACGCCGCCCTTTCAAGGCGGTAGCGCGGGTTCGAATCCCGTAGGGGGTACGGTCTGGCCGACCGTAGGTAGCAGCAAGGCCCTGTGGCGCAGTTGGTTAGCGCGCCGCCCTGTCACGGCGGAGGTCGCGGGTTCGAGTCCCGTCAGGGTCGCAAGTAAACGCCGGAGAAATCCGGCGTTTCACGTATGGCATTCCGTTCGGGTGCCTGCGGCCAGGTAGCTCAGTTGGTACGAGCGTCCGCCTGAAAAGCGGAAGGTCGCCGGTTCGATCCCGGCCCTGGCCACGTTATCCCCCTGACATATCACCTGGTCGGGGGGATTTTTCACGCCCGTACCCCGGATCCGGTGTCGCCGGTGTCGTTCGAGTTCGACGGCATCGACCGCCGAAACCGGCCAGTGAGGCACGGGGGCTGGCACGGGATTCGGTCCTGGGGATTTTCGTGGAATAGGGCGACGGCGGCCGGGGAATGGGATGCTGGGGGTATGGCTGAGTCCTGGTACTACTGCTTGAAGCACAAGCGTGCCGAAAAGGGGCGGCAGTGCTGGTTCCGCGAACGGATGGGGCCGTATCCGGACCAGGCAACCGCCGAACGGGCATTGGATATCGCACGAGAGCGCAACGCGCGCGAGGATGCGCGCGACCGCGCCTGGCGGGAGGGGCAACAGTGACCCCGGTGTGGCGATGGCGCAGCTTTGGCTGATGCGCTGAACTCGCGGGCAGGCGGTTCAGCTACCGTTCACACCGAATCAGAACGAATGCTCGCGGCCGGTGTACCCGGACTGACGGGCGCGACCAGGTGAGCAGGGAGGGCGACCCTTGAGGGTTACCGTTGTTGTGCCGACCTACAACGAGCGGGACAATCTGCCGGTTGCGGTGGAACGGCTGACGGCGCTGCCGGTGGCCGACCTGCACGTGCTAGTCGTGGACGACAACTCGCCGGACGGAACCGGCGATGTCGCCGACAAGCTCGCTGTCGAACTGCCCGATGTCGTGGGGGTGCTGCACCGCACCGAAAAGGACGGGTTGGGACGCGCCTATGTGGCCGGTATCACCCGCGCCCTCGACGAAGGCGCCGATGTGGTGATCCAGATGGACGCCGACCTGTCGCACCCGGCCGAGGTCATCCCGGCCATGCTCGACAAGCTCACCACCACCGACGCCGGTGTCGTGCTCGGCTCCCGCTACGTGCCCGGCGGCTCCACTGCCGCGGAATGGAAGTGGTATCGCAAGGCGCTGTCGGCGTGGGCGAACTTCTACGTGAACCTGATCCTGCGGCTCGGCGTCAAGGACGCCACCGCCGGGTTCAAGGCGTGGCAGGCCGATACGCTGCGTGCCATCGACGTCGCCTCGATCCGCAGCAACGGCTATTCGTTCCAGGTGGAGATGAACTACCGCGCCGTGCGGCGCGGTATCACCATCGCCGAAGTGCCGATCCGGTTCGAAGAACGCACGCTCGGTGCCTCCAAGATGAGCCTGAAGGTGCAGCTGGAATCGGCGCTCATGCCGTGGAAGCTGCTGTTCGGCCGCTCGGTGTAGCTGTAGTAGCTGTCAACTCGGCCAATCCAGCAGCGTGTCGATGAACAGCTGCCGGACTGCGGCGACCTCGTCGTGCATATCGGCTGGGTCCCAGCCGCTGACGTCGATCGGTTCGCCGATCGTCACATCCACGGTGCCGCGGCGGACGATCATCGAATCCCGCCAGGACAGCTCGCCTGCATTGCGGATGATCACCGGGATAACCGGCACTCCGGCCTGTAGCGCGATATGGAATGCGCCCTTCTTGAACGGACCGACCTCCGGGGTGTAGGAGCGGGTGCCTTCCGGGGCGACTGCGATCGACAGGCCGTCGCGTAGCGTCGCCACCACCGGTTCCAGTGATGCCTTCGCCCGCGCGGTATCGCCGCGGTCGATGAAGGTGACCCCGACGAACCGCATGAGCGGCCCGAACACCGGGTTGCGGGTCAGTTCCTTCTTGCCGATACCGGTAACCCCGCCCTGCAGTACCGCGGGCACGATGATGACATCGAACTGGCTCTGGTGGTTGAACACGAAAACGGCGGGCCGCGGGGTGCGCGCGTGCTCTTGCCCGGTCACCCGCAGCCGCACCCCGCATAGGCGCAAGGTTGCGGCGGTGCCGTATTTCATCAGCGAATCGGCCATCGGCCTGCGCTGCCGAGTGTAGGACTTGACCAGCACCCCGAACAGCGAGCCGCCGATCAGCCCACCGAATCCGGCGAATGTCCGCGCATAGTCGCCCGGATCAGGTGGGTTACGTGGCCGGAAGGTCAGTAGCGGCAGGTCACGTTCGGTGGCCGCGGTGACGAGGCCGGTATCGGGGGAGGTGGTGCAGGGGTGGCCGACGAGTGACAGCAGCGGCAGGTCGGCGGCCGCCCCGGTGTAGGCGTAACTGTTTTCCAGGGCCACCCCATCGGCGGCGGCGAACTCGGCCGCGGCATCAGCCTTGCGTTGGCGCCACAGCACCTTGTCTGCGGGCTGCCCGGTGAGCCTGCCGTCCACCACGACCATCCGGGTGCACAGCACATGGTCGATACCGAGCACGGCGGCAGCGGGGGCGACCTGGAATTCGGTCAGTGAGCTGATCAGCACGATGGTGTGACCGGCGGCTCGATGCGCGGCGATCAACCGCCAGGCCTCCGGATACAACCTGCCGTAGCCGGCGCGGCGGAACAGGCGGTCGCCTAGCGCGGCGAGTTCGTCCTCGGTGCGTCCGGCCAGCAGTTCGCCTGCGGTGTGCAGGTATCGACCGTAGGCGGCGTCCCCGCCGTCGCGGGGGATACCGGTGAGCAGCAGTTGGGCTACTTTCCGGTCCCGGCCGCGCAGGAGTCCGCGGTACCGGCTGCCGGAGTCGGAGACCGCGGTGAAATCGAAAAATGCGGCAATGGCCGGCCCCTGTTGGCCCGAGCGGATATCGGATATCGCGGTGTCGAGGCTCGTGTTCGTGGTGCCCACTATGCCTCCGCGGGTGGGCGGTTGGACGGGTCGAGCGTGGCGGCCCAGGAGATCCGCCTGCTGATTTCCCGAAGCTGCTCGGCGAATTCGGTGCGGCGCGCGGTGAGTTCTTTTCGCGCCGAAGCGGATTCGGCTTCCGCGGGCGCGAGTAGATCGTGATTGTCCGCAAGCTTCACAGCGGAAGTGAACAGTTCGGTCGACACCGATTCCGGGCTGTGCAAACGCTGCTGCAGCAACATCTGTTTGCCGACGGCCACGCATTCGGTGATGAGTTCTTTCCGGTCGATCTCGAGGCTGGGATCGCGGGCGGCCAGGCGTTCGGCGACCACCAGCTGGGCATCGAAGAAGGAACGCAGCACGCGGTGGGCCATCATGAACCCCGACTCGGTGAGTTTCGCCAGGATATCGGCGCCCACGGTGTTGTCGCGTCTGCGCTGGAACCAGTCCGGGTCGACCAGCAGCATTTCCGAGGTCATATTGGCGGCGAATTCGGCGCGGTCGGGGAAGAAGAATTCGAATTTCAACAGGTCGCGCAGCCGGTAGGCTTCGGCCCAGCCTTCGCTCAGCGGATCGGTTTCCTGGCGGTGCGGCGCTTCGGGAACCACGACCTCGGCGGTGATCGGTTCCACCGCCGCTGCGACCACCGGATCGCCGACGACGGCTTCGGCGGCGGCGAGGATGGACAGTTCCAGGATCGCCCGGTCGACGAACCAGTGCACCGCGCTGTTGCGGTAGAACGCGGCCTCGAGATGGGCGCCGGATTCGATCGAGTACACCGGCTCCAGGCCGCCCCGGTACACGGTGACCACCCGGGCCAGCGACAGCTGCTCCAGTACTACGGCCAGGCTCTGCTCGTCGCGCAACGCCTCCACTTCGCCGCGCGGCAGATCACGGCGCTCGATGTAGCCAAGTACGGGTGTGAGCAGATGACGCACCTCCCGCAGGGTGAGCGCGCGTTCCTGCACGCCGAGCAGGGCCAGGGTGGCCAGTGCGTTGACGGTGATCGGGGTGACCGCGTTGATGCCGACAGCGATCTCGAAGGCGAGCCGTTGCACGGCGGTGCGTTCCAGTTCGGCGGTTTCGCTGTGATCCTCGCGCACAGCGGTGGTTTCGCCGGGCTGTGCGGCGGTGTCCGTGCGATGCAGCGGAATGGCTATCGGCGGGACGGTCAGCGGATCGCCGTGCGCGGCCAAACGTTCGCGGGCCGACAACGGCGTGCCGAACCGGACGTAGACCCGGCCCGCGGAATGCTGCTGACTCCGCACATAGCGGGCCAGCCAGGCCAGGCCCTCGGATTTCTTTACACCGCCCGCCTGCTCGGTGGCGATGGCGCCCAGCTCGTTGAGCCGTTCGTAGGTGATCGACACGGGCACCAGCATCACGTCTTCGATCCGGTTCCTGCGCACTGCGGTAGCCAGATAGTTCAGCAGCCCGTAGCGCGGCGGCCGCAGCTTGCCGGTGCGGGTGCGGCCGCCCTCGAAATACCATTCCAGATTGAACCGTTTGGCCAGCAGATAGCCGAAGTATTCCTCGACCACCGCCTTGTATACCTCGTCGTCACCGAAGCTGCGGCGGATGAACACCGTTCCGGTGCGGCGAGCGATCGGACCGATCGGCCAGAACCGCAGATTCGCCCCGCCGATCACGTGATTGGGTGGGAAATCGTTGCGGGCCAAGACATCGCCTAGCACGAATGCGTCGACGTAGGAGCGGTGCGAGGGCAGGAACACCAACGGGTAGCGGCGGTTGAGGTCCCGCAGCGCGCACAGGCCGGTGTCGTCGCTCTCCACTTTCCAGGTCGAGGCGTGCACCGGGCGCATGGCCTGGGTGAACAGGTCCGACACCAGTCTGCTCTGTGCGGCGACGAGCTCCCGCAGCGCTTTTTCCGCCCGCCGGTACACGTCCTGTTCGTCGGCGCCGATGCGGTCGGCGATGAGTTCGAGGCGGCGCAGGAATTCGGGGGAGTCGAGGATTTCCTCGGCCACCAGCCGCGGCACCTTGTAACGGTCGCCGATGACGGTACGTTCGGCGCGTTCCAGTGCGACGACAGCGGCGCGCAGCACCGCCCGCGCGAAAGGTTCGGAGCTGCCCGCCTCGTGCAGGGCCGCAGCTGCGGGGTTGTTGGCGCGCAGTTCGCTGAGTCGGGCTGGGCTACCGGTGAGGATCAGATGCCGGTCCGGTGCGCGGCCGATCAGCCTGCGCTGGGCCAGCCGGTGCGGTTTGCGCGGGTTGCTGAACATGGCGAGATCGGTGAAGGCGACCCGGCGGACCCCATCGCGTGCCGGGGGCAGCCACAGCACCCGCACCGGAACCACCAGCGGATCGTCGCCGCGTCCGGTGAGCCGGTCGGCGATGGCGGCGGCGTCGAGATCGAGTTGGGTGATCGGAGCATCGAGGCCCAGCTCTGCGGTGAGCCCGCCTTCGCCGATCCAGGCGCCGATCAGTTCACGTTCCACCTTGGACGTCGAATCCACCAGCACGACTACCGAATCCGAGCGTGCATCCGGTGTCGAGGGCGGCGGCGGTGCGCCGCGGCGGTCGATCATGGTTCGGTCCTGCGCAACGTGGTCCTCCCGCGAAATCAGCGATGCCTCTATTCAAGCTCGCCGCGGCCGACGGCGCAGGGACTCCGGCAAGCGAGTCGAAAACCGCCCGGTATGTCCACTGACACACCCCATGTTGTAGAGGTAATGCTAACCTTACCGACCGAAGTTAGGTCAGGGTTACCTTGGAGGTTCGTTGTCGACCACGGACGAGCGCTCGCGCATCGAGCATGTGACGGATCCGGCGGCAGCGATGTCCCGGCTCGCGGTAGCCGAACGGTTCGGTGAGTACATCGTCTACGAACGCCCGGACGAATGGGTGTTCGCAGCCGACCCGATCGGCGGTGTCGAACTCGACGCCACCGAGCTGCGGGTGACCTGGGATGGAACCACGACCACCAGCGGGTGGTCGGACAGCCCGGCCCGGGCTGTCGACACGGCACTGGGCTCCCTGCCGCTGGCGGAGCGCAATGCCTACGGCTGGATCGGATTCGAATTCTGCGCCTGGTCGCTCAGCGCCACCGAATACCTGCAGCCGCATACCCCGCTGGTGCACGTGATGATTCCGCGTATCGAGGTCCGGGTGAGTGAATCCGGTATCCGGATCAGCGGTGCGACCGAGGACGAGACCGCCCAGATCCACGACCTGATCGCCGGATCGCAGCAGAGCGACCTGCCGCGCCCGCATCCGGTCGACATCCGCCTCGATCCCACCGGCTACCGCGACCGAGTGGCCGAAGCGGTCGCCGAGATCCGGGCCGGCCGATACCAGAAAGTGATTCTGTCGCGCCGGGTCGATCTGCCGTTCGCGGTGGATATGCCCGCCACCTATCGGCTCGGCCGCGCCAATAACACCCCGGCGCGTTCCTTCCTGCTGCGCCTCGGCGGATTGGAGGCGGCCGGTTTCAGCCCGGAACTGGTTGCCTCGGTCGACGACAACCGGGTGGTGACCACCGAACCGCTGGCAGGCACCCGCGCCTTCGGGCTCGGCGCCGACATCGATATGGCGGCCAGAGCCGACCTGGTCACCGACCCGAAGGAAATCGCCGAGCACGCTATTTCGGTGCAGACCTCCTTCGCCGAGATCGCGGCGGTCGCCGAGCCAGGTACCCCCGCCGTATCCGATTTCATGGCCGTACGCGAGCGCGGCAGTGTGCAGCATCTCGCATCGACCGTGCGCGGCACCCTGGCCGCCGACCGGACCAGTTGGGATGCACTGGAGGTGCTGTTTCCGTCGGTGACTGCCGCAGGCATCCCGAAACGGGAAGGCGTGGACTCGATTTTCCGGCTCGACAACCAACCGCGCGGGCTGTACTCCGGCGCGGTAGTGGCGGTGTCGCCGACCGGGGCACTGGAAGCGACGCTGGTGTTGCGCGCGGTGTACCAAACCACCGAGGGTGCGTGGCTGCGGGCTGGCGCGGGTGTGGTCGGGCAGTCGCGGCCCGAGCGTGAATTCGAGGAGACCTGCGAGAAACTGGGCAGTGTCGCGCCGTATGTGGTGAAGGCGCAAGGCAAGGCGTAGCAGCTCAGACGTTGTACCGGCATGGCGGCGTCAGCAGTGACGCCGCCATGCTCGCTCTGCCGCTACAGCGTGGCTCAGGTATCTGCGCGCAATGCTTTCTTGTCGATCTTGCCGACCGCGGTGACGGGCAGGCTGTCGGCCGTGCGCAGCACATCCGGGAGCTTGTAGGTGGCCAGGCCGCGTTCGGTGAGGAAAGATTTGATCTCGGCCAGGGTGGGGACCTCGCCATTGACGACCAGCACCACGCACACCTTCTCGCCGAGCGCGGGATCGGGCAGGCCAAGGGCCGCGGCGTGGCGGACTGCCGGATGGGCGAGCAGATGCTCTTCCAGCTCATCGCAGGAGATGTTCTCGCCGCCGCGGTTGATCACGTCCTTGATCCGGCCCGACACCATCAGGTGGCCGCTGGACAGCTGCCGTACCAGATCGCCGCTACGGTAGAAACCGTCCGAGGTGAAGGTGCGGGCATTGTGTTCGGGGGCCCGGTAGTAGCCGCGAATCGTGTACGGCCCCCTGGTGAGCAGTTCGCCCTCCGCGCCGGGGGCGACATCGTTACCGTCGGCATCGACGATCCGCACCTCGTCGGCGGGTGATACCGGCCTGCCCTGTGTGGTGCACACCAGTTCGTCGGAGTCGTCCAAGCGGGTGTAGTTGATCAAGCCTTCGGCCATCCCGAACACCTGCTGTAGCGTCACCCCGAGCGCGGGCCCCACCTCGCGCGCGTTGACCTCGGCCAGTTTGGCGCCGCCGACCTGCAACAGCCGCAGCGACGACAGGTCGGCGTCCTCCCATTCCACGGCCGCGCACCACAATTGGGCCAGCGGCGGCACCACGCCGGTGACGGTGACCCGGTGCCGTTCGATGGCGGCGAAGGCGTTCTCCGGGCTCGGGTCGGTGACAAAGGTGACCGCGCCGCCGGCAGCGATGGTGCCCAGGATGCCGGGGCAGGCCAACGGGAAGTTGTGCGCCGCAGGCAGGGCTGTCAGGTAGACGTCGTCTTCGGTCAGGGCACACACCTGCGCGCCCGCGGTCGCGTTGTAGACGTAGTCGTCGTGGGTGCGGGCGATCAGTTTGGGCAGGCCGGTGGTGCCGCCGGAAACCAGCATCAGCGCGATATCGCTCGCGTCGATCTCGGGCAGGGTGGCGCCGTCGCGGGGCACAGAACGTAGATCGGTGAATGCGCCGGGATCGCCGAGAACCAGCACATGTTCGAGCGTCGGCACCGCTTCGCGCACGGTGGCGGCGAGCTCGCGGTAGTCGAAACCGGCGGAGTTGTCGGCGATGACATAGGCGACAGCGCCGGATAAACCGGCCAGATGCTCGATCTCGGCCCGGCGATGCGCGGGCAGGGTGAGTACCGGGATGATTCCGGCCCGCAGCAGGCCGAACAGCACGGTCAGGAATTCGGGCACGTTCGGCAGTTGCACCACCACCCGGTCGCCGGGCGCGATACCGAGGGCGAGCAGGCCATGGGCCATGCGGTCGGCTTCGGCATCGAGTTCGGCATAGGTCAGCGGGCGGTCGGCGAGCAGCGCCTGCCGGTCCGGGATGCGCCGCGCGGTATCGCGCAGCAGGTCACCGAGGCAACGTCCGGTCCAGTAGCCCGCGGCGCGATATTCCTGCGCTGCTGTGTCGGGGAACGGCACATAGCCGTCGCGGTGGGCGCGGGGGGCGGTGGAAGTCGAACTCACGGTGTGCCTCACAAAGAACGGATCGGCGGGGGACGGTGCGTGCGGTGCATATCTGGGGTGACAATAGGTTAGGCAACCCTATCTGAATGGGGAAGCGCTTGTGCCGCCGGTTCTGTCGTTTCGCTGGGGTGGGGGTCCGGTGTGCGGACTTAGACTCACGTCATGAGTAGGTGGGGCGTCGGGGATATCCCCGATCAACACGGCCGAACTTTCCTCGTCACCGGTGCCAACAGCGGCCTGGGCGCGGTCGCTGCGCGAGTGCTGGCCGATGCGGGCGCCCATGTGGTGCTGGCCTGCCGCAACCTCGACAAAGGCCGTGCTGTCGCCGCCCGGATCGGCAAGCACGCCGAGGTGCGCGAACTCGATCTCGCCGACCTGAGCTCGGTGCGCGCTTTCGCCGACGGCATCGACCGGGCCGATGTGCTGATCAACAACGCCGGGGTGATGGCGGTCCCGTACCGCCGCACCGTCGACGGTTTCGAAACCCAGATCGGCACCAACCACCTTGGCCATTTCGCGCTCACCGGGCTACTGCTCGGCAAGATCTCCGATCGGATCGTCACCGTGTCCAGCGGTGCGCACGCCATCGGCACCATCGACCTGGCCGATCTGAACTGGGAGCACCGCAAATACCAGCGCTGGCAGGCCTACGGGCAGGCCAAGCTGGCGAATCTGCTGTTCGCCTATGAACTGCAGCGCAAGCTCACCGCCGCGGGATCGTCGAAGCTGTCGCTGGCCGCGCATCCCGGTTACGCGTCCACCGAACTGCAGTCGCACACCGAATCGTTCCTGGATGTCGTGATGGCGATCGGCAACAGGCTGTTCGCACAGACCGCCGAGATGGGCGCGCTGCCCGAGTTGTACGCGGCCACCGCCGCACGGGTTGAACCCGGCGGCTATTACGGCCCGGAGAGCTGGGGCGGTATGCGTGGGCACCCGGGCCGTTCCGGTTCGTCGAAACGCTCCAGGGACGAGTTGGCTGCGCGAGCGCTGTGGGATCTGTCGGAGAAACTGACCGGCGTCAGCTACGATTTCAGCGTGTGATACAGATCACTGCCGAGCGTTGTCACACCTGCCCGTGCCGCGTCGTCGTCCTGACGAAACCCCGACAACGAAGGGACAGGCCATGGAACCCCGCTTCAACCTCTACGGCAGCAACGTCACCGCCAGCTTCGCCAAGCGCCTGATCACCGCATCCAAAGCGATCGATGACTCCGGTCTGCCCAAGGCCACCTACGAACTGGTCAAGATCCGGGCCAGCCAGATCAACGGCTGCAGCTTCTGCGTCGATATGCACACCAAGGACGCCGCCCACGCCGGTGAATCCGCGACGCGGCTGAACCTGGTCGCAGCCTGGCGAGAAGCGACGGTGTTCACCGAACCCGAGCGCGCCGCGCTGGCGCTGACCGAACAGGCCACCCGGGTCGCGGACGGTGGCGGGGTGACCGACGAAGTGTGGCAGCAAGTCCGCAAGCACTACGACGACGATCAGATCGGCGGCCTGATCGCCGCGATCGCCGCCATCAACGCCTGGAACCGGATGAATGCCATCGCGCACACCCCCGCCGGTGACTATGTGCCCGGTTCGCTGGGTTAGCCGCCCGCCCCGTCCGGGCTGTGATCTGGTGTGCTTCGTCACTTCACAACATATGAGGCAGCTCGGACGGGCACCGGTCGGACGCCGCCTGGTACGGTGGCCGACGTGCAGCGCGTGTATTTCTGGTTTAGCAAGCCGGCCCTGGGTGGGCCGGTCGGCAAACGCGCGC
Organism: Nocardia donostiensis; assembly: GCF_002081715.1. Classification (GTDB taxonomy): domain Bacteria; phylum Actinomycetota; class Actinomycetes; order Mycobacteriales; family Mycobacteriaceae; genus Nocardia; species Nocardia donostiensis. Next base: position 22,820 of record NZ_MUKP01000042.1, on the reverse strand, counting down.
GCTGACCAGTTTCACCCCGAGCCGGATGACGACCGGCTCGACGGGTTCTCTCGGTGGGTCGGCCAGAACAGAAGGAAACCCACCCACGATGACTACAGCAGCCGATATCGACGTCAGCCATTCCGATCTCGATGATCGCCGCACCCTCGACGTGAGCCCGCTGCGTTCGCCTGCGGAGGTGCGCCGTGTCCACGCGATCACCGACGATCTCGCCGATACCGTCCGCGCGGGCCGCAAAGCCACGGTCGACGTACTCAACGGCGACGACAACCGCCTGATGGTGATCGTCGGCCCGTGCTCGGTGCACGATCCCGCCGCTGCCCTCGACTACGCGAGCCGTCTTGCTGCCAAGGCCGCCGAAGTCGGCGACCGGCTGCATGTGGTGATGCGGGTGTACTTCGAGAAACCACGCACCACGCTCGGCTGGAAGGGCCTGATCAACGACCCGCACCTGGACGGCAGCTTCGACGTCAACACCGGTCTGGGCATCGGCCGCAAACTGCTCACCGATATCACCGCCCTCGGACTGCCGGTGGCGTGCGAGTTCCTCGAAACGATCACCCCGCAGTACATCGCCGACCTGGTTTCCTACGGCGCCATCGGCGCGCGTACCGCAGCCAGTCAGGTGCACCGCCAGCTGAGCAGCGCGCTGTCCATGCCGGTCGGCATCAAGAACGGAACCGACGGCGACGTGCAGGTCGCAGTGGACGGTGTGCGCGCCGCCGCCGCCAGCCATGTGTTCCCCGGCACCGATCTGGACGGCCGGTCCGCGCTGATCCGCACCGCGGGCAACCCGGACTGCCATATCATCCTGCGTGGTGGCAGCACCGGCCCGAACTATGATGCGGCCTCGGTCGCCGAGGCGGTTATGCGGCTGGAGAAGGCGTCGCTGCCGCAGCGGCTGGTGGTCGACGCCAGCCACGGCAACAGCAACAAAGATCACAACAAGCAGGTCGACGTCGTCACCGATATCGCCGAACGGCTGGCCGCGGGCGAGCAGGGCATTGTCGGGGTGATGCTGGAGAGTTTCCTGGTCGCAGGCAGGCAGGATCTGACCCTCGGCCATTCCGGGGACTTGACGTACGGCCAGTCCATCACCGACGCCTGCATCGACTGGGCGACCACCGAGCGGCAGCTGGATCGGCTGGCCGACGCGGTGCGGCAGCGTCGCGAGAACTGAACCTCATCGGTTGCCCGGCTCGCCGAGGTGCGGTTACCGGCCCGCCGGTCGTTCAGATACCGGCGGGCCAGCCGTCGGCCGGGCCGGGCGGGTCGGTGGCCAGCCGCCCGGCCAGCCAGGTGTCGCGCCGGACGTCGCGGTGAACGGCGCCGAGCCGGGCCATGCCCTCGTAGCGAAAGCCGTTGCGCCGCACAACTGCTGCCGAGGCGTGATTGCCTACGTAGGCGTGCCAGCCGATCCGTGCCAGATCCATACCGGCGGGATCGAAACCGAACTCGCAGACCAGCGCCACCGCACGTGACATCAGGCCGCGTCCCCGGTGTTCGTGCGCGAGCCAGTAGCCGACCTCGCCCGCAGTCTCGTCCTGGCCGCCGACCCGGACCGTGCCGATGAGCGGCCCGTTCTCGTGCGGTCGCAGCGCCCAGATCGGGTTGCGCCCCGACCAGCCGGGTTCGGCCATGTCGCGCAGGAAGGTTTCGGCGTCCTCGCGGCCGTACGGCACCGGGATCGTGATCCACGCGCCGATGGACGGATGCTGACAGTGGGCGACCATGGCGTCGATATCGGCTTCCGTCGGCCGGGACAACCAGACCGTGCCGTCGGTCAGTGTGCGCTCCTTCATCGCGTCATCGTGGCACAGCTGTACTGGGAGAATCACCCGGTTTTCGGGCCGCGGCCGGGTGCTGCGGAAGCCGCGCGGCGGGTGGGTCATAGAATCCGGTGATGGTTGCCGCGCTTTTGGCCGATCTGTTCGAATCGCATCGAGCGCATCTGCTCGCGGTCGCCTACCGGCTCACCGGCAGCGCCGCCGACGCCGAGGACGCGGTACAGGAAAGCTGGCTGCGGCTGGCGGGGGCGCGGCAGTCGGAGATCGAGGATCTGCGGGCCTGGCTGACCACCGTGGTCGGCCGGATCTGCCTGGACCGGCTGCGTAGCGCGGCGGTGCGGCGCGAAAGCTATATCGGCCAATGGTTGCCCGAACCGGTGATCGCCGATCTGGTTCCTTCCGCTAGTCCTGACCCACTAGAGCTGGCGGTGCGCAGCCAAGAGTTCCGGCTGGCGGCGCTGGTCGTGCTCGATTCGCTGACCCCGCCGCAGCGGGTGGCTTTTGTGCTGCACGACGGGCTTTCGGTGCCGTTCGACGAAATCGGCGATATCCTCGGCGTCTCGGCCGATGCGGCCAGACAGCTCGCGGTGCGGGCGCGGAAAGCGGCCCAGCGGTGCCCCCGCGCGGTGCCCGACAGTGAACACGACGAAGCGATCAAGCGGTTCGTCGCCGCGCTGGCCACCGGCGATGTGCAGGCGATCGCCGCCACGCTGCATCCGGAGTCCACCATGATCGGCGACGCGAACGGCACCACCTCGACCGCGATCAACGTCATCAGCGGGCCCGAGCGGATCGCGCGCTTCTTCATCGGCTTGATGCGCAAGTACGGGATGGACGAGTTGCCGACCGACTCCGGCGAATTCGAGCCCGTGCTGGTGAACGGGCAGCTGGGATTCATCGCGCAGGGGCGCGATGCGGTGGAGGGCAAACCCGGCTACCCGCAGCGGGTGATCGGTTTCACCGTCCGCGACGGGCTGATCTGGGGAACCTACGACATGGCCAATCCGGACAAATTACCCAACAGCCGGAAGCGCTGAGCCGTGCCCGAGCAGTTGCCGACCGTCGCCCGGCTGCGGCCGTTCGCCGCCACCATCTTCGCCGAGATGACCGACCTTGCCGTCGCGAACGACGCGATCAACCTCGGGCAGGGCTTCCCGGACAGTGACGGGCCCGTGGGCATGCTCGAGGTGGCGCGCGCCGCGATCGCCGACGGGCTCAACCAGTACCCGCCAGGCCGGGGCATGCCGGTGCTGCGACGCGCGATCGCCGCCGACCGGTCCCGCCGCTATGGCATCGACTACGACCCCGACACCGAGGTGCTGGTCACCGTCGGAGCCACCGAGGCGATCAGCGCCGCTGTGCTCGGCCTGGTCGAGCCGGGCCGAGAGGTGGTGTTGATCGAGCCGTACTACGACTCCTACCCGGCCGCCGTCGCGCTGGCCGGAGCGCAGCGGCGCACGGCACGCCTGGTACCCGACGGCGACCGCTTCGTGCTCGACCACGACAGCCTGCGGGCCGCGATCACCCCGGCCACTCGGATGCTGGTGCTGAACTCCCCGCACAACCCGACCGGCGTCGTCCTCGACCGAGCCGATCTGGCCGCCGTCGCCGAGATCGCCTGCGCCAACGATCTGCTCGTGCTCACCGACGAGGTGTACGAGCATCTGGTCTACGACGGCACCGAGCACATCAGCATCTCGACTCTTCCCGGAATGGCCGAGCGCACCCTGGTGGTGTCGAGCGCGGCGAAAACGTTCAGCGTCACCGGCTGGAAGATCGGTTGGGTGTGCGGCCCGGCCTCGTTGATCGACGGGGTGATCGCCGCGAAACAGTTCCTGACCTTCGTCGGCGGCGGACCGTTCCAACCCGCGGTCGCCCACGCGCTGACCCAGGAACTCGACTGGGTCGCCCGCCTGCGCGGTGTCCTGTCAGATGAGCGGCTTCGCCTGTCGGCTGCGCTTGCCGAACTCGGTTTCCGGGTGTACAGGAGTTCAGGCAGCTATTTCGTCTGCGCCGATATCCGGCCGCTAGGCGAGTCCGACGGACTCGCATTCTGCCGCGCCATACCGCACCGGCTCGGTGTCGCGGCCGTGCCGGTCAGCGTGTTCACCGATGACGCGGCGTCCTGGCGTCACCTGGTCCGGTTCACGTTCTGCAAGCGGCCGGAAACCCTGGACGAGGCCATCCACCGGCTCGGGTTCCTACGCACCCGGTGAGCGAGTCAGGCGGGCACAGGGCGGGTGCGGTCGGTGACCAGCACCGCGGCGATACCCGCCAGCACGGTTCCCATCAGGTAACGCTGCACCCGCAACCAGACCGGGCGATCGGCGAGGAAGACCGCGATCCGGCCCGCCACGAGCACGATGAGGCCGTTGCCCGCCAGCGCGACCGTGATCTGCACCGCGCCCAGACACAGACTCTGCAACCAGATCGGGCCGCGGCCGGGAACCACGAACTGCGGGATCAACGCCAGGTACATGATGGCGATCTTCGGGTTCAACAGATTGGTCAGCAGCCCCATCGCGAACAACCTGCGAGCCGGGGCGGCGGGCAGCTGGGCCGGGGAGAACACCGCGGCCCCGCCGGGTCGCAGCGCCTGCCAGGCCAGCCAGGCCAGATAGCACACCCCCGCTAGCTTCAAGGCCAGATACAGCTGCGGCACCATCGCGAACACCGCGGTGATCCCGGCTGCCGCCGCGATCAGATACACCCCGAATCCAGCCGCGACCCCACAGAGGGAGATGAGCCCGGCGGTGCGGCCTTGGGTTACCGTACGGGATACCAGATACATCATGTTCGGGCCGGGGGTGAGCACCATGCCCAGCGCCGCTGCCGCGACTCCCGCCGCCGCCGTCGTCTCGATCACGACAGAAATCTTCGCCCACTCGGGGTCGGTTGGTCTCGGTCCAGTTCACCGCTGCTGGACCGCTGCGCCACCGCCGCCGGTGTCTGTCGGTGTCTGTCGGTGTCTGTCGGGGGAGTCGGGAACAATGGGAACAGCCGAGGTGAGGAGGCGCCGTGACCGACGGTCCGCTGATTGTTCAAAGTGACAAAACGCTGCTGCTCGAGGTCGACCACGAGCTGGCGGACGCCGCGCGCCAGGCCATCGCCCCGTTCGCCGAACTCGAACGCGCACCCGAGCATGTGCACACCTACCGGGTGACGCCGCTGGCGCTGTGGAACGCCCGCGCCGCGGGTCACGACGCCGAGCAGGTGGTGGACGCCCTGGTCAGCTATTCGCGGTACGCGGTGCCTCAGCCGCTGCTCGTCGACATCGTCGACACCATGGCCAGGTACGGGCGGTTGCAGCTGGTGAAACACCCTGCCCACGGCCTGACCATGGTGAGCCTGGACCGGGCCGTGCTAGAGGAGGTGCTGCGGCACAAGAAGATCGCGCCGATGCTGGGGGCGCGCATCGACGACGACACCGTGGTCGTGCACGCGTCCGAACGCGGCCACATCAAACAGATGCTGCTCAAGATCGGGTGGCCCGCCGAGGACCTTGCCGGATACGTCGACGGCGAAGCCCACCCGATCGAACTGGACTTCGCGGGCGGGCACTGGCAGCTGCGCGACTACCAGGAGATGGCCACCGACTCGTTCTGGGCGGGTGGCTCGGGCGTGGTGGTGCTGCCCTGCGGTGCAGGGAAGACGATGGTCGGCGCGGCCGCCATGGCCAAGGCGAAGGCGACCACACTGATCCTGGTCACCAATACCGTGGCCGGACGGCAGTGGCGGCGTGAACTGCTGGCCCGCACCTCGCTGACCGAGGAGGAAATCGGCGAGTACTCGGGGGAGCGTAAGGAGATCCGCCCGGTCACCATCGCCACCTATCAGGTGATCACCCGGCGCAGCAAAGGTGAATACAAACATCTGGAGCTGTTCGACAGCCGCGACTGGGGGCTGGTGATCTACGACGAGGTGCATCTGCTGCCCGCACCGGTCTTCCGGATGACGGCCGATCTGCAGTCGCGGCGGCGGCTGGGGCTGACCGCGACCCTGGTTCGTGAGGACGGCCGCGAGGGCGATGTGTTCTCGCTGATCGGCCCCAAACGCTACGACGCACCGTGGAAGGACATCGAGGCCCAGGGCTGGATCGCGCCCGCCGACTGTATCGAGGTGCGGGTGACGCTCACCGACGCCGAGCGGATGACCTATGCGACGGCCGAGCCCGATGAACGCTACAAACTGTGCTCCACAGCGCGCACCAAGATCGCGGTTGTCGAGTCCATCCTGGCCGCTCACAAGGACGCACCCACCCTGGTGATCGGCGCGTATCTGGAGCAGCTGGACGAACTGGGTGTCGCGCTGGACGCCCCGGTGATCCAGGGTTCGACCAAGACCAAGGAGCGCGAAGCGCTGTTCGACGCCTTCCGCCGCGGCGAGATCCCGGTGCTGGTGGTGAGCAAGGTCGCCAATTTCTCCATCGATCTGCCGGAAGCGTCGGTGGCCGTGCAGGTGTCGGGCACCTTCGGTTCGCGGCAGGAGGAGGCGCAGCGTCTCGGCAGGCTGCTGCGGCCGAAACACGATGGTGGACAGGCACATTTCTACTCGGTGGTCGCCCGCGACACCCTCGATGCCGAATACGCTGCACATCGGCAGCGTTTTCTGGCGGAACAGGGGTATGCCTACCGCATCACCGATGCCGATGACCTGCTCGGGCCGACCATCGGGTAGGGCCGACCGTAAGTGGAGGTCCTGCCTCCGCAAACTGTGCTAGGAATGGTGACGTGCGACGCTTCGAATTCGCGGTCGACCGCAGGCATGCTCGTGCGGTCAACGAAGTCGTCGCCGACCTGCGCCGGCTCCGGATCCTGGCGGTGGCCGCGGCCGTCGTCGCCGCGGCCTGCACCGCCTATCTGATCTGGTTGAACCACCCCTGGTCGTATCTGCTCGCCGTCGCCTTCGTGCTCGGCACCGCCACCTCACTGTGGGTGGCGCTGTGGGCACCGCGCCGATCGAATATCCAGAAACTCTACGCCGACGGTGAATTGGTGCCTGCCGTGGTATCGCGGGCGAAGCCGGGCGGTTTGGTGCTGCTCGCCCTGGTCGACGTTGCACGCCCGGACACCGAACCGCGGTACGCACTGGTAACCAGGAAGGTGCGGGCACTGCCCGGCCATCAGGCGCAGCCAGGGGAACGCGTACCTTCGATCGCCGTGCGCGCCGAACGCGCCTCCCGCACCGTCGGAGAGCGCTGGCTGCCGGTCGACACCATGCCGATCGCGTGGGGCACCGCCGACGCGGTAGTTATCGAACGCGCCCGCGCGGCGATCAGCGAGGCCGAATGGCAACTGCTCGCCGACAACCTCTCCCTGGCCGAACAGGTGCGCCGCAGCTCCGCCAAGCGGCTGCTCCTGGATCCGCAACGGCTCCCCGGCGGTATCGGCCGCTGACGCGGGCGCCGGTCGTGCCGTTACCGGGTCGGGCTGCCGGATGCGGCTACGATCGGCGAGGCCGGTGCGCCCGGCACCCAAACCCGTTGGCGGAAGGTGGATGAATGAGGTTGCCCGGCTGGCTGTTCGTCGGGACAGCGGCGGTACTGCTGGCCGGATCGCCCGGAGTGGCCGGAGCGCAACCCGTGGCCGACCCCCTCGCCGGATCGCCGGGACTGGGTGACCCCTACTACCCGCTGGACGGCAACGGCGGCTACGACGTCAGCCACTACGAAGTCGATATCGACTACGACCCAGCCGCCCATCAGCTGACCGGGTCGACCCGGATCGACGCCACCGCAACCCAGGCGCTGACCTCATTCAACCTCGATTTCGCCGGTCCGCAAGTGACGTCGGTGTCGGTGAACAATCTGCCCGCCACTTTCGAACGCCACGGCGAACACGAACTCACCATCCGCCCGGCGCTGCCGCTGCTGCCCTGGCTGCCGTTCACCGTGACCGTCGACTACGCGGGCGTCGCCGAGAACACCAAGGGCGCAGGCTGGACCTACGCACCGAGCGGCGGGGCTTTCGCCGCAGGCGAACCGCATTCGGCCGCCACCTGGTACCCGCTCAACGACACACCCCGCGACAAGGCCACCTTCACCCTGCACACCACCGTGCCCGCCGAATGGGAGGTGGTGTCCAACGGTGTGCGCACCCGCGACGATGTGCGCGCAGGCGCCCGCACCGTCACCTGGACCTCGCGTAAACCGGTGATCGGCTACCTGACCACCATCGCCATCGACCGGTTCACCTATCTGGAGCAGCACCGCGCCGACGGCACCCCGCTGCTGAGCGCGTTCGCTCCCGGCGTCGAACGCCACCGCGAACTGGAGCGCAGGCTGCCGGAAATCCTCGATTTCACCGAAAGCCTGTACGGGCCCTACCCGTTCGAAACCTCCGGTGGTATCTACATCGACACCGAACTACCGTTCTCGCTGGAAACCCAGACACGCCCCATCTATGCACCCTGGACCGAGCTGCAGACTGTGGTGCACGAAATCGCGCACCAGTGGTGGGGAGACTCGGTGTCGGTGTACAGCTGGGCCGATATCTGCCTCAACGAATGTTTCGCCAGCTATACCGCCGACTATCTGTGGCCGGAACGGATGGAAGGCGCCGACGTCGATGCGCAGTACCGGGAGACCATCCGCAAGTGGCGAGACGAACCGCGTTTCTGGGAGATTCCGCTGGAAAACCCGGGCGCAGGGCAAGAATTCACCTCGGTGTACTATCGCGGCCCGCTGTTTTTGCACGCGTTGCGCAAACAGCTCGGCGACGACGTGTTCTTCGCCGCGCTGCGCGAATTCGTCACCGCGAACGCCTACGGCAACGCATCGATGCCGCAGCTGCGCACCTTCATCCAATCCAAGACCACCGAAGACCTGACCGGATTCTTCGACGCCTGGCTGAACCGGACGACCCCACCGCCCGACCAGTACCTCTACCCGGGGGACCTGCGCAGCTGACCTGCGCGGTCATGACCGCGTAACGTTCGGGCGAGCGCCGCCGACAGAGTCCTCGTGTGGGAACGACTGTTCCCTCGATGGACGATATGTGGAAGGCAATCCCTATGGACTACTCCGGTTTTCAGCTGCTCGGCCGTCTCGTTCCCAGCATCATCGCGCTGTCGCTGCTGGGAATGTTCTCGCTGTTCTGACCACACCCGGACCCGGTAGTGACCAGATGCGACGGCTGCGGCCGTCTGGGTATCCTCACCGGGTTCACGGGTTCGTGGACATATTCGGTGAGAGAGGTTTTCAGGTGAAATTCCCCGGAATGCGATTGCTCGCGCGTATCGTGCTCGCCATCGTGGCGGCAGTCGCACTCGCGGTCGCGGTGATCGGCTGTTCGGCCGTGGAGGATGCGGGCAGCGATGCCGCCAAGTCCGACATCGGTGACTGCATCAACGTCATCGAGAACTCGGTATCGGAGTCGATGGTCGACTCCAAGACCGAACCGGTCGACTGCTCCTCGGAAAAGGCCGTCTACCAGGTAGTCGAAACCCATCAGAGCAAAACCGAATGCGCCCAGGGTCAGACTCCCTACGAGGAAACCATGAACGGAGGCACCACCGCCTTCCTGTGCTTGGCACCCAATTTCACCGAGGGTAGCTGCTACGCCGAGGGCGAATCCGCGCGCTACAGCCATATCGACTGCGCTGCACCCGAAGCCAGTTTCCGGGTGATTCAGCGGATCGACGGCGAGGTCGACGAACTGCAGTGCGGCACCGATGCCGTCCGGTTCATCACCGTCAGCGAACCGAAAACCACCTTCTGCCTGGGCGCAGCCGAGGTGTGATCGGCGCAGGGGATCAGTCCAGCAGGGCGACCGACGCGATCCGGTGCAGTGTGAAATGCCGGATCGCGCCCGTTACCGGGTCCGTCGCATCCAGTTGGCCGTTACCGACGCGCACCGGCTCGACCACCCGCTGGGTCGCCACACCCTGCGCATCCACGTAGCCGATATGCACCTGGCGCCCCGCTTTGGCTGCCAACTGTAGTAATGCCAGCGTGGCGGCGGTGCTGGTCCGGGTGCCGTCGGCGCGCACCGAGCGCCCGGCCCGCGCACCGGCTGCGCGATCACCGGCCCGCAATTCGGCCACCAACTGCTGGAGCTGTTCGGTGCTCGGCGGAATCGGCCGGTACGGTTGCCTGGCCAGCGGCCGCGCTGCGATCCGCGCGCCGCGCCGTCGCAGATCCACGATCGTCCCCGCCGCGTCCTCACCTGCCGGCGCGAATCCGGCCGCACGCAGTCGCTCCAGCAGGTCCCCCAGCGGCGCCTGCGATACCGCGACCGTCGGCGCGATACCCCGCAGCGCCACCTCATGGGCTACCGGGGCCGCGAGCACCTGCGCCAGCAACGCCGGATCGTCGCTGCGGACGAAGGATTGCGCCATCCCGGCACGCAACCGGCCGTGCCTGCGCGCCACATCATCGATCAGATACGTCAGGGCCTGCGGGACCGGCGTGCGGGAATGGCGTTCGAACAGGGTGTGCAGTTCGGCGGCGGTCAGACCCGCATCCAGGGCCCGCCGTACCGAAGCCTCCCCGATCCGGTACACCGTCGCCGCACCCGCCGATTCCACATCGGCCACCAGCGCGATCCGGTTCTGCAGTTCGGCGGTGAGCGGGCCGGGCGCGACCACGGTCAGATCCGCCTGCACCAGCACATGATCCACCGGGTCGGGCAGCGCGGCATCCATCTCGGTTTCCGCGTCGGCGGTCGCATCGTGCAGCAGCACCCTGCCCGGTGAGCTGATCGCGCCACGGCCGAGCAGCCCGAGCGCGTTGGCCTCGGCCAACGTATGCCCCACCACGTCAGACCGGTACTGCCTGCGCCGCCGCGGCATCCGCCACACCAGCAGCTGGGCGATATCGGATGCCTCCAGCGCCGCCCCGGCCGGATATTCGGCGAGGACGCCGAGAATCGCCCGCCGGTCCCGCGCCGCATACGGGACGCGCAGTTCGTGCGCCAGCGCGGGGAGTGGTTTGTCGTTGGCGTCGCGCATCCCGATCATCCAGGGGCAGCGTTCCAATTCCAGCCACGCCTGCGCGAGTACCACCCAGCGGTGCGCGGGCGAACCGTCCAGCCAGGCATCGGCTGCAGGCGTCGGAGCCCAGAAATCATCGGTCGAATCGAAGTCCGGCGGCGGGTCCGGCATGCCCTTGTCCACCAGTTTGGCCGCGGCCAGCAGTTCGATCAGCAGTCCGGCGCGTGGTTCGTCGACTCCGGTCGACTTCGCGATCCGGCGCAGTTCGCGGACGCCCAGACCGCCCGCGCGCAAGGCAGGTGCGGGCGCGGCGCTCATGACTTCGAGGATGCCTGCGCAGTGACGCAGCAGTTCGCCGACCTCACCGGCTGCGGCGGCGTCGACATCGGCGGTGCTCCGTTCGACCGATGCGGGCTGCGGCGGGGTCAGCGTGTGTGGGTCGGTGACCGGTTCGCCGCGCAGGATCTGGCCGACCAGCACCGGCAGCTCCACCGTCTCGTCATCGATCCAGCGCAACAGCCTGCGCGCGAGCAGAACCTGGATCGGCCGGTCGGCCGGGGTGCCCGGCGCGGCATCCCGGGTGCGTCCCCGTGGACCGGTAGCGGCCAGTTTCTCCAGCAGCGCGTGTTCGGTGGGGGCGAGGTCGGGCAGTGCGGCGCGCACCTCGGGTTCGGTGAGGGCGTCCGGTAGTTCGGTGCTGCTGCCCAACGGCCAGGGCAGCGCTTCGGCGACCGCGGGGACCAGGCGTAGCCGGTTGTCGTCGAACCAGACCAGGGCGCGCCCGGTCAAACGTTCCAGCGCGGCATCGACGGCGGCGGCCTTCACCCTGTCGCGCAGCTTCTTCTTCAGCTCCTGGCGAGTCAGCGGCTCCGCGCCCGCCGCACTGTGCATGGCCAGGGTTTCCACGATGCCGAACTCCAAGGTGTTCAGATCGTCTGCGGCGCGCAGCACCGAGGCACGCTGTTCGGCCCGGCCGGCGAGCACCGTCATCGAAGACGGCAGCGGCACCGCCAGATCCGGCCTGTGTTCGAGCAGCGCCACCAGCTGGGCATCGGTGCGCGCACCGAGCCAGGCGGCCAAAGAGTCGGTCCCGGTCATCCGGTCCAGCCTACGACGACAGTGATGTTGCCCGTCGGCTCGCCGCTGGGCCCGGCTGACATGCCAGAATGAGGCCGTGGTGAACAAATCGAAGAAACCCTACGTCGACAACGGCTGGCCCGAGGTGCCCGACGGTGAGTCCGCGGTCACCGAGCTGTCGTCGTCTCGCTCCGGTAACCTCTCGCCGTACGGTGAGGACACCGAATTCCCGGTCGCTGCCGAGCAGCTGCCGTACCTCCACCCGGTCACGGTTATCAACCGCTGAGGGGCGGTCCTGCGCCTTCGCTCCGGCGTCCGCCATTGTGTGTACCTTTGCGGGTCGTGTGCTTTCGTCTTCGCTCTGGCTGTGTTTGGTTGGTGCGGGGCTATGCGCAGGTCGTGCCACTAAGGTGAATACGAGAGAGAGCCCCGCATCGTGCGGATGCGGGGCTCTCTCTCGTATAGTCGGGGGTGCTCAGGAGGGCAGCAGGCCCTTGTTGGCTTCGTAGAAGTTGACAACGGCTGGGTCCAGCTTGGTGCCGTTGTCCTTTGCGGCGTTGAACACGTCCAGCGCTTGCTGCGGGATGTAGATGCCTTGGGCCTGGACGGCGGCGAGGGCGCGGTCGACCGCTTCGAAGACCTCGCGGCTCTGATCGGCGGACTGGTCCTGGGGGGCGGCGGGAGCCTGCCAGGCGGGTGTGTCGGCGGGCACGTCACGCGGGGTGGACGCGCTGGACAGGCCGAGCTTGGCGGAGCAGGACGGCCACGCGCCCCAACCCTGTGAGGCGAGCACCTTTTCGGCGACCGCGATCTGCTGTTCCCGGCTGGCCTGGTTCGCGGTCGGCGCGTATTCGCTACCGCCGTGCGACTGCCAGGTGCTCTGCGAGAACTGCAAGCCGCCGTGGTAGCCGTTGCCGGTGTTGATCCCCCAGTTGCCACCGGCTTCACACTGCGCGAGGCGATCCCAGTCGGAGTCGGGGGCCGCGCTGGCGTTACCGGCGAGGGCCACACCTGCCGTGCCCATCATGGCGCCGGTGACGGCGACCTTGGCTACGGTGCGACCGGTAGTGGTTGGCTTGCGATGGCGTCCACTCATTCGGGTTCGTCTTCCTCTCGTACGCACCTGCGAGCTGATCTGTTCGGGTTCGGACTGAGAGGGTGTCCGTCCCGCCCTCGCCCCTGGTTCCTTTTGGGGGTTCCGGTACCCGCGGGGCGAGGCTCGGTGCGGCGGGCCGGTGGTGCCGGTTGTCCCGGCTGGCTAAGACGGTACGACGAACGCCGCGAAAAATCACTATTTGGTAACCGGTACGTCTGGCAGGATCTCGAGGTGGTCTCGCAGCCGCTGAAATCGCCTCTGTGCAGCTAGAAGACGTGCGCGCAGGGAAGACACCCTCGGATCACACCCCGTTATCAGACCGTTATGTGATAAGGATCACAGTGCGGATTGGGTAACGGATCGCGCGGGTAACCGGTTTGCGTCACTTGACTCGGCGGCCGGACAACAGCGCGAAAATCAGCGCCATAACGAAGCCGAGCGGGCTGAGCATCGCCAGCAGATACAGCCACAGCCCTGGCTTGCCGTCGGTCAGCACCGGCGTGAGGAAGATCGCGATAACCGCCAGCAGCCCCACGCCGAAAAGGCCGAGGGCCAGAAACAGGAGCCAGTTGCCCGGCCCCCTGGCCGCAGAACGCTCGGGCTGAGTGGGCTGCTCGGACCGCTCCGGCTGGGGTTCGGAGGATCCGGAAGGCGGCAGGTCGGGAGGGTTCGTCACTGCTCGACGGTAAAACTGATGTGCCCGCCGCGTGGGCACCGGGGTAGACTCTTGATCAAGCGCGTCCTGCATGCCTGTGGGGCGCGTTCTTTTCGAATGTTCGAACAGTGGTGACACCTGCCCGCGGCCCGACCCGGGGCAGGAGCTTTGCAAGACGGAAAGGCCCGGGCCGGCACGCGGTTTCGGGTTCGAATGACGAACGGGTGAGCGCAGTGCCGACCGGCAGGGTGAAGTGGTACGACGTGGAAAAGGGCTTCGGGTTCCTTTCCCAGGACGAGGGTGAGGACGTCTACGTCCGCTCGTCCGCACTGCCACAGGGCATCGAAACCCTGAAACCGGGGCAGCGCGTCGAATTCGGTATGGCGGCAGGCCGCCGCGGTCCACAGGCGCTGAGCCTCAAACTGATCGAGGCCCCGCCATCGGTCCGGCAGAACCAGGAGCGCGGCGCCCGCAAGGCACCGGTCGAACGCAAACACACCCCCGACGAGCTGCACGGCATGGTCGAGGACATGATCACGCTGCTGGAGGCCAAGGTGCAGCCGGATCTGCGCAAGGGTAGGTACCCCGATCGCAAGACCGCCCAGCGTATCTCGGAGGTCGTCCGGGCCGTCGCACGCGAACTCGACCGCTGATTCCCGGCGCGCGCCCACTGCGGGGCGCGCACCTGGGCATCATCACGCCGTCTTGATCGACCAGACGGCGTGCGGCACATAGAACTCACGCCCGGTTTCGTCCCGCGCCAGAATCGGCAACTGGATCTCCACACCGACCAGTCGCAGGTCCGGTTCCGGCTGGGAATCGATGGTGATCGCGCGCGCCCCGTCGAACTCGGCGTGCCCGCTCATCTCGGCGACCTCCTCGCCGGAGGGCAGCTCGTAGACCTGCTGGATCAGCCACGGCGCCCCGGAAATCTGCGTCGGCAACGACAGCTGCAGCGGATAGCCTGCGGGAACGTCGAGGGAGACGGTTTCGCCGTAGCGGCAATCCTCCATCCGTACCGTGCAATACATGAAGGGCGGCACTGTGACGGTGGTGCCGTGCGCGTACGCGGTGATTTCCGGGTCACGGGAATCGGCGTTGCGCACCAGCACCCACAGCACACCGGTGAAGGCGGCGCCGAGTACCAGCAGACCGACCGTGAGCAGTGCGACGATGGTGCGGGTGTTGAGTGTGCTCACCGGATCGGATCTCCTTGTGGAATATCGGGCAGCGTCGGGGGAACCTGTTGTTCCGCGTGCTGCGGACGGTTGCCGCCCAGGCCGGGCAGCAGCGAGTGGCCGCGATGGCTCAGCACAGTCTGGACCAGGCCGATCGCGAGCAGCGCGGTGACCACCGCGAAACCCTTCCAATAGTCGGTAGGCAGCAGCACTCCGGCCGCGCCGCCGACCACCCAGCTGAGTTGCAGCACCGTCTCCGAACGGCCGAAACCCGACGCGATCGACTCGGGCGGCAGATCGTCCTGGATCGAGGCGTCCAGCGATACCTTCGCCAAGGCGCTCGCCGCCGCGGCGACAAGGGCGGCCACCGCCGCGCCGAGCAGATTGTCGGCGAATACGGCGAACAGCGCGACGACCGTGCAGGCGACCGTGCAGTTGAGCACGATCAGCGCCGGCCTGCCCAATTTCAGCCGGGCCCCGGTGGCATTGCCTGCGAAATTGCCGACCGCGGCTGCCGCGCCAACCAGCCCGAGCATGGCCGCCTGCTGCACCGGCCGATGCTCGGTGGCTTTGGCGACGAACGCCACATAGAAGGTGAGGAACCCGGTCAACACCCGGATCGCACTGTTACCCCACAACCCGGTGACCACCGCCCGGCCCAGTGGCTGCCTGCGTTTACGCGGCGGGACCGCGGTGGGCAGCACCTCGGTTTTTCCGTGATAGCCCAGCGTCGCCGGAACCTCGCCCTCGGTGATCTCCACCCAGCTGGGGATACGCCAGCTCAGATAGGTGCCGCCGACCGCGATCACCACCGCCAGGCACAGCGCGCCCACCGAATCGAACAGCGCCGCCGCACCACCGGCCACCGCGCCTGCACCAATGGTGCCGCCGACCAGTCCGAACACCGTCAAACGGGAATTGGTTCGCACCAGGTCGATACCCGGCGGCAGCACGCGCGGCGTCACCGCACTCTTGAGTACCGCGAACGATTTACTGAGCACCATCATGCACAGCGCCAGCGGGTACAGCGCCCAGCTGTCGAAATCGATGATCAGCACCACGATAAGCACTGCGCGCACCGCGAACGAACTCGCCAGCGCCAGCCTGCGCCCGCGCTGCAACCGGTCGAGCAGCGGTCCGATGAGCGGCGCGATCACCGCGAACGGGGCGATGGTGATGAGCAGATACAGCGCGACCTTGGTTTTGCTCTCGGCGGTCGCGCTGGCGAAGAACAAGGTATTGGCCAGCGCGACCGCGATAGCGGCGTCCAGCGCGAAATTCGCCATCGTCGCGTAGGTCAGCGCCGTGAGCCCCGATTTATCGGCCCCGTCGGCCTTGGCCGCCCGCTGGAAAGTCGCGAAACCCTTCTCCGTGAGTTGGCGGCCGCGCAGGGCCGCAACCCGGGTGACCGTGAGCTTGCGGGGTATCCGCGGGGCGCCCGGGATATGCGCATCGGCGTCGCCGACGGGTGCGGAATCGCCGGGATCTGCCTCCTCGGCTCCCGGCGGTACCGGACCACCGGGGCCGGAAGCCCGCGTCGGGTCGGCGAAAATCCGGGTGGGTTGCCTGCCGGAGCCGCCGCCGCCGTGATCTGCCCTGCTGCTACCGCGCCCAGCGGCACCGTCACTCGGTGCACGTCCGTCGTGGGACGTGAAGGATTCGCTGCGCGATGCGTCGCGGAGCGGGTTGCCCGGAGTAGCGCTGGACCGGCGCCGCGCCGCTTCGGGCCCATCGGTTTCGGCTCGACCGCCGAAAAGACGGGCGAAGCGCCCGGGTCGTTCGCTGCCTTCGGCGGCAGCGGAGGTGTCGGGGGCCGAGAACCCCGAGCGGTCCCATCCTGCTTCGGGGTCCGGCCGATTGCGGGTGGGGTCATGCCCGTCGCCCGGCAGCGGCCGAGTACTGCGGGTATTGCCGGCGGGCGGGGGCGTCTGGCGAAGGGCCCGCTGCGGTTGGGGGTTCTGCTCCGGCTGGTCACCGGCCGTGGTTCGACCGAGAGGGAAGCGTCGGGTGCGTTGCCCGCGATCAGCGGGGGAGGTGTCCCCGGGGCGCAGCCGGTCGTCGGGTGCGTGGTTCGCCCGGTCCGGGGCCTGCGGAACATCACGGGGGTCGCTGCCGGGGAAAGGCCGGGTCGGTGGGGGCGTGGTGGGACCAGGTTCGGAGGTCGGAGGGCGGCGGTGGGGCACGTTCGGTGGGGGGTAGCGGTCGAAACCAGGGTGACGTTGTGCCGGTGGATACTCTTCGCCGTCCCACCGACCGCGATCAGGACCGGAGGGCTCGCGGGGAGTAGTCACGACCTCAATTCTGGCGCATATCGGCCGTGTGAGCTCATGGCCCTGCCTGGCGTACTGCGGAAAGTGACGCGTCTCGCCCTGCCCGTGTTCAGGCCGGAACGAAATGCACCTCGAAGGTGGTGGGCCAGTATTTGCCGGTGATCAGGAAGCGATCGGTGCCGGGGATCTGGGCGATTCCGTTGAGGACGTCTGTGCGTGACCGGTCGGCGGGTGGAAGCAGGCCGGAGGCGTCGATCACCGCGAGGACCTCGCCGGTGTCGGGGTCGATCCGCAGGATGTCGTCGGTGGGCCAGGTGTTGGCGTAGACGGTGCCGTCGTCGGCGCAGTCCAGTTCGTTCAGGCGAGCCCCGGTGTGGCTGGTCAGAGGTACCGAGCGGGTGCGGGCGAACGAAGAGGGATCGCGGAAGGTGAGAGTGGCGGAGCCGTCGCTCATGACCAGACTGTCACCGCGGGTACACAGGCCCCAGCCCTCGCCGGGGTAGTTCACCTGCGAGCGTTCGGCGAGGGTGTCCGGGTCGCGGGCGAAAGCGACACCGTCGGTCCAGGTCAGCTGCCAGAGGGTGTCGCCGGTGCGGGTGATGCCCTCACCGAAGTAGCGCTGCGGCAGTCGTGCGCTCGCCAGTTCGGTGCCGGTGGCCAGATCGTAGGCGCGCACACCCGACTCGCCGTTTTTCCCGGTGCTCTCGTACAGCACGTCACCGTGGATTTCCAGCCCCTGGGTGAAGGCCCGCGGATCGTGCGGGCGGGTGCCGAGTACCTGCACGGTCATCCGGGGCACGTCGTCACCGGTCGGTTGCGGCCGACCGCAGGCGACCGGTACGAGCAGGCAGACCAGGGCAGCGACCACCCACGCACGCCGTTTGCGTTTCATACGGCAAAATGTAGGCCGTGAGCGCAGTTTCTGTTTCGGACTCCAGCGTGCGACCGATCCTGGCCGGCGCCGTCGATTTGGCCCGCCGTGCGCTCCTGGAACTGGAACCGTCCGCGGTGGGCGCGCATCTGGGTGTGCACGCCGAGGACGAGTGTGCGGCCACGCACCGGTTCGAGGCCACCCTGCCCGGCTATCGCGGCTGGCAGTGGGCGGTGGTGGTGGCCGCCGCGCCGGACGCCGAGTACGCGACGGTCAGCGAATCCGCGCTGCTACCCGGTCCCGACGCGCTGATCGCACCGGAGTTCGTGCCATGGGAGCAGCGCATCCGCCCCGGTGATCTGGCTCCAGGCGATCTGCTCGCCCCGCCCGCCGACGACCCGCGGCTGGTTCCCGGTTACACCGCCACCGGCGATCCCGAAGTCGACGACCTGGCCAACGAGGTGGGGCTCGGCCGCTCCCGGGTGCTGAGCCAGGAGGGCCGTCTGGAGGCCGCCGAACGCTGGTACGGCGAATACGGCCCCGACACCGACATGGCCAAGGCAGCCCCCGCCAACTGCGGCACCTGCGGTTTCTACCTCCCGCTGGCGGGCGCACTGCACGCCGCGTTCGGGGTTTGCGCCAATGTCATGGGCGCCGACGGGCACGTGGTGCACACCGAATACGGTTGCGGCGCCCACTCCGATACCCCTGCCCCCGCAGGCTCCGGATCCCCCTTGTACGAGGCCTACGACGATGCCGCCGTCGACCTCATCCCCACCGACACCCTGCGCGAGGGTGCTACGACCACCGAGGATCCGAAGCAGAGCGAAACCGAAGAGCCCTCCCGGTCTGACGGTCCCGCGGCAACAGATACGCCCAAATCTGCCGAGCAGCCCCAGCCCGGCCCACAGACAGCAGACGCACCCGACACCACCGACGAACAGCCTGCCGGACCCGCCGCGCCGGAGTCTGCGGCTCATGACACCACACCCACAGCCCCTACAGGGTCGGCGCCGCAAGCCGGTGTTGTGCCCGGCGCTGTGGGTGCGGACTCGTCGATGGGTGGGGCTGCGGACGCAAGCAGCATGGATGATGCGGGCGCGGTCGGTGGAGTACCTACCGAGGTCACGGGCTCGGCACCGCAGGCTGGTGCTGCGTCCGGGATGGTGAGTGCAGATACGACGACGGACCCGATTGCGGATGCAGACAATGTGAACTCTGCTGCGGGCGGCTCGATTAGTGGAGAATCTGCGGAGATCACGGGCTCGGCGCCGCAAGCCGGTGTGGACACGGGTGCCGGTGCATTGGCTGCGGCTGGTCCCGCTGACCATGCCGAAGACGCGGGCGCCTCGGGCGCGATCACCGGTTCCGCACCCCAGGCAGGGGGTGCTTCGGATTCCGCGGACGTGGACGCAGCCGCCGCTGGTGCCTCGGTGACGTCCGGTGCTGCCGCTGTTGGTCGGGAAGGTTCCGATGCAGTCTCGGCCGATACCACGTCGGGTGCCGAAAGTGCTACCGCGATCGGCGGAGGTTCGCAGCGCGCGGGCGACCCGAAGAGTGCGGATGGCGAGACCGGAAGCGGTGGACTCGATATTTCTGGCCAGTCGGTGACTTCGGACGTCGCTGGTGATGCTGCTCAGGGTTCGGCCGGCTCGTACCCTCAGCTGTCGCCGCCCGATGAGGCAGACGCGACGGACACCCCGGAGATTGCATCGACGGTCGGCGCGGATGGCGAAGCCGATCAGGAGACCGTTGAACCGGGGAACGAGATCGCCGCCGAAACCGCGGGCACGGCAACCCGCGATCACGCGGCCGAAGTTATCGAACCGGCGAACGAGGCCGAAGCCGGTGCGGCACCTGATAATGGTGACCGGTTCGGTGGCCGCTCGGCGCCCGGATCATCGGAGTCGGACTGAGCGCTGAGGCGAGCCCGATAACGGTGGGCGACGACCCGTTCGATACCACGACACTGCGCGCGGGAGTGCTCACCGCGTGGCGGGAATCGCCGACCCGGTTGCGGGAGGACGCGGCGACCGAATCCGACCTGGTGGCAGCCGGGTATCGGGATCGGCTGCTGACCGAGCTGGCGCAGAACGCCGCCGATGCAGCCGCTAAAACGGGGGTAGCCGGGAAGTTGGCGGTCCGGCTCGACGGGCGGGCGCTGTTCGTCGCCAATACCGGTGCGCCGCTGGACACTTCCGGAGTGCACGCGCTGACGGCGCTGCGGGCGTCCGGGAAAACCGATACTGCGGCGGTCGGCCGGTTCGGGGTGGGTTTCACCGCGGTGCGTACCGTCAGCGACGATATCGAGCTGCGCTCCACCACCGGCTCACTGCGTTTCTCGCTGGAATCGACCAGGCAGGCATTGCAGCAGCGGGCGATCCACCTTCCCAGCGGGCTGACGCCGCCCGTGCTGCGGCTGGTGTGGCCGCTGGAGACGGCCCCGAGCGCGGGCTACGACACCGAGGTCGTGCTGCGGCTGCGTGACGAGGTCGACGCCGCGGGCCTGCTCGCCGCGCTGCGCCGCGAAGCGCTGGATCTGCTCGTGGAACTGCCCGCCCTGCACAGCATCCGGATCGGTGACGACGAATGGTCCGCCACCACCGTCCAACTGGAGGGCCGCGAGTTCACCGAGCTCCGCATCACCGGACCGGGAACCGAACTGTCCTGGTGGCAGTACTGTACTGCGAGCGCGCGCTGGTTACTGCCGGTCCGGGGCGGCGAACCGGTGTCTGCCGCGCCGGATGTCCTGCGCGCGCCAACCCGCTCGGATGAGGAGCTGTCGCTGCCCGCGCTGCTGGTTGCGGATATCCCGATGCAACCGGATCGCCGGAGACTGCTCCCCGGGGCACATCTGGCTCGGTTGGCGGATGGATACGCGGATTTCGCTCGGGCGCTGCCGCCCGCGGCTCGGCTCGTTCTCGTTCCCGCGCCGGGTTTCGCGCGCTCGGAGGCGGATGGGGTGTTGCGGGAAGCGCTGGTGCGTGAACTGCGGGAACAATCGTGGCTGCCGGTCCTGGCCGTCCGGCCCGACGACGAGCTGGGGAATGCGGACTCCGAATCGGCCGTGCGCGAAGAACGCGTAAATACTGCCGCTCCGGCGCGGGCGAGCGTATTCGGTGACCTCACCGCGGAATTGGCCGGACTACTGGGGTCGATGGTCGCACCGTTGGTGATTCCGGAGCTCTCCGGTAACCGGTACCGCGAGGCGTTGGTGACGCTGGACGTGCACCGGCTTGGGTTGGCGCGGCTGGCGGAGCTGTCGGGTGGCCTGGACCGCGAACCCGGCTGGTGGCGGTCGCTGTACTCCGCGCTGGAGCCGTTCGTGCACGATCCGCTGGCGGTCGAGGAGCTGGGAGCGCTCGCGGTACCGCTGACCGATGGCCGCCTGGTGACCGGCCCGCGGACGGTGGTGCTCGACGACCAGCTGAGTGCCCCTGTGCCAGTGCACTGGGCACGGCTGGTGCATCCGGACGCCGCGCATCCGCTGCTCCTCAGGTTGGGGGCGCGGCAGGCCACCATCACCGATCTGCTGTCGGATCCGGGTCTGCGCGACGAGCTGACCGAACAGCCTGGCGACCCGGATACGGTCGATGCGGTGTTGCGGCTGGCCGCCCAGGCCGATGCCGCGACGCTGCCAGACTGGCTCAGCCTGCTGGAACTGCCCGATTCCGAGGGCGAGTTGCTGCCCGCCGACGAACTGCTGTTACCGGGCGCGCCGATCCGGGAGCTGTTGATCCCGGATTCGCCGTTCGGCACCGTCGCAACGGCTGTGGTCGACACCTACGGCGCCGATGCATTGCGCGCGATCGGTGTCGGGTGGGATTTCGGGATCGTCAGCGAAACCGATCCCACGGGCCCGGATCATCATCTCGACGCCGAGGACGAATGG
The DNA here is from genome assembly GCF_002081715.1 of Nocardia donostiensis. Lineage (GTDB taxonomy): Bacteria > Actinomycetota > Actinomycetes > Mycobacteriales > Mycobacteriaceae > Nocardia > Nocardia donostiensis. Next base: position 1,063 of record NZ_MUKP01000042.1, on the reverse strand, counting down.
TGGGCGGGGCTGGCGGAGGATCCGCCGGAGCTGGTCGCGGTCCGTGATCTGGACCTGGTGGACGACAACGCCTGGCCGCAGACGCTGCGCCGTTTGCTGACCGGCGCGCGCACCCGGCCGCTGCTGGCCGATCCCGAAGGCTACACCGCCTGGTGGTTGCGCCGCTACGCCCGCATCGACGGAACCGCACTGGGGCTTTTCCGCCATCCCGCCGACACCGAATTCGCCGGTCTGCTACCGGAACTCGATATCCCCGGCCTCACCCCCGCTGATCTAGACGCCTTGCGCGCTACGCTAGCCGACCCGAACACGGTCACCGCCGAACTGGCTGCCGCGCTGCTGGAAGCTTTGGCCGACCCTGCGAGAACTCCCACACCGGAGGTCGCCTCGCGCGTGCATGCGCGGCTGGCCGCCGCGCTCGACCACCTCGACCTGACCGATCTGGATCCCCCGGATCAGGTGCGCGCCCTGTCCGGCGCGGTGATCGACCCTCGCGATGCGCTGGTGCTCGACCAGCCGTGGTTCGGACTGGCCCTCCCGCCGGATCTGCTGGTGGTCGGCGATATGGCGACCGCCCCCGCGCTGGCGACACTGCTCGACCTGCCGCTCGTATCGGAAACGGTGTCAGCGCATGTGGTGAGCCGGGGCCGCGCCACCACCTGGTCAGCTGACCCGCTGGGGGTGGTGTTGCGCAGTGCGGGCGCGCCGCCGCACGACGACGGCGAGCTAGTGGTGCACGACGAGCTGCGGGTGCGGCTGGACGGCCCGGTGCTGCGCACGGTTTCGGTTCCGTGGTGGCGCGACGGGGAGGTCACGCATATCCAAGGTCCCCGCGCGCAGCACTGAGCAGAACGGTTATTCCGTATGTCCTGCAAGCATATCGGCGAGCAGATCCAACTGGACGCGCACGCTTTCGCTGTCGTTGTCCACCAGCCAGCGCAGCACGATTCCGTCGATCACATTGAGGGTGAATCGCGACAGGGTCTGCACCGGAACGGTCCACTGACTGCCGGTGGCGTCGCGGGCGTGGTCGAGGATATCGGCGACGGTGGTGTCGTTGAAC
>NZ_MUKP01000041.1 GCF_002081715.1 Nocardia donostiensis | reverse complement strand
CCGAACACCAGAACGTCGGCATCTTCTACCAGGTCCGCATCACCGGCGGCCAACTCCGACCCGAGCCGGACGGCGAAACCGTCGAGTCGACCTGGACTCCGATCCCCGACGTCGCTTCCCTGCACCGGTCATCGCTGGTCGACATCGGCTTCGCCCTGGCGCAAACCCTTCCGGTAACCGGCCACGTCGCCCCTGTGCCGGTCGGCGGCCTGATCCAGCACTGAGCACTACTGTCCGAAGCTCACCCCCGCCTGAGCTGCCGGAGTGTCTTGTGGCCGAGGTGTGGCCAGTCGTGACTCGACATGAGTAGTCGCTCATGAGACACTATTCGAACGTTTCGAAACGTATTTCGGAACGTTCGAATCTGCTGCCGTCCGTTCAGGTGAGGAGGTGCCGCATGACCGCAGAAGTACTCGAGGAGAGGACCTATATCCCGGCCGAAGGGCAGGAGGGCCTCGCCACCGTCCTCAGCTTCCTCGATGCGCACGAACGGAGCCAAGGCACTCGCGCGCAACCCAACTACGCGCTGGTCGGCGTAGACGAGCACGACCGGATCGAACTCCCGCGGGAAGTGCACCAGGCACTGAAACAAATCGTGGCCGCGATGCGAGCGGGCAAGGCAGTTACCGTAGCGCCCCAGAGCATGACGTTGACGTCTCAACAGGCTGCGGATCTACTCGGTGTGAGTCGGCCGACGGTGAAGCGGCTTATCGAGAAAGGCGAGCTGCCAGCGGAGCGCATCGGCACCCGGCACCGGCTGCTGCTCGATGACGTTCTGAAGTATCGGGAAGTTCGCAGGCAACGGCAGTACGCTTTCCTGGCGGAGACTTCGGTCGATCTCGACGCCGAGGAAGATCCGTCAGTGATCCAACAGCAGCTTCGCGAGGCCCGCCGTGCTGCCGCAGAACGGCGAAAGAGCAAGGGCTGAAACAATCCCGGCATGTTCGCTGTCGTGCTGGATACGTGCGTGCTGTGGCCGAGTCTGCAACGCGATTTCCTGCTGTCACTAGCAGTCGAAGGCTTGTACCGGCCGCTATGGTCCAGCACGATCCTCGAAGAGCTGGAGTTTCACGAAGCCCGCAAGCTAGTCGCGCGAGGTGAGGATCGACGCAATGCCGAGACGCGTGCTCACCGCCTCATCGAGCAGATGGGCTCGGCCTTCGATGGTGCCCTCGTGGAAGGCTGGGAACCCCACGAGGGCACGTTCGGTCTTCCAGACGCCGACGACGAACATGTGATCGCCGCCGCTGTAGTCGGCGGCGCCGGCGCTATCGTCACCGACAACGTGCGTCATTTCCCACAATCCAAGGTTCCGAAGCACATTCAGATTCTGCGGCCTGCGCAGTTCGCGGCTGATACCGTCGCTGTCGCTCCCGGCACTGCACTCCAAGCTGTCGAGGCCATCACCGGTCGCCGCCGCAATCCGCCCGAGAGCGTCGAGCATGTTCTGGAGACTCTGGTCAGCCGTTACGGGATGGTCGAGGCAGTCGAACTGCTCCGAAGCGGTGCCTAACTGTGGTCGCGGAGCAGCGGTACAAAGGCTGGTTGAACGGCGACTACACCTATGAGGAGGGGGCGACCGGAACTCCGAGCAGGTCGGCAATGACGGTGGGTACTGCGCCGAACAGGTCGTTGTTCTGATCGGCCGGGCTGCCATGGGTGTGCGCGGCGACGGAGAAGCCTGGGCCGAACGAGGCCGAAGCGACTTCGGGCGGCGCCATATCCGACCAACCCCATTTGGTGCCCTGCACACCGGGCAGCAGGGCGGTGCCCCAGTTCTGCTCGGTGCCGTCGGCGGCGGTGGGTGCGGCGGTGGCCATCCAGCCGAGGATCGGTGAGCCGGGGTCGGTGCGCTGTTTGGTGTCGAGGAAATCGGCTAGGTCGGCGGTGCTGGTGGTGGAGGTGCTCCAGCTCGTGCCCGGTCGGGTTTCTTCGAGTCCGTATTCGGCGGCGACGGCCGCGATCGCCCCGGGGTACTTGGCTTCGACCGCGTCGGCGGCGGCGTCGTCGGAGTAGCGGATCATCCGCTCGCCGTAGGCGTGGTCCTCGGCCGAACCGTCGCCATGGCGCAGCGCGTAGTCGGCGAGGTAGAGCTTGGCCATCGACAGTGCACTGCGCGTCTGAAATTCGTTCGCCGTTCCCCACTGGAAGCCGAACGGCGTGCGCACCGATATGGCGGTGCGCGGGGGAGTCGTATCGCTCGTTGCGCTGGGTGGCGCCGGTTCGGGGGACGGTGCCGCGCTCACGGCAGGTGGGGTGAGGGCCCAGCATGCGCTGGCGGCAAGTGCCGCTATCGCCAAGGCTCGGTAGCTCATGGTCTGTCTCCTGAGTGGCTGGAGTGATAGTCGTGCCCTGCGGTCATGCCGTAGAGAGGGACAGATCAGCGGTAGGCCGCAACCCGTCGACCCGGCCGGGAGTGATCACCGCGAGCTCGTAGTCGTGGCGGACGCCCGGCTGCCACTGGCCGCCCGCCAGCGGCACAGTGGCGATGTTGGGGACCGGCCCGCTGGTCCAGTCCAGCCGCCCGGCGAGGGTGTGTACGTTGGTCCGCTTCATCGCGGCGGCGATCGAGGCGGTATCGGCGGGGTCGTCCGCTGTGCGCAGCGCGTGGACGGTGACCTCGAACAAGGCGTGCGCGAGACCGAGGGGTTGCAGCCATTGCCGTCCGCTCCACTGCTCGTAGGCTTCGGCGTATTCGGCGGCGGTGCTGCCGTCGAGCGACGACCAGTAGGGGTGGGCGGGCGACCAGTAGACCAGCGTGCCCACGTTCGCCTGTGCGGGCGGACCGTCGGGGCCGGCTGCGCAGGGCGGGTAGGCGAGCCAGCGGGAACACGTGATCAGACGGGGCCGCCAACCCACTTCGGTGGCGCGTGCCCGGAACAGGCCGAGATCGCGGGCGGTGGCGGCGCTGGTAACGATGTCGGCGTCGGCCTCGCGGAAAGCGTTCAGGTGAGTGTCGAGGGTAGCGGCCGGCTCGTGATAACCCTCCGGGTCGACGAGTCGGTAGCCGCGGTCCCGCGCTACGGGAGCGAAGCCGCGCCGGTCGTCGCGAGACCAATTTCCCTGCGGCCCACCGTTCCACAAGCATCCCACGACGTGGGAAGTCCCGCAGGTATGCTCCCAGAGATCAGCGAAGATCTCGGCGATATCGTCCAAACCCCAGCAGAAGTGGAAGGTCCGCTCGAAAGGCCGGTTGTCGGTGGCGCCCCGCCCGTAGTAGTAGACCTGCCAGGGGAAAGTGCTCGAGATACAGGTGACGCCGAGCTCTTCGCAGCTGTCGGCGACAGCGGGCAGAACCTGGGTACCCGCCAGGGTGAGCACAACGACCGCCCCCTCGTCACGGACGAGTTCCGCGACGGCCCGTCGGCCGCCCTCGGCAGTTGAGGTGCTGTCCCGGCTCACCAACCGTATCCGGTGCCCCCGGATAGAGATGCCCTCCAAGCTCGGCGCCAGATACGACATGGCGAAGTCCACCGGATCGCCCAAACTCGCCAACCTGCCGGTGCGAGCGACTACTACGCCGATGGTGAGGGCTTCGTGACCTGCTGCCACATTCCCGAATGCGGGGCCGTCTGCTCCGACGCCCCGGCCCAGGTTGCTTACCTCCACGACATGCCCTTTCGGTGAAAGTGTCGTGCACGGCCAACTGTTGCGCCCGGTGTTCGGTCACCGACCACCTTCCCTCGTTGCGGAGGATCAAACTCATTGCGCACGCTGCACCGAGGGGCTGTTCTCGAGGTGTGATCCGCCTGCCAGCCACGCCAGTAAACGGCCTTGTGACCAGCAGCGGAGAAGCCGCCACCGCCATCGCCATCTCCGCTTCGAGCCCCGCCGTTCGCTCCGGCTGGTCCGGCGGTAGGCAGGCGCGCAACCATCGGGCTTCATTCGGGTCGGTCACGTCGACCGGGTCAAGGTCGATGCCGCGCCCACCCGGCGCGCCGCCTCGGCAATGACCGGATACAGCACTGCGCAGTGTCCGGTTTCGTTGCTCCGCGTCTTCCAGCGTGCAGGGATGGCGCCAGCAACAACAGCGTAAAGAACGCGTTGAACAGCGCTAAGGGTCAGGCTGATAGCGCGATACTCGATGCGCGAGGTAGCGGCCTGACCCAACAGGAAGCACAACGAGGTCTTGGACGGTTCCTTGGGGCGAATCCGGATAAGATGAAATCGATTCGAATAGTAGGCGATGGCTGGGAAATCGTCTGGCCATGAGGAATTGGACTTGAGCGCACACTACGAGATCTTCACCAAGCCATCCAACAATGAGTTGGACCTGATCGAAGATATACAACGAATCACCGGAAAAGGGGCCGAAGACTCGATTTCAAGGAATGGAGGAACCGGGTACCTGTTCGACCTCGGAAATTACATTATCGATGTCGAACTAACTCACGATTACGACGATGACTATAGGATTCCATTCTCGAAGTATCCGATAGTCGTCACCATCAGAGACCTGGACTCCGATAGGCGCCGCGAAGAGTCGACGGCCAGGAAATTGTTCGAAGCCCTGCACAGGGAGGGTAGATACAATGGAGTGCTGGTGTACGATTTCCGCCAGCTTCTGGCCGAGCGTTGAGCAAGGCGTGGTCCTGCAGTTCACGCCACACCCTACCGCTGTCTCTCGCATGCCTTGGCGTCATCGCCTGCAACTTTGTCGGGTCCGCCATCGGTCCTGGGGGCCTGCAAGCATAAGTCGGGGCGCCGGGCGTCCCGGAGATTTCTGTTCTTGGGGAGACAGCTCAGTCTTTCTGGGTAGATGCGACATGGTCCAGCGAAAGCTGAATTCCCGACGCAGTAGCTGAACAGCACTCTCGCTGCGATCAAGAGTGAAGCGTCTAACGACCCGTAAGTCAGGAAAGCTAAAAAATACTCACGGATGGACGATTCAGAAGTGACCAACTCACCGATCGGCGGACCCGCAGCGGGTAGGAAACCCCACATCGCCCTAATCGTCTATGAAATGGGGAAAGTCGGTGGTCAGGGTGTGTACTACCGCGAAGATTTCGTACTGGTCTGGGCTGAAGATCCCGATCAGGCGAGGGGCCTGGCCAATGAGCATATCGACCGTGAGGTGACGGAGTCCGAAGACGGCAGTTATGTCAAACTTTATGCCGTGATCGACGTGAACGAGGTGATCGATCCACTGGATTCGGCTACCACAGTTGATCTGTACTCGCGGCATTTCGCCAGCATCGATGACTACAAGTCGTTCGAGATGTTCCTTGGGGGCAAGGAACCTTTGGCCTAGTTGCGGCCGCCGGCGGCACCGACAACGACAGTTCTGAACATCCTTCCGGTGACAGCGGCAGAACGGGCGGAACGTGAATGGCGCACGCGGTGCCGAGGGAACTGTTGCTGAGGTGTAACCAGCAGTGACTCGAATCTCGCCACTGTGCGGGCGGAGTCAGGATGTCTTCAGCGACACCTCGAACCGCTGGCCGACCTCACGGCGGCCAGGTTCTCACTATCTCGCCCGGTAGCGCCATCGTGGAGCCACGATTGAACCCTACAAGCAGGGATCGACTCAACCGTATGGGCTGCTGCTCGTCACCTGATGGTTGGTCCTTACATAACACGAGGTGATCATGGAGATCGCAGCAGCCCAAGTGCCCGCGGAATCCGATGAGGACCGCGTCATCACAACTGAAAATGCCGTGGTACTGCTTGACGGCGCGAGCGCCTACGAGCCAGGGACCCAACCGGCCGGTGATTATGTTGATGTGCTCGGCAATCAGCTGAGTACACGTCTTACTGATGGTGCCGATCTTCCAGTCGTACTGGCCGAGGCCATCCAGGCAACAGCGATACGGCTCGGGCTGGAGCCGGGCAAGTCACCCTCCAGCACCGTGGTAATCGTGTGGTTCAACAAACAACTCCTCGAAATTCTGGTACTCGGTGACTCGGCCGTCATCATCAGGTTTGCCGACGGCTCCGAAGAGGTCATCGTGGACGACCGCTTAGCCCAACTCGGCATCCCGGAGGCCGACCGATACCGACAGCGACTCTCTGCCGGAGCTGGTTTCGACCACCAACACCACCAATTACTTCAAGCCCTGCAGCGTCGAGAACGCCAGCATCGCAACCAGCCTGGCGGATATTGGATCGCCGAGGCCGAGCCTTCCGCCGCCGCCCATGCGATCACTCGGCGCTATCCCCTCCGGTTTGTCTCCTGGGTGATCGCAGCAACAGATGGTGCTTTCGAGGTCCTGACCGCACTAGGCATTCCTTGGCAGCGGATCGCCGACTGCTCAGCCGAAGAGCTCCGAGCCCTTCTTGCCTTCTGCACCGACTGGGAGGCCAATAGCGACCCGGACGGACAAGCACTACCACGGTCGAAGCGTCACGACGACAAAACCATTGTCGTGGTTCGTCCTCGGCACGAGCCCGTCACCTAACAGAGTTGTTGCCGAATTTCGCCATCTGGGATTGAGCTGGCTGGCTGCGGCATCATCGGCTGGGGCCGGGCACAGAGTGCATAGAAATCGTACGATCTTCAGCTCGGAGGTGGCACATCCTGTCCCTTGCGAACTGCCCTTTTATGCATCACCCGGCGCAGAGCGTTGAGCGCTGCGGAATTCAGTTCGTCTGGGAACGTAGGTGGTGGGTCGAGCTGCAACACCACCCAGCGAAGAATATTGCCTTCATGTACTGCTTCATCGATCTCATGTACTAGTTCCAACATTTGGTCGGCGAGCGTTTCGACATCAACCACTGCCACCTCATATTCTTCGATCGCCCTGCGCAGGCGGCTGCGGCATACGTAAAAGATGCGGTGGTCTTCGGGGCTGGTCCGAGGCCTGGGCGTGTAATCATCGAGCATATTGTGCACGCTCCAGTGCCCATGCACGTACAAGTTGCGCTGACCGTTCAGCTTTTTCGCTCTCGCAAGTGCATTTTCGAAACGCTCACAGTCCTGGAGCCTGAAGTCCTTGGTTTGTTTCAGCTCGCGCAGTATGGCTTGGCCGGACTGGGTGAGCCAATCAACGGACTGACCATCGAATATTATTGATGCGTCATCGATATCTGCGAGCCACGACACGAGCAACCGTAGGTGCGTCTCCATGAAGCCACTGTTGACGACGAGCCTGCCCAACGCCGGGTAGATATGGTCAAGGTTCGACGCCCCCTCATCTTTCATAGGGATACGATGCACGACTAGGGCGAGGAGAGCAGCTCATTTTGTAATATTTCGAGACCTCCGGCCGCGTGGCCCTGCTGACAATGCTGTCGAAGCGGTGATGCGAATACGCTGAGCTGAGGGCCTGGTGCGCCTACAGTGAGTATGTGTACGCACTCGTCGTGAGATTCGAACTGCAGGATGCTGATAAGGCCGCAGCTTTTGACCAGCTTGTGGAGGAGACAGTGCAGGGCATCATCGATCACGAACCCGGCACACTGGTCTACAGCACACATACTGTCGAGAGCGAGCCGCTGGCGCGGGTGTTCTACGAAGTCTACCGCGACCGAGATGCGTTCGAGGAACACGAACGGCAGCCGCACACCCGGCGGTTCCTCGATCAGCGCAGCAATTACGTCGCCGACTTCCGGGTCGAGTTCCTGACCCTGGCGGCCGCGAAGGGGCTACCCGCTGGCGAGTAATGGTCAGAGCCGGTCGGTGATTCCGCACCAGACAGCGAATCCATGCACTGTGTCCACCGTCCGCGCCTCAGCTCGTGCCAGGGCACGCACGGTCTCATGAACCATCGGGTTGTACCTGGTTTGTGACGGCGCGACGTTCTTTGCCGTCTGCAATGCGTTGAATGCACGACATCGGTCGCCGTGCAACAGGTAGGCGCGAGACAGATCGATGTAGTGGTGACCGGCCCGTTCTTTCGGCGCGTCTGCGGGAATGACCAATGAACGCGCGCGGTTGAGCGCTTCGGTACCGTCCATCGCTTCGACGGCGAGCGCCACTGACCAGATGTCGACGTTCGTGGGACCGAACGACAGGATCGGGTCGAGGTCATCACCAAGCCGGATTGCGGTCTGGCGAGCTTCGTCCAAGTGAGCATCGGCAAGGTCCTGCTTCCCGGACCGTGAGGCGGCCAGACCGGATTGCAAATGCAGCCCACCCCAGGAGATCAAGTCGTGGCGGCGACCGATGCTGAGCCGCGGTTCGATATCTGAGCGGCAACGTTCCAGGAAGTTGAGGGCGGCTGTCCAGTCGCCGCCGGAAGTCAGCAGAGCGGCGCGGTGGAACTGGCTGGCCGCGATCCACAACTGGTCGTTTGCCTTGTTCGCTGCCCACGCCAGCCGGTCGACAGCCACCGTGGCGAGATCTGTGTAGCCTAGCTTGTGAGCGAGGCTGTGCGATGAGTAGTACAGCTCGCACAGCAACGTCAGCGCCTGGTCCTGGTCGCGACCATTGCTGCGGTGCACTGCAGTGCGGACTTCGCCGAGTAGCGTCGGCAGCTCCTCGGCGAGGCGGTGGAACGCGGCAGCACGCCGCCACAGGCACACCTTCTCGACATCCGCCGCGACCTGTCGCAGAGGACGTACCTCCAGAACGTTGGCGTTGTCGATGTCGTAGGCGGCCAGTTCGGTGCGAAGCGCAGCGACCGCGGCGTGCACCTCAGTATCGGGACCCGGCGCAGGCGGGTACGGCTGCCCGGTGAGATCGGAGACACTGACGCGCAGCGCCTTGGACACGGCGCCGAGGAACGCGGGCGTGGCTGGGACCCGGCGCTGCTCGACCGACCGGACTAGACCGACCGATACATTAGCCTTCGTCGCGAGTTGTCGCTGGGTGAGTCCGGCCAGCTTCCGAGCTTGAGCAACGCGCGTCGCTACGCCACCACGGTCTTCGGTCATTGCGGTCACCCCTCTATCTAACGCTGCCCTGAGTGCTGAGAGTACGAAAAAGCTTCGTACTTCCTCAGATTGAATTCGGGCACAGTTTGGTCACCCGGCACAATCTCCCCGACATCTCGCTGGGGACTTCAAACGACACAACGACATCCAGTGAGGCAACAAGATGCCCGAATTGCTGGTTCTTTTCGCCGTCGCGGCAACTGTCACGATCGCTCTCGTCGGCACCATCTACACCCTGCCCTACACGCGAGCCGACTACGACGACAGCCAGTCGATGACGCTCACCGAAGCGCATACGGTGATGCAGCTACACCGCCGCTGCAACCTCAACAGCTGTGACCGCAAACTTGCCGCCGCTCGAACCCTCTACAACGCCGGGCATTTCATACCGGACCGGCGCATAGAAGGGCTCGTCCGATGAATGCGGTCGCGACACCGGCGCAGATCAATCGGTGGCGGCTGCAGAAATGCGGTGATCACGGCCGATCCGAAAGCCTCGAAGAGGCGCGGTATCTGCTTGCTGCGCATGCCGGGCATGGTGGGTGTGAGCGCTACCTGCACAGCCTTTCGTATGCGGCGACGGTGATGTGATGGCCAGTCGCGAACCTGAATTTCAAGGGATGGTGCAGCATCACGACGGCAGCTGGTATGCCGTTGGCACCGACGGTCACCCTCTCGATCCCGACGACGAACCCCGCTATATCGATGGCGAGGTCGAGGAGTGAGGGATCGAGCCCGCCTGCGCGCCACCGCCGACCGCATGAGCACAGCACCCAGATATCTCGGCGTCACCGCATTCGCGACGATCGCCGGGGTGGCTCCGGTCTCCCTGTCACGGTGGCGGATCGACGGTCCCATTTGGGTACCCGGCCCGGACGTGGTGCTCGGCGAGCGGAGGCGCTGCGGGTGGGCGGCGGAATGCGCGGAAATGTGGACGATGTCAGGCTGCCCCGTCGAGCGTCCTGAGCCGACCGCGTATTGGGATACGGCGCAGATGCGGCGCTATTACGGGCTCTCGTATGAGCTGCTGTGGAAGTGTGTGGTCGAGGACAAAACGTTGCCGATGCCTGCGGTGTGGGTGGATGACCAGCCTGGGTGGGTGCGGCCCCTTCCTGGTGGCTCCGGCTCATCTGCCTGACCGCCGCTGAAACTAGAACATGTTTCTAAAAACCGCTCCTTCTGTTGGCTGCTCGTGTCATGATCGGCCCTGGATTGCTGCCGTCGAGCGGCACCTCACCCAGGGGCAAGGGCTGCTCGACGCGTCGAAGACAGAACGGACTGGGTATGGGATTCCTCCGGGCCGAAATGCCGGTGCTCGATATGGCGGAATGGAGCAAGGGCAGCAGAGCGGAGAAGATTCGCCCGATGGCCAGACACTGGGCCGAGGTCGGGTTCGGGACGCCGGTTGTGCTGCATCTGTTCTATGTCGGCAAGATCGCGCTCTATGTGCTGGGGGCGTGGCTGTTCGCGCTGGCGACCGAGGGTATCGACGGGTTCACCGATGTCGGGTCGTGGTGGTCCGAGCCGATCGTGTTCCAGAAGGTCGTGCTGTTCACGATGCTGTTCGAGGTAGTCGGGCTCGGCTGCGGGTTCGGGCCGCTGAACAACAGATACTTTCCGCCGATGGGGTCGATCCTGTACTGGCTGCGGCCGCGCACCATCCGGTTGCCGCCGTGGCCAGGGCGGGTGCCGTTCACCGCGGGCACGACTCGGACACCGGTCGAGATACTGCTGTACGCGGCGCTGCTGATCATGCTGGTGGTGGCGTTGTTCTCCGACGGCACCGGCCCGATCCCGGCGCTCGACACCACTGTCGGGGTGCTACCGACATGGCAGATCGTGGCGATACTCGTGATCCTGGCCGTGCTGGGGCTGCGCGACAAGGTGATCTTCCTGGCCGCTCGCGGTGAGGTGTACGGCACTTTGGCGGTCACCTTCCTGTTCGCCGGTGTGGATATGATCGTCGCCGCGAAAGTGGTCTTCGTCGTGATCTGGATGGGCGCGGCGGTATCCAAGCTGAACAAGCATTTCCCGTTCGTGGTGTCGACGATGATGTCCAACAGCCCGGTCATCCGGCCGCGGGCCATCAAGCGAATGTTCTTCGAGCGTTTCCCCGACGACTTGCGGCCGGGGCGGCTGTCGCGACTGTTCGCCCATGGCGGCACCGCGGTGGAGATGTGCGCGCCGCTGGTGCTGTTCTTCAGCGGCGGCGGGTGGCCGACCACGATCGCCGCGATAGTGCTGATCTGCTTCCACCTGGTGATCCTCACCGCGATACCGATGGGCGTGCCGCTGGAGTGGAACGTCTTCATGATCTTCGGGCTGCTGACACTGTTCGTCGCCCACGCCGATGTGCAGGTCACCGATCTGCACAACCCACTGCCCGTGGTGATCCTGTTCGTAGTGATCGCGAGCATCGTGGCACTCGGTAACTTGTTCCCGCGCAAGATCTCGTTCCTGCCCGGAATGCGGTATTACGCGGGCAACTGGGACACCACGCTGTGGTGTATCAAGCCATCGGCGACCGAGAAGATCAGCAACGGCATCGTCGCCATCGCGAGCATGCCTGCCGCCCAGCTGGAACGACGTTTCGGCAGTAAGGAGGCGGCGCAGATCCCGCTGTATCTGGGATACGCGTTCCGTGCCTTCAACACCCACGGCAAAGCCCTGTTCACCCTGGCGCATCGCGCGATGGCCGGGCAGAACGAAGACGATTACACCATCACCGACGGTGAACGCATCTGCTCCACCGCCATCGGCTGGAACTTCGGCGACGGCCATATGCACAACGAACAGTTGATCGCCGCGCTACAGCAACGCTGCGGATTCGAACCCGGTGAGGTGCGGGTGGTGCTGCTCGACGCACAGCCGATCCACAGGCAGACCCAGCGTTACCGGCTCGTCGACGCTGCAACCGGCGAATTCGAAAACGGCACGGTCCGGGTCGCCGATATGGTGACACGCCAGCCTTGGGACGACGACGTACCCGTATACCCGTCTCGCGGCTGACTGCATCACTCGCGGCGAACCCGCGACCGAAGGTGCTGCCGCATCGCCTTGGCGGGGTTCCGGTGGCCAACCGGGTCGTGGCCTCGGTACGGGCTTGCGGGCCGGTCATGATTTTCAGCTGTTCGAGGTCGGCGAGGTAGTGGTCGGCCATGGCGAGGTCGGCGATCGGTGAGCTGTCGTTCGTTGTCGGCGAGCGCGGCAGCGAATCGTCGTCGAAGGGCTGGTTGTGCCGGAATCAAGCATCGCCAGTAGGGATGGCCAGCTGAAACGTTCGGATCGTTTCGAGGAAGGCCTTGGTGGCGGGGGAGGGGTTGAATGTGCTCCAAACGAGCCATTCGATGCGGCCGGGCCCGTCGGTGACAGCGATCGTCGCAAGACCGGGCAGGCCGGAGGCGACGGCGGAGGGCAGCAGGGCGATGGCGAGGCCTTGCGCGACAATGCGGGCTATCAGGTCGGCGGTGGCTATCTCGAAGGCGACATCGCGGGTGAGGGCGGCGGCGGCGAAGGCTTGATCGCTTTGGGCGCGGCCGGGAGAGTCGGCGGGGAAGTCGACAAAGGTTTCCTCGGCCAGTCGACGCAGGTTCACCTTTTTTCGCCTGGCCAGTGGGTGGTCGACGGCGGTGACAGCGACGTGGCGGTCGCGGCCGAGTTCGTGGGCGTGAACACCACGCGGGTGATCGGATTCAGGTAAGCCGAGGAAGGCGACGTCGAGGTCGCCTGCGCGGACCTGGGCGGTGAGCTCGTCACTGGTCCCGACCCGCAAAGCGATCCGCACCATGGGATGTTGCTCGCGAAAGCGGTGCAGGGCGGCGGGAACGTCCAGCGCGGCGGCGGTCGGGATAACGCCGATCCGCAATTGGCCGCGCACCTGTCCGGCAGCGGCGGCGGCTTCGGCTGCGGCCCGTTCGGCGGCCTCCAGGCATTGGCGGGCGGCGGGCAGGAACGCCTCGCCCGCGGCGGTGAGCTGGACGCGGCGGCTGGTGCGGGCGAACAGTTGCACGCCCAACTCTCGTTCCAGGGCGGCGATCTGGTGACTGAGCGCCGACTGGACGACGAAACATTGCTGGGCGGCACGAGTGAAATTCTTCGTTTCCGCCACCGCGACGACGTACCGCATCTGTTGCAGCTCCATCGAACAATCGTGAAATGAGATCGATGGAATGACAAGTATGCGTTGGACTCATCAATGCTGATCCGGTGAAACTTCAGAGGTGATTACGACAGCCGCCCCACCTCTCCCGAACACGCTCGGCCGCACCGCATTCCCGTCACGGGCTGCGATCATCGCCGCGACCGCCCTCGCGCCCGCCGTCTGGGGTACCACCTACGTGGTGACCACCGAGATGCTGCCCGTCGGCCACCCGATGTTCGCAGCCCTGATGCGTGCGCTGCCTGCCGGACTGCTCGCGCTGGCGATCACCCGGACATTGCCGCGCGGCTCCTGGTGGTGGAAGGCGAGCATCCTCGGCGTGCTGAACATCGGAATGTTCTTCCCGCTGTTGTTCTTCGCCGCCGAACGCCTCCCCGGCGGGGTGGCCGCGACGCTGGGGGCCGCGCAGCCGATCGTGGTGGCGGCCCTCGCCGCCATGGTGTTGTCGGAACGGCCGACGGTATGGCGGCTGTCGTGGGCGGTGGCCGGGGTGGCCGGGGTGGGGCTCGTGGTCATCGGGCCGGGCGCAGGATTCGATGTGGCCGGTGTACTGGCCGGCCTCGCGGGGGCGGTCGCGATGGCTCTCGGGGTGACGCTCACCAAACGGTGGGGTCGGCCCTCCGGTGTGGGGCCGATGGCGGTCGCCGGATGGCAACTCATCGCGGGCGGCCTTTTCCTCCTGCCGCTCGCCCTGCTCGTGGAGGGCGTGCCCGCCGGAATCGATGCCCGAGCGGTACTGGGGTACGCGTGGCTCGGCGTGGTGGGCGGCGTCATCGCCTACACCCTGTGGTTCCGCGGTATCGGCGCGCTGCCCGTCACCTCCACCGCCCTGCTCGGACTGCTGTCGCCTCTGGTCGCCGCCGTGCTCGGTGTCGTACTGCTCGGCGAGTTCTTCAACCCCATCCAGATGGCCGGTTTCGTCTTGGCTCTGGCCGCTTTGCTGGCCGGGCAGATCACGCCCGGCCGCATCTCTTCGAAAGGACATTCGGCATGAGAATCACTGTTATCGGCGCAACCGGCATGGTCGGCTCGCGAGTTACCGGTGAGGCCGCGCAGCGCGGCCACCTGGTTACCGCGGTCTCTCGGGGTTCGAGTTGCGGCGCTCGCGGGTCTCTCCGCGGTCACACTTCGCTACCGTCTCCGGGGGCGGTTACCGCAGTGGCCGCCGACGCGGGCGACCGGAACGCCGTGCGTGAACTGCTCGCCGGATCCGATGCCGTGGTTCTGAGCGTACGGGCGATTCCGGGAGAAGAAGCCCTACCGGAGGTTACCGCGACGGTGCTCGATACGGCAGTGGAATCCGGTACGCGCGTAGTGGTCGTCGGCGGGGCCGGGCCGCTGCGCTCACCTGGAGATGCGAATCTCCTCGTCGTGGACGATCCGGACTATGTGCCGGAGCAGTGGCGGGCTGTCGCCGAGGCGAGTGTCGCCCAGTTGCGCACCTGCGAGAAATACCCGGCCACCAACTGGACCTACCTCAGTCCGCCCGCGATCCTCGAACCCGGCACCCGCACCGGTACTTACCGCAGGGGCACCGACACTTTGCTCACCACCTCGGACGGCAGTTCGCACATCAGTGTCGAAGATTTCGCGGTCGCGGTGCTGGACGAGCTCGAGAATCCAAGCGTCGGAACGCGGTTGACCGTGGCTTACTGACGGCCGATGTGCATCGTGCCTCGGGTCGACGCCGGTGCTGTTCAACCGGTGACGATCGGCACCAGGTAGGTGCGGGCGAAATCGGCGAGGTCTTCGTCGGAGTCGATGGGGATCATGCCCTGCGGGCCGAGGACGAACGAGTGCACGATGCGGCACACCACTTCGGCGCGGTTCAGCAGATCGGGTGGTTCGGTGAGCAGGCCTGCGTCGGCGGCGCGGCACAGGGCGGTGTGGATGGCCGCGACCGACATGGCGAAGACGGGGGTGCCTTCGATGGTGATTTTGGGGAGGATGCGGTCGGGTTCGAGGGCCAGCATCCGGTTCGCCAGGGGGTGTTCGCGCCAGCGGGTCATCACCATGACGAAGAATTCCGCCATCAGATCGCCCAGGTCGGTGTGGCGTGCGGAGATCGCGTCGAGTTCGGTCAGCACCGCCGCTACTTCGCGGCTGGCCACCGCTTGGACGACGTCGTCGCGGGAGCCGATTCGCCGGTAGACCGTCACCCGGTCCACCCCTGCCTGGCGTGCGATGTCTTCGATGGTCGTTTTCTTGACGCCGAACTCCCCGAACCGGACGAGCGCCGCGTCCAGAATGCGGGCCTCGACAGAGTCGTGAAGCCCCGGTGAAGACGGAAACGCAGCGGACATGGACCAACGCTAGCAAGGCCGCTGGGCCAGCGGGTTTATCGCTCAACCTGCTGCAACATTGAAATACAAAATGTTGCGCTGTACATTCGGGTAATGGTGCAGCAGACCCGCGCATCGGAGCGCGACTACCGCGAGGAATCGCATGCGATCAACGCGCGCGATGTGCATTTCGACTTCTCGTCCGTGCCGATGCACTACATCCCGGGCGAGGTCTTGGCCACCCACATCATCAACGTGATGCACCTGGTGCTTCCCGAAGGCGAACGGGCAATGGCGCAGGCGCTCGGCGAAGCACTGCCCTATATCGACGACGAACGGCTGCGGGAAGAAGTGGCCGGCTTCGTCGGGCAGGAAGCAATGCACGCCAACAGCCACGAGGGCGCGCGCAAACATCTGCAATCCATCGGGCTGGACGTCGATTCGATGGTCGAGAAGTTCAGCTGGCTCGTCGACCGCGTACTCGGCGACCACGGGCTCACCGGTCGTGCGAAAGAGGAATGGCTCAAGGAACGGCTCGGCCTGTTCGCCGGGATGGAGCATTACACCGCCGTGATCGGCGAATGGCTGCTGGACAACGACCGGTACGAAAAACTCGGCATGGACCCGACGATGCTGGATCTGATCCGCTGGCACGGTGCCGAAGAAGTCGAGCATCGCAGCGTCGTCTACGACGCCTACATGCATGTAGACGGCGGTTATCTGCGTAAAGCGCGGACGGCGCTGGTGGCCAGCACCGCGTTGCTTGCCACATTTCTGCTCTCGTCGGCCTATCTGTACGCCAAGGACCCGACACCGAAGAAGGGCCCATCCTGGCCGTGGCAATTCCTCAGCGCGACCGCACGCGGAGTGATCCCCAAATTCACGATCTTCGCCACCGAGATCCCGCGCTATCTGCGTCCCGGGTTCCATCCGTCGCAGCTCGGGTCGATGGACAAGGCGTTGCGTTATCTGGCGCATTCCCCGGCCGCTCGCGCGGGTGAGCCGGGTGATTCTTGATGGGCACGACCACGCCGCCGTACGGTCTGCGCGCGATCGGCGCCGTGATGGACGCCTACAAACTGCTTTTCGTGGCCAACCCCGCCGCGGCGTTGCTGTCGCGTCCGAAACCGGTACGTCGCAGCGGGTTCGAACGCGAACTCGTGGTCCGTGCAATACAGCGGGAAGCAGTCGACGTGGTCGAGGTGACTCTCGCCGCGCCGGACGGTGGCGAACTGCCCGCATGGAAGCCGGGATCGCATCTGGATGTGTTCCTGCCCTCCGGGAAGCAACGCCAGTACTCGCTGTGCGGCGACCCGGCCGACCGGTTCAGCTATCGGATCGCGGTGCGCCGCATCGCGGACGGCGGCGGTGGTTCCCGCGAGGTGCACGAACGGTTACGTGCCGGCGACCTGGTCCGTATCCGCGGGCCCCGTAACGCCTTCACTTTCGTCGACGCGCCGTCGTATCTGTTCCTCGCCGGCGGTATCGGGATCACACCGATCCTGCCGATGGTCCGGGCAGCGGGCAGCCGCGGCCTGCTCGTGTACACCGGGCGTACCAGGGACACCATGCCCTTCCTCGACCGGCTTCCCGCCGACGCCGATATCCGGCCCGACGACGAATTCGGCACACCCGATGTGCCCGCGCTGATCGCCCGCGCCGCACCCGGCGCCGCGGTGTATGTCTGCGGTCCACCGCCGATGCTGGACGCCGCGGCGCGCAGCATGTTCCACCTCAACCCGACCGGTTCGCTGCACATCGAACGTTTCTCGGCCCGCCCCGTGGTCGACGGCCGCGAGTTCGATATCACGCTGGCCCGCAGCGGCCGCACCATCCGCGTGGGCGCACAGGAGACCGCGCTCACCGCGATCCGCCGCGCTCTGCCCGGCGTCGTCTACTCCTGCAGGCAAGGGTTCTGCGGCAGCTGCAAGGTGGCGGTGCGAGCGGGCGAGGTGGACCACCGCGACCGCATCCTGCCCGCATCCGAACGCGGCACCCACATGCTCACCTGTGTCTCTCGGGCAGCCCGCGATTCGCTTGTGCTCGACCTGTAGCCCATCTAGCTCGGCGAAAGGCTGGGAAGACCACGATGTCCACGATCGAACACCGCAATATCGTGATCGTTGGGGCCGGTTTCGGCGGTATCGGCTTGGCGATCAAACTGCGCGAAGCCGGTTTCGGTGACCTGGTGATCCTCGAACGTGCAGACGACCTGGGCGGCACCTGGCAGGCCAACACCTACCCCGGGTGCGCCTGCGATGTTCCCTCCCACCTGTACAGCTACTCGTTCGCGCCGAACCCGAACTGGTCGCGCATGTACGGCAAACAGCGCGAAATCCTCGCCTACCTGCGCCGGGTAGCGGCCGAACACGGGGTGGTGCGCCATATCCGCTACCGCGACGAACTGTTGGACGCCCGCTGGGACACCGACAACAACCGATGGCAGCTCGAAACCGCCCGCGGCAAGCTCACCGCCGACTTCCTGATCTCGGCGACCGGTGTGTTCGCCGAGGCCAAATACCCCTCGCTGCCCGGGTTGGACACCTTCGCGGGCACAACGTTTCACTCCCTGCACTGGGATCATGAGCACGACCTCACCGGCGAGCGGGTCGCGGTGATCGGCACCGGGGCATCGGCCGTGCAGTTCGTACCGGAGATCCAGCCGGCAGTGGCCAGGCTGACCGTGTTCCAGCGGTCCGCCCCGTGGATCGTGCCGCGAATGGACCGCAAAACCAGCGGTGTGGAGCGGCTGCTGCTGCGCAACCTGCCGATGGCGGGCAAAGCGGTCCGCGGCACCTGGTACACCCTGCTGGAAGGTTTCGGGCTGGTCGGTTTCGTCGACAACCGGTTCCGCCACCCTTACGAGCTGCTCGGCAGGTGGCAACTGCGCCGCCAGATCCGCGATCCCGAACTGCGCAAGAAAGTCACCCCCGATTACGTGATCGGCTGCAAACGCGCCATCTTCTCCGACGCCTACCTACCCGCGCTCGACCAGCCCAACGTCGATGTGGTGACCGACGGGATCGCCGAAGTGCGGCCGCATTCGATCCGCACCCGCGCCGGCGACGAGATCCCGGTCGACACCATCATCTTCGGCACCGGTTTCGAACCGATCCCGGCCGCGTTCGACCGCATCATCGGCCGCGATGGGGTGTCGATCGCCGCGCAGTACCGGGAGCAGCCCCGGTCGTATCTGGGCACCGCGATGGCGGGTTTCCCTAACTTCTTCGTCACCCTCGGCCCGTTCGGGGCCGCCGGTAACCAATCAGCGATCTACATGATCGAATCGCAGATCACCTATATCGTCGATGCGATGCGGAAGATGCGTGCCGAGGGTGCCCAACGGGTGGAGGTCAAACCCGAAGTGCAGGCTGCGTTCGTCGACGAAATGGCCGAGCGCAGTAGGGACACCGTCTGGCTCACCGGCGGCTGCCACACGTACTACACGACCCCCGACGGGAAGAGCAATGCCGGGCTCTACCCCAGCTGGAGCTTCGAATACCGCCGCCGCACTGCCCGATTCGACCACGAAGCCTATGAGGTGACCGCTTGATGGATATCGGCTGGTTCAACCCGCTCAACCTTCTCGCGGGCCCGTCCTACGATGTCCGGGGGAAAACCGCGCTGATCACGGGCGCCGGGCAGGGCATCGGCCGCAAGGTTGCCGATATCCTGTATCGCCGCGGCGCATCCGTGGCGCTGGTGGACGTCGATGCGGCGATGGCGGGGCGGGCGGCGTCCGCGCTGGGGGAGCGCGCTTATTCGATCGCCGCCGATGTCGCCGATCGAGCAGATATGCAGCGGGCGGTCGAGGAAACGGTGCGGCGGTTCGGCAGGTTGGATGTGGTGGTGGCCAACGCCGGGGTGACGCCGCGACCTGCGACACTGCGGACCATGGACCCGGACGAGTTCGACCGGGTGATGGCGATCAACCTCAACGGGGTGTTCAACACGGTGCGGCCAGCACTGGACTATGTGGTGGCGGCGCGCGGACATGTGGTCGTGGTGTCGTCGTGTGCCGCGTTTGCACCCGGTATGGGCGGTTCGCCGTACATGGTGAGCAAGGCGGGGGTCGAGCAGCTCGGCCGCGCGCTGCGTGTAGAACTCGCCGCGGTCGGTGCCAGCGCAGGCGTCGCCTATTTCGGCGTGGTACAGACCCAGATGACCCGCAATATGCTCGACGAGGACGAACTCGGACAGGAACTCGACGGCTACCTGCCGTGGCCGCTGAACATCCGCATCACCCCCGAGGAGGCGGCACGCACCATCGCCGACGGGATCGCCCGCCGGGCCGCGCGCACCATCGCGCCCGGCGGATGGGAGCCCTACGCGCTGCTACGCGGGGTGGTGAACGTGGTGCTGGACAGCAGATTGGCCAACGACACCGGTCTGCACCGACTGATCCGGCAGCTGGAACAGCGGGGGTAGCAACGCGGCGGACGCAGGTGCCTCAGCGTTCGGGATCGGGTGAATGCCAGGCTGGATCGCGACCGAGGAATGCCATCAGTTTGTCCTGCGCTGACGCGTCCTCGGCGACGGGCACGGCCGGGCCGAACTGTCCGCTGTCCCGCAGCATCTGTTCCATGGGCGCCATGCCGGCCAGGGCGTCGGCGCACCGTTGTTCATCCAGATCGGGTTCGCGGCCGAACGCTTTGGCCAGGTCCCAGGTATGCATCCAGATATCCGGGGTGTAGAACTCGTCGAGCGCCACGTCCACCGGCTTGTCGCCGATATGCGGATTGCTCAGCACCCGCTCCGCGGGCTCGTCGAGAATGGCTTGGATGTCGGTGACGTGCTGCTTCCAGGCCGATACGGGGTCGGTCGCGACGTCCAGCGCAGGCAACGCTATCCCCGCGCCGTGGAGGAAACCGCGCGACCACTCGATCAGATGCTTCACGATATCGAGCGCGGTCCATTCCACGACAGGACTGGGCCGCGACCAGCCCTCGGCGGGCGCTGATTCGACCAGCGCGGTGAACCGAGCGGCATCACGGGCGTGCTGCACCGCTGGGACCGGAGTCGCCGAGATCATCTCAGGCTCCTTTCGCGAGCAGTTCGTCGAGCTTGTCGTAGCCTTCCTCGACTCCGGTGCTCATCCCGCTGGCCAGCATGCCGTCTCGGGTTGCGAAGTCCGCGACCACGCTGAGCGTTTCCAGCCGGGTCTGCCCCGGCGCGAGCTCGGTGAACGTCAGTGTCTCCAGGGCGACCCCGTCGGGCTCGCCGTCGTAGGTGAAGGTCCACACGATGCGTTCGTTCGGTCGCACTTCATGGAAGCTGCCGTAGAAGGAGGCGATTTCCGTGCCGTCCTGGTCGTTGGCGAAGGCCCACGCGCCGCCGGTGTGCGGCTCCCATCGGGTGATCCGCGTGCTGATCGCGCGCGGGCCGATCCACTGGGCATAGAGCTCGGGGTCGACATGGGCGCGGAACACCTGCTCGGGGGCGGCGTTGAATTCGCGGATGATCCGGATCGTCGGGACCTTCTCGTCCGCGATGATCTCGGTGTCGTGCCGGGTTGTGGTCATGATGCGTCCTTCGCGCGTTCGGGTGTCGATTCGTTGTCGTCGGTCATACGGTCCAGCAGGGCGTCGAGCCGCTGGTAGCGTTCCTGCGCCTTCCGGCGGTAGCGCTCGATCCACTTCGTCATCAGGTCGAACACTTCCGCGTCCAGATGGACGGGCCGACGCTGGGCGTCTTTGCTCCGCGTCACCAGTCCCGCCTCCTCGAGCACCTTGATGTGCTTGGAGACCGCCTGGAGGCTCATGTCGTACGGTTTGGCCAGCTCACCGACGGTTGCGTCGGCGTGGGCCAGCTGGGACACCAGATTTCGCCGAGTCGGATCTGCCAGTGCCGCGAATACGCGGTTGAGCTGTTCTGAGTTCTCGTCCACTGAACTTCCTCAACTACTGGGTTGAATAAAGACTAGGTCGCTGCCCAATTATTTGTCAACCATATGGTTTAGCTCGAATGGGTTGATGGGAGGCCTGGGGCCGCGGCCGTACTCCCGAGCCCAGCGCCGCCCCTGCGGTTCAACGCCAGGAGGGGAGCTCGGGCAGCGCCGCCGGGAAATCAGCGCTCGCGCCACGACCGATGAGCCACGCCAGCAGATCGGATGCGGGAGCCGCAATGGTGCGTTCCGGGGTTCCCGAGCCGAGCACGGCCGTGAAACCGGTGTCCACCGACCTGATCTCGAACGATTCGGTTACGGAGCGGCCGAGGTCGGCGGCGACATCAGGCAGGATGCGCGCGACGAAATCGGCGGGCCAGTCGCTGGGGGAGTAGCCGGCGTTCAGGTCGACGTGATGAATTTCCAGTTCTTGCCACCGCATCCACGGAATCTGCGACGCCGGAATCGGCCTGCCCTGCCTGGTGCGGACCTCGGCGTTCCACTGCTGCACCGACAAAGTCTGCGCCAAGCCGACCAGTCGACCGGTGGACTCCACCAGATCGGCGCGCTGCTCCGAGAGCGGCCGGGGCGCGCCCTCCTCGATATCGGAATCGCGCAGGAAAGCGCTGGCGTACTGCGGGGTTTCGACACCGGTCCGCGCCCACAACAGCAGATTCACCAGGCTGTCGGCGTTACGCGACAGATGAGCCAGGACATGTCCGCGCGTCCAACCCGGCAGCAGCGACAGTTCGCGAAGTGCGTCGTCGTCGAGGGTGTCCACCGTGCGAAGGAGGCGCTCGGTCGCGGCCATCACCTCGACGAGCTGCTGATCAGTGGTTTCGGTTGCGTCGCTGGTCACAGAGGAACCCTAGCGAGTGCGCAACGGTGTGCACACAACGATTTCGCCGACCGGCCAGCTGCCGGGTCAGCGGTCCAGCGCGCTTTGCACCCGATCTGCCGCGGCAACCGGGTCCTCATGCTCCCAGACGCGGACGACCCGCCACCCGGCGGCAGCCAACGCCGCGTCGGTCATCCGGTCGCGTTCCACGTTCCCCGCCAGCTTGGCCGCCCACCATTGCGCATTGTTCTTGGGATCGGTGGCGTGCTGCGGGCAGCGGTGCCAGAAACAACCGTCCACATAGACGACGACACGCAGCCGGGGAAAAACCAGGTCGGCTCGTCGCCGCTGGCCTCGAATAGGGGCGCGGTCGACAAAATAGCGGAACCCGCGGCGGTGTAGTTCGCGGCGTAGGGCGAGCTCGGGGGCGGTGCCGGAACGACGTTGCCGTGACATTCGCGCGCTGGTCGCGGCGTCGGTGACCGGGCGGGACGCCTTGCCGCTCATGCCGCCCAACCGCCCATACGCCCGAGGTGGGACTGCACATCCTCGAGGAAGCCGGGCGGGAACCGCAGGGTTCCCATACCGGTGCGGCGCAGAAATCCGGCGGTGGCGCGCGCCGACAACAGTCGCGAGTCGGTGAGGAAGTCGCCCAGGTTCTCGTACGGTTCGTGCACCGGCCATGTCGATACCGGGATCTGGAAGACCTGGCTGTTGTGGCCCCACGCGGCGACCGGCCAGGCGCGGCCGGGTGGCAGCGGACGCTCGTCGACGGCAACATCGATCGGTTCGGCCAGGCGCGCCCCCACCCACGCCGCCATGCGCACGCTGACCGCATTGCCGACCAGCTTCCACCGATGACCCTGCCGGAAACCGGGAACCTCCAACGCGGGCGCGGTCCAGCCGGCGTCGAAACCCTGGAGCCGTTCACCGTCCACGATGCCGGGAGTGACTATCTCGCCGGACGGCAGCCGTACCGCGGGCGGGCTCGCGATACCGAGGCCGGAACCGCCTTTGAGGGTGGGGACCGCGTTCACCGCCCAGCCGAGCCCACGCACCCCCTCGGTCCAGTAGAAACCACATGGATCGTGGGCGGGGTCGCCGACAGTGCGCGGGCCTGCGTCCTCACCGAACAGGACCGGGCGCGGGTCCTCGGTACGCGACGCCAGCATCAGCACGCGGTTACGGCGCTGCGGCAGGCCGAACGAGCGCGCATCCACCACCCGGTAGGCCCACGTGTAGCCCAATTCCTCCAATGCGCTGGTGATATGCCGCATCGCAGCCCCCCGGCCGAGCTGCAGCATAAACGGGACGTTCTCGATCAGCAGCCATCGCGGCCCCCGTTTACGCCGGACCAGCCGGAACACTTCGTCCACCAGACCGGAACGCGTACCGGTGATCCCGGCGGTCCGCCCGGCCTGGGAGAGGTCCTGGCACGGGAAACCGGCGGCGACCAGTTCGACCCCTGCGGGTAGCGCGCGCAACCGGGTGATATCCGGGTACAGCGCGGTCCCGGGAAAACGCGCGGCCAGCACCGCCTGCGCGCCCGAGTCGATCTCGCACAACAATTCGGTGTGCCAGCCCTGCCTGGCCAGCCCGAGTTCGAGCCCGCCGATCCCGGCGAACAGCCCGACCATTCGCGCGCTCACGACATCCTTTCCCTCACCGACCCGCCCTGCCACCGAAGTGCAGGTTACTCGAGTCTTGGCCGGTACCAACGCACGCCGGTCCCTGGCCGCAGGTATAGCGCGCCGACCACGTACCGAGCTGCGGCGCCAGGAAAAGCCCGGACCGGAAACGACGATCGGACGTATTCGACGCAGTCGGCCCGCGGTGCGGCACGCGCCGATCTAGAGCAGCCGCGTCGACTGGGCTGTCACCCGCGTCGCTTACGGTAGATACGTGACCCATGTGAGCGATGAAGGCTCGGGCCCGCAGAGCCGTCAGGCGTCAACAACGCAGAGCCGTCAGGCGTCGTCGACACAGAGCCGCGAGGCGCCCTCCGGGTGGCCTGCGGTGCTGACCTGGCGCGCGCACGATGCCTCCCGGATGGAGTCGGTCCGCGTGACGATCAACGGCCAGCGTATCCGCGCGGCAGGCCGGATCGTCGGCGGGGAAAGCGCAGAACATCCGGCGTTCAGCGCCTCTTACGACCTGGTCACCGACGAGAACGGGGCGGCGACCCGCCTCTCGCTGCGCAGCACAACCGCGGGCGGCGAACGCCATGCCTCGATCGCACGGGACGAAGAGAACTACTGGCTGGTCGACGCCCCCGGCACCCACATCCGCTCCACCTTCGGCGGAGCCAGGGACGTGGATGTGGTGCTGAGCCCGTTCTTCAATACCCTCCCGATCCGCCGGTTCAGCATGCAGCACGCCGTGGAAGACGTGGAGATACCGGTGGTCTATGTGCGCATACCCGAGCTGACGGCCCAGGAAGCCGCCCTCGTGTACAGCAGCGCCAGCGACGGCATCAGCGTGCTGTCGCCGGTGTCCAGCGCCACCCTCACCGTCGACCCCGAGGGGTTCGTCCTCGACTATCCAGGCCTTGCGCAACGCATCTGACCGTTATCGGTTGCTCGGGACCCGGCGCAGGTCGCACGGCGGGCATCGACGCCGATTCCGCCGAATGCCGTTCCACACTGCGGCAGTGTGGAACGGCGTCCACGAGCCGATGATCACCCGCTCACACCGCATCGGGCGGGTATTCGCCGCCGCCGACCGGCGCCACGGCCCCGACGTGTTCACACCGCTGTACCTGGCACTGGGTGCTCGTCTGCATCCGTACAGGCCACACACCGACGCCGATGCTGCCGTCATCTCCGCGCTCGCCGCGACCGGACTCGACTCCACCCTGGTGGCCGCACTCGACGATCCTGCTCACGATGCCGCAGTCGAACTCGCTCACCACGCCAGCCAAAAAGCGCTCGGCGGCACCGGCGGCAGCCCTATCATCACCATCGACGGTCGCGGCTTCTCCGGCCCCGTACTCATCGCACCACCGCCCCCGCGTCGCGCGGTCGAACTGCTGCACGCACTGGTCACCGCTGCGACCACTCCCGGATTCGCCGCGCTGCACCGCCCCTATCAAGGGCCGCCCGCCTTCACCACCGAGGATGACTACTGATGTGTTACCCCGTTCCATGCCGCGCCTGCGGCAAAACCACCTGGGCCGGCTGCGGTGCCCACATCGACGCCGTCCGCGCCACGATCCCGCCACGACAATGGTGTCCCGGACACGACACCCCTACCGATCCGCCGCCGCAACGCTCTCGCCGTCGCTGGCTACGCTGAGCCCGCGCTCTGGGGAACAGTTGCCTGCGAACACTTCGATGCTCGGGACTTGCCGGGACTTATCCCGCCAAACAGGTGATCACTCCGCCGCGCTGTCCGGCTGTTCGCAACCGCTCCAGCCAGTTCCGCCCGCCCGGGTCGATGTCGGTGATCTCCCAGCGTTCGTTCGCTTCGTATCGGCCCCGCGCGGCGTGACCGGCCTCGGCGAGATCGGCGAGCGACCCATCTTCTTCCAAAAGATCACGGGCTGCAGACAGCACCGTGAGCGTTTCATCCAGCACATCGAGCAGGGCGGTGGCGTTCGGTTCACAGATGGCACGCACCAGATCGGGGGCAGTGCCCGCGACCCGGGTACCGTCGCGGAACGATCCTGCCGCCAGACCGAGTGCGAGTTCTCCACCCCCCGCCCCGGCCAGGGCCAGTGCTTCGGCCAGCACATGCGGTAGATGCGAGATGCGGGCGACAGCACGGTCGTGTTCTTCGGCCACCACCGGCACCACCGTGGCCCCGCAGTCCAGCGCCAGCCGCACCACGCGCGTCCAGGGCTCCGGCTGGGTGCCCTCGTCCACCCCGACTGCCCACGCGGCGCCCCGGAAAAGCTCGGGATCGGTCGCGGGCCAGCCCGACGCCGCCGTTCCCGCCATCGGATGCCCGCCCACGAAGCGGTCACCCAAACCGTGTCCGCGCACCGCCGACAGCACCGGCGCCTTCACACTCACCACATCGGTCACTGCACAACCGGGAGCGTATTCCGCGACCGCCGACAGCATGGATTCCACCGCGGGCATGGGCACAGCGACGACGATCAGCGCAGCATTGTCTGCGGCCCTGGACAGCGCCGCGGCCAGGTCGTCGGTCACGTCGAAACCGTCGCCGCGAGCCGCCTGCACCCCGGCTGCCGAACGGTTGTATCCCCAGGCCGGATAACCCCCCGCAACCGCTGCCCGCAGTAGCGATCCCCCGATAAGTCCCATCCCCAGGACACACAGCGGCCCATGCCGGTCGTCAGTCATCGGACCAGATTCGCATACGACTTCAACATTCGGCCCAGAGCCGACTACCGTTGCGGCCATGGCAACTGAGCGCTCGGGCACGAACAGGGCGGCGTCGGACGATTACGGCGACGTGGACGGTTTCGCTGTGGCCGTTGTGCGGGAAGACGGCAACTGGCGGTGCACGCCACTGAGCTCGGCAGCGTTGAACAATCTGTCCGCCGCCGAAACCGAACTCAAGGCACTGCGCAGCTCCGGCGCAGTTTTCGGTCTGATCGCGGTCGACGACGAATTCTTCGTCGTGGTACGGCCCGCCCCCAGCGGCACCCGGCTGCTGGTCTCCGATGCCACCGCCGCGATCGACTACGACATCGCCGCCGATGTGCTGGAAGCGTTGAACATCGACATCCCCGATATCGACCCCGACGAGCTGGACGATATCGAACCGTACGAAGAGGGCGACCTTGCGGTGCTCACCGACCTCGGCCTGCCCGAATCGGTGTTCAGCGTGATCCTCGCCGACACCGACCTGTACCCGGACGAACAACTCACCATGATCGCTGAGGAGCTCGGCTTCGCGGGCGAGTTCTCGGCGGTTCTCGACAAACTGCCCCGCTGAGATGACCGGACCGGCAGGCGGCGGGCCCACCGACACCGATATGGTGCGCGCCGCGCTCGCCGCCGCCGCCACCGCTGGCCCCCGTGACGTCCCCGTCGGCGCGGTCGTCTTCGACGCGGCAGGCCGCGAACTGGCCCGCGCCGCCAACGCGCGAGAATCCCTCGGTGACCCCACCGCGCACGCCGAAATCCTCGCCCTGCGCCGCGCCGCCGAGGTCTGCGGTGACGGTTGGCGGCTGGAAGGCACCACCCTCGCCGTCACTCTCGAACCCTGCACCATGTGCGCGGGCGCCCTCGTACTCGCCCGCATCGACCGGCTCCTCTTCGGCGCCTGGGAACCCAAAACCGGCGCCGTCGGCTCCCTGTGGGACGTCGTCCGCGACCGCCGCCTCAATCACCGCCCGCAAGTCCGCGGCGGCATCCTCGAATCCGAATGCGCCGCCCTCCTCGACACCTTCTTCCGCCGCCAACGCTGACCACCCGATTTAGCGCTGGGGCCCCCTTCCTGTATCGTTGTGCGCGGTGGCGTGTCCGAGCGGCCTAAGGAGCACGCCTCGAAAGCGTGTGAGGGGTAACCCCCCTCCGAGGGTTCAAATCCCTCCGCCACCGCCAGAGCCCCTTACCTGAAACGCCAGGTGAGGGGCTTTTTTGTGCCGAGCTGGTGGCTGTACCCGGTTCAACCGGAGATTACGGCGCTGTTCTCGTGGACCCCATCACCCCGGGTTGTGCGCGATCTCCCAAATGATCCGGTTGGGGTCGCTGGGCGCCGGGGTACTCCTGAGGTACCCAGATGTGGAAGGAAGCGATGACCATGCGGGATTCATCGATTCGACAGCGATCGCCTCGGGGTGGAATGGGTGGCCGGGTGATGAGCTTGGTGCTGCTGGCCTGGCTGGTCGCGGGATTGGTGGCAGCTGGGCAACGGGGTTACTTCAATGTGGCGGCGGTCGAGTGCCCACAGCTAGCGACTCTCGGCGTGACGGTTCTCGCGGGTCCGCTCAATTACCTGGGGCTGAACCCGAAGATCGGCTCTTGTCAGCTGCCGGAACCGAGCCAGTAGCGCAGGCCCGAAGCCGGCAGCAGCTCGGGTGTATAGGCAACCCGGCTTTTGCTATGGCACGGCCCCGCATCCGATAAACCGGGTGCGGGGCCGTGGCTGTGTTGAATTTACGCCGGTCTCAGCCGATCGTCAGTGGCTCTTTGTCCTCGACCGCCGCCTGGCGCTGCTGCAGCTGTTGCAGCTTCGCGCCCTCGACGTCGATATCGGGCAGTACCCGATCCAGCCATTTCGGCATCCACCAGGCCCATTTGCCCATCAGCGCCAGCAGCGCCGGGATCAGCACCATCCGGACGACGAACGCATCCAGCAGCACACCCGCGGCCAGCGCGAAGCCCATGGACTTCACCACCACATCGCTTTCCAGCAGGAAGGAGCTGAACACCGAGATCATGATGATCGCGGCGGCGGTCACCACGCGGGCGCCGTGATGGTAGCCGCTGATCATGGCGGCCTTCGGCGCTTTACCGTGCACGAACTCCTCACGCATACGGGTCACCAGGAACACCTGGTAGTCCATGGCGAGACCGAACACCAGGCCGATCAGCATGATCGGCAGGAAGCTGACGATCGGCTGCGGATCGGAGATCAGGCCGAGCGCGCCCTCCTGGAAGATCAGCACGGTCGCACCGAAGGTGGCGGCCATCGAGAGCAGGAAGCCGAGCGCCGCGGTGAGCGGAACCAGGATGGACCGGAACACCAGGATCAGCAGCACGAACGCGGCGCCGGCGACGATCGCCAGATATGGGGCGATCTTGCTCAGCAGCACGTGGTCGATATCGGCGTAGATGGCGGTGGTTCCGGTGATGCCGTACTCGAGACCGAACCTGTCCTGCAGTTCGGCTTCGGCGTCGCGGGCGTCCCGCACCAGGTCCTTGGTTTCCTGGTTGTTCGGCCCGGCCTTCGGGACACCGTCGAGCAGCGCGCCTTGGCCGTTCTCGCTGAGCATCGGCTGGGTGACGTAGTCCATGCCCGGATACGAGGCCAGCTTGTCGTGTAGCGCGGTGACCGCGGCTTCCCGCTGCTCGGGCGCCACATTGCTCAGGTCGGCGACCACGTTGAGCACACCGTTGCTGCCTTCGCCGAAGCCTTCGGTGCGCAGCTCGTAGGCCT
The DNA here is from genome assembly GCF_002081715.1 of Nocardia donostiensis. Lineage (GTDB taxonomy): Bacteria > Actinomycetota > Actinomycetes > Mycobacteriales > Mycobacteriaceae > Nocardia > Nocardia donostiensis. Next base: position 13,645 of record NZ_MUKP01000041.1, on the reverse strand, counting down.
TACGGACGGTCGAATCCTTCGGCATGCTGTCATCGCCGGGCAGGCCGAGGTTCAGTCCGGCCGCTGGCGCGGCGAGTGCGCCGAGCACGGCGACGCTGAGCAGCAGCATCACCGCCGGGAATTTGCCGATCAACCGGCCGAAGCGCATCCCGTTGGTGACCGCGGTGTCGTCTTCGGGATCGTGCTGGGCGATGAGCGGCAGCTTCGGCTTGAACAGGTATTTGCCGAGCGCGCCGATCAGCGCAGGCATCAGTGTGAGCGCGGTGAGCACCGCGAACCCGGCGGCGACCGCACCACCCAGACCCATGAAGGTCAGGAACTGGACGCCGACGATCGACAGCCCGGTGAGTGCGATGATGACCGTCAGGCCGGCGAAGACAACGGCCGAGCCCGCGGTGCCCAAGGCAGTGCCCGCGGCCTCTTCCGGTGACGCCTGCACGGCGAGTTCGTGCTTGTACCGGGACACGATGAACAGCGCGTAGTCGATGGACAGCGCGATACCGATCATCGACGCGAGGAAGACGGTGAAGCTGGGGATCTGGATGGCCGAGGTGCCCAGCATGATCAGCGACGTCGCCGCACCCAAACCGACGATGGCGGTCACGATGGGCACGAACGCGGCCACGATCGCGCCGAAGGCCACGATCATCACCACCAGCGCGACGGCCATACCGATCATCTCGGATTTACCGCTGGGCATCTCCTGCTTCATCGCGATCGAGCCGCTCATCTCGACCTGCAGGCCGGAGGCGCGGGCCTCGTCGGCCACCTGGTAGGCGGCGTCGCGGTCGGCGTCGGTGATGTCCTGGAAGGAGCCGATGGTGAACGGCACATTGAGCACCGCCACCGTGTTCGGGGCGGTCTCGTTCAGCACATTGAGGGGGGCGCCGCTGCAGCGAGCCGGGTCGGGAGCGGACAGGCAACCCATATGCGCTGCGGCGTCGACCGGGTTCACCAGTGGTTTGGTTTTGTCGACGATGTCGAGCGCGTTCAGCTTCTGCACGAGTGCCTGTAGCGCCGCGCGGTTGTTGTCATCGGTGAGGCGCTGGCCGTCGGGGGCCGCGATCACATAGGTGCCGGTGACCGCGTCGAACGAGAATGCCTCCGACATTCCCGGGAAATGCTCGTCCAGGATTTCGGTGGCCCGTTCCGACGGCAGGTTGGGCATGCTGAAGTCGTCGGTCATCGGCTTGCTCAGCGCGGTGCCGAGTCCGCCGAGCAGCAGGAACAGCACCACCCAGACGGGTAACACCACCCATTTCCGGCGGAAAGCGAACTTTCCCCATCGGTACAGGAATACGGACACGAGGGATTTCTCCTAGTGGCTGGCAAGCCTGATAGGCCGGTGCGCCAGTTCAGGCTCTGTTCGTCTGTGGTCAGCGGTACGGCTGCCGAAAGGGTGCCTGGTGGTGACAGCGGTACTTTGACAGCAATACGTCTGTGGAAAGCGGTACGTCTGTAGACATCGCCTCCTACGCGGGCCTTCGGCTCTCCCGCCTCCATTTGACGCTCTGTCTACCGTGCGGTAGGTAGACTACCTACGAGTAAAGCGGAGGTACAACCTCTACTTTCGGGGGGTCGTTGGTGCGATACAACGAAGACGAGAGGATCGCTGATGACCACCCACGCCGTACCAGAAACCATCGCCGCAGGTGGAGGGACCAAAAAGGCGATCAGAGACGCCGCGGTGCGTCTTTTCGGCGCAAAAGGATTCGAGCAGACGAGCCTGCGTGAGGTCGCCGATGCGGTAGGAATCACAAAGGCGTCCCTCTACTATCATTACGCATCCAAGCTCGATCTGCTCGTCGCGATCCTGAACCCGATCGTCGACCACATGCGGGCGATGGTCGAAAACATCGACGCCGTACCGCACGACGCGACAGGGGTGCGCACGGTTCTGCGCAACTACGTGCGCGGCATGATGCGCCACCGTGACGCGGGCTCGCTGTGCCTACGCGACACCGTCACCATCATCAACGCCATGGCCGACCGGCAGCCGGACCTGGTCGAAACCAACCGGGCACTGCGCGACTGGCTGGCCGGACCGGACCCGAGCGACGAAACGAAACTGCGCGCCAGCGCCGCGCTGGAAATACTCGGCATCGCGCTGCTGTCCACCGAAGTGGTGCCAGGCGCCGCGGATGCGCTGGTGGAGAACACTTTGCTCGACGCGGCCACTTCGGTGCTCTATCCGGCTGGTCCGTCTGATCCGTCTGCACCCGCTGCACCCGCTGCATCCGCTGCATCCTCTTGGGGCGCGTAGATTCGAGCGAACCAGCAGACGAAAGGACAGGGGGTTGTCGTGCACATCACCGCGAAGGTCGACCACGCGGTGCGAACGCTACTCGAGATTGCAGGCGCGGCGCAGACGGCGGCGGTGAAAGCGGAATCGATCGCGGCGGCGCAGCGGATTCCGCCGAAAGTGCTCGAAAGCGTGCTCGCCGAGTTGCGCCGCGCCGGGCTGGTCACCAGCAGACGCGGACCCGACGGCGGATACCGGCTGGCGCGCCCGGCCATCGATATCTCCATCGCCGATGTGATCCGCGCGCTGGAGGGGCCGCTGGCCTCGGTACGTGGCCGCCGCCCCGAGGACGTCACCTATCCCGGCCCGGCCGAACCCCTGCAGCGGGTGTGGATCGCGCTGCGGGTGAATATCCGAGCGGTGCTAGAGGACGTGTCCATCGCCGATATCGCCGCCGACCGGCTACCCGGGTTCATCGGCGAACTCACCGCCGATCCCGGCGCCTGGGCTCGCCGCGAACCACGCGAGAACCCGGTGGAAATCACAGCGACAGGTGTCGGTGAATATCGGTAGCCTGCGTTAATCATGCTGATCAGACTGCTTCGTACCTATCTGACCCCCTATCGAGGTCATCTCGCAGGGGTCGTTGCACTGCAGCTGATCTCTGTTATCGCCATGCTCTACCTGCCCAGTGTGAACGCCGACCTGATCGACGAGGGCATCACCAAGGGCGATATCGGCTATATCTGGACCGCGGGTTTGCGGATGCTGCTGATCAGCGGGGTGCAGATCATCGCATCGACGGCGTCGGTGTATCTGGCGGCGCAGGTCGCCATGGGCGCGGGGCGTGATCTGCGTGGCGCGGTGCTGCACCGGGTTGGCACGTTCTCCGCCCGCGAGGTCGGTATGTTCGGCGCACCCTCGCTGATCACCCGCAATACCAACGATATCCAGCAGGTGCAGCTGCTGATCGTGATGGCGGCGACGGTGGCGGTGATGGCGCCGATCATGTGTGTCGGCGGCATCATCATGGCGTTGCGCGAGGATCTGGGGCTGTCCTGGCTGCTGTTGATCGCGGTGCCCGCGCTCGGGCTGAGCATGGGTTTCATCATCGCGAGGATGGTGCCCGGCTTCCGTGCGATGCAGGAGCGCATCGACGAGGTCAACCGGGTGCTGCGCGAACAGATCACCGGTATCCGGGTGGTGCGCGCGTTCGTCAGGGAACGGCTGGAGGTGTGGCGGTTCGGTGTCGCCAATTCCCAGCTCACCGATACCGCGCTGCGGGTAGGCAAGCTGATGGCGCTGATGTTCCCGACTGTCATGCTGATCAGCAACCTGACCTCCGTCGCGGTGATCTGGTTCGGCGGGCACCAAGTCGATTCGGGGGAGATACAGATCGGTTCGCTGACCGCGCTGCTGGCCTACATCATGCAGATCCTGATGGCCGTGATGATGGCCTCGTTCCTGGCGATGATGGCGCCGCGGGCGGCGGTATCGGCCGACCGTATCGGCGAGGTGCTGCGGACCAGGTCGTCGGTGCACCGGCCCGAGCGTCCGCAGCCGTTCCGCGGTGATCCCGCCACGGTCGAGCTGCGTGCGGCCGAGTTCAGCTTCCCCGGCGCGGAGAAACCGGTACTGCGGGATATCAGCTTCCGGGTCGAGCCGGGCCGGACAACGGCGATCATCGGCTCCACCGGATCGGGTAAAACCACCCTGATCAACCTGATCCCGCGGCTGATGGATGCCACAGGCGGCGCGGTGCTCGTCGGCGGTACCGATGTCCGCGATCTCGACGTGGACGAGCTGCGTCAACAGATCGGCCTCGTCCCGCAGCGGGCGTACCTGTTTTCGGGGACGGTGGCGAGCAACCTGCGCTACGGCGACCCTGACGCGACCGACGAGGAGCTGTGGCGCTGCCTGGAGATCGCCCAGGCCGCAGACTTCGTCCGGGAAATGCCGCAGGGTTTACAGACTCCGATCGCCCAGGGCGGCACGACGGTATCTGGCGGGCAACGGCAGCGGCTGGCGATCGCGCGGGCGCTGGTGCGTAAACCGCGGATCTACCTGTTCGACGACGCGTTCTCCGCATTGGATGTCGCCACCGACGCCCGGCTGCGGGACGCGCTGCGGCCGGAAACCCTGGACGCGTCAGTGATCATCGTGGCGCAGCGGATCGCAACCATCCGCGACGCCGATCAGATCGTGGTGCTCGAAGACGGCCGGATGGCCGGGATCGGCACCCATGAGCAGCTGCTTCGCGATTGCTCGGAATACCAGGAAATCGTCGAATCGCAGCTGAGTGTGCAGGAGGCGTGATGAGACATAATCGCGCAGCGCTCATCAGGCCGACGGGGTGCGGGAACCCCCGCAGAACACAGGAGGCGAAATGACCGGGCCGGGAAGGCAGGGGCCGCCCGGTCCGGGTGCGCCGGGGGCCAAACCGAAATCGTTCGGCCCCTCACTGAAAAAACTGCTGCGCCGGCTCGCCCCCGAACGGGGGTATGTGGTGCTGATCGTGGTGCTCGCGATCGTGTCGGTGGTGCTGAACATCCTCGGCCCCTACATCCTGGGCAAGGCGACGAACCTGATCTTCGACGGTGTCGTCGGTAAACAGCTTCCCGCTGGTATCACCAAAGAGCAGGCGATCGAAGGGCTGCGCGAGCAGGGGCAGGGCAACCTGGCGGATATGCTCTCCGGGATGGCCGTTGTGCCGGGTGTCGGCGTCGATTTCGACGCGGTCGGCCGGGTGCTGCTGCTGGCGCTGGTGCTGTATCTGGGTGCGTCGCTGTTCGGCTGGGTCCAGGGATATCTGCTCAATCTCGTCATCAACCGGACGGTGAAACGGTTACGCAGCGATGTGGAGGACAAGATCCACCGGCTGCCGTTGAGCTATTTCGATTCCGCGCCCCGCGGCGATGTGCTCAGCCGGGTCACCAATGATGTCGACAACGTGTCGCAGAGCCTGCAGCAGACCATGAGCCAGCTGCTGGTCTCGCTGTTCTCGGTGTTCGGCATTGTGGTGATGATGTTCTGGATCTCGCCGCTGCTGGCGTTGATCGCGCTGCTCACGGTCCCCGCCGCGGTGGTGGTGACCGCGCAGATCGCCAAACGTTCCAAACCGCATTTCGTCGACCAGTGGAAGCACACCGGCATGGTGAACGCGCAGGTGGAGGAGGCCTACACCGGACACGAGGTGGTCACCGCGTTCGGCCGCAGCCGTCAGGTCCGCGACGAGTTCGACAAACGCAACGAACAGCTGTACCAGTCCAGTTTCAAAGCGCAGTTCATTTCCGGTCTGATCATGCCGTCGATCATGTTCCTGGGGAACCTGAACTATGTGCTGGTGGCACTGGTCGGTGGTCTGCGGGTGGCCAGCGGGCAGCTGTCGCTCGGTGAGGTGCAGGCGTTCATCCAGTACTCCCGCCAATTCAGCCAGCCGTTGACGCAGATGGGGGCGATGGCCAATCTGCTGCAGTCGGGGGTGGCCTCGGCGGAGCGGATCTTCGAGATCTTGGAGGCGCCGGAACAGAGCCCCGACCCGGTGATGGCCGATACCAGGCCGGTGGACCGCGGGCGGGTCGAGTTCGAGGCGGTGTCGTTCCGCTACGCACCGGACAAACCGGTGATCGAACGGTTGTCGCTGGTCGCCGAACCCGGCCATGTGGTGGCCATTGTCGGGCCGACCGGGGCAGGTAAGACCACGCTGGTGAACCTGCTCATGCGGTTCTACGAGCTCGACGCGGGCGCGATCACCGTCGACGGTGTCGATATCACCCAGATGACCAGGGACAATCTGCGGTCCCGGATGGGTATGGTGCTGCAGGACACCTGGTTGTTCCGCGGCACCATCCGGGAGAACATCGCCTACGGCGACCCGGAGGCAGGCGAAGCCGAGATCCTCGCCGCGGCCAAGGCCGCCTACGTGGATCGTTTCGTGCACGCCCTGCCCGACGGGTACGACACGATCATCGACGAGGAGGGCACCGGGGTCAGCGCGGGTGAGAAGCAGCTCATCACCATCGCGCGCGCGTTCCTGGCCAAACCGTCCATCCTGATCCTGGACGAGGCGACCAGTTCGGTGGACACCCGTACCGAACTCCTGGTGCAGCAGGCCACGGCCGCGCTGCGCAAGGACCGCACCAGTTTCGTCATCGCGCACCGGCTGTCCACCATACGCGACGCCGACCTGATCGTGGTGATGGAGGCGGGCCGCATCGTCGAACACGGCACTCACGAACAGCTCCTGGACGAGCAGGGCGCCTACTACCGCCTCTACAACGCCCAGTTCGCCGCCGCGGCAGCCGACGCCTGAACGACTGTGATCGCCACCGCGACCAGCGGCTGCCGGTAGCTCACCGAACGGGCGATACCTGTGGGGTCGGTGGCGATGCCCGCGGAAGGCGGGGGGACGCGGGCTGCCAAGATGTTCTGCGTGTCCGATCGCGGAAAGTTCTCGTTCACTGTCGGTGCCCGGCTGGAAGGGCGGCACGGGCGGACCGGTGTGCTGCGCACCCCGCACGGCGATATCGCCACGCCCGCGTTCATCCCGGTGGGGACGAAAGCGACGGTGAAGGCGGTGCTGCCGGAGGCGATGCGGGACCTGGGCGCCCAAGCCCTGCTGGCCAATGCCTACCACCTGTACCTGCAGCCCGGCCCGGATATCGTCGACGAGGCGGGCGGGCTGGGCACGTTCATGAACTGGCCCGGCCCGACCTTCACCGACAGCGGCGGCTTCCAGGTGATGTCGCTGGGTGTCGGGTTCAAGAAGGTTCTCGCCATGGAGACCGTCGACGTGCGCAGCGACGACGTCATCGCCAAAGGCAAGGAACGGCTGGCCACCGTCGACGACGACGGCGTCACCTTCCGTTCGCATCTCAACGGCTCCAAGCACCGGTTCACCCCGGAGGTCTCGATGGGCATCCAGCATCAGCTGGGCGCCGACATCATGTTCGCCTTCGACGAGCTGACCACCCTGATGAACACCCGCGGCTACCAGGAGAAATCGCTGCAGCGCACTCACGATTGGGCGCAACGCTGCATCGATGAGCACGAACGCCTCACCGAGGAACGGGTACACCGGCCCTACCAGGCGCTTTTCGCGGTCGTGCAGGGCGCGCAGTACGAAGACCTGCGCCGCAAGGCCAGCCGCGAACTCGAGGAGATCCGCGGCAAAGCAGGTACCGAATTCGATGGTTACGGTATCGGCGGGGCGCTGGAGAAACACAATCTCGGCACGATCGTCGGCTGGTGTAGCGATGAGCTGCCGGAAAGCAAACCCCGCCATATGCTCGGCATCAGCGAACCCGAGGACCTGTTCGCGGCGATCGAGGCAGGCGCGGACACCTTTGATTGCGTGAACCCCTCACGAGTCGGCCGCAACGCCGGAATCTACGTCGATGCAGGCCGTTTCAATATCGACACCAGCCGGTTCCGCCGCGATTTCACTCCGATCGACGAAACCTGCGACTGCTACACCTGCGCCAACTACACCCGCGCCTACCTGCACCACCTGTTCAAAGCCAAGGAGATGCTCGCCGCGACCCTGTGCACGATCCACAACGAGCGCTTCACCATCCGGTTGGTAGACCGGATCCGGGAAAGTATCGCAGGCGGTTACTTCGACGAGTTCCGTGATGACACGCTCGGTCGCTGGCAGGGCCGCATCACCGCGCCCTGATCTTCAGGAGCGCAGCGCACCCAGATCGGTGGGGGCGTAGCTGGGTTCATGCTTTTTCAGCAGGGCGATCACCGCGTAGGTGACCGGCATCACCACCACTTCGACCAGTGTTTTCCACACGAAGCCGAAGATCAGATAGTTGACGAACTGCTGCCAGCTGTCGATCCCGATCGCGGTTGCGGCGATCGAGCAGAAGATCAGGGTGTCGGCGAATTCACCGACCACGGTGGAACCGATCAGCCTGGCCCACAGGTACTTCTCCCTGGTGCGTTCCTTGATCACCACCAGGGTGGCGGAATTGAGCAGCTGCCCGACGAAGTATCCGGCCAGACCGGCCACAACCAGCTGCGGGGTGGTACCGATAACGGTGCGGAACGCCTCTTGGTTGGCATAGAACTCGGCGGCGGGGAGCTGGATCGCAATGGCGAAACTCGCCACGGTCAGCAGCAGCGCGCCGAAACCGTAATACACGGCGCGGCGAGTGGCGCGGAACCCGTAGACCTCGCTCAGCACGTCACCGATGACGTAGGCCAGCGGGAACAGGAAGAACGCCGCGTCGGTGTTGATGGGCAGCAGCTGCACCGGTCCGATGTTCAGCGAATACCCGGACAGCAGCTGCACGCCCTTGGTCGCGCAGATGTTGGAAATGATCAGCGTGGCGGTGAACAGCGCCACGAGCGGTGTGTAGTAGCCCCGCGTCACCTGGGCGAATGCCGCATGGGCCGACGCGGGGCGTCCAGTCCCCTCGTGCTGTTCCGGTTGCTTGGAATCCCTCACCCGGTTCATCCAACCAGGTTGTGGAATAGGCTGTAGCCATGACGAATCCCGGCGACTCCGACGAGTGGTGGAAGCAGTACGGTGGCGCAGGCGTGTCACCGGAGTCGGGCGCCGCAGGTTCGACGCCGCAGTATCCTGCCGCTGATCAGCTCGCGTATCCATCGACGCCACCGCCGGGACCGTCACAGTATCCTTCGGCACCGCAACAGCCCGCACCTCCTGTTCCGCCCCCGCCGTACCCTTCGGACCCGAATCAGCCCGCCGCGCCGTACCCGAGTTACCAGCAGCCCCAGCAGGCTTATCCGCAGGGCGGGTACACCTACCCGGTGGGTTATCAGCCTTACGGTTACCCGCCCAGCCAGGGCACCAATGGCATGGCGCTCGCCGCGCTCATTACTTCACTGTGCGGCCTGTTCACCTGCGGCCTCAGTTCGATCGTCGGGATCTTTCTTGGTGTCGCGGCGTTGAATCAGATCAACCGCACCGGCCAGCAGGGCCGTGGCATGGCGCAGGCGGGGATCTGGATCGGTGTGGCGTTCATTGTGCTTTTCGTCCTGTACTGGGTGTTCATCTTTGTTGTGGCAGCCGGTTCCGCGTAGTCGTTCATCAGTGTTCGGCCTCGCGTGAGGCGTGAAACAGCGGAAGGGGCGCATCCGGATCGGATGCGCCCCTTCGCCTTGCGGGTGAGCGTTCAGCCCTTGACCACCTGGGTGCCGCCGGCGAACTTGTCGTGCCAGCCCTGCTTGTTCGGATCCTGCTCCATGGTGATCGCCATGTAGATCGCCAGACCGAACCCGACCAACTGTCCGAGGCAGGGGATGATTCCCGCCGCCAGGTAGATATTGCGCTTGAACGAAGTCGCCGCATCGATCTTCGGGGCGCCACCGGGTGCGATCACGCGCATGCCGAGCACCTTCTTACCCAGCGTCGTGCCCATGGAGGTCTCCATGCCCACGAAGTAGATGACGGCGACCAGGACAGTAAGCGGGCCGGTGAGGAAACTGCCCATCATGCTGTCCCCGAGCAGCAGACTCGTCAGGATCCCCATGGGGATACCGACGATCAGGCCGTCGATCAGACGGGCTGCGAAGCGCAGACCAAAACCGACGGGCTGCCCACCGTATCCGGGCTGCTGGCCGTACGGCTGGCCGTACTGTTGCTGCGGCTGTGCGTACGGCTGGCCGTACTGCTGCTGGGCGTAGGGGTCCTGCCCGTACTGCTGCTGGGGCTGGCTGTACGGCTGCTGCGGCTGGCCGTACGGTTGCTGCTGCTGGGCGTAGGGGTCCTGCCCGTACTGCTGCTGGGGCTGGCCGTACTGTTGCTGCGGTTGCCCATACGGCTGCTGGGGCTGGCCGTACTGCTGTTGCGGTTGCCCGCCGTACTGGGGCTGCTGGCCGTACGGCTGTCCGCCCTGGGGATATTGGTTGGGGTCGTACCCACCGCTTGTCATAGAAACCCTCGTCGTGCTCAGAAATCGGTCGCCGCGTACGTTACGGATTATCGGCGACGGGCAACAACCCGTCCGGGTCCAGTATCCATGGCTTGTTCGGTAGGTGCGCGGGGTTGAAAACCGGGAGAAGTTGCGCCGCAGAGGTTCCCGTCATACCAAGTGATGCGGCGAGCGCGGTGACGATATGTCCGGGGCTATCGCCCAGAGCGAGCCGATCGGCCAAGGTCACCGCGCCATCGCGTTTGGCGAGCCGCTGCCCGGATGAGTTCAGCACCAGCGGAACATGGGCGTACCGCGGTATCGGTAGGCCGAGCAGCGTGGCGAGATAGGCCTGTCGCGGGGTGGACGGCAGCAGATCGTCACCGCGCACCACCTGGTCGACACCCTGTTCGGCGTCGTCGACCACGACCGCGAGATTGTAGGCGGGAATACCGTCTCCGCGCCGCAGCACCACATCGTCGACTGGGCCACGGTATCGGCCGTGCAGTTCGTCGACCACCTCGAACTCGGTGTCCGCCGCGCGTAACCGGAGTGCGGCGGGGCGGCCTTCGGCTCTTCTGGCCGCGCGTTCGGTGTCGCTGAGGTCGCGGCAGGTGCCCGGGTAGGCGCCCATGGGGCCGTGTGGTGCGGTGGCGGCCTTCTGGATTTCACGTCTGGTGCAGAAACATTCATAGGTGAGCCCGGCTGCCGTGAGTTGATCGATCGCCGCGTTGTAGTGGTCGATGCGATCGGATTGGCGGACCACCGGCGGGTCCCAGCCCACTCCGATGGCTGCCAGGTCGGCCAGTTGCCGCTGTTCGGCGCCTGGACGGACCCGGTCCAGATCATCGATGCGTAAGACGAAGCGGCGGCCGGTCGAGCGGGCGAACAGCCAGGCGAGCAGCGCGGTGCGCAGATTTCCCAGATGCAGATCACCCGATGGGCTCGGCGCGTATCGGCCTGCGGGGGGAGCCGGAGCGGCCGGGCGATGGTTGCTTGGGTCGCGGTCGGTCGGCATTCCACCCATCGTAGGAGTTCGTTCGGGGCGTGGTGAGCTGCGGGTTCCGCGTTGTCGCGAAGCTGGACAGCGTTGCGCCGCTGGTTCGACGGCAATGCCCGGTCAGGTGCACAGGCGCGGCATCAACCGGCTCTCCTCGATCGCGCCACCTGCCGCGAGTTCGGCGAGGAGCATTTCGGCGTGCGCGATGAGACCGGGGCCGTCGATGCCGTACGGCAATCTTCCCGCCGGATGGTCCGCGTTCGCCGGGTCGAAGGCGGACAGCTTGCCGATTGCACGGGTCAGCAGCGTGCGGGCGCCCTTGGTATTGCCGCGCTGAATGTGGGTGAGGCCCACTGCGTACTGGGCCAGCCCCTGCCACAGCATCCGCTCGGCGAACGGACCGTTCTTCCAGGCCGCCTCCAAAACCTCGTGGGCATTGAACGCCAGACCCTCGTCCAGCAGTTGCTGGGCGTAGGCAAGGGTTTGCTGGGGTGGCAGATTCAGGTCATCGGGAATGCGTGGTACGCCGATGCTGCCCGGCGGCAGCGGCCGGCCGAACCTGTCTCGGGGTCGGGCGTTGACGGCCCGACCTGTGGCATCGCGATCACGTTCCACCATGACCTCCATCATGCACACCGGATGCGGATGTGAGTGGTTCGGTCTTCTCGAATAGAAGAGATCACGTTTCAATTAATTCGTCCTTTTGGTCCGATTCTGTCTGATGCCAGTAATGCACGTTCGAGCTCAGCAATTGTTCGGCAACTTTCTGTCTTCGCAAGATTGGCAAATGTGTTGGCGGAGTGGGCAAGAGCCCGGCAAATATGGGATGAACCTGCTAGGGTTCATGGCGCGGCGCGGGCCCAGATGGGCGTTTCTGCCGCGCAACATCTGCGTTCTTGGCTATGCGAACGCACTCTGGCGTTCCGGAGAGTTGCTTCGCTAATACTGGGCGCATCCCGGTATTTGGTGTTTTCATCGAATACCGGAGCTTGTCAGAACGATGTCAGAAATACATATCGTGAACGACGCAGCAAAGGAGTCAGTGCCGTGAAGATTGATGTAACGGGCGCTGTGTGGCGTAAGAGCACATACAGTGGCCCGGACGGGAACTGTGTGGAAGTGGCATTCCTCGGTGACGGCAACGTGGCGGTCCGTGATACCAAGGACCACGGGAACGGACCGATCCTCGCGTTCGCGCCCGGAGAGTGGAACGCATTCCTAACCGGTATAGCGGAGGGTGGGTTCCGCCGCGGCTGAGCAGCCGGCACGGCCGAAACCAGGCATAACGGGCCCCGGGTCACCATGGACTCGGGGCCTTCGCAGTGCGGTGCCTATTCGTGTGAGTTGCCGCGCTCCTGGTAGCGGCGCAGAATCGCCAGTTGCTGGCGTTCCTCTTCTTCCTCGATCGCCAGATTGCGCTCGGATTCTGTCACCGGATCGGCGCGCAACAGGCTGCCGGTACCCGGCTTGCCCGCCGCACCGAGTTTGTTCATCTTCTTCGGCACTGCCGCGCCCTGGTATTCCAGCGGAATCGGATGCCCGTGCTCGTCCACCGGGCCCAGCGGCTGATGCACCTCGATGTATTCACCGTGCGGCAACCGCTTGATCACACCGGTCTCAATACCGTGTTCCAGCACCGCGCGGTCGCTGCGCTGCAAGCCGAGGCAGAATCGGTAGGCGATGAAGAACGCCAGCGGCGGGCCGAGTAGCAAGCCGATCCGGCCGACCCAGGTGGTGGCGTTGAGCGAGACGTGGAACTTGTAGGCGATGATGTCGTTGATGCAGGACAGGGTCAATATCACGTAGAAAGTGACCGCCATCGCGCCGATTGCAGTGCGCACCGGCACGTCACGCGGCCGCTGCAGCAGATTGTGGTAGGCGGCGGTATCGCGGGTGAGGCGTTTTTCGATCCAGGGATAAGCGATCAGGATGACGAAGACCAAGCCCATGGTCAGCGCTACCCAGAACGATGCGGGCACGGTGTAGCGGCCCAGATACAGCTCCCACGGCGGCATCAGGCGGGCCAACCCGTCGGTCCACATCATGTAGAAGTCCGGCTGCGAACCCGCCGACACCTGCGAGGGGTTGTACGGGCCCAGGTTCCAGATCGGGTTGATCTGCATAACGCCACCCATGACGGCGACAAAGCCCAGCGTGAACGCGAAGAACGCGCCCTGATCGGCGGCGAACACCGGCACGATACGAGCGCCGACCACGTTGTTCTCGGTGCGGCCTGGACCGGGGAACTGCGTGTGCTTCTGATACCAGACGATGGCGATATGTGCGGCAATGAGTGCCAGCATGATGCCGGGCAGCAGCAGCACATGCGCCACATACAGCCGCGGGATGATGATGTCGCCTGGGAAGTCGCCGTTGAAGATCAGCCAGTGCAACCAGGTGCCGATCACCGGGATACCGATGGTGATACCGGAGAACGCGGCCCGCAGCCCGGTACCCGAGAGCAGGTCATCGGGCAGTGAATACCCGAAGAACCCCTCGAACATCGCCAGGATCAACAGC
>NZ_MUKP01000040.1 GCF_002081715.1 Nocardia donostiensis | reverse complement strand
TAAACCTGGAACTCAGGAATCCCGGATCGATCGCCGATTGCAGAACAACACGGACAGGGAACCTCACCAATATTGCTGCGGCGAGCGTCCGCTGTTCCTGCTCGGTATGAACCGCGCCGGGACGCCGCAGCACCCTGGACACGGTAGCTTTATCCACACCCGCCAGACGTGCGACATCGAGTTGTGTCGGCTTTCTGTCGACCTGTTCATTAGTGACTCGGACGAAAGACTCAGCCAGCTGTGTTAAGTGCGCGTCCTCCGAAAAGGCTGTTTCGAGTCCGCCGTCCGGGTTGTTCAGCAGTTCCCATATCCGACTGCGCGTCACTTCGACCGGGCTCATTCCCAACAGCACAGCCAGTTCCGACCGAAGTGCCCACACCTGCTCGACCCCGACCGTTTGCGCGGGCGGAAGGCCGATGTCGGGGGCCTGTGGTGAGGGAACTGTTTCGGTGGCGAGTTCCGAGACGTGGGGCTCCGATTCGGCGGTCGCTGCCTGCGCCAGGTCAGTGATAGCGGTGAACACTTGTTGCCGAGATCGTTCGTCGGCCCGTTCGCCAGAGAACACTCCGCGCACAGCGTTCTCGTCCCAGCCCAGCGCTGCCACGAGGTCGGCGACGAACTGCTCTGGCAATCGAATACGAGACAACACATTCTGAGTCATCGGGAACTCGAGGCTCAACGCTGCGGCCAATACCGCGCGCAGCCGGTTCGAACGCACCTGCCGTCCGTTGAACGTATTGGCGACGGCCGCAACGTTCACTCCGGCCAACTCCGCGATCTGCGCGTAGGTAGGACGATCGGAAGCTGCCGCCATACCCGTCACCGCAGTGAGCACAACTTGGCGCAGCTGCGCGGACGGCCCATCCGGATACCCGCCCTCGAATATCCCGCGCACCACCTCGCCGGGCAGGTCGGCCGCCTCGGCAAGAGCCGAGACGAACTCGTCACGCAGATGTATCCGAGACAAAACTTCTGGTGATAAAGGAAATCCACGTCGTACTGCGGCCGCCAGCACCGCACGTGTCGTCTCAGCAGCCACACGGACCCCGATAAACGTCTCGTGAACTGCGTTGACCGAAAGTCCCGCTTCTCTCGCGACCGACGAGTACGTGAGTCGGCCAACAATTTCTTGTCGCACCGACATGTCCGAAAGCGACGGATGCTCCGGCATTCGCGCGGCAGTCAACACTCGTTGCCGCAATTGCTCATCCACATACTGATTTGCGAATACTCGACGCACGATCACGTCGGGCACATCGGCCGCCACCGCGAGATCCGCCACGAAGAGATCGGTCAGACGCAGTTCCGACAACACAGTCGCGGTCATCGGCAGGCCAGCTCGGAAGGCCGCAGCCAGCACCAGCCGCAATCGATCCGGGAAAGCTTCTACTCCGGTGAAGACGTTGCGCACCGTACGGGTATCCGTACCGGCGATCCTGGCAACATCCGCGAACGACGGCTGGCGCGGCAGCAGACCGAGCCGTCTCGTAGCATCACGCACTCGCATCCAGGACACCAAGCTCACGTCGCCGCCCCCGAACACCCGACGCACAGTGTCTTCCGATACATCGGCAGCTCGAGCCACCTCGGCCGTGAACTGCTGTGGCAGCAGAATTCCCGCGAGCTTTTCCGATGACAGCGGATACCCGAGTGCCGTAACCGCAGTGAGGACACTTGTCATCGTGGACGAGGACACCGCTCCGCCATTGAGTGCCCGATGTACAGCACTGACAACAACCCCCGCTTTTTGCGCAATCTGCGAAAGCGTCACCTTCGGAGATGGCAGAGGCCGGTTTCGAACTTCCTCGGGTACCGCGACACCGAGGCGGTCTGCCGCAGCCAGCACCTGCTGCCAGAGCTGCGGAGCGACATCCTGGTTCGCGAAGACACGGTTCACCGTTGCGTAGGAAACATCCGCCGCGGCCGCCACATCGCGCTTGGTGGCTTTACGTTTGGGACGTCCGGGTGCAGGCGGAACCGCATCGATGAGCTCAGGCGCGATCTGCTGTATCGACTCGATAACCCGGGCACGAATATCGGGAGACACCCAGAGCCCGCGGCGTACCCGCTGTACCGGAGCCTTGGATACTCCAGCCGCGTACGCGATCTGCCGAATCGGCCACTCGAGCCTCTGCGGTGCGAGATGTGGAAGGACGTAACGGCTCCGGACTGCCGCCGCCGTTACCTTCTGCCACGTCTCGGCAGACACCACTTCGCCCGCAAGAACGCGTGCCACCGTTTCCGGGGTCACTTCCGCCTCACGGGCCAACTGCGTGGGCGTCGCGGGCGGGTTCACCAGTCCATCCGGCAGCCAGAAGCCCTTCCGGGCAGCGGCATCGACAATTCTTCGGCGCTTCTCCGCAGTCGTCGAACGCCCACTCAAGAAGCCCCGAAGCACATCCGGGCTCACTCCGGCTTCCTCGGCCAATTCCGTCCACCGGAATTTTGGAGTGGAGTGGATCGATACCACCGCGCCATCCCGGAACTCGCATTCGAGATCCAATAGCGCGCCCAATACCTGCTCCCGAACCGTGTCGGGTACTGGTTCCTCCCTGGCCATTCGCTTCACAGCGCGGTACGGCACTCCCGCGTGATGCGCCAGACGCTGGGCGATCCCAGGATCGGATCGCTGTTGCGGCTTCGCGACACCATCGGAAAGTGGGTACCCGATTCTCCTCGCGGCGCGCACCACCTGTTCGTGCGCACGGACACTGACCGCTTTCCTGTTCAGCACCAGAAGAACTGTCCGCAGCGGAAGGTCGGCAACGGCTGCTAGGTCGAATTCAGTAGCGGGTCTGCCGGAGTCGATGACTGACGCAGCGGCCCTGTCCTGCCTTTCCTGAGCGATTTCCTGCTCAGTGCGGCCCACATCGGCACGATGCAACTGATCCGGCCCCGGTTTCGTTGCCTCGGCCTGCGCTCGAGACAACGATGCGACTATTCGCGCTGTAGCAGCGGAGCGCAGTACAGCCGCAGCGCTTCGAGTCAGCCGCATCGCTCGGCTTGCCTCGGGTAGCTGCTGCCCCATCAGGACTGTCAAGTAGTAGATCGTCTTCTGGTCGGCAGGAAGTTCCGCGACCGCGCCCGCGAGACCCCTCAGATCCCCGTCCACTATCTGGGTGAGCTTTCCAGACACGCCCGACAGCCGCGCCATCACCTCTGTGACCAGCTCTTCATAAGCCGGTTCTGCTTCCGGAAGAAGGCTCAACCACTCGTCGATATCGGCGACCGGCGCCGCCGTATCGACCAACGAGATCGCCAGACGATCTAAGGTGTCGCCTTCCCGATCGCTCGCGTTCGTAATCCCCATAGTCATTTCGGTCCGGGCACGCGAATAGCCCCGCAAGAACCTGAGGTTGAAGTATTCACGGAAGCGACCCGGCAAATCGTCTGCCGCCCGGCTCAACTTTGTCAGGTCGGCTCCAACAGCTTCCGCGATCCACGTGGGGAACCGGTCGGCAACCAATCGTTGCAACAACTCGTATTCTGGAGTGCCTGTCGGCGGTATCTCGTTCAACGCGATCGGATACACGGAATAGACCGCGTCGGCCAACGCGTGCACCGCTGCCTCGTCGAGTCCCTCCAACGCCGTGCCCGCACCCAATTTCGCAGCCAAGGATTGTGCAGCTTGCCCGCTCAGTCTCAGGCCATATACCTGCCGCAGCCACTCACGGTGGTTTCTGCTGAGCAGATTCAATGCGTCCTCGATCAGAGCCGGGCGCGCCGACGCCACGACCTGTGCGCGCAATCCGGATTCTGTTGCGTCAGAGCTGTCCTCCCCTCCAACGGCTTGTACTCGTTCGAGCACGCCCGCGCGGATACCTTCGATGAGGCGGCGCTGCACAGCTTTACGTGCGATATCGAGCAGCCACTCACGGACACTCTGCTCCGCGGGATGCGCCCAGTTGTACAGATCCGCAGTGGCGAGCACGTCGTCGACCGCCTCGCGAGCTACTGGCGCAGCCTGCCTGCCACCCAGCATGGCCAGTACAGCCGGAAATATCTGCCTGCCGAAAACCTCCTGCAGACGTCGCGACGCGCCAGAGTCCGCGGCTTGTGCCGCGGCCAGCAATGCCGCTACTTCCCGCTGCCCAGGGGTGTGGCTAGCCGCATCGGGTTGCGGGCTCACGCCCAGCATGACCGCACCGCGGTCACGCGGCTTCGCGCCGTCGAGCAGCGGATGCTCGGGGCGGTCGTGGTGCCAGACGATCGTCTCCACCCGTTCGGCGACGGCCGCCATTTTCGCCACCCAAGCGGGTACCTCGGCGCCGCGCAGTAGGCGGCCCTCTTCGTGGTCGAAGACCACGAGCTCGCCCTCGGTCAGTTCCGGGTGCAACGCCCGATAGCGCGAGGTGACCTTGAACGCGAGCGCCGCATGACCGAGCCCATTCCCGAAGTCGAACGCCAGCGCGACCATCCGGACGTGTTCCAGCTCCAGATGCGTGACCGCGGCGGCGACTGTCTCGAAAGGGTTCTCGTGCCAGTCCGCGGCGAACTGTTCCGCGAACCGAGCCATGCCCAGCCCGTCGCGTCGCACAAGCTCGGTGATCTTCTCCGGAGTGATGTCTGCCTTCGGGCCCAGGACCTTGCTTGCCTCCTCGGCCACCACGACACCGCAGATCTTCTCCTTCGGTGCCGTGGCTTCCGGCCGGGCCGCCGTGGCGTCGGACACCCGCCGAGCCGAGCGACCGGCCACTGCGTCTCGGGAGCGGCCCTCCCGAGGCGGCTGCGCGGGAGTAGCCGTCCGTGCCCGGGATATATAGACGCTCGCCTCGTAACCGGTCTCGGCGACAGCGGCCATGACCGCCGCCGTGACGCCAGGAGGCATGGTCTCGTTACGAAGCACCTGTCCGGCCGCTCTTCTGCTGACCCCGGCTTCGCGCGCCACATCATCCAATGTCACGCGCTTCTTAGCTGCCGTGCCGTCGGTCAGGTTGTAGCCGATCTCTTCGGCGGCCTCCACGACCTGTCGGCGGATGGACGGCTTCGCCTTACCGTGGAGCGCGTGGTTGACCATGTCCACGCCCATACCGGTGGTCTCGGCGAGGTCCAGCTGTGTTCTGCGCTGGGCGACGCCGTCGGGCCGCGACACCTTGCGCGCGTCGAGCGGATATCCGAGGTCAGCGGCGATCCGGCGTACCCGCTGTTTCGTCTCCGCGGAGATGCCTTTCACCTGTCGGTCGTTGACGGCCAGATGCACTGTGGAGATGGTCACCCCGGCTGCGCGCGCCACATCCGCCAATGTGGCCGTTATCGCCGGTTGTGCGGCGGCAGCCTCCGCGGAGGCCGAAACGTCGGGGGCGGGCGGCAATGCTTCCACAATGCTACGGACGCCGCGGCGCAGCATGCTCTCGGCGACGGCCGGTCCGCAGTCCATGACTTCGGCGACCGCGAGGAAGGACATTCCCGCGTAGCGCAGCAGAACCGCTTTTCGCTCGGCCGTGCGGAGCCCGGCGATCGCATCCCACATCTGCCGTACGTCGGCATGCGCCAGTCTCGCCTCGGCCACATCGTTGGTCGCGGCCTTGGCGATCCGCCGCTGGAAACCGGGGAAATCGCTGCGGAAACGCTCGAACTCGAGGATCTCCAGCGCAACGGCCACGGCCCGCCCCGGGATATCGGAGACGGTGCCTTGTCCGACTTCCCTGGCCAAACGCAGGAACGTCCCCCGCAGCGTGTTCTGCACCAGAAGACGTTCGCCTCCGGCACGCGCCACGATGTGCGGCAGGAGCTCCTTCCCGTACCTGCCGTGTAAACGACGAGCCAGCTCCGGCACACCCTCTTCGGGCGCCTCGCCCGGCCGTGCATTCCGCGGTGCCTGTCCCACGTCTGCGCGCCCACCGGTGTCATCCGCACCCACCCGGGCCACCGTGTCGGTTACCGGCCGGTCCACGGCCTCGCTCGGCCTCGACTGCTGGGCTCTCCCCCCGGCACCCGGCCTCGACACTTGCCCGGCTCCGCCTTCGGCGGCATTCGGGTAGACGGCATACCACATGTCCAGACCGAATGGTCCCCGTGC
Source organism: Nocardia donostiensis (assembly GCF_002081715.1). Lineage (GTDB taxonomy): Bacteria > Actinomycetota > Actinomycetes > Mycobacteriales > Mycobacteriaceae > Nocardia > Nocardia donostiensis. Next base: position 37,341 of record NZ_MUKP01000040.1, on the reverse strand, counting down.
CGCGCTCCGGCCGAACCTCCCCCCGAGCATGTCCAGCACCCCTCGCGGCATACCGGCCCGGTCGGTACGGTCCGGTGCCGATGCCCTCGGCTGCTGATCGTGCTCGGCAGGTCCGCCAGACAAAGCGGTGCCCGCTGGCGGGGCGGGTAGGTTGCTGCGGGAGTTGCCCGGCGATACATAGTCGGCAATTCCGTCGGTGATGGGAGCAACCAGCGCATGCTCCCCTGCGAGATGGGGTCGTGCCACACCGCGCTGTTCCGCCGCCCGGAAACGCTCGATCTCAGCCAGGTCCAGTTCCGGCATGTCGAAAAGCGCGCGATACAAGGCGTACTGCGCTGACCGCCAGTCCGATTCCGGGTTGCCGCGAACATAAACGGCGGACTCGGCCAGCGCTTCGCCCTTATTGAGCCTGCGAACGATGAAAGGGACCCGGAACGGGATGCGGAAGCTGTAGTTGGACAGGTTCCCCAGCCATCGCCTCTTGCGCACCGTGACCTCGCCCGAAGAGGTCAGCGCAGCGAACGCGGCAGCGAGGTGTCGATCCACCCGTGCGCGTGCCGGCGTCTCGCCGCTCAAACCTCCGCCACCGGTCCAGTCGGTCCCATGACCGAGAACTTCGTGGAGGAGCATGTCGACCCAGGCGTCGCCGGTGCCGACTGAGAACCATCCTTTGCGAACTCGGTCGGTCCACCGTGCGACGAATTCGTCCGGATGGGTGGCACAACGAAGATCGATCGTCAGAGCCCGCCCTGAGGAAATCTCGGCGAAAGCACCGGTCAGCGGCGCGAAAGCTACAGAGGTAAGGGGTACATGTGGGGCAATGCGCAACACGTGGTGGATCGCGTGCACGATGTGCTCGGCAGTCTCTTGCGAGATACTGTCTTCCAGCAGACCTCGAACGTCGACGTAATCAGAATCCTCTGGACCGTTGCCGCCACGTACGGTGGTGAGTTGCTTGATGGTCCGGCGCCTCGCGGAAAGTGCGGGAGAATCGCCGGGTCGGCCGACTTCGGGTCCCGGATCGGTCAATCTACGCGAAGCACGTTGCAGCGGCTGGATCTCGCCCAGACGACGGATGAACTGGTCCGTTTCATGACCCTGCGGGTCACGCACCTGCCGTTGCCGACGTTTCACTTCCTCGGTCAGTTCGGCAACCTTGGCGCGCACTCGCCGCAGATCCGGCGTGTCAGCTTCCTGCCCGGCTCCTTCCGATGCCGAGCGTAGCTGCGCGAGCTCGCGCCGAATCGCCGCGACTTCGGCGCTGAAGTGCGCTTCGTAGGCACCCGACTCCAGATCGGCCGGGTCCACCTCCGGCTTTCCGACGGTGTCCTCGGCTTCAGGCTCCGCAGCTCGCTGCGCTGAGCGGGTTCCGTCAGGCAACGCAGGAGCGGTCTCGACCGCACCGTCCTGAGGCAGGCCGGACGGTCGCTCGGTCCTGCCCCCAGGGGGCTGATCGATGTGCAGCCCGGCGAGCCGACCACCCTCGCGCGGCTTCGGTCGTTGCGCCGGGGTCGTGCCTTCGCTGTGCCGAGGGGCGCCTGCCATCGGGATGGCCCCGGTGTCTGCGGTTGCCTCGCCCGACGTCTGATCGAGTCGCTGTGCGGACGACGCCTCCGTATCGGGTGGCGTCGCGACCGGCCCGGAGCCTGATTCCGGCCGGGACTCGGCTGCCGAATGTGCGAGCAGATCCTCCGCTCGGCCTGTGGCGTCTGGCGCGGGCTCTTCCGGACGGCCCGCGATGGCGACATTGTCGTAGTCGAGCCCGGCGATAGCCTGCGATCTGCCGTCGACCAGTGCGCGCCGGGCGATACCGCCCTTTTTGATCTCGAACCCGGTTACAGCGCGTATACCGTGTTGAGCGGGCGCCCACTCCGAGAACGATGTACTCACGCCGTTCTCGAGCACCATCACCTCACCGGCGCCCTTGATCGGAACGGTGCGGCCGTCCTCGAGTGTCTTCTTTTCGCCGACCCACGTGAGGCCCACTGCGTGCGAACCCGGCCGGGCGGCGTCGGTGAAACCGTGGTAGGACACCACCAGCACCACCCCGTCGCCGGTTTCCGCCACGTGGCGGGCGGCGGAGTGGATATCCGGGTAGCTGCCTTCCCGATAGTCGGCGTCGAGCAGTTCCGGCGCCTGCGGAGCACGCACCCCCTGGAGACCGGTCACGTGCCCGCGCAGTTGCTCCGGTGCGGTGCCCCCCACCGCCTCGTACACCGCGCGACCTGCCTGCACCAGGCAGTCCTTCGATTCGCCGAGCCACAGATGTTCGAAGACGGCGCCGCCCGGCTCCTGGTAGTCGGCTCGCGCTGGTACCGCGGTATCGGCTATCACAGCTTCGACCTCGGCGTTCAGCGCCACTGTCAAAGCCTGGTCGATACGGTCCAGCTGGCCGGTGAGTCGATCGTATTCAGCGGCGGCGGCGATCAGCTGTTCGATGTGCCGGAACCGGCTGTCCTTGCCGTGCAGCCAGATATCGGCGAACAGCTCAGGACGTGCCTGCATCAACTGCGTCACTCGATCGGCAGTCAGGTCGGCGGCAGTGAAACCGAACTCGGCCAGGACCTCGGGACCGAGCTCGTGTGCCAGCGCTGTCCGCTCACGCCCTTGCAGTCCGACCAGCTGCTGCAACCGTTCGGGACCGGTTGACAGCCAGTCGAACCCGAGTTCGGTCTGCTCGCGGATCTGCTCATCGACCGCATCACGTTCACCCAGTACTCGGGCGCGTTCCCCGGCGAGAGTGTCGAGCCGGTAGGCCTGCTCCTCCAGGAGCTGTATCCGCCACTTCCACAACTCACGTTTCCCGGCGACGGTGAGCAGTTCGTTCAGTACGTTCCGGATACGGTAGAGCGGCCGCTGGTCGTATCGAACCTTTACCGCCTGCGCGACGTTGTCGAGCAGCGAGCGCAACCGGTCGGTTTCTGCCATCCCCCCGGTGATGCCGAACCCGTTCTCGTCGAGCAGTTGCCGGTGTTCTTCCTGGAGTTCGACCAGGCGACGTTCCACAGCAGGCAGGTGCGCGTGTGCTTGGAACAACGCTGCTCGCAGCCGGTCGATGCCGCGCATTCGCGCGGTGGCATCGACTGCTTGTGCCGCTTCCTCGATCTTGTTGTCCAGATCCCGGCATTCGACGGCTTTCGCGCGCCGACTGTCGGTGGCGCGCTGATTGTCGAGAACTCCGGCGATACGTTCGACCCGGGACGGGGTCAACCGCTCTACGGCGCTACCCACCAGCGGGGCGAGCTGCTGCGCGACCCTCGCGCGGCTGGATCGAAGCGCTGCCAGCTCTTCGGCAGTGCGCGCGTCCGTCCCTACGGCTTCCACCGAAAATGTCGGCGAGACATGAGTTTCCATGCGGAGCCTGGCATCCGCGTCGCCCAGCGCGGTCAGGTCGGTACCGAGCAGGATCGGGATCTCGGCGCTGTCGAGTGCCCGGATTCCGGCGACGACCCGCAATGCGTGCCGGAGTTGCCGATCGAAGTCATCGTTGAGACCGAGCCAATCGGCATTGTCGAGTACTTCGATAACAGCCTCGTCGGCGGTACGCCGCAGGTTCACCCAGCCCTGGTAGAGCTTCCTCGCCGCGGTTTCCAGCTCGAACAGTTCATCGATCAGAAGTTGATGTTCGTGTTCGGCGAGTTTCCCGGTTGCCGCAAGCGCCTGGGCTCGGAACAGAGCTGCTTCCAGCACATCGGTCTGCTCGGCGCGCAGATCGAGACGTTTTATGTCGTGGAAGAGGTTGATCGTATCGTGCAACCAGATGTAATCGTCTGCCGCATCACGCTGGTCCTGGGACGAGTCACCCGAATCGATGATTTCCTGGGCGAGGCGGCGAAGCGACCGGCCCTCGCCGATGGGCAGCTGTCCATCGGCGTGTCTGATCAACTCGATCAGCTGCTCATGGGCGTCCGCCAGTTCCTTGTCCAATTCGACCCGCTCGGCCGAGTCGGGTAGCAGCAGCTCCGCCACCTCCGACTCCTGGACCTCGAGGCGGTCCGCCAACTCGGTGACAAACATGGATCGTGTCGTGCGCCCCAACCGTCGCAGCATGTCCAGTTCGCCCATGCGAGGCTCGACAACGGTCGCGGCGGCGACCCGTTCTCGTTCGGTGTCGCCATAGAGACTGCGCCGCGCACGTCTGGCCCACGCCGAATTGGTTGTTTTCTCGGCGAGCCGCTCCCACAGGCGGGCCGCGGGAACCGACAGCGGACCCGGTGGGAGACCGCGTTGTTTACGTGGCAGGTTCGCGAACGCGTCGCGATGCGGTGCCAGCTGGGTGGAGGCCGCGGCAGCCACGACACGCTCCACACCCGGCTGGTCCGACAAAAGCTTGATCGTCCGGGTCGCGACGTCGGCGTCCGCGCGAGCGGCAGCGATCTCGGCGAGAGCGGCAGCCAGCTGCTGCGGGTCGGAGCCCTGCCACAGCAGCACAGCCGTCGTCTGCTCTGCACCGTGCTGGTCGGCGTAGGTCTCGACCGCTTGCCGCAGCCCGGTACGCAACGACGCCGTCCCGGTCTCGCCCAGCACCAGCAGCAACACCTGGTCGGCAGTGCGCGGGTCGGCGCCGATACCGAAATACCGGGCGGGTTCCAGCGCCCGGATCTGCCATGCGGGGGTGCCGGGCAGTTCCGCCACCCAACGTTGTGCCCGCTCGATGACGGCCGCAGCAGTTTCGCCCGAGGCGACCTGGGCCAGGTCAACGCCGTTCCCGCGGAGCCGATCGGCCGCCGCCTCCCAGATGCGGACGCCACGAGGTCTGCCCCGAGCGACGAGCTCGACGTTCGGGGGCTCATCGTGCGGTGTCCAGACCTCCCGCGCGCCGCCGGACGCGCTTACCCGCGCCACCAGGTCATCGGCCGCAGCGCTTTCGCGGTCACTACGGGTTTCCGGATCGCCGTAGGTGTGTACCACAAGCGTGATCGCAGTGCGGTCGCGCCGGTTCTCGTCGCGGGCGAAGTCGGCGTCCGCGCGGACGATCTCGACCGGATCCTCGGTGACGGAATGGTGCGCAGGCACGTACCAGGTCTCGCTGTCGGCGGCGGTTTCGTCGCCATAACCGAACAGCAGCCGTCCCGGAGCCCCACCCAGCCCGGTTCCCCGGTTGAACGACAGCAGCTGGAACGGGAGACCCAACTCTCGGGCACGTTCGGAGGCCTTTTCCCAGTGCGCCCGAATAGTTTCCAGTTCCAGCAGCCGCTCGTGCTCGGCCTGGTCGAGCTCTCCTTCACGGTCCCGCAGGTCGTCGAACTCCCGCCACCATTCGGCCTGGTTCAGCTCATGCCGTTTCGCTCGCGGAATACCTTCGGCTTCGCCGAGGATCGCGGGATACTCCTGCTCCAACGCTTCGCGCTGCCGGTCCGACGCCCAGGACCACAGTCGAGCGTTGCGCCGTCCTTGTTCGCGCGCCTCGCCCTGATCGGGTGCCTCGCCCGCACGATGCACCATCTGCTCGATATCGGTGATACCTGCTCGCGACAGCGCGAGCGCGGCTTGCTCTCGGCGGGCAGCGGCCTCGGCGGCCGGATCGTCGGGTTCGGAGACACCTACCGCGATATCGATGTCACGCGCGGGCCTGGGCTGCAGGCCTTCGGGTTCGGCGACCGCGAAACCCTCGGCGTCCACGCACAAGCCCAGCACCGTTCGTCCGGTCAACTCGTCAGCGGGCACGAAACCGCGAGTGACGGTGTCGTTACCGGCATCCCACCGATCAACTCGGACTACGTCGTTCTCGACGACAGCCACCAATTCGATCGCGTGTCCGAGTCCGTGCGATCCGGCGACGAACACGAGCATCGATACACCGTTGCCGCTGCCCTCCCGCACGTTCTCCAACGCAGAGACCCAGGTCAGCAGCCGCTCGTAGGCGTCGCGGACACTGTGCAGCTGATGCGCTTTCACCTCTTGTCCGGGGCGCGCCATCCGAGCTTCGACCTCGCTGGTCCACGTGCCCTCCCCCGGCATTGCCGGTTCGATCCCCTCGACACCCCGGCCCGTGCGCGCGCCGTTGGCGGCCAACATCGCGGGACCGCACTGGTCGTCCAGTCCCCGTAACGTGTCGGGCCGCGAATAACCAGCCATACCTTCGGCATCCGCGATCGGTATGTCCCCACGCACAGGAACGGCAGGCACCTCGCGGACGCCGTCGGTGCGACCGACACGCGACGACGACCGGAACATACCGGCTTCATCGACCAACCGAGATACCTGACTCAACCGGTCATCGAGTTGTTGTTCGAGTTCGCGAACCTCGCCCGACAGCGTGTCGATCGCCGTCACGGCGAGGTACATATCCGCGAAATGCGCGGCCAGGTCGGCTTCTCCCCGTTGCTGCGCATCCTCGCGGAGCAACCTTGTCGCAGCGGCACGCTCCTCCGCAGAACCCAGCAGCGGCAACTCCACCCCGGTCCTGCGTGACAGGTCGGCGAGACGGTCGGTCTGCTGCGACAGTTCGTGCTGTGCGGTGCGCAGCCGAGCCGCCAGCCCTTCGAGTTCCCGGCTGTACAGGTCCAGCCAGCCGAACAGTTGTCGGGACCGTTCATAGGATTCGGCGATCGCGATCAGCTCGGCCAACCCGGCCGCCCTGGCCAGGTCGGTGCCTGCCGCTTGGGCGCGCATATCGCGCAGTTGCTGCACTGCTTCCGGTCCCCGGACCCGCTCTCCCAGGGCACGGCGCAGGTCGGCGAAACGTACCCGGTCCGCCCGCCGTTGCCGGTGTGCTGCCAGCAAAGCGGCTGCTGTCAGTTTGATCCCGTCGAGCCGGTCGCCGACCGCACTCACCTCACCGCCCGGGACGGCGGCGGGCTGCGCCGACAGCGCTTCGAGCTGCAACTGCAACTGCGTCAGGTTGTGCCCCAGTTCGACTTGCGGGGCGGGTTCACGTCTGCGGGCAGCGGCGGCCACCTCGGCCAATCCAGCGTCCAGCAGACCGCGCTGCCAATGCAGCGTAGCGATCTGCCGCTCGACCCGGTTCGTCTCCTCGAGCAGCGCGCGGATCTCCAGGAATTCCCGCACTATCGGCACAACGACCGGGTCCAGCTCGGCCCACTGGGCCTCGGTCAGCGCCGCCGGGTCCGTGCCCGGCGCGAGGAGCGCGGTCACCCACAGCTCGATTTCCTCCGCGCTCACCCGCAACTGCTGTACGACCGCACGTGGCTGGAACTGGGCCCCGAGTTGCAGTCCGCGCAGGTTCTGCACTGCCTGCCCCGGTGCGCGCACCGCCTGGAAGACTGCCGCGAACTTCGCCTCGGCCGATGCCTGCGCCAGCTCGTCGAGTTCACGGGCTCGCTGCATGAACCAGTCGAACTCCTCGCCGGTGTCCAACATCCGATCCAGCCGCAACTGCGTATCGCGCAAGGTTTCGTGCAGCACGAGGATCTGATCGATCAGCCGATCGAAACGCTGCAGGTCGTTGATCATCTTCAGCGTTTCGTGCAGCCCGATGAACTGCTGCTCGGCCGGAGTCGTCTCGGTCTTCGCGCGCAGATCCGCCACTTCGCGTTCGTCCGACAGTTCATCGGTCGCTGCCCCGGGCACTATGACCTGTTCGCGCACAGCGGTATACCGCTCGACCCACTCCTGTCGTTCCGGTGAGTCCGGCTCGAGCAACCGGCGCACGTCCGCTGCGCTCCGCCCCAATCGCCGCGCCAGATCGAAGGTCGTCACCCCCCGCTGCGCAACCGCGTCCAGGAGCGACCACACCAGCCATGCCCCCAGCTGACCGGCATCATTCGTGCCGATGTCGTGTAGGCGAGTCTGAATAGTCACCGGCGGCAGCCCGAACTGGACACCAGCACTACCGCGCAGGTCGATGATCCCCGTGAGCTCGTCGACCATGCGACGCAGGTCGTCGCCCCGCCACACCACCGTCGCCGTTGTCTGGCTCGAGGCGCCGTCCTCGGCGGACATTGCCTGATGCGTCTCGGCGGCTCGCATGAGGGCTTCGTGCAGCGTTATCGGATTGGCCGCCCCGAACACGACATGGAAACAGATCTGCTCGGCCCGGTTACTGCGGCCGATTTCCACCAGCGGTTCGTTCAGGGAGAGCACCGACATGGTCGGGGAGCCGGGAAGATAATGGAGCACCCGCAGAGCAGCGTTCAGGCCTTGCAGATGCGCACGGAGTTTCGGCAGCAGATCCACTGCCTCTGGTGTGGCGTCACGATCCCATTCCGCCGTGTGTACGCGCTCTTCGACGACCGACAGTGCCCGCGCGAACCGTATGAGCGTGGCGATATGCCGAACCTCGTGTGGGGCGCCCCGAAGATCAGCGACCTCGCCCGGGTGGACATCGATGAGGTCGTTCAGCGTGGGTCCCAGCGCGGCCAGCGTTTCCTCGATCTGCTGAGCCGAAGGGTCGGAGCCGAGCGCTTTCAGTTTCCGCAGCGCGTGCTCGGCTCGCCGTTCCTTCCCCGACGTGGTATCGAGCCGAGTCGCTACCTCGGCCAACACGTTCCACGGCGAATCCACATCGGGCTCTCCGTGGACCTCGGCCGCCATACCGCTGACGTTGTGGACACGGCGAACGACTTTGCTCTGATCGCCGCGGCCGACGAGCAACACGGTCGGTTTACGCCCGCCATCACGGAACTCTCGCGCCGCGTTGGCGGCCGCGACCTGTTCGGTCAGTTCCTTGACATCGGTTTCCGACCGGAAGGCGAGAATTTCGTCCCAGCGGAGGGAGGGTGTACGGAAATCGAACGTAACGGCCGCGATCATCGCCACCGAACCTGGTGCGCCCTCGTGCTCGGCGAGTGCTGTCACCGCGTCGCCGACGCTGTCCACCAGCGACTCGGGGTCCGATGCGCTGTGCGCTGAATACCAGATCAGAGTGTCGGCCGCGTCCACCGGACCGAGGCCGAGCTGCACCTGAATTCGACCGCCCTCAGACACTGGAACGATTTCGGGGCCGATATCCAGCAACCGTTTCGCCGACAACAGCCGCACATTCACACCACCGGGCACCATATTCTCGGCGATGCCCTGGATGTCTCGTACGATTTCCACTGCCACGCGGTCGAGTTCTGTCTTGCCCGATTCGATAGCCGCCCAGTTGCCGCTGTGCGCGGCGTCGGCAGGTACCGTGCCGGGCCTGGCGAGCAGCCCCGGATACCGCGCCAGCAGCATCCCCCGCAGCCCCCGCCGGGCTGCCTCGTCCACGAGTTCGGCGATCACCCGCCCTCGCGACCGCGCCGCAGAGACCGTGCCCAGATCCCGGTCGGAGGCCAGTAAGGTTTCCACAGAGTCTACGTCGTTGCGCTGCAATACCTCCTGGACTAGATCGTCCATAGAGGAAGCACCGATGTGGATTTCGCCGTACGGGAGGATGCGCGGGTCGACCGAGTTCGGATTGTCGACCTCGATCGGTCGATTCCGCTCATCCATATGCCACACCAGCACCGGCGGCCCACCTTGCGGCGGAGTGAAATCGGGGTCGAAATCACCGTTGGCCGGATCCCGGTATTCGATTCGCCCGGCATGGCGGATCAGTCGGACGGCGTGATACATCGGCCCGCGCTCACCCACCGCGGCGGTGGTCGGATACGCCACCACCATCCGCGCGACGCCCCCGGCTCCGGTACGCAACTCGTCGAACGCCGCAGCGAAGTTCTGCCGCCACTGTTCCGGCACCGGCTCGATACCGTGGCCTTCGGCCAGTACCTCCTTGACCTCGCCTGCCGGTGAGCCCCACAGTGGGTCGGCGCAGTGCACCGGAATGTTCGCCTGGTCGGAGTCGTGCCGGATATCCGCCGTCACCAGTGGCAGGCATTGGTTGGGCAGATCGGCCCACGGTGTGTTCGGGCGCTGATAAGGCAGGGTGCTGTCCGCCAGGCCGGAGCCCAGTTCGGCTTCGTTGCCATGGTTGTGCCGTTCGGGCACCCCGATATGAGTGAATCCGGCGACCGGCCCCAGATCGACCAGCACTGTTTCGTTGCCCGTGAAACGCTGCGGTGGTGGCGAACCGAAGGCGAGAGTGTCCGAGGACGGCATGTGCAGGCCAGGCAACGCCGTGGGCTCTTCCCCAACGGCGAGGGGGGTTTCGAGTACGCCGTCCTGGGATTGGATGGAGGTGACCCGGTGTGTCTCGTTCGAGAAGGCGCGAACGAAATCGCGGACTTCGTCCAGGCCCGTGTGGGTGTATTCGACTCCGCCGTTGTAGCTGTGTTCGACCACGATGTCGTGCTCGGGATCGTGCCGGGCGAAAGCGGTGTGCCCGAAACCATCGGGGTATTCGATCACCAGAAGAACGCTCATCCCAGGTGTGGTCATCACCTTGTGGATCAGCTCGGACAATGTCCGGTGGTGTTTGCGATTCTTGTGCCAATCCCCGCGCACATGCTTCGCGATATCGACCGCGGTGTCACCGCGCAAGGGGTTCCCCGGCGGGGGTTTCACCGGCTGCGGCCCCACCCTGCCGCGCGCGTTCCAGTTCGCGAGCTCGAACTTGTAGGCCGCGTACGTCGCGCATTGCCCCACCAGCAATGGTTCTTCGCCGCGACCGTCGACGGTAACCGGCGTCTTCGCCGCGGTACCTTCGTGTTCGGCCATCCGGGTCGTTTTCGCCGCGGGCAGCGGACCAGTCCCTGATTCCGGCCGTGTCGCGTCCGCCGCAGGCCCGGTTGCCGAGTCCCGCCGCTGGACCGATGAGCCGGGGGCATCCTTCGCCTCCGGGTTCGATGACGCCGTCGTATCCGGTGCCGAAGAGGTGTTCGATGCGGTCGTCGTTTCCGGTACCGACACTGCGGGTTCGTGCCCGGGGACCGTCACCGGCCCAGCCTGTGCGGCAGCGCCCGCGGCGGCCGGATCCCCAGCCGGGGCGGCCTTTTCCGAAGGTGTAGGCGGTGCGACCCAGCCACTGCGACGCGTCCGTGGCCGCTCCACCACTTGCCCGGCGTCCGCGACCGGTGGCGCCTTGGGTTCCGCGACCGGCCCGGGTTTCGGAGTGGGCTGGGAACGGTTCGGCTCGACTCTTTCGACAGGTTCGGTGTACGGGATGCCGAAACTCGGGTTCTCGACGTAGGTCCACTTGCCCGGTACATTCAGATCGCTATCGTGGCGGCCGACCACGAACTCCGACCGCACCCCGCCTGGGAACACCACGGCCCGCCCGCCCGAGGGCAGTTGTTGAGCGAACCCACCCGGCGCTTCGATCACATAGATACGCCCCAGCCCTGCGAACTGCTGCGCGTCCTGCAACGACTCGAAACCCGTCAACGTCCCGAGATCACCTTGGGGAGGAACCCCGTCCACGAATGGGGATGCGCCCGCAGCACCTTCCGGGACGGGGTAGTACACCACCGGGGTGTCGGACTCGCCACGCCAGTTCACCGTCCCCGGCGCGGCCCTGCCCCACCCGGCGAACAACCCCGGCATATCCACCCCCTTTTCGGTGACCGCCGCGGGCATCGGGTTCTTCTTCCCGGCCGGGAAGCCTGTCGCCGCTATCCCCGCCTCGACGGCCGACTGCTCTCGCGCTGCCGCCAGTATCTGATCCGCGACCGAGGTGCTTCCCGACGGTCGCTCGGCGGTCAACGTCGCGTCCCGCGCACCTGATCTCACCCCCGGGCGTCCCTTTGTCGGCGGCTCCGGGTCGGACTTCGGTGTTGGCTCGGGCTTCGGTGCCGGATCAGCTTTCAGGCTGGGCTCAGGTGCAGATCGGCCAGGGCTCGGCTGCTGCGGGGGAGCCGATCCGCCGGAGGTCACCGGATCCGGATGCCCACCGGCCGGACGCCCCGGATCGAAGCCGGGGTTCGAAACATAGATCGTCCCCGCGTCGTTGTATTCGTGCCTGCCGACCACGAACTGCGGTCCCACCCCGCCCAGCAGGACAACCGCTTGGCCACCACTAGACATCGGCTGTACAAAACCGCCGGGCGCATCGAATACAAGCACCACCCCGCCGCCGATCTCCCGAGCATGCTCGATGGAGGTGAAGCCGATGATCAAACCCGAGCCCCCCGGCAGCACGCCCTGCTCGAATTCTGATCCCACCTCAGGGACCGGGTAGTAGACCAACCCACCTTCCGAACCACGCCACTGCGGCACAACAGCTGCGTTATCCGCCCAGCTCGTCAGCACACCTTCCGCATTCACCCCCTCCCGTACCGCCGCCGCGGGCATCGGGTCCGCCCCTGGGGGCAGCCCAGTCGCAGTACTGCCCCGCTGATCGACTGCCGACAACAGCTGCTCGGTATTCGTTCCCGAACCTGCCGGTGCTTCCACGGCCTGCCCGGCAGCTTCAGCCTGGCGCGCAGCCACCACACCGCCACCGCTACCGGCCGCGGGCTTCGCTGAACCGAGTCCGCTCGATCTCCCTTCTACTGTTCTTCCCGCATCACCGCGTGCGGCAACAGATTTCCCGGCACCTCCGTCCGCCGGATTGGCTCGGCCGCCAGTTTCAGCAACCGCCCCCGGGCGGCTACTCCCTCCCTCGGTGCCACCAGTCCTAGTCGGGGCGTTCGGATGTGGCGCGGTGCCGTCCTTCGCGCCACTCGCCGAAAAACCCGGATCCGCCGGGCGTTCGGCCAACCATTTCGCTTGCAGCGTCTTCATCTCGGCGACATGAGCGGTGCTGTAGGAGTTGGCCTCGACACCCTCGTGCGCCTGCCGACGGATTTCGGACAGCTCGGTGAAGTACTCTTCAGCGCGCTGACGCTGCGGTCCTTCCGGAAACCTGTCCGGATGCATCTCCCGGGAAAGCTGGCGGAATAACGCCTGGCCCTCGCTTCTGCTCTGCGCGGTGATCGGCGATGCCTCGGCGACAATACCGGTGCGCGATCCCGAAAAACCCTCCCCCATGCTCCCCGCCGCCGGGGGGCGCGCGGCACTGATCAACCCGAACCCCGCCCCGGCCACCAGCATATGCGGGTCGAACGTGGTGTCCACGTTCTTCCACACCACATCCCCCGTCTTCACCACCTGCACCGTCGCCTGGCCTGCGATGCCACCCGCCCACATGCCCACCATCCCGGCCTGCCCAGCGACAGCACCGGTCAGCAGCCTCTTCGTCATCGCGGGCGCCGCCCACGACGCCATCAGCTTCGACATCGCCATCGCGGCAGGACCACCCGTCAACGGCGCGAACCCCCACGCCATTCCGGAAATCAGCATTGATTCCCATTCGACCCCCGCCCCCGACAGCAACCCCGCCGTCGCGTCGATCGCGGCCCCTGCCAGCGCTGACTTCCCCGCCGCTTTCATCAACGGGTTGGTGAGCACCTTCCCCAGCGGGGTAAGCCCAAGGCTCCCGAATCTGGCCAAGATCGGCGCCAACGTATTCTTCAGTGTCGCCATGCTCATCGCGAGCGACACCTCGCCGACTCCGCGCGCTGCGGTGACGGCCACGACCTCTTTGCCCGCGGCCACGATCCCGGCCTCGATCGCAGGCAACGCCAAACGTCCCCATGGCACCGCCGTCAACGCGGCTCGCGCCGACCACAACGCGTACAACGTGTAGGCCGCGAACCCCAGCTGCATCAGCTGTGTTTTGGTGATGCCATCCGCGCTTTTGTCGACGGACCGCCCGAACTCCTCCATCGCATCCGCGACAGCATCCAGCGAGAACTTGCCGTGCTCTAGCTTCCCCAGCTGCTTCAGCAGCGGTTCGGTCGCCTCGCCCGAATAGATGGCTTCGATGTCCACCATCGTCTCCCGGACGAAGGGGATGACGGCTCGCAAATCCGAGGCAGGTTCCATCCATGCCCGTCGAGCCAATTCGGCCATATCCCCCGCACGAGCTTCGGGGTACTCCATACCGAAATTGAGTATTTCGGCGATTCCTTGAAGCCAGCCGGGAATCTCTATGTTATACGCCACGGCTCAGCCTTGATCCGGAGTGATCACCAAGACGAATCGGTCACCCCGGGCCGTGATGGTTCACCGAGCTGTTCGGCGTCAGGGAATTCCATCCCTTCAGAATCCGCGGCGCGGCGTTCCGGCGAGCCGGGTGGCGCGAGGGAAACTCGCGGTGGCTCCGGCACCAGGTCGATGAGATCCGGAGCGCCGGGCGCGAGCTCGGACAGCTTCGGCACCCGGGCATCGTGTTCCTGCACCGGAGCCATCAGGTCCGCTGTTTTGCGGCGCAGTTCTACCATGGCGGCCTGGGCGGCCTGCGTGACGGCTTTCGCGAGCTCGTCGAAGCTCAGGTCGCCGACGTCGTCGCTGAAAACGGTTTCGATGACCGTGCCTTCGGCGTTGACCGATACCGTGACTCGTTTGCGGGCAGCCGATCCCGTTGCCGTCAGCAGCGCCCACTTCTGCTGCATGGCTTCGATCGACTTCATACCCGCCTGCACGGAGTCGAAAAGATCCGTCAAACGAGCCATGGACATCTCGTCGTCGGTCACTGCGCTTCTTCTCTCAGCGTCACGGCCCACAGACCCGCGATCAGCAACGAAGTGGTCACCTTCGTGCCCTGCCCGGCCGCTCGATCTCGGCTTTGTTGCCCTGTTCCGTGGCGTTCAGCAACTTTGCCGCCGCGCGGAATTCGGGTGCGTACCCTTTGTCCCCGCTCAGGAACTCCGGATAGGACGCGATGACCTCACGCTGGCCCTCCGACGAGGCGATGTAGCCGTTCTTGTTGTCCCCGTTCGCGAAGGCTTGCCCGGTTTTGTCCGTTCCCCAGCATCCCCACAGTGCCGTTTCAGCTCCCGAGATCTTGGTCAGCACCGCCTGGATCCGTTCCGAGAGCGCATCCACCTCTCCTGCCACGCGCTCCGCGTGTTCGCCCTTGAAGTCCAGGTCCTTGCCCATGCGCTCACCTCATCCGTCCAGGGGTACTCGGGTCCACACAGCGCTAGCCCAGTAGCCCGTCAGAATTCTATCGACCAGGCCGAGAATGTTTCCCATTCCGGGGAATGAGGCCCCGGGCAGCCGGGGTGTGACTCTGCCGTCAGGCCTGCGCACCCTGGCGTTCTTGATAACGCTGCTCGAACCCTTCCACGAACGTGGTCGGCGCGATCGATGAGGAGGAGTGCTCCAATACCCCGTCGTCGGCGATGTAGAAGATGGCCCGCCCGATGGCGATCTCGCCTTGTGGCACTGGTACGTACACCATCCAACCAACACTGAAGCGGTCGGCCACCAGCTGATCCAAGGGATAGCCGGTGGTGTCCAACCCGCGACCCACGATGTACTGCTCGACCCGGAAGATCGCTTCTTCCTCGGGCATTCGCTCCGGCAACCGCGTCACCACACCGGCCAAGGTCAACTGGTACATGGCGCCGTCGATGTCGTAGTGCCCGTCATCGCCGAAGACGCCGAGCACCGTGTCACGAGTGACCATGCCTATTTCGGCGGCCGAGACCAGAGCCGCCGCGGCGGCACGCTGTGCCGAACTGGGTTGCTCCGCCACCAGCCCTGCGACGATGCCGCTGACGGTTTCGGCGGTCCACACTCCGGGCACCGCGGTGGCGCAATGCTCCGCCGCCGGAGATTCGCCCCGATACCAGCGTCCGGACTCCCACCAGTAACAGAACGACAGCAGGCCGGTGCCCGCGCGTGGGTTCAACACCGGATTGGCCACCCAATCCGGGGCTCCGGCATAAAATTTCGGCATGTCGGCGCCGCCGTTGTACGCGGCGTCCAGATTCGGCGCTTCCCACACACCGCCAGACAACACGGCCCGCCCGTCGGGCAGGGCGTACAGCGTCGATCCGCCACGCCGGGAACTTTCGAACCAACCCATCGACGGCAGGACCCGGGGACCCCACTCGGAGCCGGCGGCAACGAACGCGGCTGAGATGACCGCCCAGCGCGCCCACATCTCCGGAAAGTCCGGGAATTCGTTCTCCGCCAGAACCGGCCATACTTTCGCAGCCCGGTCGGCGCGCGCCGACTCGGCGGCCTGCTGCGGAGTACGCGACTGCCGGTCGCCGTGACCGACATAGGCTGCCAGCCACACCGGCAGGTCGTCGCGCGGATATTCGGCCAGGTCCGCCCGATAGGCCTCGGGCTCGAACAGTTGCCCCTCCGGGAACGGCTCGTCGCCGAAGTCGTAGTCGACGTCGAACTCGCCATCCGAACTCAATCGCAGCAACAGCCGCCACCACGGTTCACCATCGCGTTCGGCCACCAGCGCGCGCTGCTCGCGCACCAGGTCGAGCACCGCGGTGGGCGGCTCGACACGCACCGAACGCTCATTGTCGGAATAGCGGACCTGCGCCACCCCGGCCGTGACGGTCAGCGCGAACACCGCATCCAACTCCTGCCACCCGTCCGGCCCTACCTCGGCCAGCCCATCGGCGGCGCGGCGCGCCAGCGCGGTTGCCTCGTCCTGAGGTTCGTCGAGAATCTCGTCCGAGAGCTCTTCCTCGTCCGAGAGCTCTTCGGATTCCGCGGGCGCGGGCTCGTCCGGAGCGAGGGTGAAGCTCAGATCCGGTGCCTCGGCCTCGTCTTCCCGACTCGGCTCTTCCTTGTGTTGATCGCTCACTACTCAGATCCTGACCGCGCGTGTGATGTCTTTACCGGAACCGATGCCAGTATGCAGGAGAAGACCGCACCGTTTCCCACGTCTGTGCCGACACCATGCCCTCATACCCCGTGTTCTGGGTAATTCTGGCACGACGGTGCCGCTGCACAGGCTCCCACAAGAGGGAAACGTCCGGCGCGCAAGCCCGAGCCGTGCAGCGTGCTCACCAGCTGGTATCGGTGACTCCACGGTTCGTCCAGCTGTGCTGGTCGTGCGGCTCGACGTCGCTGAATTCCATCACGACGCTTTCGTCTTCCGGCCCGGCGCCATACACTCGCCCCACGGCGGTGTCCGGCGGTGCGGTGGTCACTTCCGGCGCCGGTGGCGTCATGCCGGAGACATCGGGCATGCCCTCGATCAGATCCGACAGCTTCGGCAGCCGAGCCCGGCGATCGTGCAGCGGTGCCATCAACTCCTGCCCCTTGCGAGCGACGTCGGCCGCCGCGGCTTGCGCCGCCTCAGTGAACGCCTTCGCGAGCTCGGAATAGCTCAGGTCCTCGACACGCGGCCCGAATTTTGTGGCGATGACGATTCCATCGGCATTCACGGTGACGTTTACGCGTTTCTTTCGGGTCGACGCACTGCTGGTCAGCTGAGATCGCGCGTTCTGCACCTGAGCGATCATGCGCATCTGCTCCTTGACCTCGCACAGTAGCTCGGTCGTTTCCGCTTTGGCGATTTCGTTTGTCATATCCGGTCGACCCAGCTCATCGAAAGCCGACGCCGTTGGCGTGGTCTTGACGTTCCAGGAGAGTAGCGGCGTCGAGGTGACTGGCGGCGAAGCCGTCGAATGTCGTCGCCATATTCGACGAGCTCGTGGTCAGGTTTTTGCAGGCAGCCAGATAGCCGTCGTTGCCGCCGGGGCCGTTGGCGAAACGATCGCCGAGCTTGTCATGACCCCAGGGTGCTCCGTGACCGGCGAGCAGAGTATCCAGCATGGACAGGGCATCGATAATGCGGTCGCGGACGTGTCCGGTTTTGTGCGCCGCCTGTCGCAGCAGCTCGGGATCGATCTCTATGGTGTTCGCCATTGCGTCGCTCCTCCTGTTCACGTGGGTGCGTTGCAACCCCTGGCTCGTCTGGGTCCATCCCGACGATCGCAGTCGCTGGCGAACGGCCTGTAGCTCGAAAATGAATGCAATACCCCGCGCAAGTTACATGGAACTCTTGCATACACCTATCTGAGTGCACATTGAACTACGCCGTGATTCGCAGCTGATTCCGCCCGCACCCACCGGCGATGTAGCAGATCACGGGGGCGGCTCGGTCGGTGGCAGCGGCAACTCCGCGGGCACAGGCGCTGCCGCGGGCGACGAGGGCCGCGTGGGATGCTCCGGCGCGATCGGGTCTTGCGGTGTGGGCGGAGGCCACGACTGCCGCGGGGGCTGCGGCAGTGTCGCCGGCGCCAGGGTGGCAGGCAATGCGAAGTCATAGCGCTCCGGTGGATGCGGGATACGTGACCGCAACCAGGCTCCCGGTTTCCGGAGAGAACCACCTCCTTCAGTATCGGCCGCACCCGACAGGCCAAGGGACCCATCCCCGGCCCGTATCGGCCCCGATCCGGACGCCGCAGCACCATCACCATCCGGATGTTCCCCCACATCAGGCGGCTCGACACCCTTCGCATCGGCACCGTGAGGGCGAGCGCGGGCCGCAAGCGGGCGCTGGTCACTGTCGCTCCGGGGGCGCGGCGAGCCAGGCGGTGTATCCGCGTCGGAAGGACCCTGGGGCGCAATGCCGTCCGGCCCGTCGAGCCGGGGGGCCGGCTGCGGAGCGTGCGGTGACGTACCGGAAGTGGGGGGCAGGTAACCGGGGTTCGGCGGCAACAGGGGCGGCGCATAGGGGATTCCGGCACGCCAGTCGGTCAACGGTGGCCGGTCGGCGTCCCAGTGATAACCGAGGCCGATCGCATGGGCGTTGGCCTGCTGCCAGGTGGCGAGCGGGTTATCAGCCAGGAAGCGGGCCTCGGCCAGCGCGTCGTGCAACAGCACGAAATCCTGTGGCAAGGGGTTGCCTTCGACCAACCGATTCCAGGCTTCGGCAACATCGGCGAGCTGATCCATCGGTTTGCGCACATAGGTTCCGGCGGGATCGGTGTGGTCGCGTACCCGGTGCTTATCGACCATCAGATGCCGCTTGATCTGCTGGAGTTCATCCTGTTCGAAAACCGGCACATCGTCGCGCATACTTTCGGCGAGCGCATCGACGAGACCGGCAGGATCTACGCCGTAGAGCAGCGATTCGCGAATATCGACAACAGTATCGCGGACCGCGTCGGGATCATCGGTGGCGAACCGTCCGGACAATTCGGCGCCGAGCCGGTCGACCTCGTCGTGAATACGCGCTATCCGGGCGTCGACATCACCGGTCGGGTCGATGCCGGAATGCGGCTCGACCAGCCGCTGCCACACGATTTCCACAGTATGGCGGGCCGCGTCCCGCTGCTGTTCGCGCCGGTACGTGTCGATTCCGTCGACGATCCGATCGATATCTCCGTCGTCGGCTCGGAAACGCTCGTATTCGGCGTCGGCCCAATCCTGAACCCGCTGCCAGGCGGCGATATCACGCTCCCATTCGGCCCGCAGACCTTCGGGAACAACGACGCGAGCGGAGGGCGGGACATGGTCGCCGGCATCCCACGGCCGGTGCATCGGCTGAATATTGCGTTCCGGCGGCGCGAATTCGTAATCACGGAAAACCGTCCCGAACGGCGGCATATGCCGCAACCACGGCCGCGCCTGCACCCATCGGCCGATCCGCGGATGACGTTGGATCCACGTTTTCACCGCCGGATGCTTCGGCACCTGCGCTGCCATCAACAACAAACGCACCACGCCGTAGGAATCACTACCCCAGTGCTGGGAGAACAGATCCTTCGGATCGACGCCCGTGGTGTCGTATTGCTGCGGGGCCTGCGGCGCGTGCACCGGCAACGTGCTTTCCGGGACCTTGCCTGCCTGCACGTCTTCGATAGGCAGGGTGATGTCGTTGACGACATCTGTCATCGCCCAGCCGCTCACCCCGTCGGGCGGGTCTTTTGGGGTGAACTTCTTCGGCAGTGTGCCGGTATCGCGCCCGCCGGTCCAATCCGGCCGCGTCGGGTCGACGTGATGCCACACGCCTGCGGCGTCGCGCCAAGATGTCATGTCCATGCGCCGGCCGCCGACCCAGCCGGTGCTGAGCCGCTCCACCTCGGGTGGGTTCATCCGCTCACCCAACCGCCAGTTGTCCCGCCGATCGGCGAGCACCCGGCGGTACTCGATGGTGGTTTCCGGCCGGGTCAGCGCCTGCGCCACCGCGGCACTTCGACGAAGGGCGTCCGCGAGCGCGGCATCGTGGTCCGCGCGCGGCGCCGTCACCTCAGCGCGCGGACCGAATACGATGATGCGCGGTCGGTCTCCTGCCACGTAGCCGACCCGTTCGGTCGCCATCCAACCGCCTTCGGCTTCGGCCAGCGCCCGCCATACACCTGCGACACGCGCCATCTCGTCCTGGGTGCGGCCGATTGCGTTATGTGCGCGATGCACGTCGCGGGCCGAATCGGCCAACGCGTCGATCTCCCGCTGCCGTATGGCGAACCCGGCATCGGTGATCGCCGCACCGGCCAATTCCGTCCGCGCTCGATCTCGCAACCCTGCGACGGTCTCGCCCAGACGCTGCGCATCCAACGCAGCCTCATCCACCCGACCGGCACCATCCACCATGCCCAGCCGCGATGCCAGATCATCGCGCATCTCCCGCCGCGGCTTGATCCGGCGCAACTCCTCGGCACGCCGCTGAGCCAGCTGGTCCAGTTCCGCGGCAACCTCAGGAATGGGCGGGCGGTCGACTCCCGCAATGCCGCGACCGATCTCGGCGATCTGCTCGTCGAGCCGCTGGATCCGGTCACCGAGGTCATCGAACTGTTCG
The DNA here is from genome assembly GCF_002081715.1 of Nocardia donostiensis. GTDB lineage: Bacteria > Actinomycetota > Actinomycetes > Mycobacteriales > Mycobacteriaceae > Nocardia > Nocardia donostiensis. The sequence goes on along the minus strand of NZ_MUKP01000040.1, from coordinate 16,967 downwards.
ATACCGGCGATCAATTTCTCGATGATCCGGCGGCGACGCTGCTGCTCGGCCGCCGCAACCGGATGCCGTATCCGCCGGGACGCCTCCTCCATTCCGCCCTCGATATCGACGACATGCGAACGCATCATTTCCTCGATATCGACGATCGAATTACCGCGGTCCCCCGGATCCCGGCGCAGCCAGCTCACCGGGTCCTCGATACCGAGATCTCGGGCACGGTCGATGAACTTGGCACGAATGAATTCGCGTTCCCTGGTCGCCGACTGACGTTGCTCGACCAGCCGGTCGTACTCGGTGCGCGCCGCCAGCCGCCGCACCAACTCCTCGTCACGGACGAGTTGCGGTGCCAGCTCGGCGAGCCAGGCCGCCCGCTCCGAGGCCATCCGCGCATTCCATTCCGCCTGCTCGGCGCGCAGCCTGGACCAGCGATCATCGGGTTGCCCGTCAGCGATATCGCGCAACCACGCCGCGTGGTCGGCAGCCACCCCGGCCTCCCAGTCAGCCTGTTCTCTCCGCATCTGCTCGAACCACTCCGAGCCCGGTCCCCGGTCGCCGAAATCGTCGGAACCCGAACCGGCGAGCGGCGGTTCGGCCGGGGGCTGCGCAGCCCCGTCTCCGGTCGAGGTTTCTGGTTCGGCGGTGGACGGCTCGGTGGGGCCGGTCCGGTCGACGTCTGTCGTCTTCTCCTCGGCTGGGTGAGCGTCGTGTCGCCCGTCGTAGGTTCCGTCCCGGACATCGGGGAGTTCGGACCGCACGACAGCACTATCCGCGCGACCGGCCTGCACCCCTCCCGCTCTCGCATCGCCCGTGCCGTCGATGGCTGCTGCCCCAGGGTGGTTGTGCGTGGTGAGACCGTTTTCGCGGCCAGCGATTCCGGCCTGCTGACGACCGGGATGACCGTCTGGGGGCGCCGTGCCGAAACGAGCGGACCCACCATTGGCTGGTCTCGCGGACGAATCGGCGGCGACTTTGCTCATCCCGGCTCCGTTCGCACCGACCCCACCGCTGATCCCGGCACCGTTGCCTACCTTGGCGCCATTCATTCCCGAACCATGCGTGCCGTTGCTCGACGCCGCCGACTTCCCCGCCCCTGCAGGCGCCGATCCATCGGGCTGCGGCCCGAACTGCGCGGCCTGCCCGGTCGGCGGCACGTACCACTGCGGGTGGCGAGCCCGATAGAACAGGTCGGCCGTCATGCGACTGGCGCCCGTCAGCGCGCCATTGGATGTACCGGCGGTAACCATCCGCCAATCGAATTCGGTTTCAGTGGCGTTTTCGACGGCTTTGTCCCAGCCGTACCGATAGGTGTCGACCGTGAATTGGGCGCCTACACTCGCAGCGAATCCGGCGAATGCACCCGCGGTGCCTGCCGTCGCGCCGGTGACCGCCCCGCTGATCCACGGACGCATTCCATCGATCTTGCTCAACTGATGGCCGACCAGCTCACCCACTGGGCTCGCAGCCCCACCGCTGGCTGCCGAACTCACTGCGGCGACCGTCACCTGCGACCAACTGACGTCCCCGCGGTGGCCCTGCGCTACCTGGTAACCCTGAATCCCCAGTTCCTGCATGGTCCCGATAACGGTGTCGATGGCCATATGCCGGACCAGGAAGGTCGCGGCCTTCGCGCCGACAAGTTCAGCCGTCCAGTGGATGACCTTCTGCATTACGCGCTGCGCGATGACCCGAATACCGACCCGGGTAAACCCGATCGCCGCCGCTTCCACCGCGGGCGCGGTAGGCGGAAAGATCCACGCCGCAGCGATTTCGGCCGCCAGCAACGCCAGCGAGGAAATCATCATGAGCTTGGCGTATTCGATTTCGGTACTCACGCCATCCACCGATTCGGCGACACTGTCGACGAAGTCGGCCAGCCGCTCGATCGACTGGTCGCCACTGCGCAGACTGTCGAACTGCTCGACCATCTTGTCCACGCCGTCGCCCTGCGGATAGGCAGCGACAGTCGCCGCCTTTGCTGCGTCGATGTCGTCGAGTATTTCCCGCAGTGTGGTGGCAGTGGCACGCCAGTCACGGGCCAGGTCCCACATACCGTTTTCATCGCCCGCGGGCCAGTCCGAACCTGCTACCCACTCCAGCCATCGCAGGTAACCGGGCAGCTCAGCCATCGGCTGTCACCTCAGGCCATCGCTGCTCATGTATCCACTCCTCCAGCAGGTGGCCGGGCCCCCAGCACTCGAGTCCGTTCGCTTCGAACGATGGCATTCGAGAACGAATTTCTTGTGAAACGGATGTGAACGCGGATCGACCCCACACCGAGAAGACAGATCGGCGCACCCTGCTTTCGGTGAATTCGCCCCAGCCCGGCATGATCGCAACAGTGCGCGCACTACTGCAACGAGTGACATCGGCTCAGGTAACCGTCGACGGCGATGTGGTCGGGTGCATAGATCCCACTGAACACGGCGCCCCACACGGTCTTCTCGCATTGATCGGGGTCACCCACAGCGATACCGAGAGCACGGCGCGAGCTTTGGCCGACAAGGTGTGGCGGCTGCGCATCCTGGACGGTGAACAAAGCGCTGCCGATCTGGGCGCACCGGTCCTGGTGGTCAGCCAGTTCACCCTGTACGCCGACACCCGAAAAGGCCGACGCCCCTCCTGGTCCGCGGCGGCACCCGGTCCCACCGCCGAGCCGTTGGTCGATGCGTTCGCCGCCGCGCTCGGCGAACTCGGCGCGCCCGTAGCCACCGGTCGTTTCGGTGCCCATATGCAGGTGGAATCAACCAACGACGGTCCGGTCACCGTCATGGTGGAAGCCTGACGCCGCCAGGCGAAACCACGTACTCACCCTGTCGGCAGTTCAGACCACAACCATGGACAGGAGTTGCCGGAATCCGTTATGGATGGGGTGGATAGGGGTGGTACCCCTGCTGCGGGTACCCCTCCGGCGCTGCGTGCCTGCCATGCTGCGCCGGGCCCTGCCCCTGTGCTTGGAACTGTCCATGGGGCGCGTACTGCTGCTGCGGTACGAATTGTCCAGGCTGCGGCTGAACCGGACCCTGCGGGAACTGCCCCTGCGGCGGGAACTGCCCCTGCGGCGGGAACTGGCCCTGCGGTGAGAATTGCGTTTGCTGAGGCGGGAACTGGCCCGGCTGCGGCGGCGGAAATCCCGGCGCGGGCGGCTGGCTGCCCATCTGCTGATTCGTGGTCAACTGCTGCTGTCGTTCGGCAGCCTTGTTGATCTGGCGCGCCTTCCACCAGGCGATCAGGACGATGACAGCTATCAGGATGGCCAGGAAAATGAGCAGGTTCACCCACTCGAATTCCCCGTCGCCGTCTCCTCCGCCGACACTACCGCCGCGACGAGCCTGCAGATCCGTTACCGATGTGTCGATCCCCGCACCGCTGAACGCCGAATGATCGAGCAGAGCGAAAGTGGACAGCACGTCAAAAGAGAGCACGATTCCCCGATTCTTCGTATTCCGACGTCCTCCTCCTGGACGCCGGGCTCCCACCCTAGTTGCCGTGCCCACCTCGCCCGCAAGTCGGAGACAAAACTTGTCCGATAAGCCCGAAATAGGCGATATGGCGTATAGACGTACAGCCCGGCCTCACCAAACGATGAGACCGGGCGCAACGTTGTCCGGTTCGGTGTTACTCCGGTCGCGGCGTCAGAATACGAGGACCGTCCTCGGTAACAGCCACCGTGTGCTCCCAATGCGCGGCGCGGGTACCGTCCAGCGTCACCACGGTCCAGTCGTCGTCGAGCACCGTGGTTTCGCTGGTACCGAGCGTCAACATCGGCTCGATCGCCAGCACCGAGCCGACCACCAGCCGCGGCCCCTTACCTGGTTCGCCCTCATTGGGCAGGAACGGATCCATATGCATTTCCCGGCCGATCGCATGCCCGCCGTAACCGTCGACGATGCCATAGGAGCGGCCGTGCTCCTGCTCGGCGACCGAGGTAGCGACCTCGATGGCATGTGAGACGTCGGTGAGCCGGTTATCGGGCAGCATGGCCGCGATACCGGCATCCATGGCGCGTTCGGTGGCGACGCTGAGCAGACGGTCGGCCTCGATCAGGTTGCCGACACCGAACGTCCACGCCGAGTCACCGTGCCAGCCGTCGAGAATGGCACCGCAATCGATGGACACCAGATCGCCTTCGGCGAGGATCTCCCGTTTGCTCGGTATACCGTGCACCACCCGGTCGTTCACCGACGCGCAGATGGAGGCCGGGAAACCGTGGTAGCCCTTGAACGAGGGGACCGCGCCCGCATCCCGGATGACCTGTTCGGCGACCTCGTCCAACTCCTGGGTCGATACGCCGGGCGCCGCGGCATTGCGGACGGCGACCAGTGCCCGTCCCACGACTGCGCCCGCGGCGGCCATCGCGTCCAGTTCTCCCGCCGTGCGGAACGGCACCACCTTTTTGTTTTTACGTCCGAAAACCATGGTGGTTCAGTTCTCCATCATCAGTGGACCCGCTACCGGGCGCAGTCGGATACGCGGCATCAGCGGCCGAGCGCCGCCAACGCTCGCGCATTGACCTCGTCCACCTCGCCGAGACCGTCGACCGAGACGACCAGCCCGTCGTAATACTGCAGCAGCGGCTCGGTCTCCTCGCGGTACACCCGGAGCCGGTTGCGAATCACGGCCTCGTTGTCATCGGCGCGCCCGCGTGCCAGCATCCGCTGCACCACGGTGTCCTCGGAGACGACGAAGCAGAGCACCGCGTCCAGCTTGGTGTCATTGTCGGCGAGGATCTTCGCCAGCGCGTCGGCCTGGTCGACCGTGCGCGGATAGCCGTCGAGCACGAAGCCGTTGGCCGCGTCGGGTTCGGCGATCCGCGACTGCACCATGCGATTGGTGACATCGCTGGGAACCAGGTTGCCCGCGTCCAGGTATTTCTGTGCTTCCCTGCCCAGCACGGTCTGCTGGCTGATGTTCACGCGGAACAGGTCCCCCGTGGAGATGTGCGGCACACCCAGCTTCTCCGACAGCAGTACGGCCTGGGTGCCCTTGCCTGCGCCCGGCGGTCCGAGCAGTACAACTCTCACTTGAGGAACCCTTCGTAATTTCGATTCATCAATTGGCTTTCGATCTGCTTCACAGTGTCCAGGGCAACGCTCACGATGATCAGTACCGCGGCGCCGCCGAAGATCATGCTCTGCCCGCCGGTGGAACTACCGATATCGAGGAACACGCTCGGCAGTACAGCCACCGCACCGAGGTAGATCGAGCCGGGGAGGGTGATCCGGCTCAATACGTAGCTCAGATGATCGGCGGTCGGTTTACCGGGCCGATAGCCCGGAATGAAACCGCCGAACTTCTTCATCTCGTCGGCCCGTTCCTCCGGGTTGAAGGTGATCGCGACATAGAAGTAGGTGAAGAATACGATCAGACCGAAGTAGATCGTGATATAGACCGGGTTGGTGGGATTCACCAGATACGTCTGGATGATCTCCTGCCACCAAGACATCTCGGTGGCTCCGGCCGACCCGGTCAACTGAGCGACCAGGTTCGGCAGATACAGCAGCGAGGACGCGAAGATCACCGGGATCACGCCGGCCTGGTTGACCTTGAGCGGCAAATAGGTCGAAGAACCGCCGTACATTTTACGGCCGACCACGCGTTTGGCGTACTGCACCGGGATCCGGCGCTGCCCCTGCTCGACGAAGATCACCGCGGTGATAACAGCCAGAGCTGCCACGCAGACCACACCGAACAGCAGACCGCCGCGGCTGTCCAGAATGCTCCTGCCCTCGGCGATGACGCGGGCGGCGATACCGGCGAAGATCAGCAGCGACATACCGTTGCCGATGCCCTTTTCCGTGATCTGCTCGCCGAACCACATGACCAGGGCGGCACCCGCCGTCATCACCAGCACGATGATGACCATGCCGAAAATACTGGTATCGGCCAGAATGTCCTGCTGGCATCCCTGCAGCAGCTGACCTCGGGCGGCGAGCGCAACCAGACCGGTGGCCTGCAGAATCGCCAACGCGATAGACAGATATCGCGTGTACTGCGTCATCTTCGTCTGGCCTGCCTGGCCTTCCTTACGCAGTTCTTCGAACCGCGGAATGACGACCGTCAGCAGCTGGATGATGATGCTCGCGGTGATGTAGGGCATGATGCCGATCGCGAAGACCGACAATTGCAGTAGCGCACCACCCGAGAACAGGTTGATCAGCTGGTAGATACCGGCGTTTTCACCACCGGAGACCAGGTCGATGCACTCTTGGACCGCTTTGTAGTCGACCCCGGGTGACGGTAATGCCGCACCAGCCCGGTACAGCGCGACCAACCCCAGCGTGAAGAGAATCTTCCGCCGCAAGTCCGGAGTCCGGAAGGCCGATACGAAGGCGGAAAACACAAATCCTCCTGGCGAACGACATGGTCATGCCATGGATATTGCAGCGATGCCCCGTTCGGATTAACGCCGAACCCATGACTGGTCTTGGCAGACAACACTTGAACTCTAACAGTGGCACCGGACGAGCTTCACTCGTCCGGTGCCCGCTGTGTGTAACTGCGACGTCAGCCCAGTTCGGTGGCGCTGCCACCGGCGGCGGTGATCTTCTCCTTGGCGGAGCCGGAGAACTTGTCCGCGCTGACCTGGACGGCGACAGCGATCTCGCCCTCGCCGAGCACCTTGACCAGCTGGTTCTTGCGGACCGCGCCCGCGGCGACCAACTCGTCCTTACCGACCGTGCCGCCCTCGGGGAACAGCGCGGCGATGGTGCCCACGTTCACGACCTGGTATTCCACCCGGAACGGGTTGTTGAAGCCCTTCAGCTTCGGCAGGCGCATGTGGATCGGCATCTGACCGCCCTCGAAGGCGGCAGGCACGTTCTTACGCGCCTTGGTGCCCTTGGTACCGCGGCCCGCGGTCTTGCCCTTCGAGCCTTCACCACGGCCGACGCGGGTGCGGTCGGTCTTGGCGCCGGGAGCGGGACGCAGGTGATGCAACTTGATGGTCATTGTCAGACCTCCTCAACTGTTACGAGGTGGCGCACGACGTTGATCAACCCACGGTTCTGCGGCGTGTCCTCCCGGACGACCGACTTGCGGATACCCCGCAGGCCGAGGGTGCGCAGGGTGTCCCGCTGGTTCTGCTTGGCGCCGATCACGCTCTTGATCTGGGTCACCTTGAGATCTGCCATGGTCAGACTCCTTGTCCGGCACGGGCACGCAGCATGCCCGCGGGAGCGACGTCCTCCAGCGGCAGACCGCGGCGGGCGGCGACCTCTTCCGGACGCTGCAGCATCTTGAGCGCGGCAACGGTCGCGTGCACGACGTTGATCGCGTTGTCGCTACCGAGCGACTTGGCCAGGATGTCCTGGATGCCCGCGCACTCCAGCACGGCACGCGCCGCGCCGCCGGCGATAACACCGGTACCCGGGGTGGCCGGACGCAGCATGACCACACCGGCCGCCGCTTCGCCCTGCACCGGGTGGGTGATGGTGGAGGCAATCATCGGGACGCGGAAGAAATTCTTGCGCGCTTCCTCGACACCCTTCTGGATGGCCGCGGGAACTTCCTTGGCCTTGCCGTAGCCAACGCCGACCAGGCCGTTGCCGTCGCCGACGATGACCAGCGCGGTGAAGCTGAAGCGACGACCACCCTTGACGACCTTCGACACCCGGTTGATAGCGACGACGCGCTCGAGCTGATTCTTCTCGGCGGCGCTGTCGCGGCGGTCACCGCCGCGCCGGTCACCGCGGCGGTTGTCGCGACCGCCCTCGGTGGCGCTTCCACTCTGCCCGGCGGGTCCGTTTCCGCCGTCACGCCTCTGACGTCCCGGCATCAGACGTTCCTTCCGTTCGTGATCTTCGTCATCAGAATTTCAACCCGCCTTCCCGAGCGGCGTCGGCCAGTGCGGCAATCCGGCCGTGATAGTCGTGACCACCACGATCGAATACCACGGCCTCGACGCCCGCGGCCTTGGCGCGCTCGGCCAGCAGTTCGCCGACCTTCTTGCCCTTGGCGGTCTTGTCGCCGTCCAGAGCGCGCACATCTGCCTCGACGCTGGAGGCGGCGGCGATGGTCTTGCCGACCGAATCGTCGACCAGCTGCGCGTGCAGGTGCCGCGACGAGCGGTGCACGATCAGGCGGGGACGCTCCGTGGTGCCCTCCACCTTCTTGCGCAGACGGAAATGACGACGCGCCTTCGACAGGCGGCGGCGGGTGGACACGTCCTTGCCGAGCGGGATGCGCTTGGCTTGCTTCTTCTCCTGGCTGGCAGTCGTTTTAGCCATGATCACTTACCCGTCTTTCCGACCTTGCGGCGAACGACCTCGCCGGCGTAGCGGATGCCCTTGCCCTTGTACGGGTCGGGCTTGCGCAGACCGTGGATGACCGCCGAAATCTGGCCGACCTTCTGCTTGTCGATCCCGGAAACGGAGAACTTGGTGGGCGATTCCACCGCGAAGGTGATGCCCTCGGGCGCCTCGATCGGAACCGGGTGGCTGTAGCCGAGCGCGAACTCCAGGTTCGAGCCCTTCTGCTGCACGCGGTAGCCGACGCCGAAGATTTCCATCTTCTTCTCGTAACCCTGGGTGACACCGATCACCATATTGTTGATCAGGGTCCGGGTCAGGCCGTGCAGCGAGCGGGTGCGACGCTCGTCGTCGGGGCGGCCGACCACGATGGCGCCGTCCTCGCCCTTGCTCACGGAGATCGGCTCGGAGACGGTCAGCGACAACTGGCCCTTGGGGCCCTTCACCGCGACGTCCTGGCCGTCGATGGTCACCTCGACGCCCGCGGGAACCGAGACCGGGTGTTTACCGATACGCGACATGTGTCCGTACCCCCTTACCAGACGTAGGCGAGGACTTCCCCGCCCACACCCTGCTGAGCCGCCTGTCGGTCGGTGAGCAGGCCAGTCGACGTGGAGATGATCGCCACGCCGAGGCCGCCCAGCACCTTGGGCAGGTTGGTGGATTTCGCGTACACGCGCAGACCCGGCTTCGACACGCGCCGCAGACCCTGCAGGCTGCGCTCCCGGCTCGGCCCGTACTTCAAGTCGACGACCAGGTTTTTACCCACGGCCGCGTCCTCGGTCCGGTAATCGGCGATGTAGCCCTCACGCTTGAGGATCTCGGCGATATTCGCCTTGAGCTTCGAGTGCGGAGCCGTCACCTGATCGTGGTACGCCGAGTTGGCGTTGCGCAGACGTGTCAGGAAGTCTGCGATTGGATCAGTCATGGTCATAGTTCGACCTCGACACCTTTCTCGCTGCGGTTCCCATACAGCACCCGGCGCACCCTGCAGCGCGCCCGATCGTGGGCCTTCAGCAATTCGGCTGGTCCGGCCGGCAGTTGCCGACCGGATGAGTTCGTATCGCCCGAGCCGCCCGCGCATCAGTACACGCGGACACAGAGGTGCCCAAGCAACCGGTCCAGTGTAGGCAAAAGGGCCTGTCACTCAAAATCGGGGTGGCAAGGAAGTGCCTTCACACGACTACTTGACCAGCAGAAACGAACGGCTTCCGCGACCGACATGCCACTATGTCGAGCCCGCGCAGCCACGCCTCGGCATCCCGGAGTACATGACCTGGGAGGAGCTCGAGCAGCTGCCCGCGGAGATCGCCGAGCAGATCGAGCTTCGAGACGGACGCGTGGTGTGGTTGTGACAGGGTCCGGCAACGCCCCACGGGGGAAGCCGGACAGCCGGCGACTTGCTGATCGCGGCTGGCTCCGGCTCAACCGCGCAGAGTGGTTCGATCGGCTCGTGCGCGGAGCACCCCGCGCAGTTTTTCGGTGTGCTGTTCGAGCAGGTCGGGCCGACCATGATATTGCGCGGGTGTGTTCTGGAACAACATGATTCGCCACCCATCGGGTCGCCGCTGCGCAACGAGCGACTGGACGGCGTTGGCGGCCGGGTTCAGTTCATCCTGACCAGGAGGAATCATTCCGACGATCGCCCGCAACAGAACCACATCATCGGCCAACGGCCGCACCTCACGCACCTGCCACACATAGGACGCGGTCGGATGATCAGCGAATATCGGTGTCAAATGGTCCTCGACCTGCGCCCCGGGCACCTGACTGCCGTCGAAGCCGACCAAGGCTCCGTCTGGGTCGAACAGAGCGGCATAACCGGAGGCCTCACGCCGGTCCCACGCACCGAGCAATTCCTCATACAGCTGCACCGCTGCTTCTTCCCGGGATCTACTTTCCCCACTGGCCTCCATAAGCGTCATTCTGGCATCGAACTCCGGGGGGCGACCATACGTTCGACAGTTTCTTCGCTCGGCTCGAGGGCGACACCGTGACCGAGTTCCACATCCAACCCGGAAACGTCCTGATCCCGCACCTTCACCTGCGCGGTCCGCGGCGCGTATCCGCTGGCCATCACTGTGTAAGTCCCTTCGTCGAGGTTGGCGAAGGTGTAGGCGCCGTCTGGGCCGGTGGTCAGGGTGCCGACCACATTGCCGAGGGGATCGGTCAGCGTCACGATGGCGTCTTCCAGCGGTTGGCCACTCGGGCCGCGCACCACGCCGCGCACCCGCACACCGGGCCGGAGCACTACATCGAGCAGGGCGGTGTCCCGGCTGGTCACCTGCGCGGGGACGGCTGCGGGGTGGTAGCCGAAAGCGCTGACAGCGAGTGTGAACTCACCTTCCGGCAGGTCTTCCAGGACGAATCGGCCGGTGTGGTCGGTTTCTCCGGCAACCAGGACCTCGCCGCGCATATCCAGTGCGGCCACGGTCGCGCCGGGGACGCGGCTACCGTCACCGGCCCGCGACACCGAACCCGAGAGGCTGGCCAAGGTGGTGAGTGTGACGTCGCATGAGATCGAGCCGGCGCCCAAAACGATCGTCGAGGCGTCGGGACGGCGTCCCTCGGCGGAGGCGATCAGCACATACGAGCCCGGCGCGGGCGCAGCCAGTTCGTAGGAGCCATCGTTGCGAGACAGCGCCCTACCCAACTGCTGGCCGGACATGGAGATCAGGGTGAGTGTCGCGCCCGCGACAGCGGTTCCGCGAGCATCATGGACTCGGCCGAACAGGACAGAACCACCCGAGGGCGGCTCAGTGCGCGCTGACGTGCCATTCAGCTCCGCGGCAACGGCTTTCGTCCCGGAACCGTTCGCAGCGGACGCCGTCTGAGGAGCCGAACCGTTGGCAATTGCGGGCACGGCCTCGACCGCGGCGGGCGCATGTTCTTCGACTGGTTCGAGCGCACCGGAGGCCACGGCGACGGCGGCCTTACGCGCCGGGATGGCGAGTGCGATGACCGCGCCGAGAGCAGCCGCGCCGCAGCCGATCAGCAGGCCGACGCGGAAACCGTTCTCGCTCGGAATCGTGTAACCGCCCAGCGTGACGCTCATCTGCGCCAATACCGCGCCGACAACGGCCGACGCCGTCGAGGTGCCGATGGAACGCATCAGGGTGTTGAAGCTGTTGGCTGCGGCGGTCTCCGTCGGCGGCACTGCGGCCATGACCAGCGCGGGCATCGCGCCGTAGGCGAAGCCGACGCCGATACTGATGATGACCGTCACGGCGAGCAGACCCAACGTGGTGCCCATCAACGCCATCGAGGAACCGTAGCCTGCGGCGATGATGAGGCAGCCGACGATCAGGGTGATCTTGGGGCCGCTCAACGCGGACAGTTTCGCGCCGATGGGTGACACCAGCATCATCATCAAACCGGCCGGAGCCATCCACAGACCCATCGCCATCATCGACTGGCCAAGACCGTAACCGGTGAACTCGGGGAGTTGCAGCAGCTGCGGCACGATCAGCGACTGCCCGAACATGGCCATACCGACGACGATGGAGGCAGCGTTGGTGAGCAGCACCTGCGGCCGGGCGGTGACCCGCAGATCGACCAGCGGGTCACCGGAACGCAGCTCCCCCCAGGCCCACAGCAGCGCCACAACGACTGCGGCGGCGAACAGGCTGATCGTGATCGCGCTGGTCCAGCCCCACGACGCGCCCTTGGATACCGCGAGCAGCAGGCACACCAGCGCTGTCCCGAGGCCGATCGCGCCGAGGTAATCGAACCGACCTGTTGCGTTCACCGGGGTTTTAGGCAGCACCACGAAGATCAGCACGCCCACGATCGCGGCCAGCACAGCGGTTCCCCAGAACAGCAGCCGCCAGCTGCTGTATTCGACGACGGCTGCCGCCAGGGGGAGCCCCAGCGCACCGCCGATACCGAGCGAGGAGCTGATCAACGCGATACCCGTGCCGAGACGATGCGGGGGCAGCAGGTCACGCAGCGCGGCGATACCGACCGGGATGAGGCCGACGCCCATGCCCTGGAGCCCGCGGCCGATGATCATCGGCCACAGCGACGACGACACGGCGCACAGCGCGGAACCGGCGACGAGCGGTACCACCGATCCCAGCAGCACCACCCGTTTGCCGTAGAGGTCGCCCAACCTGCCCGCGACCGGGGTGGTCACGGCACCGGCCAGCAGACTGGCGGTCACCACCCAGGTGGCGTTGTCCGCTGTCGTGTTCAGCAGCTGGGGCAGCTGCCCGAGCAGCGGGATCACCAGGGTCTGCGTCAGCGACGCCACGATGCCGGCGAAGGCCAGCACCGCAAGTAGCCCACCGGCGCGGCCTGGGGGTGCGGACGTTTCCACGCGCCAATCTCCTCAATTACCGAAAGTAAGTAAATATGTATCGTACATATAACATGTATGATGCAAGCTAAGCACCCTCCACTACAGGCCGAGTGCTGTGCATCACTCCGGCAAGCTGTCCACTTAACAGAACAACGGCCGGATAGAAAGGACGAAATGGACAAGCCCGTCCACTTGATCGAGTTCGAAACGATGCTGCTCAGCCGCTACACACTCAACCCCCGCTTCAGCAGCACCAAACGCGTACTCGACCGCAGCGCCTACCTGCTACTGAACCGGCTGGAACTCGAAGGGCCCATGTCCATCAGACAGCTGAGCAGCGCATTACAGCTGGACGAGTCCACTCTCAGCCGCCAAACCAACGCGCTCTTGCGCGCCGAACTCGTGGAACGTATCGCCGACCCGGATTGCGGCCTCGCCCGCAAATTCCGCGCGACAGCAGAAGGGCGGCGGCGACTCGACACGGTGCGGGCCACCAACATTGCGGGCATCAGCACAGTGCTGACCGACTGGAGCCCCGACGATGTCGCCACCTTCGCCACCTACCTGCAGCGCTTCAACAACAGCATCGAAGAACGTGCCGGAAACCCATGGCCCCGCCCCGACGGCGAAACTGCTACCGGTTCACCTGCCGAACCGAGTCGGTATGAAACTCTTCATACTCCTTGATAGAATCCGGGCATGAAACGGATCACCATCAGTGTCCCGGATGAAGTCGCAGCCAAGGCCGACAATGCGGTCACACGGGGGGAAGCGGCGTCGGTATCGGCCTGGTTCTCCGCGATCGCTCGCCGGGAACCCGACTGGATCGCGGCGCAAGAGGCAGCCGATGAGATGGCCGCCGAAGCCGGGGTGACCGAGGCCGATCTCGCCTGGGCACGCGCCACGCTCGGCCTCGACACAATCGGCGACGTCGCGTGATCGTGCTCGATACCGGAGCACTGATCGGAATCGAGAAACGAGACGCCCGGACCGCCGCGCTGATACAGGCAGCCATACACGCCCGGCAGCGGATCACACTACCCGCCACGGTCCTCGGCCAGGCCTGGCGCAACAGCTCCCGCCAACACCCGCTGACGCGGCTGCTGGCTGCCGATGGTCTCCACATCGCGGATCTCGATCGGCGTCACGCGCTGGCCATAGGAGCCCTGCTGGCCGCATCGGGCACCACCGACGTGGTCGACGCACACGTAATCGTCTGCGCTCGCGCCACTCGCGCGACCACGATCATCACCTCCGATCCCGACGACCTCCGGCAGCTCGACCCGACGATCCCGCTGACAGTGGTGTGAGCTCAGCGCGCGATGGACGACGAGGCGGTGACGCGGCGGCCCAACCTGGTGATCTCGCTGGCCGCGGTATGACCTCGGAATGCAGGGACAGGACGAAGGGCAGCCGTAACAGGCTGCCCTTCGAATGATGTCGGGGTTCAGATACTGAAATTGACACTGCCGAGGGAGACGTATTACCCGACCGAGCCCCCGCCCCCAGAGCCGATGCCAGCCGAGCCAACGCCAGCCGAACCGACACCAGCCGAACCAACGCCAGCCGAACCAACGCCAGCCGAGCCCACGCCAGCCGAACCGACACCAGCCGAGCCCACGCCAGCCGAACCGACACCAGCCGAGCCCACGCCAGCCGAACCGACACCAGGGACAACAGAGCCGAGGCCGGGGACGGCAGAGCCGAGACCAGCCGAACCGACGCCCGGGACGACAGAGCCGAGACCGGGGACGGCAGAGCCGGTAACAGGATCGGCGGTGGGTGCCGAGGTGCCCGTCGCGGCCGCAGCGGCCGGAGCCCCTACAGCTCCCAACGACAAAGCGATGACCGTTGCCGCGAATGCCTTCCTCTTTGCATTAGTCATTACTCGTCCTTCAAGTTGGATTACATTGCACGGAATTACGCGATCGCGATTCTGATTCTCAACCCACCAGCGATCGAGAAGCCAGACCAAATTCTGAACGCCCAAACCGTAACATGAGCCGACGCCACTCGAGAACACCTTTATCCCGCACTACTGCGGAATGGAGCAGGAAAAAAACCGAAAGACCTTTTCCCCCGAAAGTAGGCGACCGTATTACGGGCACAAGCCGGCCCGACCCCTTTGCCTGGGACGGTAACGGGGCGCCGCTATGGAGTCCGTTCCCTCGTAGACGGATGTTGTCGTACCGATAGGGCAAGGTCGAAGGCTCGGTCTATCTGCTCACTCGGCGCCTACCATGAACACGTGTCGAGGCCGCGGAGCGAACGCCAGGGCTCCACACCCCGGTGATGATCAACCCCAGATTCCTCGGAGCCGGGTTGCTCGAGTCCAGGTAGTTGGATACGTAAGGAACGCCCGAACCCCCATCGGCTGTCGCCAGGAGCTGGAGCTGGAAACGGTGGCACCGAAAGCTGGGTAGGAAGTATCGGCCCAGAATTCGTGGAAAATCTTCTGACCTTCTGGTATTCCGATATCCGGAACCCGAGGCATCGAACGGACGAGCGGCTAATTATATCTCAATAATTTACGGAGGACACGAAAATTACCGCATCGGCGTGCCACGCGCACCCGTTGCGAACGGTCGTCGTGAGCACGAAAGGGACCCGAGCCGCAGCTCGGGTCCCTTTCGCAACGATCTTCCCGACCGGCAACGCCGACCGGGATCAGCTCACCAGGAGCTCTTGTGCACGCCGGGCAGTTCGCCCTTGTGCGCCATATCGCGCAGGCACACGCGGCACAGGCCGAACTTGCGGTACACCGCGTGCGGGCGGCCGCAACGCTGGCAGCGGGTGTAGCCGCGGACGGCAAACTTCGGCTTACGGTTGGCCTTGTTGACCAGAGCTTTCTTAGCCATGTGCTCAGTTCTCCTTGAACGGGAAGCCGAGGTGCTTGAGCAGGGCACGGCCTTCTTCGTTGTTGGTCGCGGAGGTGACGACGGTGATGTCCATACCGCGCGGTCGGTCGATCTTGTCGACGTCGATCTCATGGAACATCGACTGTTCACTCAGGCCGAACGTGTAGTTGCCGTTGCCGTCGAACTGCTTCGGCGACAGACCACGGAAGTCGCGGATACGGGGCAGCGCGATGGAAACCAGGCGGTCCAGGAACTCCCACATGCGGTCGCCGCGCAGGGTTACCTTCGCGCCGATCGGCATACCTTCGCGCAGCTTGAACTGGGCGATGGACTTGGTCGCCTTGCGGATCTGCGGCTTCTGGCCGGTGATCAGCGCCAGATCCTCGACCGCGCCGTTGATCAGCTTGGCGTCGCGGGCGGCGTCACCCACACCCATGTTCACGACGACCTTCACCACGCCCGGGATCTGCATCACATTGGCGTAGTTGAATTCGGAGTTCAGCGCGTCCTTGATTTCCTCGCGGTAGCGGACCTTGAGGCGCGGCTGGATCTTTTCGGTCGTAGTCATGTCAGATGTCCTTCCCGTTCTTACGGGAGACCCGGACCCGCTTGCCGTTCTCGTCGGTGCGGTAGCCGACACGGGTCGGCTTGCCGTCGGAGTCGACGACCATCACGTTGGAGACGTGGATCGGGGCTTCCTGGGTCACGATGCCGCCGGAGGAGGCGCCGCGCTGGTTGGCGGAGTTCGCGACGTGCTTCTTGATGCGGTTCACGCCCTCGACGAGGACCCGGTTCTCCTTCGGGTAGGCCTGAATGACCTTGCCCTTGGCACCCTTGTCCTTACCCGAGATGACGAGCACGGTGTCGCCCTTGTGCACCTTCATGTCAGAGCACCTCCGGGGCCAGCGAGACGATCTTCATGAACTTCTTGTCACGCAGCTCGCGGCCCACCGGGCCGAAGATGCGGGTGCCGCGCGGATCGTTGTCCGGCTTGATGAGCACGGCGGCGTTCTCGTCGAAACGGATGTAGGAACCATCCGGACGACGCCGCTCCTTGGTGGTACGCACCACGACGGCCTTGACGACGTCACCACGTTTGACGTTGCCGCCGGGGATGGCGTCCTTCACGGTGGCGACGATAACGTCGCCGATACCGGCATAGCGACGCGACGAGCCACCGAGAACGCGGATGCAGAGGATCTCCTTAGCACCCGTGTTGTCGGCGACACGCAGTCGCGACTCCTGCTGAATCACTTCAGCCTCCTCGACCTGGACGTAAAAGCACGCCGGATTGCCGACCCGACGGGCATGGTCTGCTGCCACCCGAACACGCGCCTACCAGCGGTTTCGTTCGATCTGGACCGATCAACCACTGGGGGTTCGCCGCCGGATTGCGGGCACAGCTCCCGCAGGCAACCGGTCTAGTGTAAGCGAACGCCCAGCTCACCCCAAAGCTGGGTTGTCGGCGCGCTGGCGCGCGCGGGTTTGCGGCCCCCTTGTGGCTCGCGTTTCAGCCCTCGCGACTTGCGCCTTCGGCGCGTGCGCTGCGAGGGCTGAAACGCG
>NZ_MUKP01000004.1 GCF_002081715.1 Nocardia donostiensis | reverse complement strand
TACACGAGCGAATCGGGGGAGCCGCTGACCATCCGCACCCACCTGCATCTGTTCAGTGACCACGTCGCCGCGGCGGCGGCTTCGGGTTGGCGGCTGGCCGAAGCCGCCGAAGCGCTTGTCGGCGAGGCCTGGATCGCGGCGAAACCCAGCTGGGCCGCGTTACGCGGGCACCCGTTCACCTTGGCGCAGGTGTGGACGCAATTTCCCGGGCCATCCGGTGCCACCGGTTCGAGGTGAAGCCTCGGCTCGCACGTCCATTCTGCGGGCAACACGCGACGGCAGCCGGTTCCGTTACGCGGCAGCCAGTTCCAGCGGGGTTTCGGCGAGGGCCTGTTCGCGCAGGGTGGTGAGCGTTTTGGACAGAATCCGTGATACCTGCATCTGCGAAACGCCGAGCCGTTCGGCGATCTGAGTTTGGGTCATCGACCCGAAGAACCGCCATACCAGCACCTGCCGTTCTCGTTCCGGCAGCGCCTCGATCAGCGGACGCACCGCCATGGCGTCCTCGAGCAGCTGGTAGCAGGGCTCGTCGTCGCCGAGGCGGTCGGCGATGGCGGGGGAGCTGTTCTCGTCGTCCTCGCGTGCGACGGAATCCAGGGAATTGCTGGTATGGCCGTTGCCTGCGATGAGCGCCTGGGTCACCTGGGTCAGTTCGACGTCGAGTTCGGCGGCGAGCTCACGGGCGGTGGGCACTCGGCCGAGCTGCTGCGACAGCTCTTCGGTAGCGGGCCCGATGCGCAGTTGGATCTCCTTGAGGCTGCGCGGCACCCGTACCGCCCAGGTACGGTCCCGGAAATGCCTGCGCACCTCACCCATGATGGTCGGAACCGCGAACGACAGGAACGACCCGCCGCGCGACACATCGAAACGGTCGACAGCCTGCACCAGGCCGAGCCGGGCGATTTGCAGCAGATCGTCGAACAACTCGCCGCGGCCGGCGAAGCGGCGCGCGATATGTTCGGCCAGCGGCAGGCACAGGTGCACGATCTCCTCGCGCACCTCCAGCCGGTGCGGGTCGTTCGCGTCGATGGCGGCGAGTTTGTCGAACCAGGGTTCGATGTTGTCGTAACTGTCTCCGGAGCCGCGAACATGGCGGCTGGGGGCGGGCGCATTCGGCGAAAGGCGCAAATGTGTGGCCGGGTGGTCGGTTTGAGCTTTCTTCGATTCGTTCATCGGTCTCCTCGCTCCAATCGACTGCCTAATGGCTCGACCTCAATTGAGTTACCCGGGAACGCGTGATCGAAACGTGACCGTTTGACTGTGTAGCCGAATAATGCGTGTGAGCAGTGCGAATGCTGACGTAATTCGATGTGTCAAGCCCTGCTCCGAAGGTCTTGGCGCTACTTCGCAGTCCAGTCCGTTCGATGGAGCTCGAAAGCGGCTGCGTTGCTGCGCATCTTGCTGTAACGGGTGAGGCACATCACCAAAACGCCGAGTATATCCGGATGAATCAGTTCGCAGACGATACCGTACACCCGGCTCACGATAACCTGGAATTCCCCACCGTACAGCAGGTATTCCGCAACGCGTCGGCTTGCTGATTCAACAGAAAATCGGGACGTTTACTCGGAGTGTATTCGCAGCTTATTCTGCGCTTATCGGGAGCGTCCGTGCTGCTCGGCGAGCGGGCGAGCGGTGATAGCGAATTCGATGCCATAGTTGTTGAAAGTCTTCGGCAACGGTGTGTTCGGTGCAGGGCGCGGACGAGACCGCAGCTGGAACTCGGCCTCATGGAGCAGATGCGCCAGCACGGTGCTGGTGACGAACAGGACGAGATTGCGGCCGGGGCATTCGGCAGGCCCCGCGCTGAACGGCACCAGTTGCGGATATTGCGAGGCACGGTTGTCCAGCCAGATCTGCGGGACGAACTCGTCGGCGAACGGCAGCAGGTCGGGGTCGCGATGGAACGCGGGTGTGAAGATCACCAGGGCAGCGCCCGGGGCGATGGTGAAGCGGTCGCCTCCTTCGCGCCACTGGGTTTCGGTGATGGTGTCGCGCAGAATGGCAGGCGTGGTAGGCCACAGCCGCACCGACTCCAGCACGCAGGCCCGCAAATACGGGCGTAATCCCGGCGTGCTCGGGTCCGCGGAGTCGATGCGTGCGCGTTCGAGATGCTCGGGATGAGTGGCCAGCAGCGCCAACGCGCGAGTCGAAGCGATCCCGGCCGCATCGAAGGCAAACAACCAGTGCGGGATCTGCCCGACCGGGTCCACCGCGCCTGAGGCCGGGGTTGCGGCGAGAGCACCGGCGAGGCTGTCCGGCTCGGCCGAGGCGGTGTAGCTGTAGAGCCGTTCGAGGAATCGTTCGCGCCGCCTGCGGTGCACCGGGGCCAGGAACGACCAGTTGGCCGCGGATCGCAGCCGCTGTAGTTCGTCGGTGACCGCATGATCGTCTCGGGCACGCTCCCCGAGGACCAAGCGCCGCACCAGGCGCCACCAGGCGACGGTGAACTGCTCGGCGTCGAAACGCCCGCGCCGCAATGCGTCGGTGAGCAGGGGCCGGGCCTCGGCGGCGACGAGATCGGCGAACGGCCAGGCGAGCCGGTGCAGCGGCGCCGCCGTATCCAGTGCCGCCTCGTTCACTGCGCGCCGCTGTTCTCGCAGCCCGCCTTCGGACACCAGCACGGCATGCGGCTGGAATTGCCGCAGCGCCGCTCGTTTCTCCCGGTTGGCCGGATGAAACGGTGACGGTGCCTGCGCCAGTACCCGGCCGACGTCCTCGGGGTCGGTCACGATGACAACCCGGCGGCCGGGCACGACCAGTTCCACCGGTCCGCGACCGAACTCTTGCCGCAGCGCCCGCATCCGTTCCACCTGCCTGCGGTCGGCGTCGTATCTTTCCAGTAACCCCTGCACCCGGCGCCGCCGGGCGATCACCCCCGCGGCGAAAGGCGCGAACCCGAGGTCGGCCAGGGTACGCACGGCCCGGACACCGCTCTGCTGAGGCACCTGATTCTCCGCCATCGCCATCTCCTCCCGGCATGCCTGCCGTCGATATCGGCCGATGACCGGCACGTACCCGGTGAAACCTGCCCGAAACCGGCTGGCCACGGGGGGTTCGCCGACCGTGGGAGCCGGACGGATCCGACGGCGACAGTGCATTGATATGGAAAGGGATGTACCGTTCCCACGCGTGATCACTTGTCTGCCATCGAATCTCCCCGGGCGGGAGCCGAAATGACCACCGAGCACCCTATCGAGGACGAGGTCACGCAGCTGGCGAGGCGGGTCGAACGGGCCCGCGGACGGCTTGCCTACCAGTTCGATCCCGCACTGACCGAAGCGCTGTCCGAAGACGAGCTGCACGCCGAGCGTGAGCTGGCCGAACGTATTCGCGATCAAGACCGCAGCCAACGCTGGAAAGAGGTACAGGCCGCCGCGGCAGCGTCCGATCGTGCCAGGCAGACCACGGAGGAGATCGAGAAGGCCGATATGCGAGATCTGCTGCTCGCCAGGAAGGCAATCGCCGCGCAGCGGCGCGAGTCCAGTCCGCACGCCAAGCTGGCCTCGCTGTACCGGCACCGCTCCTGGTCGTTGCGCGCGCTGGCCGCTGTCGTCGGCGCCGGCATGCTGTGGTCGGCAGTCAATGTCCAGCAGAACATTGCGCCCACCGGGCCTTCCGATCCGCTGTACTGGTTCAGCTACCTGCTAGAGGCGATGATCAGCGTCTGCCTGATCATCATCATGATCGGCACCAACAAAGTGGCCGAATGGGGTGTGATCGACAACCGCAAGCAGGTAGCGGCCGCCGAATTCGCCCTGCTGGCGCTGACCGTCAGCCTCAACACCTACCCCTATGTGCGGGCCGGGGACTGGTACGACGCCGCGGTGCACGCGGTCGCACCGGTGATGATCGGTGTCGCCCTGCTCATCCACGACGCCGTCAGCGCCCGGTACGGCCTTGCCATCGCCAAGGCCACCGAACAGATCCGCGAGCTGCCCGATCCGGCCGAACAGATCCGCCGCACCCTGCCTCGGGTCGCCACCCATCGGCTGAGCAGCGCTGCCAATGCGGCACAGGGCGTGCCGCGCCCGGAGGACGTGCGTGAATCGACGCCGACCGGTTCGGCGGCGGAAACAGCTCCGGCGGCGGAAACGAATCCGTCGGCAGGTACCCCACGCGAGAGCACACGCCGCACGTCGGCGTTCCGCGCCGAGCGCCGGTCCAAGACGGAAAGCCTGTCCACCCTGTCGCTGGAGACCGAAGAGCTGTTCTCGTCCTCCAACGGCAGCGCCGGTTCGACTATCGACCAGCCGAGCCGGAGCAAACCGGAACTCGACATAGCAGCCAAGGTGGCCCGCGAGCTCGATGCGGCCGATCCCGGTATCACCGAGGTGTTCGACACCAAGCGCAAGAGCGTCGAGGGGAAGAAGGGTTCCGAGGCCCAGAGCGGCAGCACGGGGGCCGGTAGCAAGAACGGCGCCACCGAAGGCAAGAACGGTAAGGACAAGAAGGGCTCGAGCGACGGCGACGCCGATACGGTCAAGGACGTGGTCCGCTCACCCGATATCTACAACACCGACCAGTTCCGGGTCGCCGACATCCTGGAACAGGAACTCGCGGAGTTGCAGGCCGAGCGCAGGCGGGCCAGGACGACCCGGCAGCGCACCGTCGCAGGCGGCTGATCACCGGGGCCGCGCCCGTCGCTGAGCTCGACGGGCGTGGCCGGGATCGGTGTGGATTGCGGCGTCAGGATCGTTGCGCATTGCGCTGTTCGTGCCAACGGTCGAACAGCAGGGGCAGCTCTGTGACGAAGAACTCGAAGAAATCGCGCATCTCGGCCAGCCGTCGCCCGGCTTTGGTGTCCTGGCCGACCAGCTCGATGCCCTCGTCGGCGTTCTCGGCCCACATTTTGAGCATTCGGTCGCGTTTCAGGAAGCTCGCGTACCACAGGTCGTCGTAGAGCTGGTAGTGGTCGCGGCGCTGCCCGGGTAACCGGACCTTGGTCACCACGCCGACCTGGTCGAGGTAGCGCACTGCACCCGAGATTGCCGCCGGGCTGATCGACAGGATGCGTGCCAGTTCGGCCGCGGTGAGCCTGCCTTCGTCGCTGACCTGCAGGGCGGCGAATACGCGGGCAGGCATTCTCGGCCAGCCCATCTCGGTCAGGCCAAGGGCGAGTTTCTCGATATAGCGCACCATATCCGCTGCTAGGAGCGGCGAATCCGTCTCCTGCGTCATTCAGGCCTCCTCTCAGCCGTGCGCGCATCGCCGGCGGACGGCGGGTCGGGGAACAAGGCCTGTCTGTGCTCATGCCAGCGCCGCATCATTTCCGGCACCTCGGCGTTGAGGAAACGGTAGTACTCCAGTGTCTCGCGGACGCGCCGCCCGCCTGGTCGCGCTTCGTCGAGCATCTCGACTCCGTCGGCGAGGAAACGTACCCAGCGGTCGAGCGCATGCTTCCGCTGCATGGCGATGGCATACCAGACATCGTCGTCGTAGACCCGGTAGGTATCGGCGCGCGCCCCCGGTTCGCGTTCCCGGCCGAGTAGCCCGGACAGCACCAGGTAGCGGACCGCTCCCGAGATCGCGGCTGGGCTCACCCGCAGTCCGTGCGCCAATTCCTGGGCGGTATAGCGGTCGGCGTCGTCGGCCAGCACGAAGGCGAAGACCCGCGCGGCCATGCGCGGCATCCCGGATTCGGTGAGGAGCAGGCCGAACTGCTCGACGAACCGCAGGACGGCTTCTTCCTGCGGGTCCTCTCCGGCCACCGGTGCGTCTCCCTTGTTCGTCATCAGCTCTGGCTGGTCCATCATATCGTCAAAGTATTCACAAATTTGTGAACGATTTGTACTATCTGACTTATGAAAAATGCCATCGCAATCTCCGGGCTGCGCAAGACTTTCGGCTCGACCACCGCGCTCGACGGCCTCGACCTCGATGTCGCCTACGGGGAGGTCCACGGCTTCCTGGGTCCGAACGGGGCGGGTAAGACCACGACCACCCGCGTGCTGCTGGGCCTGCTGCGCGCCGACAGCGGACAGGTGTCATTGCTCGGTGGCGACCCGTGGCGAGACGCGGTAACGCTGCACCGCAGGCTCGCCTATGTGCCCGGCGATGTGGAGCTGTGGCCGAACCTCACCGGCGGTGAGGCCATCGACCTGCTGGGTCGCCTGCGCGGCGGGCTTAACCCGCAGCGCCGCGCCGACCTGATCGAACGCTTCGATCTCGATCCGACCAAGAAGGGCCGCACCTACTCCAAAGGCAACCGGCAGAAGGTCGCGCTGATCGCAGCCCTGGCCTCCGATGCCGAACTGTTCCTGCTCGACGAACCGACCTCGGGCCTGGATCCGCTGATGGAGGTGGTGTTCCAGGAAGTGGTCGCCGATGTGAAGGCCGCAGGCGGCACCGTGCTGTTGTCCAGTCACATCCTCGCGCAGGTGGAAAAGCTCGCCGACCGGGTGAGCATCATCCGGCGTGGCCGGACCGTGCAGTCGGGCACGCTCACCGAACTGCGGCATCTGACTCGGACGACGGTGGAGGCGGTCACGGTGAGCCCGGTGACCGATCTGTCCGAACTCACCGGCGTCCACCATGTGTCCACCGAGGACGGTCGGATCCGGTTCGATGTCGACGGCGCGGCCCTGGGCTCGGCCATCGCGAAGCTCAGCGGCGCCGGTATCCGGTCGCTGACCAGCCACCCACCCACCCTGGAAGAGCTCATGCTGCGCCATTACGGCGATGAGCTGGCCGCGAACGGAGCGGGAAAATGACGACCACCACGACCAGTTCTGCCTCGCGCGCGCCGATCTCGCCCCGGCAGGTGGTGGGCGGTCGCCGCGGCGCGTTGGTGGGTACCGCGCCCCTTGTCCGGTTCATTGCGCGGCGTGACCGGCTCAAACTCACCGGATGGATCCTCGGGATCACCCTGATGAGTCTCTACTACGCCAATGCGTTGCCCCAGGTATACCGGTCCCAGGAGGATCTGCGTGCGATCGGTGAGTTCGCGGGCGGCGTCGTCGGTGCGCTCATCTCCGGACCGGGCTACGGGCTGGCCGACCCGACGCTGGAATCGGTCATCGTCGCGGTGTACGGGCTCTACTACCTGTTGCTGGCCGCGTTGATGAACATCCTGCTGATCTCGCGCTGCACGCGGGTGGAGGAGCAGACCGGCCGGGCCGAACTGGTACGCGCCAGCGTGGTCGGCCGCCACGCCCAGCTCACCGCGGCGCTGGTGGTCGCGGTCGCGGCGAATATCGCGCTGGCCGTGCTGATCGCGGGATCATTCGCGGTCGCGGGGCTGGCTACCGATGATGCGCTGCTGTTCGGTGCGTCGGTCGCCGCGGCCGGTCTGGTGTTCGCCGCTGTTACTGCGGTGACTGTGCAGGTAACCGAATACTCGCGGGCCGCTTCCGGTCTCGCGGGTGCTGTGCTGGGAGCCGCGTATGCAGTGCGGGCCGCCGGTGATGCGTTGCGCGAGGGCGGCAGCGCCTTGTCCTGGGTGTCGCCGCTGGCTTGGTCGCAGCAGACTCGGCCCTATGCCGACGGTCGCTGGTGGCCGCTGGCGCTGTCGCTGGTGCTCGCCGTGCTGCTGGTCGCGCTCGCCTACCTGTTGTCGGCGCGGCGTGATCTTGCGGCCGGCCTGGTGCCGCCGCGGCCGGGGTCCGCGGCGGCGGCGTCCTGGTTGGATTCGCCGTTGGCGCTGGCGTTGCGGCTGCAGCAGGCGGCTCTGATCGGCTGGGGCTGTGCGTTGGCCGTGGGGGGCGCGCTCTACGGCGGTATCGGGAATTCGATCGTCGCCTCGTTCGACGAGCTGCCCGAACCTCTGGTCGAGGTGATGGGCGGCGACCCGAGCCGGATGCTCGACGGTTACGCGGGCACCATGGCATTTTTCGATGCGCTGCTGGCGACGATCTTCGTAATCCTGGCGGTGCAATCGCTGCGCGCCGAGGAGACCGGAGGGCGCGTCGAGCCGGTGCTGGCCACCGCTGTCGGACGTGGCACGTGGCTGGGCATGTACACCCTGGTGGCGGCGGTCGGGGCGCTGCTGTTGCTGCTGGTGTCCGGGCTGGCGTTGGGTGTCGCCATGGCGATCTCCGTCGGCGAGGCCGAGTACGCCTGGCAGATGGTTGCCGCGCATCTGGCCTTTGCCCCCGCCGTGCTGCTGGTGCTCGCGCTCGCGGCGCTGCTCTACGGCCTCGCACCCCGATTCATCGGCGCCGCCTGGGCCCTGTTCGGATTCGCACTGATCGTCGGATTCTTCGGGCCGATCATGGATTTGCCGAGCTGGGTGCAGGATCTGTCGCCGTTCGCTCATATCGCCAGATTGCCTGCGGAGCAGATGCGCTGGGCGGCGGTGATCGTGTTGCTGGTGCTCGCCGCGGCCGGTGTGGCAGGCGGTGTGCTGCGGTTCCAGCGCCGGGATCTGGATCTGAAATAGGGAGAGGCCGACCGCTTACCTCCGACGGAGATGCCCCCGGAGGTAAGCGGCCTGCCCTGCATGTTGCAGATCGTCGGCCAGCACACTGACCAGCCGCACCCCGAGGGTGACCGGCGGGTCCCATCTGGTATCGATGATCTTGGCGAGGTCGTCGTCGGCGAGGCCGCGAATGAACCGCAGCGTCTGCTCGTGCACGGCGTCGTAGTAACCGACGAGCAGTTCCGCGGGCGCGACCACTTCGGCGACATCGCCGGGGCCGTCACCGAAACCGGTCGCTCGCCGGTCCAGACGCAGACCGAACCGTTCGTACCAGCCCCGGTCGGTCCATACCTGTTCGCGCTCGGCCAGTTCGGCGATGTGGTCGTCCTGCACCCGGGCCAGGTGCCAGATCAGCCACGCGATCGAATTCGCGCCGGGGTCCACCCGGTAGGCCAGATCGTCTTCGTCGAGGCCGTCCACCGCCTGGTGCACGGCCTCGCGTATCCGGTCATAGCCATCGATGAGCACATCGGCACTCGTCATCGTCGACCTCGTTGCGCCCACCGTCAGGAGACGGCTTGGCTCACGGCGTTCGGGCCGTCGAAGGTGCGGTCGGGCAGTCCTTCGAGCGCGTCGAGCACCCGCTCGTCGGCCCCGTTCGCCCGCGCGGTCTGGATGAGTTCGTCGCGGTCGCACGGGTAGTCGATACCGGACAGATATTTCTGCATCTGGATCGGGCTGACCTGGCTCATCTGTGATCCTTTCCGGTTTCTTGTGATGGACTCTGCGGCAGTACCACGGCGCTCGAAGCGCAAACCGGGGGAAATCGGGTTGTTTCTTCGACCGCGCGATATGCGCACTGGGCTCACGGCTGATCCAGCGCGTATGATACATCTGTATCAACGCGATCGGGAGGTGCGCGATGACCGAACGTAAACCGTCGAACGTCGACTTCGAGTCCTGGGTCGATCGCAAGATCCGGGAAGCGACCGAGCGCGGCGAATTCGATAACCTGCCCGGCACCGGCAAGCCGTTGCCCGGGGCGGGCAATCCCTTCCACGACGAGAACTGGTGGCTGAAGGAATACCTGCGCAGAGAAGGGGTTGGCGCCGAGGGGGTGCTACCGCCGTCGCTGGTGTTGCGCCGGGATGTGGAGCGGCTTCCCGACACCGTGCGCGAGTTGCCCTCCGAACAGCAGGTGCGCGAGATGGTCTCGGAGCTCAACCGCCGGATCGTCGAGTGGCTGCGGATGCCGCACGGACCCGCTGTTCCGGTCGTCCCGGTGAATGCCGACGAGATCGTTGAACAATGGCGAGGGCAGCATCGCGTCCCGGCCCGCCGTCCCACCGCCGAGTCATTGCCCGCGCCCGTGTGCACTCCCCGGAACCGGCCGTGGTGGCGGCGCATCCTGCGTCGCGAGCCGGACGTCTGAGGAGATCGCTCTCCGCGCCGAATCGCGCCCGTCGCCGCCGTGGTTGCGCTTGTATGAAGGGGTGGACATACAGACGATCGCGGACCGGATGGCGATCACCGACCTGCTGACCCGTTACGCGCATGCCGTCGATACCAAGGACTGGGGGCTGTACCGCACGGTGTTCACTCCCGATGCGCGGATCGACTACAGCACCGCGGGCGGGCCGAACGGTGATCTCGACACGGTGGTGGAGCAGCTGTCGAAGGCGCTGGAACTGTTCGAACGCACCCAGCATTTCATCTCCAATATCGGCGTCGACCTCGACGGTGACCGGGCCCGGGTGCGCGCGATGTTCCTCAACCCGATGATCGTCTCGCCCGGTAGGCGGTTCTACTGCGGTGGCTGGTACCACCACGAACTGGTTCGCACCTCCGACGGCTGGCGTAGTACCAGCCTGGTCGAGGAATCGGCCTGGTTCGACGGGCTGGAGGAGGCCTTCGCGCAGAATTAGAACTTGTTCTTGTTTTCTCGGGGTGGCGCATGCCAGGCTCTCCGCATGGATCTGGAAGCCCTCGAAGCTGTGCGCACCCTCAAATACCGGTACTTCCGGACGCTGGACCTCAAACGCTGGGACGAGTTCGCCGACACCCTCGCCGTCGACGCACAGGGCCGCTACGGCACCCACGCCGTTGGCGGGCCGCTCGCGCTGGACGGCCGCGCGGCGATCGTGGGATTCCTACGCGAAAACATGGGACCGGCCATCGTCACCGCCCATGTCGCCAACCATCCGGAGATCACCGTCGACGGCGATACCGCCGCCGGGAGCTGGTCTTTCGAAGACACGGTCATCGCCACCGAATACGGCGTCCTCATCCGCGGCGCCGGGTACTACACCGACCGCTACCGCCGCGATCCCGACGGGCAGTGGCGGATCACCTCCACCGGCTACGAGCGCATCTACGAGTCTTCCCAATCCCTCGCCGACACCCCGAGTCACCAGCTGCTGGCGAATATGTGGGCGTCCGGCGACGCCTAGCCGCCGCTGACCGGGTGCATGAGGCTCCTCTCATGTCCGGCGGAAACCGGCTCCCGCACATTCGAGTGCCGAGCGCATGGCCGCGGCGCGTTCGTTGGCGCCGACGCTGGTGGCGGCCGCGGCCACCGCCCCCATCACCGCACCCAGATGTGCGCTGAGCAGCGGCTGGTCGGCGGGGTCGGGGAAGCGCTCCCGCAGGGCGGTGAGCAGAGTGGCATACACCGAGCGCAGTCGCAGCATCAGCGAGCCGGGTAGACCGTGGGCATCGCGGAAGAGCTGAGCGCGCACGTCGGCGAGTTCGTCGGCATGGTCGGCGGTGGTGTCGAAGGCGTGTACCAGCGCCACGACCACGGTCTGCACGCCGTCCCAGGCGGTTGCCTCCGGTCCGAGGGGTGTCAGCGCGTCGAGCGCGGTCCGCACGTGTCCCTCGATGTGATGGAACAGTACGTCTTCCTTGGCGGGGAAGTAGAGGAAGAACGTGCGCCGCGAGACTCCTGCTGCCGCGGCGATATCGCTGACCGACGTGGCCGCGAGGCCGCGTTCCAGGAACAGGTCGGTGGCGGCGCGCACGATGGCTGCCCTGGTAGCGCGGCGTTTCTGTTCCCGCAGTCCCGTCGGTTCGCTCACGCGGTGTAGCGTAACCGGCCCGGAGACTATATGCACTAGTGCAAAGATGCACTAGTGCATATAGTGTGGCTATGGCAGGACGAACCGGTAACTCCGAAAGAGCTCGCGCAGGCGGGAATGAACACGAAGACCGCACCTATGTCGTCACAGGCGCGGACAGCGGCATCGGCGCGGTGCTGGCCGATCAGCTCGCCGCGGCAGGCGCATCGGTGATCCGATGCGGTGTAGGTCCCGGCGTGGACGTGCAGGCCGACCTGACCACCGTCGAGGGGCGGCGGGCGCTGGTCCGACAAGCCGTGGCGCTCGCCGATTCCGGGATAGACGGGATCGCGTTGGTCGCCGGTATCGGGGAACCGAAACCGGCGACGTTGCGGCTCAACTACTTCGGCACCCTCGCACTGCTCGGCCTGTTCCGGCCCGAGCTGGCCGGGCGCCCGAACCCCCGCGCCGTCGTGGTGAGTTCGGCGTCGTCCTTGTCGGCCGGTGACGCCGAACTCGTCGACATGTGCCTGCGCGGTGACGAGGCAGCGGCAGCACGCATCGCCGAGCGGTTGGTGCGCAGTGGCCGGGGCCCGGTGATCTACCGTTCGACCAAGATCGCGTTGAACCGCTGGTTGCGCCGCAACGCCGGTTCCAGTGACTGGGCAGGGGCGGGTATCCCGCTCAACGCCGTCGCGCCCGGCATCGTCGACACCAGCACCGCCCGCGAAACCATGCTGTCGGATCCGGCGCGGGCCAGGGTCCTCGCCGACGCGCTGCCGCAGCCGCTCGGCATGCCGGGCCCGGTCGAGGCGGTCACCGGTGCGATCGGGTGGCTGCTGTCTCCGTCGGCGTCGTTCGTCACCGGGCAGGTGCTGTTCGTCGACGGCGGTGCGGAGGTGAGTCTGCGCGGTGAGAGCCCCTACCGTGACGGGGTCCGTTACGGGCCGATGCGGATGGGGCGCATGGTGTTCTGGACGCTGTGGGGGAGGCTGCGGCGGTGAGCCCGGCTGTCGTACCGCGAGCGGGAATTGCCCATTGCGCATCGGGCGTGAGCCCAGCAGGATTCGCTTGAAGGTGGCGTGGGTAACCCGTGCTGCTGAGGACGTATGACAACAGGAGCGCCATTGACCGCCAGAACGGATCTGGAGAACGAACTACACGGGCCGCTGGCGGCGTCGGAGCGATTATCCGAACAGGAGGTCGCCGAGCTGCTCATGTTGTTCCGCTCGGCCCAGCAGCTGGAACGGGCCGGTCTGGCCGAAGCCATCGACCAGATGATCGCCGCGTTGCCCCGGATCTTCCGGGCGCCGACGAAAAAGATCATGTTCGGAGATCTGCTCGACCGATGAGCGATCTGGTAACCCGCGCGCAGATCATCCTGCTGGCGCGCACCCTGCATGTGGCCCCGGAACGTATCGCCCATCTCGAGCGGCTGGGCGCCGAATGTCTGCATGAGCTGCAGCAGCGGATGGCAGCCGTCATCTTCGCCCAGCACGCCGAGACTTTCCGGCGGATCAGCAAATTGGTGCCGATCATTCCGCTCAGCGTCTCCATGCCTCTGGTGCAGCGATTGGTCCCGCCCGCGATGACCGGCCGGGCCGCCGGAGCGATCGGCGCCGAACACCCGAAGAAGGCCGCCGAAACCATCGCCCTGCTCGGAGTTTCCTATGCGGCCGACTGCGCGCCCTATATGGATCCCCGCACCGTCGGTCCGCTCGCGGACGCGGCGCCTGCCGAGCCCATCATGGAGGTCCTCGCGGAGGTGTTGCGCCGCCGCGATTATGTGACTGCCGGGCCGTTCCTCGGGTACGCGACGCCCCGATTGATCGAGGCAGTCGAACGGGGGGTGCACGACGACGAAGGACTGATCTTCGCCGCCGCCTACGCCTACTCCTCGGCCAGTATCAACGCGATCCTCCGTCAGTTCGTCGCAGGCTCCCAGCAGCGCATCCCGCAGGTGTTGCAGACCGTACTCGCCGGGTCGACGGCACTGCAGCAGGCGGCCCTGTCGGTACTCGCGCGCTGCGAACCCGATTTGATGGCCGAACTCGCCGATATCCTGTTCAGTGTCGGCTCATCGGAAGCCGTCGGCCATCTCATCGCCACCGCGATACATGTCGGCGCGGCGGCGGAATTGCTCACCTTCATCGGGCACGCCGGATCGGCGTCGCTGGCCAGGGTGGCGGTGAACCCGATCTTCGGTAACGACGCCGTGCTCGCCGCGTTGCTCGGCGCGATCGCCGGACGTCCCGAGGTCGGCGCCTGGCGTGGACTGCTGGCGCTGGCCGAACGCACCGGCGCGGCCACCCAGCAGCGGATCGCCGGACTACTGGCCGGTCTGCCCGACTCCGCGTTGGCGGCGCTGCCATCGGTGGCCGCTGAGGCCGACCTGTGGCCGATGCTGCTGCCGGTGATCGCGGCGGGCGGCCCCGAGGTGCACACCCGGATCGGCGCGGTATGGGCGAACCTGCCCCAGGAACGGATAGCGGGCCTGGAGATGCGGATCCACGAATCAGGTCTGGACACCCGGCTCGCGGCGCTGACCCGCCAGGTTCCGTCGGTGTCGGTGGAAGAGGTGTTCTTCCGCCGGCGGCGAATGGGGCGACGCCGCAACGTACCCGAAAGCTGGGAGGAATAAAACCACAATTCCGATATCCGATGGATACCGATCGGGTAATTTCTGCCGGAACGGTCACCGGCCGCCGAAAACAGGCTCACAATCGTCACCGGTACCTCCAGTTCGTCCCAGGCTTGTTTCCATGAAATGAGTCCGCGCACCATCCAGGCGTCAGCACCGGTGGCGGGCGAGAGGGAGAGGTCGGTACTCGATGAGCAACAGGCTTTTACTCAACTGGGCAGCAGTATTCGCGGTATTTCTGGGCATGGTCTCCGCCGGGTTCGCCGCAGCGCCACGGGCGCAGGCCGAGCCACTGTGGCCGGGTGGGCCGGACATCCCCGGTGTGCCCTCCCTGATCCCGACGGTCGCGCCCTGCTCGACCGCGGCACGGGCCTGCCTACGACTGTCGACCAACGAAGCATGGCTCATGGACAACGGCAAAGTGGTCTACGGCCCGACCCCGATTTCGCACGGTATGCCCGGATATGAAACGCCACCCGGCGTATTCAAGGTTTCGTTCAAACGTGAGTTCCACTGGAGCACCATGCACAATGCGCCCATGCATTATGCGGTGTTCTTCAACGGCGATATCGCATTCCATATCGGTCCGGTGGAACACCAATCGCATGGTTGTATCCGGATGACACCGGAAGGCGCACGCACCTTCTACGATTACCTGTCACCCGGCGACGTAGTGGAAGTCGTGGCCTGAGCAGCAGGAACGGTGGCCGGGCGAAATTCTGTGTCCGCTACCGTTCCTGCTCGGCCGCGGGACACCTTGCGCAGCCGCCTGTGCTGCGCAACCTCAGCTGTGCTCGATCGCAGGCTAGGACGGGCATCCGGGGCTCATTCGTCGATATCGACCGTTGTCGCTCGATGGTGCCGCTACGGCTCGCCGCCGCAGTCAGGGACGGAACCTACGATCATATCGTCACTTGCGCATCCGATTACGTTGGCGGACAGTAATTTTCGCTTCACCGAGAGCGCGTAACCTGGTCTGGTTCGGCTTGGTCGGGATCGAGGTGTCGCGGTGATCATAGATGTCCAGGATGCGGAGGCATTGTCCGGGCCGCAGCGTTTCGTCCGCCGGCTGTTCGGCGAATGGGGGTCGGGGCCGTCCCGTCTCGGCGGGGTCGCGATATTCGAGGTCACGGTGCCGCGCCGCAAACGATTCGGCAGCGCCATCGTCGACCTGCTGGTATTGACCCCGCATCGCTGCACCCTGGTACACATCAGCGGGTTCCAGTCGGTGCAGCACGGCGAGCTCGTCACCCGCCACAACTCCCGCTGGTCGGTGGGGGACCGGCCCGCAGATCTGCTGGTGCCGAAATCGGCGCCGAACCCGCTGGTGCACGCCCGCCGCATCACCCAGGACGTGCGCGCGTTCTTCGAACGGCACGATCTGCCGAGCGAGATCGAAACCCTGGTCGTGCTGGTGCCCAAAACCAGCTCACGCATCACCTGGCAGCCACCCGAGCGCGAGCCGGGCAGCACCGTCCTGCTGGTCCCGTTCCGCAAGCCGGCCATCCTGCACGCGCACTTCCAACGGCCACCCGCAGGTCCGCCTCGCTGGAACACCGCCGAGATCGAGCGCGCTCTCACCGCACTCGACCGAGCCGATCACCTGCCCAGCCGAACGGAACTGGCCGCAGAAGGTTTCGCCATCCCCGAACCCGCCGCCGCACCGCTGCACCCGGCTGCCCCAGCGCCGCCGAACAAGGCACCCGCCGCCCTGTTCGGCCCCACGCCTACGCTGCCGAGCGTCCTACCTCGCTCGCTCGCAGGCCGGCCGGCGAAAAGCGTGCGGTCCCTGCCGAGCACAGCGGAGACAGCACACCGTGGCGCATCCCCACTCGCGAGTACACCGGGTGATAGCGAGCCCCTGAAAAGACCGCTCCCTGTTCCAGATGCCTGCGACACGGCCCCCGGTGATCTCGGCGCGGCTTCCGGGAGCATGGAATCAGTATCGGCCGCAGCGGAGCCGGCAGCCACTTTCTTGGCTCGCGGCCCCATGCACGTCCAGGCCGAAGACGCCGCGGGCGCGCTGACGGAAGAGGCGCACCGCAAGGCGGGTCTACCGCCATCATCTGCGTCAGGACCGTCGGGGACCGGCGGGCTCACGGGCGGGTCCGGCCATGATCCCCGCCACGCGGAGGTGACATCGTGTGCGGAGCAAACGCCTGCCGTCGACGAGCTTTCGGCCGTTGACGAAGACCGGGAAGTTCTGGCCGATCCGAATACCGCTGCTGACGGTGCGGATAGGACAGAAACGGCAACAGGCGGCGATTCAGGTGCGGGACCAACGGAGAAGACCGCGAGCGATGGTATTGCGGACGCGGACATCGCGAGCGTAGGCGTTGCGGGCGCAGGGAGAGTAACCGGCCCAGCGCAGGATTCCCCGGCGATAAGCGGTGTCTCCGCTGTTCGTGATGGCGCTGACACACCGATCTCATCCGATATCACGCCGCTGGCATCTTCCGTTGATCCACAGGTGTTGTCGGCAGACGACGTGCGCCCCGACAGCACCACGATGCTCACGGGTGACAAGAACCGGCGGCCTGCTCGTGAGCTGATGCGTGCCTTCGGGGGGCGGGCGATAGGACGGGAACGTACGGGGGCGACTGCACACCCGGCTCCACTGCCTGCACGGGCACGCGCGACACCCACCAGGCCAGGCATGCGCCCGGATGCGGTGGGCACTGCGCGCAAACCGGCGACTGTGGCGGGGGTTTCGCTGGCAGCTTTCTCGCTGCTGGCGATCGTGTTCGGGGCGTGTGCCGCGGCGCGGTTCGAGGTGACCGACTATGCGGCGATGTGCGAATCGCCGCGTGGTTTCACCGAAGCCGCAGCGTATCAGCGTGCGTCGGTGAGCCCGATAGTGCCGGTCGGGGATTTGGCCGCTGTGGCCGGTGCCGGTGACCCCGCGGTGTGGCATCCGGTCGATCCGGCGACGGTGCAGCTGGTCGCCTGTCTCTCGCCGCCGCGGACCGGCGAGATGATCCGCACCTGCTGGTACGAGCCCGGCGGCGACCGGCCGGTCGGACGGACCTTGAACCTGTTCCGCGCTGTGTATCGGGTGACCGCTTACGAGGCCAGGACCGGGCGTCGCGTTGCCGTAACCGAGATCACGGGCGAACGGTTCTCCGCCGACCCGGCCAGCACCGATACCGATATCTGCCGCGCCGCCGCCACCACTGCCGAGGAAGACCTGCCCGGGCGCCGCTACAGCAAACCGTCCCGCACGCAGATCCACGAGTTCCTCGATCCGTTGGTCGGCACAGGCCGAACCTGGCGAGCCGACCGCTGACTCGCGCCTGGTGCCGCTGATACGGATGTGGCCGGCATCCGCGTCGCAGGACGCGCATGCCGGCCACGGCGGGCCCGGCCGGATCAGTGCATCAGGGCCGGGGCAGGCGGCTTGGTCTGCTCACCGTCCTGGTTCTGATCCTGTTTACGCGGCAGGAACAGCGACGCGGCGAACGTCACCCCGCACAGCACCAGCGCCACCCAGTAGCTGGAAGCGAACGCGCCCGCCATCTCGTCGAACACCACCGCCTCGAACTTGTCGCCCAGGCTCGCTATGTACTGCAGCAGCGAAGGATCGGGCGGGGTGCCGGTGCGCTGGGCTTCGGTGAGCGCCTGCGCGGTGCTGACCGCCTGCGACTCCTTGAACTGGTTGGTCAGCACCACCGAGATCACGGCGACACCGACGGAGCTGGCGATCTGCTGGGTGATGTTGAGCAGCGTCGAGCCGCGCGCCACCTCGTGTTCGGTGAGGGTGCGCAGCGCTGCGGTCATCAGCGGCATCATGGTCGCGCCCATGCCGAGGCCGAGGACGAACAGGACGCCGATCAGGAACGCATACGAGGTGTCGGCCTCGATCTGGGTGAGACCGAACATCGCGACGGTGATCACGGCCAAGCCGACGGGCACGATCCGGCCGACCGGCATCCGGTCCACCAGGGCGCCGGCCAGCGGCATCGTGATCAGCGTGCCCAGGCCCTGCGGTGCGCACAACAGGCCCGCCATCAGCGGGCTTTCCCCGCGCACCTGCTGGAAGTAGGTCGGCACCAGCAGCAGGCCGCCGAAGAACGCCGCAGCGAACAGCAGCATGGTGACCGTGGATATGGTCAGGTTGTAGTTCTTGAACAGCCGCAGATCGAGCAGCGGATGCTTGGGCTTGAACGAGTAGAACGCGAATGCGATGACCAGGATGCCGCCGATGAGCATGGTCGCCCACACCTTGGGCGCGGTGATGGTGCCTTCCTCCGGGATGGAGGAGACGCCGAAAAGCAGCAGCGCCAGGCCGGGGGAGAGCATCAGCATGCCGAGGAAGTCGAAGGTTTCGCTCGGCTGGGTTTCGTCCTGCGGCAGTACCAGGTAGGCGTAGACGATGGAGACGATGCCGATGGGCAAGTTGATCAGGAAGATCCAGTGCCAGGTGGCGTTGTCGATCAGCCAGCCGCCGAGGATCGGCCCGAGGATGGGGCCGAGCAGCATGGGGATGCCGAGGATGGCCATCAACCGGCCGATACGTTCGGGGCCTGCAGCGCGGGTCATGATCGTCATACCCAGCGGCATCAGCATGCCGCCGCCGAAGCCCTGGATCACTCGGAACGCGATGAGCGCCTCGATGTTCCACGCCACCGCGCACAGCACCGAACCACCGGTGAACAGCACCAGCGCGGCCAGGTACAGGCGTTTGGTGCCGAACCTGTCGGCGGCCCAGCCGGTCAACGGGATAACGGTGGCCAGCGCGAGCGTGTAGGCGGTGACGGTCCACGCGACCGTAGAGTAGGCGGCGACGTCGAACTCGGTCTGGAAGGTCGGCAGTGCTACGTTCACGACCGTGATGTCGAGAACCGACATGATGGCGCCGAGCACGACGACACCGGCCAGTTTGAGCACCGCGCCGTCGATCTTGTCGGGCACCTCGGCGGCGCTCGCTGGTGGACTCGAGTTGTTCACTGTTGATCTCCTGATAGTGCGGTCGGCGGATCCGACGAGGTGAGGGCGCCGGAGTCGAGCACGTTCGTGAGCACGGCACACAGGTCCGCACGTAGGTGGTCGGGAAGCCGGTGGGCGAAGGTATCGAGCGAAGCGCGCTTGACCGCTGCCTGATCGCGGATGACGTTGCGGCCCCGCTCGCTGAGGCCGACGAGCTTGACCCGCCGGTCGCCCGGACATTCTTCTCTGGTGAGTAGTCCGAGCCGGACCAGGCTGTCGACATTGCGACCGGCCGCGGTCACCGACATGGTGAGCTTCTCGGCGATGACGTGGATGGGAAGCGGCTGCTCATGATGGCTGACGGTGAACAGGGTGCGCGCCTGCGACAGCGACAGGTCCAGTTCGGCCAGTTGATCCGCGCCCCCGGATTCTGCTGCGACGAACAGGCCGAAAATGAAACGTTCCAGAACCTCGCTCAACTTCGACTCGCTCGTCACCGGACGATCCTATCGATCTCAGCGATAGTCGCGCGAGCGCGATTATCGCGTAAGTGTTGAGATCTTCGTCTCACGCTATCGGCGAAACCAATGGCCAGCAGAGGATTTGTGAAACGTAGATATGCGCATCTAGCGATTAGTTATCGCGGATCAAGACCGGAAGGTATACGGGGGATCTCTCGATCGGGCTCAGGAGGAGGTCTCGGGTCCAGGGGAATCGTCCGGCGTCGATTGTTGCCCAGGCTTCTGGTCCTTCTGGTCCTTCTGCTCCTCCTGATTCTTCGGTCGCAGGATCACCACCGGCCAGGACAGTCGGAGCACCAACCGGGTTCCCTGGCTCTGTATCCACTGCGCGACGGCGGCGACGGCCGAGGCCAGGGATGCCGCGATGGCGATCATGGCCGGAGGGGTGAGGGTGGCGGACGCGACGTACTGGGTTTCCCTGATGCCGGGGAGCATCAGGTCGCTGTTGCCGAACGCCCAGCCCATCAATGAACCGACCTGGCCACCGATATCCCATTTCCGCACGGTCATGTTCTTGAGTTCGGCGCCCTTGCTGTTCATGTAGAGCAGGGTGACGACGACCAGGATCGCGACGGCCACCGAGCCGATGGTTGCCGCTTTGGCCATCGCCTCGGAGCGGGTGCGCAGATAGATCACGACGGCGGAAATGGTGACGATGATCGCGGCGGCAGCGAGGATGCCCAGGACGCCGTTGATCTTTGCTGTTTTCGACGGCCCGGCCGATGACCAGACGTCCATGTACTGGGTGGCGGCGTCGATGCGGCCGAACGGGGTGGCCGAGGCCTTACCGTTGGGGCCGGTCGCCATCAGCCACGGCTGGAACATGAGGATCAGGGTGAAGAAGCCGCCGATCGCGGCACAGACGTAGCCCCAGCGGCCCCGCAGTGGGGCGAGCCGGGCGCGGATCTCGGCGACACGCTGCGTGCTGCGCGGCTCCGGGGCGGCGGGCGTTTCTGTGCCCGCCGCCCCGGATGCGTTCAGTCGCCAGGGGGTCGGCTGTACCATTTCCCCAGTTTAAAGCTGTAGCCACCACTGGGAATTCGCTGGCTGTTGCCTTTGTGGGGCCGGGTTCAGCTGGTCAGTACCGGCTTACGTAATCCCCTGGGACGGTCGGCGCCTTCGCTGTCGCTCTGTTCGAGCGCCGGGTGTGCCCGGTTCGCGTGGGCGACGAGGTCGGCGAACATCAGTTCGTGCCACAGGGAGGCGCTTTCTTCCGGGTCGACGGTCCGGGAGGTTGCGCGGACTGCGACAGTCTCGGTGGCGGTATCGGCCGGTTCCGCGGTGGACGGCTCGGGCTGTTCGGTGCTCGTCGCGCCCGGTGTGGCCGAGGTGCCACCGAGCCATTGTGCGACCGCGGCTACCGCCGCGCCGACCGCGAGTACGGCGGCGAGCAGCGCCGCGGGCTCCAGGCCGGCAGAGGCGACCGGGTGCTTACCGGAGTTGCTCGTTTCGCGTGCGCCGCTGGCCAGGTCCAGCAGGGTCTGCAACCCGTCGTGGGATTGGCTGGCGACCCGGAGTTCGGGGGCTTTGCTGTTGAGGTACAGCACGGTGGCGAGCACGAACAACGCGACCGCGATGCTGGCGGCGGTCGCCAGATGGGCGAGCGCTTCGTTCCGGGTGCGCAGGTAGGCCGCGACCGCGAACACGGTGGTGATGATGGCAGCGGCGGCGAGCAGCGCCCAGAATCCGGTGATACCGACCTTGCGTGCGGTGGCCATGGTCCAGCCCTGCGGGTCGGACGTGTAGCCGGTGATCCGGCCGAAGGCGTCGGCGGTGGCCTCGCCCTTGGGGCCCCAGGCCGAAAGCCACGGCTGGAACAGCAGGGCGAAGGTGAGCATGCTCGCGATGGCGGCGCAGATGTATCCCCAGCCGGCTCGGGTCTCGTTGGCTCGATCGTCCCTGGAAACCGTTGGGCGGTCGGCGGTTTCACTGTGACGGGTACGAGATGCCTGCTTTTGCCAGGGGTTGGGTTGTGCCATTGCTCCAGTTTTCGACTGTGCCGCGCAGATTCATTGTCCGGGACGGTAATCAGATCGTGATTGCCGAATCGGTGCGGAAATGCGACTTTCCTTTGGGAAAGATTCGTTAATGGGCGCCTTCGGCCATCGACATGAATAACCGTAGAAGGGTCTGTTGCCCGGATCAAGGTGATGCGCATCCCATGCGGCGCAAGCGATTGCGCCGAGCGGTCCCATGGGTTGCCCTGTGGTGCTTGGTCACCCACGCGTACTGGTGTCGTCGGCGAGCTGTCCTGGTGTTTTGCTGATCGTACTTGCGGGTAACCGGAAAGTCGCGGGAAGGGGTGCTTCGACTGTTCGTCACCCTCTGTGACTCGGTTAACAGTTGCCATTGGGGCCTGGGTCACAATATGTCGCTCACTCGTTGTGAATCATGACCGGAAGTAGATATGAAATAACTATGTTTCAACAGGTGGGGGCTCGGAAATTCAGCGTTTGACCGCTGCGCTGCACCCCGTGACCGGGACGCGCCGATGTTTCAGAGCGCCGATCGCGGATAGCCGGTCTCAGTGAGTACCAATATTTTCGTACCGGCCCTTACAGAACTGCAACGTAGTGAGATCGGTACGGTCGACCTTCCCGGGGGCCTGAACCTGCACGGACTGCTCGACTACGACACCCTGATCGCTGCCGAAGAGTTCGACTTCGACGAACTGCTGAACCGAGCACGAGCCCAGCTGCGCGCGTTCGACGGCGAGATCCACGCGATCATCGCCCACTGGGACTTCCCGACCAGCGTGCTCGTGCCGATCCTCGCCGAGGAGTACGGGCTGCCCTCACCCAGTCTGGTCAGCGTGCTGCGCAACGAGCACAAGCTGTGGAGCCGGATGCTACAGCGTGAAGTGGTGCCCGAATGTGTGCCCGCCTTCTGTGCGTTCGACCCGTTCGATCCCGACGCGCTGCAGCAGATCGATATCCCGTTCCCGTTCTGGGTCAAACCGATCAAATCCCATTCCTCCCAGCTGGGATTCGAGGTCGCCGACGCCGAACAGTTCGCGGCCGCGACCGAACGGATCCGCGCCGAGATCAGCCGGATCGCCGACCCCTTCGATCAGGCGCTGGCCCGGGTGAGGGTGCCCGACGATGTGCAAGTCGCGGGCGGGCGCACCTGCCTGGCGGAGCAGATTGTCACCGGCACCCAGGCCGCACCGGAAGGTTCGATGTTCCGCGGCGAGTACCACGTGCACGGGGTGTTCGATATGCGCAAGGACGAGGCAGGCCACAGCTTCGTCCACCTGGACTACCCTGCGCGTTCGATTCCCGAGGACGTGCAGCGGAAAATGGTTGACGTCACCGAGCGCTACCTGCGCCACACCGGCTACGACAACGGCTGTTTCAACTCCGAGTTCATGTGGGACTCCCAGACGGGCAAACTCTGGTTGATCGAGGTCAATACGCGTATCTCGCAATCACACAGCGACCTGTTCGTCAAGGTGGACGGCACCTCGAATCATGCGGTGGCCATCGACGTGGCGCTGGGCCGACGGCCCGGTATGCCGCATCGGCGTGGTGAGTTCGCGGTAGCGGCCCAATGCCTGGTGCCCCGTTATGGAGACGGCGTGGTCACCCGGGTGCCCACCGACGACGAAATCGCCGACTTGCAGAAACGGTTCCCCGGCACGGTGGTGCGCATCGACGTGTCGGTCGGCAACCGGCTGTCGGAGCTACACAACCAGGATGCTTACCGGTACAAGCTGGCCACCTTGTACATCGGCGCGGACGACCACGCTGAACTCGAACAGCGGTACCGGGACTGTCTCGACATGTTGTCGTTCGGATTCGAGGAGGTCTGCTGAGTGCGCACGGTCGAATCGCTGCCCTATCGGGTACGCGACATCGAGAATGTTTTCATTCCCATGCCCGACGGGGCTCGGTTGGCGGCCCGGGTCTGGCGGCCGGTCACCGACGAACCGCTACCCGCGGTGTTCGAGTACATCCCCTACCGCAAACGCGACCTCACCCGTGCCCGTGACGCGCTCAACCATCCGTATCTGGCGGGCCACGGTTATGTGAGCGTGCGCGTGGACCTGCGCGGCAGCGGCGACTCCGACGGGGTGCTCACCGACGAATACCTGCCCACCGAACACGACGACGCCTGCGCGGTCATCGACTGGCTCGCCGAGCAACCCTGGTGCAACGGCAAGGTCGGCATGATGGGTATTTCGTGGGGTGGATTCAATTCGTTGCAGGTGGCTGCCCGCCGCCCGCCCGCATTGGCGGCGATCGTATCCGCCTCGGCCACCGAGGATCTGTACGTCGACAATATGCACTACATGGGCGGCTGCTTGCTGTCGGACAACCTGTCGGAGGCGACGGTGATGTTCGCGTTCAACAGTCTGCCACCCGATCCGGCGATCGTCGGTGACCGCTGGCGTGATATGTGGCATGAGCGCTTGGCCGGTAGCGGGTTGTGGCTCGAGCAGTGGCTGCGGCATCAGCATCGCGACGACTACTGGAAGCGCGCCTCGGTGAACGAGGACTACAGTGCGGTGGGTTGCCCGGTGCTCGCGGTCGGGGGATGGGCCGACGGCTACACCAACGCGATCTTCCGTCTGCTCGAACATCTCGACGTGCCCCGGCGCGGTCTGATCGGGCCGTGGGGGCACAAGTATCCGCACCTGGGTGTGCCGGGCCCGGCGATCGGATTCCTGCAGGAGTTGGTGCGTTGGTGGGATCACTGGCTCAAGGGACGTGACACCGGGGTCATGGACGAG
Organism: Nocardia donostiensis; assembly: GCF_002081715.1. Lineage (GTDB taxonomy): Bacteria > Actinomycetota > Actinomycetes > Mycobacteriales > Mycobacteriaceae > Nocardia > Nocardia donostiensis. The sequence goes on along the minus strand of NZ_MUKP01000004.1, from coordinate 183,402 downwards.
CCGATGTTGCGGGCCTGGATGCAGGACAGTGTCTCGCCGCAACCCTCCTACGAGGACCGGCCCGGCCGCTGGGTGGGTGAGCAGGAGTGGCCGTCCCCGAAGCTGGACACTCGCGAATTCACTCTCACGCGGTACGCGCTGTCGGAGGACCCCGGTGACGAGGAGCCGCGCAGGCTGTGGCTGCAGTCCCCGTTGAGCGTGGGCATGTTTGCGGGTAAATGGGCTTCCTATGCCGCAACCCCGGACCTGCCGTCGGATCAGCGGGAGGAGGACGGCGGTTCGCTGGTGTTCGAAACCGAGGTGCTCACCGAGACTTTCGAGGTGCTCGGGATGCCGGAGCTGGAACTGGAAGTTTCCGCCGACCGGCCCAACGCCATGGTCGCGGCCCGGCTGTCGGATGTCGCGCCCAATGGTGAAGCCACCCGTGTCACCTATGGGCTGCTCAACCTCACCCATCGTGACGGCAGCGGGGAGCCGAAACCGCTGGAACCGGGCCGCGAGTACCGGGTGCGGGTGCCGCTGAACGGAATGGCGCATTCGTTTCCGCCGGGGCATCGGATCCGGCTGTCGGTGTCGTCGTCGTATTGGCCGTTGGCCTGGCCGTCGCCGGAACCGGTGATGCTGCGGGTCAGCACCGGCAACAGTGTGCTGCGGATGCCGCACCGTACCCCGCGCCCCGAGGACGAGCGGTTGCGGCCGTTCGATCCCCCCGAAGTCGCGCCCGCGACGCCGGCCACCCGGTTGGAGCCGGGTAAACATCATTGGAAGGTGGAACGCGATCTGGAGAGCGGGGTGTCCACCCTGGAAATCGAGAACGATCAGGGTACGTTCCGCCTCGACGACACCGCGACCACGGTGCGCCGAGCCACCACCGAATGGTTCAGTTTCCGCGGCAACGACGTCAATTCGGTCTGGGGCGAAACTCATACGGTGCGCCGTATGGAGCGGCAGAACTGGCGTGTCGAGGTCACCACCAACACGGTGCTGCGCTGCACGCGTGCGGAGTTCGTGCTCGATGCCCAGCTCGACGCCTACGAGCTGGAAGAGCCGCGGGCCGATCCGCGGAAGGTGGCCAAACGGGTGTACTCCCAGAACTGGCATCACCGCATACCTCGTGACCTGGTGTGAACGCGGGCGCTGAGTCGCGTACGGAGGGCGGAGAAAAAATCTTCGAAGAATGTTTTCCGACGTGTCGATCCGGCGCAATATCGTTCGACGCTATGAGTGAGCGGGTCGAACAGCGGCCCGGCACCGAAGGAGCGAAATGATGAAATTCATGCTGATCATGCGAGCCACCGACGAGGCGATCGAGGCGTCGAAGAACATTCCGTTCGAGCAGATCATCGAAGAGATGGGCAAATTCAACGAGTCCTTGATGAAGGCGGGTGTGCTGCTGGGCGGTGAGGGGCTGGCCGAACCGGAGCAGGGCTGCGTCGTCGACTTCTCCGAGGATCCGCCGCTGGTCACCGACGGCCCTTACGGGGAGACCAAGGAGCTGTTCGGCGGTTTCTGGATCCTCGATGTCGCCTCCAAGGAGGAGGCCGTCGAATGGGCCAAGCGAGTGCCGCTGGGGCCGGGTTCGAAGATCGAGGTGCGCCGGGTGAGCGGTGTCGAGGACTTCCCGCAGGACAACGAGTGGATCCAGAAGGAAGCGGGTTGGCGCGAGGAGTTGGAGAGCCGGAAGGCCTAGCCGGGATGACCGACCGGGAGGCGCTGCGCCGCACGGACTCCGCGTCTGCCGAGTCCGTGCGGCGCAGTGTCGCCGCCGTGTGGCGGATCGAATCGGCGCGGATCGTCGCCGCACTCACCCGCGTGGTAGGTGATTTCGCGCTCGCCGAAGACCTTGCTCAGGAAGCGCTCGTCGACGCGCTCGCGCAATGGCCCCGCCAGGGGATACCGGCGAAACCGGGTGCCTGGCTGACCACGGTCGCGAAACGGAAAGCGATCGACGGGCTGCGGCGGCGGGAACGCTACGACCAACGAGTGGCCGATATCGCGCGCGACCTGGAAACCGATGCGGCGGAGGCGGGGGAACTGCCCTGGGACCCCGACGATATCGACGACGATGTGCTGCGGCTGATATTTATCGCCTGCCATCCGGTGTTGTCGCGCGAAGCGCGGATGGCGCTGACACTGCGGGTGGTGGGCGGTCTGTCCACCGAGGAGATCGCCCGGGCCTGCCTGGTGCCCACCGCCACGGTGCAGCAGCGCATCGTGCGCGCGAAGAAGACGCTCGCCGCCGCGGCGGTACCGTTCGTGGTGCCGGAGCGGGCAGAGTTCGGGGTGCGGCTGGCCGCCGTGCTCGGTGTGCTGTACCTGATGTTCAACGAAGGCCACGCGGCGAGCCGGGGCGAGGACTGGATGCGCCAGGAACTGAGCCGGGAAGCGATCCGCCTCGCCCGCATCCTCGCCGAACTGGTGCCGGGCGAACCCGAGGTGCACGGTCTGGTCGCGCTCATGGAACTCACCGCCGCGCGCTTCCCGGCCCGGCTGGACGCCGACGGCAACCCGGTCCTGCTCGCCGACCAAGACCGACGACGCTGGGATCACGGCCGTATCCGGCGCGGCCGGGCCGCTCTGGCCCGCGCCGACGCGCTCGGGCGTGGGCGCGGCGCGTACGGGTTGCAGGCGGCGATCGCCGAATGCCATGCGGTGGCGGCCTCGGTCGACGACACCGACTGGGAGCGTGTTGTGCTGCTGTACGAGGCGCTCGGCCGGCTCACGCCGTCACCGGTCATCGAGTTGAACCGGGCGGTCGCGGTGTCGATGGCGGCTGGCCCGGAGGCGGCGTTGCGCATTGTCGAGCGTCTCGTCTCCAGCGGCGATCTCGCGAAATACCATCTGCTGCACGCGACCCGGGGTGAGTTGCTGGCTCGGCTGAACCGATTCGACGAGGCGCGAGTGGCGTTCGCTACCGCCGTCGAGTTGACCGGAAACAGTCGTGAAAAGTCGCTGCTGCGGCACAAGGCGGCAGCGCTCGGTTGAACCCCATCGGATGAATCCCCAGGTGGACGGTTCGGGCGGAAATCCCGGCGGCGGACCGTGGTTCTGATATACACGGCTGATGCCGGAGAATTCGGTGCACGGGCCGGAGGCGTTCGATGCGGTGATGGCGATGGCCGACCCATCGCTCTATATCGCGACCCTCGCGGTGGGCGAGGAACGGGCCGGCTGCCTGGTCGGTTTCGCCGCTCAGGTGAGCATCGACCCGGCTCGGTTCCTGGTGTGCCTGTCGAAGAACAACCACACTTACCGCATTTCCGGGGCAGCGCAGCATATGGCCGTGCACCTGGTCGGCGCCGACAATATGGCCCTGGCAGCACTGTTCGGAGCCGAAACCGGCGACGAGATGGATAAATTCAGCTGGACGCCGTGGCGGGTTGGCCCGCACGGTGTGCCGATCATCCTCGATACCCTTGCCTGGTTCTGCGGCCGGATCGTCGCGCGCCACGATCTGGGCGACCACGTCGGTTTCGTCATCGAACCCGAAGACGGGTTCGCTCCCGGTGAGCCGGGTGCGGTCGTGCGGTTGAGCCATGCGACCAGGCTCGAACCAGGCCACCCCGCCTGATTACATCTCACGATTGGTTCCTGCGTCGCCGGGTAATCGGCGCCCATGCCCGATCCGGCCACCGCAGTCCTGTTCGATATCGACGGAACCCTCGTCGACTCCAACTACCTGCACGTCTACGCCTGGTCCCGCGCCTTCGCCGAGACGGGCGCCGATGTGGATGCGTGGCGGGTGCACCGCAGTATCGGCATGGACGGCTCGCTGCTGGTGCAGGAGCTGCTGCCGGACGCCACGAACGAGATCAGAGACAGGGCCAAAGAGCTGCACCTGCGCTACTACCTGCAGGCGCAGCCGCTGATGCGGCGTGTCACAGGCGCTCGTGAGCTCCTCGACCGCGTGGCCGCCGCCGGCCCGAAGGTGGTGCTGGCGACGTCGGCCCCCGAAGCGGAACTCGAGGCCCTGCGCGAGGTGCTCGGCGGCTCGGAGCTGGTGGCTGCGGAAACGTCCAGCGAAGATGTCGGCACCGCGAAACCGCGCCCCGATATCGTGCGCGCGGCACTGGAGCGCTCCGGTGTGGACGCGGCCCATGCCGTCTTTGTCGGTGACACGGTCTGGGATGCGACAGCCTGCCGCCGTGCGGGCGTGCGGTTCGTCGGCTTCCGATCGGGCGGCGTCTGTGAAACCGAACTACGCGAAGCCGGAGCCTGCGCCGTCTACGACGATCCCGCCGACCTTCTCGCCGGTTTCGACGACAGCCCGATCGCGGCGTTGCCGCATTCGTGAAAAGCAGCCGCCGGTCAGGGGGCAACGTAGCTACCTGGCCGATCGCGGTGCGATCGAGCCCGCAGGTATCGGCTGCACCGGCGGCGGAGTGGCGAGCGGGTGGATGCCTGCGTGTGCTGATCGCGCGTTCGCGGACGAAAGGAGGCCCGCTCGGTTCCGGCTGCCGAACATGCGGACCGAGCCGACGAGCCCGGGACAACCCGTAACGGGCGGAAGTCGATGCCCCGGTATTCGGCTGCGGTGACTGCTTCCGGGCGAGGACGGCAGGCTCGGACCGCACACAGTGGGCGGGCCCAGGCGCCGGGTGTAGCTCTGGTGTTCCGGGGTAGGCCGAGTCGGGGAGAGGCGACGGTGAGGAGCGATGATGCGAGTTGTCGTTGTCGGTGCGACCGGGAACGTGGGGACCGCGGTGGTCGACGCGCTGACACAGCAGTCGGAGGTGACCTCGATTCTGGGGTTGGCGCGGCGCAGGCCGATGACGACCGGAGATCGGGTGGAGTGGGCTACTGCCGATATCCGATCCGATGACCTGGTGCCCTGGTTCCGTGGCGCGGATGTGGTGGTGCATCTGGCGTGGTTGTTCCAGCCGTCGCGGAAAACGTGGGTGACCTGGCGGGCCAATGTGGGTGGTACCGAGCGGGTGCTGCGCGCGGCAGCCGAGGCGGAGGTGCCTGCGCTGGTGTACGCGTCCTCGGTGGGCGCCTATTCACCGTGCCGCGACGACCGGCCGGTGGCCGAGGACTGGCCCACCGATGGTTGGCCGCAGGCGGCGTATATGCGGGAGAAAGCCTATGCCGAGCGCCTGCTCGACGCGTTCGAACGCAGGTATCCGCGCTGCCGGGTGGTGCGGATGCGGCCCGCGTTCACTTTTCAGTACGGTTCCGCCAGCCAGCAGCGACGATTGTTCGCCGGCCCGTTGGTCCCCAACCCGCTGGTGCGCCCCGGTGCCCTCCCGCTGCTGCCGTTCCCGCGCGGGTTGCGTTTCCAGGCGGTGCACAGCGCCGATATCGGCCGCGCCTACGCCCTCGCCGCCCTCGGCGATGTCCGTGGGGCGTTCAACCTCGCCGCCGACCCGGTGATCGATGCCGCCCGCATCGCCGAACTCCTGCACACCCGCATCGTCGCGGTACCCCCGCGCCTGGTTCGCGGCGCGCTCGCCGCGGGTTGGCGGCTGCGGCTGCTACCCCCGCAGCCCGAACTCTTCGATGCGTTGATGCATTTGCCGATCATGGACACCACCCGCGCGCGTGCGGAACTCGGCTGGACACCGCACGTGAATGCGGCGGACACCATGCGCGAATTCCTCTCGGGTTTCCGGGCGGGAGCCGGCGGCGACACCCCGCCGCTGGCGGCCGACGCGGGCGGACGGTGGCGTATCCGCGAATTCACCACCGGGGTGGGCAGCCGCGACCCGGTCGACCAGTACAGCTGAGCGACAGCGAACCACGCAGGCGGGTCAGTCCGCGTCGTCGAGGGACGTCACGCCGGTCACCACGGTGATCATCGGCGCCTGCGGCCCCACGCACCCCGCGGCTACGGTGCTGCCCGGCGCGAAACCGCCGCGGCTGTCACCCACCTGGGCCATATCGACGCGTGGGCCGCCTGCCTCGGCCGCACCCAGCAGCAGGCACGACCAGGTTTCCCGCTCCGGGGCGCTGCCGACGGCGATCGTGCCCTCTTCGGTGTCATCGGCGGAAAGGGTGGGCACTGCCATGGCGGTCCCGATGCCTAGTCCGGTGAGCGCGGCCGCCGCGGCCGAGGCGGTGATGGTCCGTGCTGCGTATCGCCACATAACTGTCCTCCTCGCACTGCGTCCTTTCGCGCCGTGTGCCCGGTTTCCGGGCACCGAAACCAACGGGCAGCACACCGAAGCGCGAGTGACCTGCCGAAATAGGGGTATTTGTTCCCTGTCGCGGGCCGATGAGGCGATGCAATGCTCGACATCACGAGAACAGCAGTGTCACATCCGAGGGCCTCGGTGCGGTCATCGGTCCACTCGCGGGAGGTGCGCACATGTTCGATTCGTTCTGGGACCTGCTCTGGTACACGATCGTCGTCTTCGCCTTCGTGGCGTATCTGGTGGTGTTGTTTCAGATTCTGGTCGACCTGTTCCGTGACCACAGCCTCTCCGGTTTCGCCAAGGTCCTGTGGATCGTGGGTCTGGTGGTGCTGCCGTATCTGACCGCGTTCGGGTACCTCATCGCCCGCGGTCGCAGTATGGCGGAGCGGGCACAGGCGGCGCGGCGAGACGACCAACGGGCCGCCGAGGAGTACATCAGGCAGGTGGCCGGAAAATCGCCTGCCGCGCAGATCACCGACGCCAAAGCGCTCCAGGACTCGGGCGCCATCACCGACGCCGAGTTCGAGCAGCTCAAAGCGAACGCGCTGGCGGGGAACGTTTCGCAGCGAAACGATCTACCGATTCGGTAGTCCGCGCGTTGTGGACGGTGATCGGGCTCCGGTGACGGTGCTGCTGGGCGGCGACGTCATGCTCGGGCGCGGCGTCGACCAGGTCCTGCCGTATCCGGGGAGCCCGGAACTGCGCGAGGGATACGTCCGCGACGCCCGGCAGTACGCCGAACTCGCCGAACGGGCGAACGGGCCGATTCCGCGGCCCGTCGAATTCGGCTGGCCGTGGGGTGAGGCGCTCGCGGTCCTGGACGAACTCGCCCCCGATATCCGATTGCTGAACCTGGAGACCACGATCACCGGCGACGGCGACTTCGCGCCGTTCAAGGGCATCCACTATCGGATGCATCCGGGCAATGTGGCGGCGCTGGCCGCGATCCGGCCCGACGTCTGCGCGCTGGCCAACAACCATATCCTCGACTTCGGGGAACGGGGGCTGGCCGATACCCTCGCCGCACTGGAGGCCGCGGGAATACATCACACGGGAGCGGGTGCGGATATTGCAGCGGCCCGGCGCCCGGTTGTGCTGCCGGTCGGCGCCGCTCGTCGCGTGCTGGTCGTCTCGGTCGCGGCGGGGTCGAGCGGGGTTCCCGCGTCCTGGGCGGCGCGCGGGGATCGAGCCGGGGTCTGGTTGCTCGACGACCTGTCCGGGCACACGGCCGATGCGGTGGCTGCGGCGGTGACCGCGGAAGCAGGCAGCGACGATCTCACCGTGGTGTCGGTGCATTGGGGGCCGAACTGGGGATACGGAGTCGGGTTGAGCGAAACGCAGTTCGCGCACCGGATGATCGACGCCGGGGTCGATGTGGTGCACGGGCATTCGTCCCACCACCCGCGGCCGATCGAGATCCATCGGGGGAAACCGATCCTGTACGGCTGCGGTGACGTCATCGACGATTACGAGGGCATCGGTGGCCACGAGTTCTACCGCAATCAGCTGCGGCTGCTGTATCTGGTCTCCCTCGATCGCGGCGTACTGACCGGTCTGCGCCTGCTCCCGCTGCGGGTGCGGCGGATACGTCTCGAGCGGGCCGCCCGCGACGAGGCAGAATGGCTCAGGGCCACCGTTGAACACATCAGCAGACGCTTCCGCACCAGGATCGGGTGGGATGCGGACGGTCTGCTTTCGGTGGCGCCGACCTGAACAATTACTGCGGCCCCGGATACTTGTAGAACCCTTCACCGGTGGCGAGGCCGAGCTTCCCTTTCTGGATGAAGTTCTCGTCGAGGTACTTCGCGAAAGCCTGCTGCTGCTCGTCACCCTCGATGCTGATGTTGTACACCGTCTTCAGTCCGACGATGTCGTAGATCTGGAACGGACCCAGCGGCGCACCGGTACCGATACGCCATGTCTTGTCCACCGTCTCCGGGTCGGCGTAACCGCCGATCAGCAGTTCCCCGGCGGCGGCGAGGAACGGCACCAGCAGCGAGTTCAGCACATAGCCTGCTTTCTCCTTTTTGAGTTCGATCGGCACCATCCCGATCTCGGCGGCGAACTCGGCGACCGTACGGTAGACGGCCGGGTCGGTGTGCGTAGTGCCCATCACCTCGGCGGTGTTGTTCAACCACACGTGGTTGGCGAAATGCAGTGCGAGGAACCGGTCCGGGCGGCCCGTGGCTTCCATCATGTCGCTGGGCAGCAGCGTCGAGGAGTTGGTGGCGAAAATCGTCCGCTGCGGGGCCAGAGTGCCCAGTTCGCGGTAGGTTTCCTGCTTCAAGCTCAGCTTCTCCGGGATGGCCTCGATCACCAGATCCGCATCGGCGGCCGCCGCACCCAGATCCGAGGAGAAGGTGACCCGCGCCAGCGCCGCGTCCGCCTTGCCGTCCGCCGCGCCTTTCACCTGCCCCTTGTAGGTGACGGCCAGCTGCGCGAACCGCTTCTTCGCCTGTTCGAGTGCCTCGTCGCTGATGTCGTAGGCGACTACGTCGAACCCGCTGTAGGCGGTCTGATAGGCGATCTGCGAACCGAGCACCCCGGTCCCCAGCACGGTGACTTTCGCAATATCAGACATATGCGCTCCTTGTTCACACGTGGGTTGTTCTGTCTCAGCTCGTCGCGGTCCCGCGCAGTGCCACGAACGCTTTACCCGCTCGGTGGGAGCATAAGCACGCCGAGCGGACAGGTGGACGCTGTCCGGGTATACGAATTATCCGCTACCAAAATGTGGGCTGGTGCGCCGTCCTTCAGGGCGGTGGTGAAAGCCCACGCGGGAGGACCGCCGCGGCCCGAGCGTGCCCTGAACCGGGCAACCCTTTTACTCATCAGCAAATCGGTTGTCAACCCACTGTGATACAACTGAGATGTGCAGTTGCGGTACAACTTCCGCGTCTACCCGACGCCCGGCCAACAGGTAGCGTTGGCTCGAGCGTTCGGGTGCGCGAGGGTGGTGTACAACGACGCACTCGCCGCCCGCAAGACCGCGCTCCGCGAGGGTCTGCCGTATGCGACCGATGCCGAGTTGTCGAAGGCGTTGAGCGCAGCGAAGAAAGATCCCGACCGGGTGTGGCTGTCCGAGGTGTCGTTGGTGGTGCTGCAACAAGCACTCGCCGACCTGAACACCGCTTACCGGAATTTCTTCGCCTCGGTCAGCGGGAAACGCAAGGGGGCGCGGATCGGCCCGCCCCGGTTCCGGTCCCGTCGCGACCATCGGCAAGCGATTCGGTTCACCAAGAACTCCCGGTTCGCGGTTACGGCGGGCGGGAAGCTGCGGTTGCCGAAGATCGGCGATGTGAAGGTGGCGTGCTCGCGGGACCTGCCGTCGGAGCCGTCGTCGGTGACGGTGATCAGGAACGCGGCGGGTCGCTATTTCGCCTCGTTCGTCGTCCGGGTCGACGACCAATCGTTGCCGCACGTGGACACCGAGGTGGGTATCGACCTCGGTTTGTCGACGTTCGCGGTGCTGTCCAACGGGAAAATGATCGCCTCGCCGCGGTTCCTGCGGCAGGCCGAACGGCGGTTGAGGAAAGCTCAACGCGCGTTGTCGCGCAAACAGAAGGGCTCACAGAATCGGGTGAAAGCCCGTGTCAGGGTCGCCAAGGCACACGCCAGGGTGGCCGATACGCGCCGGGACTGGGCGCACAAGCATTCGACACGCATTATTCGCGAGAACCAAGCGGTGTACGTCGAGGACTTGTGCATCACAGGACTGGCGCGCACCCGGTTGGCGAAGTCGGTTCACGACGCGGGGTGGGGATGTTCACCCGCATGCTGGAGGAGAAAGCCCACCGGTACGGGCGGCACTTCTCGAGGGTCGACCGCTGGTTCCTCTCCACCCAACTGTGTTCCGCCTGCGGAGCGCTGGGTGGGAAGAAACCGTTGCACGTCCGGGAATGGACATGCACCTGTGGCATCACGCATGACCGCGATGTGAACGCGGCCACGAATATTCTCGCGGCCGGGCGGGCCGAGAGGTTGAACGCCTGCGGAGAGACCGTAAGCCCTGCCGCGTGAGCGGGAGGCGAGACTTTGTGAAACAGGAACCCACCGCAGAACCGCAAGGTTCAGGAGGAATCCCCTGCCTTCAGTGAACGGCCGGGGAGGACGTCAATTCTGCGTGGGGCTTACTGCGAGCCTGCCCGGGTTCGGCAGTCGGCGTGCCCACCCGTTGCCTGCGATGGTGATCGCACCGAACGCCACCGCGATGTACACCAGCTGTTCCGGGATGCGGAACCACAGGGGCGTGGCTGGGTCGCCATCGAACGGGATGTCGTTGACGGCGGCATTGATGTTGGCGGGGAGCATCACGATGAACAGCACGATGAGGGTGGCCGCGGACAGTGTGCGGGTGCTGGCGAAGAAAAGCCCGACCGCGCAAGCGATTTCCAGGACGCCGGTGAGGTAGACCATGAAGTCGGGGAACGGGACGAACGACGGCACCATCGCGGTGAGATCGTCGTGGCCGGGCATCACCTCCACGCTGTCGGGCATGAAATGGGCGAGGCCGGTCATCAGTAGCATGACCGCCAGCCCGTGGGTGAACGAGAGGCGCCAGCCGGCGAACCTCGACACGCCGAAAGCGCCGAGTGCGCGGAAGATCAGGGTGGGAACCAACAACATGGCGACAGTGGTGAACATGAGTCCTCCGGTGTGAGGATGAGTGGATGGATGGGTCGCTGGGCTCGGTTATTCGGTGGGAATCCAGTTGCCGTGGAATCCGGCGGGAACCCGATGGGGGAGGTGTACGGCGGCGACGGTGTCGAGGCTTCCGGCGTCGAGCAACTGCAGGCTGCTGCGGTCGGTGTCGGCGTCGTAGACGAAACCCATGAGCACGCCGTCGTCTTCGAGCGCATCGGGTGCGGCGGGATGGAAGACGAACTCGCCCACCTGCGTCTGCGGACCGAAATGGCGGGCCAGGGTGGTGCCGCGCAGTGTGTCGTGTTTGAGCAGGGTCCCGGTGGGCTGCACACCGTCGCCGACTGCGGCCGCGTAACCGAAGCGGTGGCGGCGGCCGGTCAGCCGTTCGTCTACGCGCGGGAATTCCTGTGGTCGGTCGTCGAGCCGGTCCAGGCGAACGGCGCCGGAGGTGAGGTCGATACGCCACCGGTCCAGTGCGGGCGTGCCCTCCTCCGGGCCGGTGCGATCCCGGTCGAACATCGTCGGGTACCGCACCACCTCGAGCACGACCGTGTCCTCGTCGTCGTAGGCGTTCATGGGATGAAACACCCAGCACGGGTCCACCTCGAACCAACGGATATCGGTATTGCCACCGTCGCGGGGCATGACCCCGATACGGGCCGGATAGTTCGGGTTCCACCGGTAGGGCAGCCGCAGGTCACGCGCCGCGTTTGCGGTCTGCGGGTCGGGGATGCGGACGCGCCCGGCAATCGCTTGCAGTACCAGCCGGGCCGGTTCGGGCATCGGGGTGGCAGCCAGCAGCGGCCCGGCATCGTGCAGTTCTTTCAGTTCTGTCGGGTCGAAGGTGACCGGCAGATCGTAGAGCACCACATACTGTTCGGTCAGCGAGAAGTCGTGCATCAACGGCATCCCGGAGACCTCGATATCGACGGTGTGGCGAGCGCGGCCGTCGACGCCGACGACGGTGTACTGCACCGTGTTTGCGCGGGCGAACGAATACGACACTGCGTGCAGTTCCCCGGTGATCGGGTCGCGTTTGGGGTGGGCGGTGTAGCCGCCGGGCACGGTGCCGTCGAAATCGCAGACGCCGATGGTGTCGAGTTCGTCGCCGAGTTCTATTGAGGAGGCGCCCGCTTCGATCAGTGCCAGGGTGCGTCCCGCGTGACCGATCACGTTGGTGTTCGCGCCGATTCCCGGGGCGCGTTCGCCCAGTATCGGCTCCTCGCCCAGCGCTGTCGCGGTGGCCGAGCCGCGGATCCAGCGGTTGCGGTACCACTCGGCGCGGCCGTCGCGGATGCGGATCCCGTGCACCATGCCGTCGCCGAGGAACCAGTGGTAGAAGGCCGGGTCGAGTTCGCCCACCGGGTTGGGTCCGTTGCGTAGGTAGCGGCCGTCCAGGTAGTCGGGGATCGTGCCGGTGACCGTCAGGTCGGTGAGTGTGTGTTCCTGGTGGATCGGGGCGAATACGCCCTCGAGATATCGGTTGTTCATGGCTTCCCTCAATCCAATAACTTAGTTATACGAGGGACTATAACTAAGTTATGAGCTGTTGCCAACGGGATGTTCCGCAGGGGCGGGCAAGTGCTATAACTTTGTTATGAACGAGGCTGGTGCGGTAGTGACAAGTCAGCGTAACCGCATGATCGAAGCAGGTCTGCGGCTATTGGAGAGCGAGGGACCCGCGGTGCTGCGGGCACGCCGCATCGCCGCGGAGGTCGGCGCTTCGACCATGGCCGTGTACACCCACTTCGACGGAATGCCCGGCCTCGTGCACGCCATCGTGATCGAAGCATTCCACCGCTTCGACCGGGCCATGGCCGCCATGCCGCGTACCGACGACCCGGTCGCCGACCTGTTCCTGATCGGCGAGGCCTATCACTCCTACGCGCGCGCCCACCCCCAGCGCTACCGCCTGATGTTCGGGCTTGCGCCGTCCACGCCACCGGCCGACCTGACCCCACCCGATGCGGGACCCGCGGGAAAGGCCGCGTTCGGGCAACTCGTCGAGGTGGTCGAACGCATCCGCGCCAGCGGGCGGATCGGCGCCGAGGACCCGAATATCGTCGCCAGCCGGATATGGAGCCTGATCCACGGCGCGGTCCTGCTCGAACTCGCCGGCTATCTCGATGCCGAGCAGGACGTCATCGACAGCATCGTGCAGCCCGCCACCGCCGACCTGCTGGCCGGGATGGGTGATCACCGGGACAACCTCGACGCCTCCATCGCCCGGGCACGCCGCCTGCTGGCGGAAACAGCGCCGACATCCGAATAGTCAGGTGGCTGTCACAGGTCGGAGCCGCCCGGTTTGCCCCCGCTGATCCGGGGCAACCTCCCGGTGGCTGGGGGTTGCCCGGCCCGGCCCGGCCCCTGTGGAGGTTCCATGGCGTTGACCCATCCTTCCCACCCCGGTGAGCATCGCCGTCGCGCTGATATCCACGTGAACCCGGTGTTCACCCGGGAACCGGTCGAGGTGCCGCGCAACCGGCTGCCCGCAGGTGGGCTGGACAGCGACACCGCATACCAGGTGGTGCACGACGAGCTGTTGCTCGACGGTAATGCGCGGCTGAACCTGGCCACCTTCGTCACCACCTGGATGGAGCCGACCGCGCACACCCTGATGGGCGAATGCTTCGACAAGAACATGATCGACAAGGACGAATATCCGCGCACCGCCGATCTGGAACAGCGGTGCGTGCGGATGCTGGCCGATCTGTGGCATGCCGTGGACCCGGACAATACCATCGGCTGTTCCACCACCGGCTCCAGCGAGGCGTGCATGCTGGCCGGGCTTGCGCTGAAACGGCGGTGGCAGCATCGGCGACGGGCAGCCGGGCAGCAGGCCGACCGCCCCAATCTGGTGATGGGGAGCAACGTCCAGGTCTGCTGGGAGAAGTTCGCCGACTACTGGGATGTCGAACCGAGACTGGTGCCGATGTCGGGCACACGTTTTCACCTCACTGCCGAGGAGGCGGTGGCCCGCTGTGACGAGAACACCGTCGGTGTGGTGGCGATCCTCGGTTCCACCTTCGACGGCAGTTACGAGCCAGTGGCGCAGATCTGCGCGGCGCTGGACCGGGTGCAGGCCGAGCAGGGCTGGGATATCCCGGTGCACGTGGACGGTGCGTCAGGAGCCATGTTCGCACCGTTCTGCGATCCCGACCTGGAATGGGACTTCCGGCTGCCGCGCGTGGCCTCGATCAACACCTCCGGCCACAAATACGGTCTCGTCTATCCGGGCGTGGGCTGGGTGCTGTGGCGTGATCCCGAGGCGCTGCCCGACGACCTGGTGTTCCGCGTGAACTATCTCGGCGGCCAGATGCCGACCTTCGCGCTGAACTTTTCCCGGCCCGGCGCCCAGGTGGTGGCCCAGTACTACATGTTTCTTCGCTTGGGGCGCAGCGGTTATCGGCGTATTCAGCAGTACTGCCGCGAGGTCGCCGCTGATCTGGCCGACCGGATCGCCCGGATGGGACCGTTCGAACTCATCACCGACGGCCGCCAGCTCCCGGTGTTCGCGTTCACCCTTGCCCCGGGCGAAACCGGGTATTCGGTCTTCGACGTTTCGGCTGCCCTGCGGGAACAAGGGTGGTTGGTGCCCGCCTACGCATTCCCCGCCGACCGAGAGGACCTGGCTGTGCTGCGGATCGTGGTGCGCAACGGGTTCAGCCACGACCTGGCCGATCTGCTGATCGAGGCGATCGAACGCGCACTACCCAGGCTGCGGGCCCAGCGCGGCCCCGCCCGCGGCCCCGAAACTGCCTCGTTCTCGCATGGAGCGGACGCGTATCCCTCCGGTGCGGGCGCAGCAGAAGGCCGCTCGGTACCGGCGCATGCGAAGGAAACCCTCAGCCGCTGACCGTCACGGTAGCCGGCTCTTCGCCGCGCTGCCCGAGATGCGGCATACGCTTCCGCAGCGTCACGGCGTACGTCTTCACGCCCCAGGCAGCGGCGGGGACGGGGGAAAAACCACCGGTAGCGAGGACAGCGAACGGGCGAACGGCCCCGGTCGCCAGGCCAGATCGGCTCTGGGGATGGCGAGTTCCATCTCGGGCACTGCATCGAGGAGCTGGTCGACCGCCTCCTGCGCGATCAGATACGCCACGTTCTTGGCCGGGCAGGCGTGCGGTCCGCTGCCCCACGCCAGATGGGAGCGGTTGCCGATCCGGTCTCCACCCGCCACGGCCGGGTCGTTGTTGCACGCGGCCATGCTGATCAGCACCGGCTGATGCGCGGGCAGCCAATAGTTGTCGATCAGGATCGGCTGCCGCGGATAGGACATGCACAGGTTGGCGATCGGCGGATTGTTGAACAGCACCTCGTCGATCGCATCGCGGGTCGACAGGCTGCCGCCGACGACGGAGCTGCCGAAGCGTTCGTCGTCGATCACCAGTAGCAGGGCGTTGGCGATCAGGTTGTGCAGCGGTTCGACGCCAGCACCGTAGAAGTCGAACAGCTGGTGCAGCAGTTCGGTGTCGTCGAGCTGGGCCGGGTGGCGCGCCATCCACGAGGCGACGTTGTTGTCCGGCTCCTCGCGTCGCAGCCGAACCAACTCCATCAGCGCTTCCTCGATCATGCGGAACGCTTCGGCGCCGTCGACACTCGCATCGCTGACCGCGGTCATCCCCTCGGCGATTCGCTGTCCGATATGCGGGGGGCAGCCGATCAGCTCGTTGATCATCTGGAAAACGATCGGGAAGACGTATTGCGCTGTCAGATCGGCCGAACCCGTCTCGCAGAAGTTGTTGATCAATGGTGTCGCGACAGCGGCGACAGCGTTGTGCAGGGAGTGCAGATCGATATGGTCGATACTGCTGGTGTATGTCTCCCGGTAGCGGTGATGCTCCTCGCCCGTGCTGCGCCGCGCGTTGGGGCACCACTCCATCGCGGGTCGGATGGGTGAATCTGCCGGAATCGTCTGCTGCCAGGTCCGCGGGTCGGCCGGAAAGTGCTCCGGGTCCTGCAGGATCCGCACCGCTGTGTGGTAGCCGATCACCAGCGTCGCCGGCACATCAGGAGCCAGTTCGATCGGCGCCAGCGCACCGTACCTCTCCCGCATCTGCTGGAAAACCCGTGTCGGGTCGGTGGTGTATTCGCCGGTGTACAGCGGTATTCGGGCCCCGTCGGGTTCCATGATCGGAGGATGTCGCACGGGGCAGCTCGCGGGCTCCGCGGTGTAGTCTTCGGCATCCTCGGCGGATACGGAGTGGGGTGGCATGGACACAGGTCTTACTCCAGACGACGGAATCGGCACTCGGAGAAGTTGTCTGGGCCGAGGTCGAGCCACTCCTCCTTCTGCCTGGTCGACCTCAGCGATGGAGTTGTGAACGTAGTATCGGTTGGTCTGTGGCTCACATTATGGCCTCTCCGGCCATGAGGCGACGGATCAGGAGGCGCACGATGACAGGCACCGACCGCGTGCGTTCGACAGAGAAGGGATGATCGATGAAGCGAAACCTCAACTGCCCCTGCGGTGAGGCCATCCGGGGGACAGATGAAGACGACCTGGTGGCGAAGACGCAGGCGCATCTGGCCGAGAACCATCCGGGGCACGACTATTCGCGGGACGAGATCCTGTTCATCGCGTACTGACCGAGTGGCGCCGGCCCCGAACTTGACCTCAACAATACTTTAGGAATCAGGGTGTACTCCAGAGCGGCCCGACAGGCCGTGCAAGCACGATATGGAGGCACCGATGACACACACATCCACCGCCATCGACACGACCGCCCAGCCGCTGCGGGTAGCCGTGGTGATCGGCAGCACCCGGGACGGTCGTTTCGCGCCGACGGTCGGTGACTGGTTCCTGGCCAGGGTTCGGGCCCGCCCGGAGTTGGCGGCGACCGTGGTCGACGTCGGTGCGGCCGATCTGCCGCATTCTTTCGGTGCCCCCGCTCCTGCGGTCGCCGAAACCCAGCCCGTGCTGGCCGAAGCGGACGCTTTCGTCGTGGTAACCCCTGAGTACAACCACAGCTACCCGGGCGCGTTGAAGAACCTCATCGACCTGCACTTCGCGGAATGGCAGGCCAAGCCGGTCGGTTTCGTCAGCTACGGCGGACTGTCCGGCGGGCTGCGGGCGGTCGAGCATCTGCGCGGCGTATTCGCCGAACTGCACGCGGTCACCGTGCGCGACACCGTCAGCTTCCACAACCCGTGGAACCAGCTCGACGATACGGGCGCACTGATCACCGACCCGGCCACCGAGGCCGCCGCAACCACCCTGCTGGATCAACTCCACTGGTGGGGTGAGGCTTTGCGCAACGCCCGCGCCACCCGACCCTACGGCAAGTAAGGGACGCCCTGAGCAACCCTGCGGTCGGGCTGCCCCACCGTTACATCGGTCCGCACCCCTGGAACGATTGGACCGTCTGATGCGCCGCCCTGCTAGAGGCTGAAGGCGATCGAACGCAGGATGAGCGTGAGAAGGAAGACGACAGTGAACGCCAGATCGAGCCCCAACCCTCCGAGTTGCAGCGGCGGCAGCAGTTTCCGTACCGGCGCGATAACCGGCTCGGTCGCTGCGTGCACGAGGTCGCGGGCTCGGTCCACCCAGACGGGAGTGCTGGCGAGTACCTTCGCCCAGTCCAGCAGCAGTCGGACGATCAGCAGCAGCAGAAAAGCCGTCAGGACGTACCCGAGCACAGTTCCGATGAGGCTCATGGTGAACTCCTTTGTGGTACGGCATCACCGTCTGCCGATAGCACCCTGGGATGTGTCGACGGCGCCGTGGTCGTCGTGTTCTCAGTCGATTATCCGGATGGTCTCCTGTGCTCGCGGGAACTGCCGAAAGCTAACGGTGCGTCCACACAGGCTGGCGGAAATGGGCGACCCGGGCGGCGGAAGGAGTGCGCCCCAGCAGTACGATCTCACGGAACTGCCATAGCAGCGCACCGGTGGGCGCGTGGATGGTCATATTCGGGCCGAGTCGCATTTGCAGCAGTCCGGAACGGTCGGTGGGGGCGATATCGTCACGCAGTTCGTCCTGCTGCACCGCGTCCTGCGCATGCACCCAGCGAGGTGTGTCATCGGCGGCGAGTCTGGCGAAATCCACCAGATGCACCGAGTGGACCTCGTCGGGGTTGGGGGCGAGGCCGGTGGTGGCGGGCAGCGTGACGACAATCGGGGTGATCGCGAACCCGGAGGCGGCCGGGAAGTCGTCGAGTACGCCCAGGACATCGCTGGGGTCCACCAGCAGCCCGAGCTCCTCCTGTAGTTCCCGGACCGCCGCCTGTTCAGCAGTCTCGCCCTCCTCCACGCGCCCGCCGGGCAGCCCCCACTGCCCGGCGTTGCGGCCACGGTAGGCCCGTTTGATGACGATCACCGACAGCGGCCCGCCGGACTGCTGGACCACACACAACACCACCGCGGCCCGGCGCACACCCGGAGCATCCGGAACCGCGACCCGCGGGAACTCCACCAGCCGGGAGCGCGCGAGCGCACGGAACTCGTCGATACTGCCGGGGAGGCGTGGATGCGGGGTAGTGCTCATGTCCACGATCTTGCCTCAGCCCGAAGTGCGGTGATCGGCGCCCGTAACGAGGGCGCGGCGTGAGCGGGTGGTGGTCGGCTCGCGGTCGTGGCGAAGGGAGCTGCCCCGGTCTAGGACTTTTCCAGTAGGGAAAGGTACAACCGGACGGCTACTGCTTCGGCATCTTCGCTCATGGGGTCTGTATATGTCTGAGCGCCAGGCAAGTTCGCCGCATATGCCCTGGCGGCTGTGGTGAGAGCCGCCATGAGCCCTGAAGAGCGTTGAATCGGGGACTTCGCACCCCACGCTAGGTGTTTCGCTGCGGACGGCAGCTGGGTGGCGCAGGCCAGGCGTAGTGCGAGCTTGTCCACGGGACGGCCGTTATGGTCGCCGAAGAGCACCTGAGGAGCGAACGATTCGGCGATCTGCCACCAGCGCACAGTCTGGAAGACATGAATCAGGCGGTCGGCGTATTCGTCCAGCAGGGCTGGGTAGAAGCCGGGTACCAGGCGGTCATACCGGAAGTTGGCTGCCGTCTCGGTGCGAATGATCTGGTCGAGTTCGACACACGCCTCGGGTGACGTTGCCGGATGGGTCAGCTTTCGACCACCGCCGAGAATCGCGTCCGCACCGCTGCCACCGAGAATGGCGCCGAGGTCTGCAATGGTCTCGAAGCTGCGACGGGCAGCAACAAGCGGAATCCCCGCGGTTACTTCCCAGAGCTCGCAGGTGCCGAGCCGCTGCATCACGTCGCGGGAAAGCTCGGCCACCTCGGGTGCGCTGAGTCGGACCACCTCGTGACGGAGGTCGAGAGCATGCGCTGCCGCCGTCGCATTCGCTTCGTCCGACTGGCCATCGGTGACGACGGTGACGGCAATCGGTTCGGCTCCGAGCGCGACCGATACGGCGGCAACGTAGATGGAGTCGACGCCGCCACTGAGCAGAACCGCGGGGGTGCCGCCGAACTTTTCCAGCACAGCCGCGATACGCGAACGAGTCTCTTCTGCAATCAGCTGCGCAGCGTCGGCTGGTTCGATGACAGTGCGCACGCCGGGGTTCGGTTCTGAGATATTCCCGAGGAGGTCGGCGACGAACTGAAGCGGCTCGGCGGTCTGTGGGGTCCGGTCGGTTGCGTGGTTCATGTCCACCGTTCCAGTTGTGTCGGGTTGTTCGGTCGGTACCGGCGGTCGATGGCTGATGCCTCGTTTCGCCGGCCCTGGCCGACCGTATCGAGCTCACCTCTTGCTCGATTGTGGACCGATGGTATACAACTGGTACACGGCCCGCTCGTGACCGGCTTCACAGCCTGGATCAGCGGGCGGGGAGGGCTCGGTGGTTGCGCCAACAACCACCGAGCCTGGCAGCACCATCCATCGCCCTTTCGGACATCTACGTGCAGGTAGATATCGGGCGGATGGATCGTCACGGAGCGACGAAGCGATGAGGAGCCGCGATGGCAACCGCCAAAAACAAATCTATCAACCGGCGACCGCACACCAGCCTGCCGGTCATCGCAGGCTCTAGCCTGGCAGGCACTGCGGTGGAGTGGTACGACTTCTTCCTGTACGGCACCGCAGCCGCGCTGGTGTTCAACAAGTTGTTCTTCCCCTCCGAAGATCCATTGGTCGGCACCATGCTGGCTTTCGCGACATATGCCGTCGGTTTCGTTGCTCGTCCGCTGGGCGCCGCCGTCCTGGGCCACTTCGGTGACATCAAAGGGCGCCGCGCAACGCTTATCGCCAGCCTGTTGCTGATGGGTGTATCGACGTTCCTCATCGCGCTACTGCCGACCTATGCGGCCATCGGTGTTGCCGCTCCCTTGCTGCTCGTGCTGTTGCGGCTGGTACAAGGTTTCGCGCTCGGCGGCGAGTGGGGTGGGGCGGTGCTGCTGGTCTCCGAACACGGCGATTCCAAGCGGCGCGCCTTCTGGTCTGCGTGGCCCAACCTGGGGCCGCCCTTGGGCAACCTGATGGCTGCCGGTGTGTTGGCGCTGCTGGGGGCAGTGTTGTCGGAGGAGGCCTTCCTGTCGTGGGGCTGGCGTATCGCGTTCGGGCTTTCGGCGCTGCTGGTAGTGATCGGTTTGGTGCTGCGGTTGTATGTCGCCGAGACACCGTTGTTCGAGCAGACGCGGGCCGTGACGAGCCCGCGACTGGTGCGGATGCCGTTGAATGCCGCCATTCGCGGGTACTGGCGCCAGATTTTGCTGGCGGCATTCACCCGGTTCGGTGAGAACGCCGGATTCTACATCTTCTCGCTGTTCGTGATCACTTACCTCACCCAGATCCTCGACCTGCCACGCGGCACCGGATTGAGCGCGGTGATGATCGGCATGGCGGTGGCCTTGGTGGCGATTCCGCTGTTCGCGGTGCTGGCGGATCGGATAGGGCGCAGGCCGATCTACATCGGGGCCTCGGTGGCGACGATCGTGTGGGCGTTCGCGTTCTTCGCGCTGCTCGATACCACCGCCACCGGCGCGATCTTCCTTGCGGTCGCAGTGGGACTGCTCATCTTCGCGGCCTACAGCGCGGTGATCGGTGCCTTCTTCTCCGAACTGTTTCCCACCGAGGTCCGCTATTCGGGGGTTTCGCTGGCCTACAACCTGGCCTCGGTGCTGGCGGGCTCGCTTGCTCCGATCATTGCCATCGCCCTGTACGACCACTTCGGCACCGGTCAGGCCATCGCCGTCTATCTAGCGGTCATGGGGGCGATCTCTTTGGTCGCCGCGCTGGTGGCGCGGGAAACCCGCACGGTGGATCTGGCCGATATGCACGAGGAAACACCGGTATCCGACGCGACCGGGGACACGGCAGTTGCCGTCCCGTAACAACAGCTGAAAGGGCATCTCTCATGACGACATCGAAGTCCAGCGCGGCCTCCGCACCGGAGCTGGCCTACGAATGGTTGAAGAACACCATCCTCACCCTGCCTCGCGATGAAGAGATGTTCCTGTCCGAGGCCCAGGTTGCGGCGGCTTCAGGCACTTCACGCACGCCGGTGCGCGAAGCCTTGCTCCGGCTGGAGGCCGAAGGCTTCGTCCGCCGGGTGCCCCACAAGGGCGCCTACATCCCGGCCTTGACCGACAAGGACGTCGACGACGTGATGCAGGCTCGGCGGGTCGTGGAGGAGTGGTCGATCACCGAGGTCGCCCCGGATCCAGGCCAGGTTCCCGACCGGCTGCGTGAACTGGTGAAGCGGCAAGAAGCCGATATCGACCCCGTCGAGTTCATCGCCCACGATCTCGAATTCCACACCACGGTCATCCGCGCCGCAGGCAACCAGGTGATGCACGAATTCTACCGTTCGCTGCGCGACCGGCAGATGCGGATGGGCGTGCGGATCATGCTCTCCGTCGAGCAGCGCAAGAAGCAGGTCCTCATCGAGCACGGTGCCATCGTCGACGCGCTGGCCGCCAGCGACACCGAGGCCGCGATCCGTGCGGTGCGCGAACACCTCGACACCACCCTGTGCTCGCTCAAACAGCCCAGGTTCTGACCCCGACACACAAGGACGAACTGATGAAAGTCGCACTGGCGCAAATAGCCAGCCCCGACCCCGAGACTCCGGCGCATCGCCTCGAACGGGTACGCCAGATGCTGGCCGCGTTCAGCGCCGATGCCGACCTGATCGTGCTGCCCGAGCTGTGGCGCGTCGGCTACAGCCACTTCGACAGCTACCAGGCTGCCGCGGAAGATCTCGACGGCGCGACCGTCCAGGTCCTGCAGGCCATCGCCCGCGACCGGACCTGCTACGTGCACGCGGGCAGCATCATCGAGCACACCGACGGCGGCAAGCTGCGCAACACCGCCGTGCTGATCGACCCGGAAGGACGAATCACCCACCACTACAGCAAGATTCACGTCTTCGGTTACCAGTCCCTCGAGACCGAACTCCTGCAACCCGGACAGCAGATCCAGGTCGCCGACACGGCCTTCGGCCCCATCGGCGCAACCACCTGCTACGACCTACGCTTTCCCGGACTGTGGACCGAACTGGTGCAAGCAGGCGCCGAAATCGTCATCGTGCCTGCGGCCTGGCCGAAATCCCGCCTGGCGCACTGGCGCCTGCTCACCTCTGCGCGGGCGGTCGACAACCAGGTCGTTGTCATCGCCTGCAACGCGGTGGGCACCCACAACGGCGTCGAGTTCGGCGGACACAGCCGCATCGTCGACCCGTGGGGCGAGGTGCTCGCCGAAGCCGGCGACTCCGAAGGAATCACCCTCGCCGAACTCGACCCCGCCGTGGTCGCCCGTACCCGCGCAGAGTTCCCCGTGCTAGGCGACCGGCTCGACGACTACAGCTTCCTGAATATGCGAAAGGTCCTGTCATGACCGAAACCATCGACGACCTACTGAGCTGCACTGTCCTCGAGTCCGGAGAAACCCTCCGCTTCGACGGCGCGCGGGCGCTGGTCGCCGGGTACACCGGCCGTGACGAAGCCGCGGTACGCCACCACATCGACGAGCTGGCCGCAATCGGGGTAGCGCCTCCGGAGAACGTCCCGATGCTGTACCCGATCGCCACGGCCACGATCACCACCGCTGCCTACACCCCGGTCCCCGGTGCGGGCACTTCCGGTGAGGTGGAGCCGGTCATCCTGCGCCACCACGGCCGGTACTTCCTCGGCGTCGGTTCCGACCACACCGATCGTGACCTCGAGACCGTCGACATCGGCGAATCGAAACGGGTATGCGCCAAGCCGATCGGGCCGAACATCGTCGAGGTCGGCGACTGGGCAGACTTCGACTGGGATGCCTGCCGTGCCCGCAGTTGGGTGGACGGACGGCTTTACCAGGACGGCACCCTCGCGGCGCTGCGCACCCCGGTCGACCTGCTCGGTGTCGTCACCGAACGGGTCGGCGACGACGGCGGTGACTTCATCTGCTTCGCAGGCACCCTGCCGTTGCTCGACGGCCGCTTCACTCCCGGTAACCGCTGGGACCTCGAACTGGTACTGCCCGACGGGCGCGTCCTGACCCACACCTACACCACCACCGAAGGAGCATGATATGCGCACCGGAGCCGAGTATCTGGCCTCGCTGAACGACGGGCGGGTCGTCCTCGTCGACGGCGAACGCATCGACGACGTCACCACCCACCCTGCGTTCGCGCCGGTCGCGCAGACCATTGCCGAACTGTTCGATCTGGCCGCCGACCCCGCCAACAACATGCAGTACACTGCACCGGAAACCGGAGGCACCGCCAACCGGGTCTTCGGCATCCCCCGCAGCCAGGAAGAGCTGCGTGCCCGCCGGGAAGCGATCCAGACATGGGCCAAGCACACGCACGGCTGGGTGGGACGCAGCCCCGACCACGTCGGCACCTTCCTCGCTTCCTTCGCCGCTCACCCGGAAATCTTCGCCGAGGGCACCCGCGATTTCTCCGCGAATGTCACGGCTTTCCACCGGCGGCTGCTCGCGGAGAACCTGTACGTCTCCTACGCCATCATCCCGCCCCAGGTGTCACGCGCGACGACCGCCTCCGGCTGGGAAGGGGAGTTCCTGCAGGTCGGTGTAGTACGCGAAACCGAGGAAGGGATCGTCGTGCGCGGGTCGCAGATGCTGGCCACCGGCGCGGCCATCGCCGACGAGATCCTGGTGTCCTGCATCAAACCGCTGGGCCCCGACGACCAGGATTTCGCGGTGTCGTTCGTCGTCCCCGCCAATGCCGCAGGCCTCAAGCTCTACTGCCGCCGCCCCTACGCCCCGGCGGCCAGCAGCAGCTTCGACTACCCGCTGACCAGCCGCTACGACGAACCGGACTCCCTGGTGGTGTTCGACGACGTCCTCATCCCCTGGGACCGCGTGTTCGTCGACCGCGACACCACCGGTGTGCGGCGCCAGTTCTTCGATACCGGCGCACACGCACTCGGCAACTGGCAGGCCCAGATCCGCTTCGCCACCAAACTGCGCTTCATCGCGGGCGTGGCCCGCCGCGTCACCCAGGTCAACGGAGTCGACAAAATCCCCAGTGTCCAAGAGAAACTCGGCGAACTCGCCGCGCTCGTCGCCGGTGTCGAGTCCGCCGTGCTGGCCGCCGAATACACCGCCACTGCGGATGCCGCCGGCCAGTGGGTGCCGGGCAAACGCGCACTCTACGGATCTATGGGGTTGCAGCCGGAGATCTACCCGCGTGTGCTGTCGATCCTGCGGGACTTGGTGGGTGGGGGAGTGCTCCAATTGCCTTCCAGCGTCGCAGACCTCACCAGCCCCCTCACTTCCGGCGATATCACGCACTATGTGCAGTCGCCCGGCGTGCCGTCCGAGGAACGCATCAAGTTGTTCAAGCTGGCCTGGGACATCATCGGCTCCGAATTCGCAGGCCGCCACCAGCAGTACGAGTTGTTCTATGCCGGTGCGCCGTTCGTGGTGAAGGGCGCCTACACCTACCGCAACTACGGCTACGAGGAGCCACTGCACGACGTCGAGCAGTTCCTCGCCGCCTACAAGACCGAAACCGCCTGAGAGGTAACAGCAATGGCAAAGCCCGAATTCGAATTCTTCCCCGTCACCGACGTCGCGTACACCGTTTGCCCCGGCGATGACCCCGCTATCACCGAACGCATCCTGGCCCGCGACCCCGAAGGCAAGGTGGCTACCCGCATTCTGCGTTACGAGCCCGGCGCGGACTCCACGCCGATGGGTGTGCAGCGGCACGACTTCTGGGAAGAGGTCTACATCCTCGAAGGATCGTTCACCGATCTCACTCTCGGTGAAACCTTCACCGCAGGCATGTACGCCTGCCGCCCGCCGGGCATGCCGCACGGCCCGTGGCGCACCGACGAAGGTGTCGTCACCTTCGAAGTTCGCTATCACAGCAGGTAGGAGCGACCATGACTTTACCGGCTTTCCAGTGCCCGACGCCGGTGGACATGAGACGCAGTATGGGGCGGTTCACCACCGGTGTCGCGGTCGTCAGCGCCGACGACGGCACCGGCAACCCGTGCGCGATGACCATCAGCTCGCTGACCTCGATCAGTCTCGAACCACCGATTCTGCTTGTCTCGCTCACCCACGGCAGTCGTACCACTGACGCTGTCGAAGCCACCCAGACCTTCGCTGTGTCGATTCTCGGTTCCCGTCAGGAAGCGATCGGTCGGCGGTTCGCCACTCGCGGCGGCGCCCGGTTCGAAGACATGCCGGTGGACCGCAGCCGTTCCGGGCTACCGTTGATCCCAGACGCCCTGGCGCAGATGGAATGCCGCGTCCACACCGCGCACGACATCGGCGACCATCGTGTCTTCTACGGGGAGGTCACCGATATGCGCTGGCGCGACGGCACCGGCCTGGTGTTCTACTCCGGCCGTTTCGGCGATTTCCACGACTTCGGCCACGACGAATTGCCCTGGTGGTACTGAGATCTTCGACCTGATGAGCTGGGCAGTTCAGGAGCTGCCTACCCGATGTTGGCTGCCTGCGCCGGAGCTGTCTCCGGCGCAGCACCGACCGCCGCGGCACTGGCCCGCCGAGCCGCGGCCAGCCGCGTGAGCGCGGCCTCGGTGAAAACCGATAACCCGAGGTCGGGGTTGTATCCGTGAATTTCCTTGACGTCGAGCTCGGCCAGGAAATACAGGATCTCCCGCGAGATCACCTGCCCCGGCACCAGCACCGGGAAGCCGGGCGGGTAGGGGACGACGAAGGTGGCGGACACCAGGGGCTTCCCTTTGGCGAGTCGTCGCCCGGCGTCGCCGAGCAGGACGTGTTCGCGGTCGGGCTCCTCGTACCCGGCGTAGAAGGCCGATCGGATGTCGCCGAACGAGCTGGCGCTGTCGGGACGAAACGCGCTGTCGAACTCGCTGAAGTCGGGCAGCGCAGGCAGTTCCTTGGTGATCTCGTCGACCCGGCGCTGGTGCAGGGCGCGGTCGGCCTTACCGGCCGCGCTCCTGCTGCTCTCGAAGTCGCCGGCCACCCGGCGCAGCACGTCGAGCAGGTAGTGCACGCTCGACCAGGTGACGCCGATGGTGAAGATCAACAGCACACTGTTGATCGAGGTCTTGTTGATCTGGATGCCGAATCGGTCCATCAGGATCTTCTCGCGGAACTCGTACCCGTTCATGCCGGTCTTGCCGATGAACAAGGTGACCCGGGTCGGGTCGAGCACGAACTGATCGGATCGCCACGCCTCGTTCCACTCTGCCAAGACACCCTGCCTGACCTGCCGGTACGAGCTGACTTCAGAGGGCCGGAACTCGCCGGGCACCAGGTCGGCCTCGTCGAGGATGCGGAACCATTTGCCGATCAGCCGGTCTTTGCGGACGCGGTGCCGGAACACCAGCGCCATATCGTAGACGTGCCGGACCAGCTGGAAGCCCTCGATATCGACCTGCCGCCGCGCCAAATCCAACGACGCCAGGAGTTGCTGGTTCGGCGACGTCGAGGTGTGGGTCGAAAACGCCTCGGCGAACGCCTCGCGGGCGAGAGCTTTGAAATCCTGGTCGTGGATATGGATCATCGACGCCTGCCGCAGCGCCGACAGCGATTTGTGGGTGGAATGTGTCGCGTATACGCGTACCCGCGCGCGCTCGGGGTCGGGAAGCAGCCGGTGGTTGCTCCACTCGGCGCGGTCGACTCCCTGCATTGATGCACGCCACATGCGGTACTCCTCGGCATACCGGGGCGACGACAACGCCGATTCGAGTTGCCCGGCGGCAACCATCGCGGTCCGCTGTCGTGCCCACGGCACCGCGGTAGCGAACGCGTACCACGCCTCGTCCCACAGGAAGCACATATCCGGCTTGATCGCCAGGACTTCCTCCATCACGCGCCGCGGGTTGTAGACGATGCCGTCGAAAGTGCAGTTGGTCAGCAGCAGCATGCGCACTCGATCCAGCTGCCCGGCCGCCTCGAGGTCCAGCAGCGCCTTCTTGATGGTGCGCAGGGACACGGCTCCGTAGATCGCGAACGGCTCGAGCGGGTAGGCGTCCAGATACATCGGGTATGCCCCGGCGAGCATCAGGCCGTAGTGGTGCGACTTATGGCAGTTGCGGTCGATCAGCACGATGTCGCCCGGCCGGGTCAGGGCTTGCACGACAATCTTGTTCGCGGTGGATGTTCCGTTGGTCACGAAGTACGTCTGATCGGCAGACCACGTCAGGGCGGCTTTGTCCATCGCCGCCCTGATCGTGCCGTGTGGGTCCAGCAGTGAGTCCAGCCCGCCGGAGGTGGACGACGTCTCGGCCATGAAGATGTTGCGGCCGTAGAAATCGCCCATGTCCTGCAGCGATGTGGAGTTGAAGATGCTGGCTCCACGGGCGACGGGAAGGGCGTGGAATTGGCCGACCGGCGCGGCCGCATAGGCACGCAGGGCGTCGAAAAACGGTGTGGCGTACCGCCTCCGGATGCCGGCGAGCACCGTACTGTACAGGTCGGTGGCGTCGTTGAGCCGGTAGAACGTGCGATCGTAGACGTCCGGCTCGCCCTCGGTCTCCGCGGCGATCGACTCGTCGGTGAGCAGATACAGGTCGATATGCGGCCGCAGCTGCCTGATCCACTCGCCGCATTCCACCCAGTCGTGGGTGCGGTCGGTCACGACCACCTCGTCGTTGGCGCCGAGCAATGTGGTCATCAACGGCACCCGGTCGCGGGAACGAAGCGGCAGGTCGTGCCGAATGATCGCCGCCTGGATCTCGCCGTTCAATGCGACGGCGGTGATGGCGTCCTCGATGCTCGCCACGACAAGCAGCTCGAACTGCACATCGTCGGACGGGCCGCGCAGCGCCCGCAGGCTCTCCACCAGGCTCTCGGGAGCCTCGGGCGGGGAATCGTCGCCGAGCAGAACGGTGTAGAACTGCTGCTGTTTGGCCCGTGCCACGAGTTCCTGATCGGCCAACGGCGTGGAGGTGTCGAACACGGCCGCGCGGTCGCCGTACTCGGAGAGCAGGCGCACGGCCAGCGACACTTCCTCGGTGAGCCGCACCGTGGCAAGGTCGGCGACATATCCGCGAAACGCCGCCAGCCTCGCCGGCCCCGGATACAACCAGTACCGCTCGTAGGCGCCGAGACGATCGAGGAGGCGCCGCACCCGGGCGGCCTCGTGGGTCGTGTCCAGCCCGGCACAGTTGACATCAGCGAGCCGACGGCACGCATCGTCGAGCAGATTCCACGTGTCGATTCGCGAGTACGACGGGTTCGCTACCGCCGCCAGCGCGGAAACAGAAAGCCCTTTCGGGCGCTCGCCGTCTCGGTGCATGTCGTCAGTCTCGCCCCTCGGTCGGTGGGCGAAGTGATCTGCCGAACCCGGCAGATCACCTTGGGACATTCATCCCTGCACATATTGTGCTCCGCAACCGACCGCATTCCTAGCCGGTGTTCTCCGAAGTCGTGGTGGCCGGCGATCGTCGCGCGTTGGGATCGACATGGACCTGGCGGAACCCCTGGTCCAGCAGGGTTGGGCGGTCCGCCTTCCCGCCTGATCGCACCCACTCGCTGGACACGGCGTCGAGCACCGCGGTGGCTGCGTTGATGAGCAGGTCCGCGGTGTATGCGTCGGTATCTGCCCCTGCGCGGTTCTGCAGCGCTTCGCTGACGCGCCGCCGCCACTCGGTTCGTCGATGGTGGAGTCGTCCGACGAGCGTGGGCGTGGCCTCGATGAGCCGAAGGGTAGCGAGTACCTGCTCGCTGGCATGGATCTCACTCTGCCAGGTCCGGAGCACACGATGCAGCGACTCCCAGGCGTCCTCGCCTTCAGGCCGAGCCGCGATGTCGGCGACAACTTTCTCTCCGGTGAGGTCGACGCCATCGAAGACGACGTCTTCCTTGGTGGGGAAGTATCGGAAGAAGCTGCGCTTGGTCATCCCGGCTGCGCTAGCGATCTCTTCGACAGTCGTCTCGTCGAAGCCCTTCCGAGCAAACAGGTCCATGGCGACCTCGGCGAGCTCGGCCCGGACTGCTCGGCGCGTCCGTTCGCGCAGTCCTTCTTTCACGCACTCAGACTACTTAGTGACATCAGGTGTCTATAGTGTCACCGAGTGACAGGATGGCGAGTGGAGTGGTGTCCGTGGAAGGCAAGACCGTGCTGGTGACTGGGAGCACTGGAGGTATCGGAAAGGAGACCGCGCGAGCCCTGGCCGGACTGGGTGCCAGCGTCATCCTCGTCGGGCGCGACAAGGACCGCGCCAATGCTGCAGTGGAGGAGCTCCGCGGCTCCAGCGGGAATCGCCGCGTCGAAGCGATCACAGCCGACATGTCCCGGCTCCGCGATGTGCGCCATCTCGCCGAGGAGGTCAGCAACCGGACCGGTGGTGTGGACGTGTTGATCAACAACGCGGGCGCAACGCGATCTCACCGGATACTGACCGAGGACGGCCTCGAGACCGCGTTCGCGGTCGATGTGATCGCGCCGTTCTGTCTCACGCACTGGCTGATGCCGGCTCTGACGGCCGCTGCGTCGACTCGACAGCCGGCCCGGGTCGTCAATATCACCGGCGGCATCCCGAAGGGGCAGATCGACCTGGACAACCTGCAAGGGGAGAAGTCCTACGTCGCCTGACCCCACCGCTACTCCACTACTGTCAACGCGTGGAGATTCCCGACCTCGTCGATCTCATCTGGCTCTTCGAGGGCGAGCCGACACGAGAGTTCGAGGATCTCGAGTGGCCCGTCGGACTGCATTCGTTCCGGCTCACCCGTGGGACTCAGGCCGTCTTGTTCTCGCTCGACCCAACAGCGGGGGAGGCATATATCAGCCTCTGTGCATGTGGGCAGGAACATACTTACCTGGGCCGTCTTCGCCGGTTGGAGCGGTTGAGTGTAGACCGAGGCCCGTCCGACTACGAAGGTCTGCGGCTCTGGCTCCCGGGGGACACGACCGAACCTCTCGCGCTGCAAACCAAACCTCGGATTCGGCTGGCATGGGACGTGAAACCTGTCGGTGCCTGGTAGTCCGCGAAAGGCACCGTCGTAAACAGGAACGAAATGGGAAAGGGCTGGTCAGCGGCGTCTCTGCCTGTCCTGGAACCGTCCGCCGACCATGGTAACCATGGCCGATAACGGATGTGCCTGTTGCTGCTGCGGCTGCTATGAGCATGGTGAGGTCGCGACGGTCGAAGCTCTCGCCGCATGTGTTTCCGCGCTGGGCGGGAAGCTGAAACTGTTGGCGGACATCGGGCGGCCGCCTCACCCTGGTTCACCGCACCGATCGGCCCGCATCCCCGCCGCGAAAGTCCTACTGGGGCAACTACGCATCGCCTTGGTGCGGAGCTGCTCGGACCGCTGGGGTGGACAACGGTGCGCCGCCGGCGATCACCGATGAATCCCGCTGCCCGCCAGAGCGAGGCGGCATGCCTCGGCGTAGCCGCGGACCAAGGGGCGGTGGTCGTCGCGGCGCCAGGCGAGGGCGAGTTCGCTGGGGGTGATGCCGCGGACCTCGCGGGCGACGATGCCGTCGTGGATCACCAGGGAGGCGTTGCCCGCGGCCAGGAGGACGATGCCGTCGCCGCCCCTGACCGCCTCGTAGGTCTCCTCGGTGCTGGAGACTTCGCCACCGATGATCGGTGGGTGTCCGTCGCGCGCGTCCAGAGCGAGCCAGTAATCGCGCAGTGTGCCCGCGGATTCCGGTAAGGCGAGGAAGGGGTCGTCGAGGAGGTCGGCGAAGTCGACGGTCTCCTGTGCCGCGAGGCGATGGGTCTCGGGCAGCGCGACCAGTCGTGGTTCGTGGGCCACCACAATCCATTCGTAGCGGGCGGCATCGGTCAGCGGTAGCCAGACGTAGGCCACATCGGTGGTCGAATCGCCCAGGCCTGCCGTGGGATCCGCCCAGGCTACCTGGCGCAACACGGGTTTGGCCGACGGAAAAGCGGTGGCGAAGCGGGAGCGCACCGCGGGCAGCAGTCCGCGGCCGGGGCTGGTGCTGATCCCGATCACCAGGCTCGCCAGCTGGGCCGCCTTCGCGGTGTCAACCTCGGCCCGCGCCTGGTCCCACAGGGCCAGCATCCGCCGCGCGTGCGGCAACAGCGCCTCCCCCACGGGGGTCAGCCGCACCGAACGCCCGTCCCGCTCGAATAATCGCGCTCCCAGCTGACGCTCGAGCATGCGGATCTGCTTGCTCAGTGCAGGCTGGGAGACGAACAGCCCTTCGGCGGCCCTGGTGAAGTTCAGCTGCTCGGCGACCGCGACGAAGTACCGCAGCTCGCGACCGTGCACATCCATAACCATTGGATATCACAAAGAGTCTTGGACGCCGCGCCGGTGCGACCGCAAAGATCGACGACGAACCCACGAACGAGGAGACATGATGAGCAACCCGAAGATCTGGCTGGTGACCGGCGCGAGCAGCGGCTTCGGACGGGCGATCGCCCAGGACGCGATCGCCGCCGGTGACACCGTCGTCGCGGTGGCCCGACGCACTGCGGCGCTGGACGACCTGGTCGCCGCGTATCCGGACCAGATCGATACCGTCGCCCTCGACGTCACCGACACCGCGCGGATCGACGCGGTCGTCGCCGACGTCGTCGCCAGGCACGGCCGCATCGACGTTCTGGTCAACAACGCAGGGCGCACCCAGGTCGGCGCAGTGGAGGAAACCACCGATCGTGAGCTGCGCGACCTGTTCGACCTGCACGTGTTCGGTCCCGCGGCGCTGACCCGTGCCGTGCTCCCGCACATGCGCGCCCAGCGCCGCGGCGCGATCGTCATGATGAGCAGTGTCGGTGGGCGGGGATCCTTCGCCGGTTTCTCCGCCTACAGCGCGACGAAATTTGCCCTGGAAGGGCTGTCGGAGGCGCTGGCCGACGAGGTGCGCCCATTTGGGATCCGGGTGCTCGTCGTTGAACCCGGCGCCTTCCGCACCGGGCTGTTCGGGCCGGGCTCGGCCTACTTCAGCGCCGAGACCGATACCTACGCCGAGACCGTCGGTGCCACCCGCCGCATGGTCGAAAGCAACGACGGCCTCCAGCCCGGCGACCCGGCCAAGGCTGCCGCGGCCATCCGCACCGCGCTCGAGGCCGAGCGCACGCCGCTGCGCCTTCCCCTCGGCAGCGACTCGATCGACACCATTCTCGATCACCTCGATCGCGAGCGGACCGACCTCCTGGTGTGGGAAAAGGTCGCGCGCAACACCGAATTCGACCAGAACTGAAGTACCCCTCCAGTCCGAGCGGTCGCAGATCAAAGGAATTCCCGTGACATCGAACAAGTTCCGCCGTCTGTTCCCCACGGTGCTCGTCACCATCGCACTGCTCGGCACCGCCTGCGGGACGGCCGCCACCGAGTCCACCGTCGCCGAGACCGGCATCACGATTGCCGGCGCCGCTCCGGAGCACCAGGATCCCGGCCACGCCAGGCTCGATCAGCTCGTCGGCGAATGGAACGTCGAGAAGGCGACCTTCGTGGCGGGCGGAACACCCGACAACCCCTTGCGTGGACACGACCTGGTCTCCCGGTGGCGCTGGATCGGCAAGACCGGCAACAATTTCCTCGAAGAGGAGGTCGAGGGAATGCTGGGCGACCGGCCGTACTACCGGCTAGGCCACCTCGGTTATTCGACGGTAGACGATCGGTACGAGTGGTCGACCGTCGACAGTGTGTCGCCGATGATGATGACCTACCAGGGCGCCAAGGGCAGCGGCAGCGCGGCCGAGATCTCGATGACCGGTGACTTCACCGATCCCGGCCTCACCGGCGAGCAGAACATCGGCATGACCATCCCGATGCGCACTCTGATCAAGCTGGAATCACTCGACCGCACCGTCATGGAGATCTACTTCACGCCGCCGGGTGAGCCGGAACTGCTCGCGGATCGCGTCGTACTCACTCGGCGCAGGTGACCGAGGTGCATACTGTATTTCGTTGTGCTGGTGTGATGTTGGTCCTGCTGGAGGTTTCGGCATGAGTCAGGTCGACGGGTCGCCGCCGCACCCTCCTGGGCGGGCACTCTTTTCGACCTCGCCCGACGCTCCTGGATCGACCACGGCCGCTCCGGCGCCCCGCGCATCGTCGCCCAACTCAACGCCGTCCTCGGCCCCCAACCCTTGATCGACCAGGCCCGCGCCGCGATCCTCGGCTACTACGAGTTCAGCGGCCGCGCCGATCACATGGCCGCCGGCCTGCTCACCACCCCCGACCAGATCCGTTCCAGCATCAAACAATTCGAAGACCTCGGCGCCGACGAGACCATGCTGTACTGCTACGGCACCGACCCTGACCAGATCGACCGCTTCGCCGAGGTCGTGCTCTGAGCACCACCAGCTACCCCGGTAGACCGGGCTACCTGCCGGTTCGCCGCCATCCCACACGGGCGCACGACGGCGAGCGGGACACCGACTGCTATCGACGTCAGCATCGTCGACGCCGCCATAACGAATTACAGTGCGCCGGAGTAGAAACCCGTGAGCGCGACATGGCATCGCTGGGCGCCGCACAGGCGTTGATGGACGGCGCCGGCACCATCGTGGGCGCGCAGGCATACCGCCTGCATCGTCAGCGCTTCGACTTCAGCATGCCGATCGAGGTGGAGGTCGGCGTCGAAGAGTGGTCGGCTGTTCAGCAGCGGACGGCTGGTCATGCGGGGGCCTCGCGTTTGTGTAGCAGACGGCCGCGTGTCGACTCTGTGATCCTGCTCGACATGGCCGCAGGGCGCCAGCTGCTCCCTGCGATGCGGCCTGTCAACAGCCGATAGCTCCTCTGCGGACGACCACATCGAGGTGCGGGAACCGGACGGGCTCGAGCCGGTGAGGCCAGGTTCAGCGCGAGGATCGCGGTGTGCCGATGCCAGCCGAGCGCAGCAAAATGCCGACGGTTGCGTAAGTGCGGTCGAGGTCGATGGCGTCGGGGTTGATGCGCCACTGCTGGTGGATGCCCATAACCGCGCCGACCAGGACCGTGTCGAGGTCGTCGGCGTCCACGCCGTTGGGCAGATCGACCTGGAGGAGCCAGGAGCGGACTTTGGCGCGCAGTGCTTCGTGCAGGCTTGCGTACCACTTGTTCAGTGCCGAGCCGGGTTCCATGGCCTCGGCGATGAGCGTGACGAAGAGCTGTGTCGACGGGTTCCGGGTGAACGACACGAGCGCGCGCAACGCCTCGTCGAGGGTGCTGGGTCCGAGTGTGTTCGTGTCGTCGGCGCGGAGGTCGGCCACGACGTGTTCGACGACCGCGCCGAGCAGGCCCTCCTTGTTGCCGAAGTGCCAGGGGATCGAGCCGCGGCTCACCCCGGATCGCGTTGCGATGTCCTCGAATGTGGTCTGCCGATAGCCGCGCTCGGCGAACAGTTCGGCGGCCGCTTCGACCAGGAGCCTGCGGCTCTCTTGGGTCATCTCCGCCCGTCGGGTGGCCCGTGAAGACTTCACGGTCAGGCAGTCTACCCATGGCTGGCGGGCCACTGGCTGTACATGTAACACTTTCTATGTTGATTAACACAGGAGGCGATGATGAAGTGGGACACCTACCGGTCTGAGCAGGGAGACCGGGTCGGTGTCGTCGAGGGCGACGACATCCACGCGCTCGCGCGGGGCGCCGATCTGGTCGACCACCTGGGAGAGAACCGTTGAGCCCGCTCACGATGCTCCGCTGGGCGAGCGCAATCATGATCACGCTCGGCGTCGGTCACCTGGTGATACTTGTGCTCACGGCAGGGCAACACATCGGCACGTGGGTCGGCCGGGGTCTGTGGTCGACTGTCCCGTTCCTGGATCGAGACGCGGCGTCGGTCGACGATGCGGTCACGTTCTGGTCCGGACCCGGTGGCTTCGCCGTACCCCTGATCCTGCTGGGCTGCCTGCTGTGGCATCTCGCGAAACGCGGTGTGCCTATACCCGCCGGGATCGGCTGGGTACTGATGACATGGGGCCTTCTCGACGGTGTCCTACTCGGACCGTCCCCCTTCTTCGCCGCGATCGTTCCCGGTGCGTTGATCGGGTTGGCGGCACGCAAACACGCCGTCGAGGAAAAGGTTCCGGGACCTCGGCCGCGGCGTGATCTGCGACGCCATGAAGGTGTGGAGACATCATCCTGACGATCGGTCTCGCCCGCCACGGCGGGGGATACCTGTCCTGTGCCTCGGTGTTTCCGTGGGCAGGGCTGTGTTCGCCGCCTGGGCTTCCGCCGCCAAAGCATAGGTTCACGGCCGGCTCCGGCCGGCCAGATGGATTTCGCGCGATGGGGACCGTCAGGCACGGACCGGGTTTCATCAGGCTGTGGCGTCGAGCCGTGAGTGATCAGTTCGGCGAGTTGTCAGGTTGCGGTTCGTGGAATTCGGTCCCGCAGGCGAGTTCGGTGGCCATCAGTGTGTCCCGGAGGTCCTCGAGCGCTGGGCACACGGACAGGGCTCGAAAGTATGAGATTTCGGCCGGTTCACGCCGAATCCGAGTACCGTCCCGTTGATGAGAAAACCCCTTCCGATGCAGGTCGGAAGGGGTTTCATGGTCGGGCTGACAGGATTTGAACCTGCGACCACTTGACCCCCAGTCAAGTGCGCTACCAAACTGCGCCACAGCCCGTTGTGGCCCTGTCGGGCCGCTCAGAGAGATTACCTCAGTAGGCTTCGTAAGGGCGAATCGGCAGCTCAGGGGCGGTTTGTGTGGCTGCGTGGGGTGTTGCAGCGAGGCCGGGTTGTGGTGATCTGAGGTGGGGCGGAATGGTTCGATAGTCTGGTCCGAAACCGCTCCCGTGCAGGTGTGGATCTGCTAACCTTCCGTACCGACCGGTGTGTCGGCATTTCTGGTGGGAATGTTTGTGCGTGCAGGCTTGCTGGAAGAAGGTCCTGTACCTTGCGTAGCTGCCGGGGATATGAGCTGTAGAAAAACCTGCAGCCTACCAACTCGTTGGTATACAAAGTAACCTCATGGGGTTGGAGCCGCCCTCGGGTCGCCGGGTCGACAGGAGAAGGTGCTCACGGCGTAATGGAGAGAGGCATTGTGGCGAGAGAACCGAAGACCACCGAGAGCAGACAGGGCGGGCGCCGGGGGCGTGCGCCCACCGGTGATCGGCAGGCGTTGATCGACAGCGCGGTGCAGCTGTTCGAGCGGAGTGGGTACGACCCGAGTGCAGTTCAGAGCCTTGTCGAAGCGGTCGCGAACTCCAAGAAGCCGGCGAGTACCGGCGGGAGGCAGAACAGTCGTCGTGTTCGCGACCCCGAGGGTGCGCGCCGGGCGCTGCTCGAAAGCGCGGTCCGGTTGTTCGAGCAGAAGGGTTACGCGGCCACGTCGGTGCAGAGCATCGTCGAGGGTGCGGAGCTGACCAAGGGCGCCTTCTATCATCATTTCGAAAGCAAAGAGGACCTGCTGCGCAGGGTGCACGACGAGTTCATCAATTACCAGCTCGGCCGTGCGCGCAATGTGCTGGCCGATAGTCAGCAGTCCCCTGAGCAGGTACTGCGACGACTCGTCGCGGAGGCGCTGCTGGAACCGATGTCGATCTACAAATCCGAGATCGCGGTGTTCCTGCAGGAGCGGCGTTTCCTGTCCGGCGAGGTGTTCGCCGAGATCCAGCACAAACGTGACGAATTCGAGCAATATTTCGTCGACGCGATCGACGCCGGTATGCAAGCGGGTGTATTCCGAAAACTCGGCCCGCCTCGGCTCATCGCGTTCGGAATCATCGGCATGGGCGCCTGGACGCATGTATGGCTCGACCTGAGCGGGCCGGTGTCACCGCGGGAGATCGGCGATATCTATGCGGAGATTCTGCTGAATGGCCTGATGGAATCCGCAACCGATCACGAGTGAACGATGCGGCGCCGCGCACTGTCCCGTCCCTCGGTCGTCCTCGCCGTAGGGGGCCGTTCAACGAGGTAAGTTCCGCCTGGCGATACCGGGGTAGTGGAGGCCAGAGAGCCGAGAGCGTCGTGCACAGATCGGATCCTGGGCTCGTTCGCTGAAGGCAGGTCTGTCTCAGCAGGGCCGGGTAACAGCTGCACCGTCAGCGCATCGGTCGCCCAGGCCTGCTACTCGTCGGAGGCGGTCTGGGCTTATCGAGCGTTCAGGGAATCGATCGCAGCCTGAAGCTGGGTGGTGGCGTCAGCGGCGACGCCGCGTAGTCCGGGTTCCTCGGTCACCGCGACCATCACCTCGGGGTTCATCGCCTCGACGACGATCGTGTTCTGGGTGGAGGTGTCGGTGCGCACCACGACGTTGCAGGGCAGGAGCAATCCGATTTGCCGGTCCACACCGACTGCGCGGTGCGCCAGCGACGGGTTGCAGGCGCCGAGGATCAGGTAGTCCTCCATATCCGCCCCGATTTTCGTTTTCAGGGTGGCTTTCATATCGATCTCGGTGAGCACGCCGAAACCGTGTTCGGACAGCGCTTGCCTGGTTCGGGTGACAGCGTCGTCGAAGGTGGTGTTCAGGGTGGTCGACAGTGCGACTTCCATGGTGCTTCCTTTCTTCTCGACGTTCGGATCGGAGCAGTTTTACCTGGTAATCCAGTCTCGCAGCCTGTCGGCAGCGATGGCGAACCCGCCGGGGCCGACTGTTCAGGCCCTTGCGTGCGTCGGTACGCCGGGTTCGTCTGCGAGTATCGGCCGGGGCCGGTACGCGGCGACGATGTGGTCCTCACGCGGCCACATTCGCACTGCCAGAACGATCCCGCCGCCGGCGAGCACGGCCAGTGTCAGCCAGGTGATGGTGAAACCGGTGGCGGTGCTCAGCCATCCGGTGAGCGGGTAGGTGATCAGCCAGGCCAGGTGCGAGAGCGAGAACTGAGCGGCGAAGAGCGCGGGTCGGTCGGCAGGTTGTGAGGAGCGGCGCAGCACCTGCCCGGTCGGGGTGAGCACGGCCGCTGTCCCCGCGCCGACCATTGCCCACACCACGAACGCGGCGCCCCAGCGCCAGTCGCCGTCGCTTGCGGTCGACAGCGCGATGGCCGCTCCGAGTCCGGCGAGCAAGGTGGCCGCACCCGCCAGCATCACCGGGCGCGTGCCGAGGCGTTCGAGGACTCGTGGCAGGGTCAGCGCGACGAGCATGGTGCCCGAACCGTTCGCGGCCAGCAGCGCCGCCACCCCGGACTGGGTTCCGCCGAGCGTGTCGCGCACGTAGTTGACGGTGTTGACCATGACGACCGCGCCTGCCGCCGCGACCACCAGGTTCAGGCCGAGCAGTCCGCGCAGCCGCGGTGTCGCGGCGAAGATCCGCATGCCCACGCTGATCCGTTCTCCGAAGGTGCTCTCGGTGACCGTCCTCGCGTCGGGGATGCGGGTGGTGATCACCAGGGCGGCCGAGACCGCGAAACCGATGGCGGTACCGACGAACAGCCAGTGGAAGCTGATCACGGCCAGTGCTGCCGCTGCCAGCATCGGGCTCAGCAGCGTCTCCATGGTGGCGGCCAGTTGGGCGGCCGACAGCGCTTTGGTGTAGTCGCGTTCGTCGGGCAGGATGTCCGGGATGACGGCCTGGTAGGTGGGGGTGAACGCGGCCGAGGCGGTCTGTAATACCGCGATCAGCACATAGATCTGCCAGATCTGGTCGATGAACGGCAGCGCAAGCACCACCGCAGCTCGGATCGTGTTGAGTCCGACCAGGAATAATCGGCGCGGGAAGCGATCGGCGTAGGCGGCCACGAGCGGCGCTACGGTCACATAGACCAGCATTTTGATGGTCAGCGCGGTGCCGAGTACGGCGGCCGCATCGGCGCCGGCGAGCTCGTAGGCGAGCAGTCCCAGGGCGACGGTGGTCAGTCCGGTGCCGAACAGGGCCGATACCTGGGCGGTGAACAGGCGCAGATAGTCGCGGTGGGTGAACAACGAGGTGAACATCTTCGAACAGCTTTCTGGGAGGGGTGGGGCGGGGCGCGGGCCGATGGACAACGGCAGTCGCACATGAGGTCTCCTCGGTGTGTTCGCGGGGTGGCAGGGTTCGCCTGATGGTCAGTGCTGGTGGGCTGTGCCGGCGGGCAGGGTGAAAGCGGCTGTATGAACGACCCCTTCGTGCTGGAAGTCGAGGAACAGGCGGTAGACCCCGGGCCCGGGTGTAACGGCGTGGAAGGTGATGTCGGGGCCTGGGGCGGTGATGCCGTCACCGGGTTCTCCGTTGGGGTGCACGTGCACGTAGGCCAGGTCACCACTACGGAGGATGATCAGGTGCCCGAAGGCCCCGAGGTAGGGCTGCAGGTCGGTGACCGGGGCGCCGTTCTTGCGCACGGTGAGGGTGAGCAGGCGCCCGGCACCGGCGATCAGATCGCCCTGCAGTTCGACCTCGTAGTCGTCGACGACAGTGGTGCGGGCCGGTGCGGGAATCGGTTCGGGAGCATAGGTACCGGCGACGGCCAGATCCGCGCCGAGAGTGATGCTGTGGCCGAGCTCGCGCGGGGCGATATCGGTGAAGACCCGGTAGGAGCCCGCATCGGGCAGGTTCAGTCGCACCGACCAGGTGCCGTCGGCGGCCCGCTCCGGGTGGACGTGCCAGAAACCGGTCAGCTCACGCTTGGCGACGATCAGGTGCAGTTCCCTGTCGTGGCTGGGGGCGTAGTCGGTGACCGGCCGCTGGTCTGGGCCGATGATGCGGAACCGGAAATCGATCTCGCCTGCCGCGGCGACAGGTTCCTGCAGTTCCAGCGAGTACCCGTCCTGCGTGATCAGCAGCCCCTCGGGGAATGCGGGAGCGCCGTGTCCGGCGTGGCCCGCAGCGGCGTGCCCGGTGTGCCCGTGCTGCGTTTCGTGGCCGGCGTGCTCGCCGTGGCTCGGATGGTGGCTGTGGTCATGGTTCGAGGTGTTCATTGTTGCGCTCTTCCTTTCGTCATGGGTGGGACTAGACGAAGTTATACCCCCAGGGGGTATAGTGCAAGTTGTGTTCCGGTGGCTCTGGACACAACGGTGTCGAATATCGCTCTGCCGCACATCGGCGGCTTCGGTCTGGATGACGCCGACCTCGATTGTCGACGCCGGCCGGTTGTGCCGGGACCGACACGCTGCTCATTGCTGCACAGTCGCCAGGATGAGGGCGCAGCAAACGCGGCGTCGACTCCAGGTCCGGCCCGGGTCTCGCGCTGGTGGAATGCGGCGAGAACGTGTCCCCATGCTTGGGGCTACCGGTGGACCGCGTCACAGGATCCCCGCAAAGATGGATGCCGGTAGTAGATTGTCGGCCAAACGTTTTCGATCTTGCTCAGCCGGTAACGCAGAGAGCGCAACTGCCTGCAGCGCCGGGCCGGGAAGAAAGGAGGTGGTGCAGATGAACAGAACGGCCGAACGTGCCGATGTGCGGCGAGCGGGCATCCGGGAACGCGTATCTGTGCCACCCGCCGGTAAGGTTCCGTCCCGCCTCTCCCGTTCCAGGGGCGGTGCGCGATGACCCTCGTCGCTCGCCTGAGGCGCGCTCCGGTGATGGCAGTGCTGCTGGCGGTGCTGACCCTCGTCCCGACCATCGATTGTGCGCTGCTCGGCGAAGGCGGGCACATACACGTCGGCATGGGGGCGGCGGTGGCGGCCGACGGTGCTCACCATCATCACCCGCACGCGCTGGGCGGTCATCTCGCCGACCACTGTGATCAGCACATGCTCCATTGTGTGGTGAAGTCGGTGCTTCCCGCCGGGACAGGAAGCCTGCTGTCTTTGCTGTGGCTGATCCTGCTCGGGACGGCCGCGATCGTCGCCGCCGCCCTGCTGTTCATCAACGCTGGAGGGGTCCGGGCCCCACCGGTCGCCGGGCTACCCACTCGGAACGGACAGGACATTCTCGCCCGATTCTGTATCGCCCGACGCTGATCGGTCAGCGCCAGGTCGACGTGTCGTCTCGTCGGCCGGTGCTCGCCTACTCACCGTCTTCACCGCCCATGGTGGCGGTTCGGATACAGAAAGCGACAACGATGAACAACGTCGTGTACGGCACGCCTGCCGAGACAATTCCGGAGGCGCCCGCCGCGCCGGTCCCCGTGCGGGAACCGGGCGCTCTGGTCGGCAATACCCCGGTCCTGTGGGTGGGTGCGCCGTTGGCGCCCGCCGGCCGGGGATTCTGGGCGAAGCTGGAGGGTTTCAACCCCGGGGGGATGAAGGACCGGCCCGCCCTGCATATGGTGCGGCGCGCGAAGGAGCGGGGCGAGCTGGCCCCGGGCGGGCGCATCATCGAGTCCACGAGCGGCACTCTGGGGTTGGGGTTGGCGTTGGCCGGTTCGGTCTACGACCATCCGGTCACCGTGGTCACGGACCCGGGGCTGGAACCGATTGTTGCGCGCATGCTTGCCTCCTATGGGGCGCAGGTCGACCTGGTGGCCGAGCCGCATCCCCACGGTGGCTGGCAGCAGGCGCGCCGTGACCGAGTGGAGGAATTACTGGCCTTGGACCCGGGCGCCTGGAGCCCCGACCAATACAACAACCCCGATAATGTCGACGGCTACGAGCCGTTGGCATTGGAGCTGATACGGCAGTTGGGGACGGTGGATGTGCTGGTATGCGCGGTCGGTACCGGCGGCCACTCGTCCGGTGTGGCGCGGGTGCTGCGCCGGTTCAACCCGGAGCTGACGTTGATCGGTGTCGACACCATCGCATCCACGATCTTCGGTCAGCCCGCGGCTCCGCGACTGATGCGAGGCCTGGGTTCGAGTATCTTCCCGCGCAATGTCGACTACAGCGCATTCGACGAAGTGCACTGGGTGGCGCCGTCGGAAGCCGTCTGGGCCTGCCGGACACTGGCCAGGCGGCATTACGCAACCGGTGGCTGGAGTGTCGGCGCGGTGGCGTTGGTCGCGGGCTGGGCGGCAGGCAGATACGCCGAGGACACGCGGATCGCGGCGGTGTTCCCGGATGGGCCGCAACGCTATTTCGACACCGTCTACAACGACAGCTACTGCCATGAGCACGGCCTTCTCGACGCCGATCCGCCGACCGCACCGCAGGTCATCGCCCACCCGGCCGACGAGGTCGTTCGCTCGTGGACGCGATGCACCACCGTTGTCGACCCACAGGCTCTGGTACCGGCAGGAGATCGTAGGTCATGACCGTGCTCAGGCAGTTTCGTAGTTTCGACCTCGCCGCCCGATTGCTGATGGTCAACCAGTTCGGCATCAACCTCGGGTTCTACATGTTGATGCCGTATCTGGCCGGCTACCTGGCCGGTCCGTTGGGGCTGGCGGCCTGGGCGGTCGGTTTGGTGCTGGGTATGCGCAACTTCTCCCAGCAGGGCATGTTTCTGATCGGCGGCACCCTGGCCGACCGGCTGGGATACAAACCGTTGATCGTCGCGGGCTGTCTGCTGCGGACCGGCGGTTTCGCCTTGCTGGCGTTCGCGACATCGCTTCCGTGGCTGTTGATCGCTTCCGCCGCTACCGGTTTTGCGGGCGCACTGTTCAACCCCGCTGTGCGCGCATACCTGGCGGCCGATACCGGGGAACGCCGGGTGGAGGCGTTCGCCGTGTTCAACATCTTCTATCAGGCGGGCATCCTGGCCGGGCCGCTGGTGGGTCTGGCCTTGATGGTCCTGGATTTCCGGGTGACCGCGGCTGCCGCGGCGGTGGTGTTCGCGGCCCTGACGGTGGCGCAGCTCTTCGCCCTGCCTGCCCGCCACAGCGAAACAACGACCGAGCACACCTCGGTGCTCGAAGATTGGCGCACAATCGCGCGGAACCGCAGGTTTCTCTGGTTCTCGGTGGCGATGATCGGCTCGTATGTGCTGTCGTTCCAGGTGTATCTGGCGCTGCCACTGCAGGCGGAGTATGTGGCGGGTGAACACTCGCGTGTGCTGGTGTCGGCGTTGTTCGTGGTCTCCGGCGTCGTGGCCGTGGCAGGGCAGCTGCGGATCACCGGCTGGTTCCGGGCGCGCTGGGGGACCGGGCGCAGCCTGGTGGTGGGGATGACGATCTTGGCTGTCGCGTTCGTGCCGTTGCTCGCTGTTCCCGGGCCCGGTCGCCTCGGTACCGCCGCTGCGGTCGTCGCGTTGTTGGTGGCGACGGCGGTACTGGCGGTGGGCACCGCGGCGGTATTTCCGTTCGAGATGGACACGGTTGTATCCCTGGCCGACGGGAAGCTGGTGGCAACCCATTACGGGTTCTACAACACCATCGTCGGTGTCGGCATCCTGGCCGGAAATCTCGCCACCGGCGCCGTGGTCGGGGCGGCACGCGCTGCTGGAGCGGATTGGGCTGTGTGGGCCGGGCTCGGCCTGATCGGGGTCTTGGCTGCTGTTGCGCTGCACCGGCTCGACCGGAGGAGTGCCAGCGAAGGTGGCAACGGCAATGCCGAAGAAACCCTGTCGGGCCACCACCGAGAATCCGACCGGAACCCGCATCGGGATCTGACGCCTGACGGCCAGGTCTCGGTGGATGACCATCGTCTTCCGGGGGAGCCAGCGCGGGCCGGCCGGTCCTGAGCAAGCACGGTCCGCTGTGTCATGTGCTGAGGCGGGTGCCCGGATTCCGGGCACCCGCCTCGGTGTCGCGATCCGTGGAGAGTAGTGGGGCGGGTTTTCTCAGCCCGCTACCCGGTTCCGCGCCAATACGGACCACGTTTCCGTGTCAGCACGGTATTCGTCAGGCGCCGCAGAACCACCCTGCTCGGCAGGGGTGGTTGCCCGGTGGTCATGCTTGCCGACAAAGGTTCGCCACTGTGGAGTAGCACAGCAGGCCGGTCGTGGTGGAGTTCGGTAGCTGCTATCGCCTGCGTCGCCGCGGCGGTTTCCTGGACGCCCCCGAGCGAACACTCCGAGTGCCCGGGGGCTGGCCGGTTTTCTGTTTCCGGTCGGAACCGGCCGGTGCACCGCCTGCTTTGCGCGCAGACGGTGAGCGGGAACTGCGTGCGGAACGACCCCGGACGACACCCACGAACTCCTCGACCGTCTCGGTGGTCGCCGCGGCGGGCCACGCCAGCGCGATCTGCGTCGGCGCGGCGTCGGTCACCGGCCGATACACCACATCGCGCCGAGCATGCAGGCGGGCGATGGAATGGGGAACGATGGCGGCGCCGACACCGGCCGCCACCAGTTCGATCGTCATCGCGGCGTCATCGAGATCGCTCGAGTCCTGCGTCGGCTCATCGGCCAGGTCCGCGGTGGTGACTTCGTTGAACAGCGAGATCGGATGATCCTTGGGCACGACAACGACAGCCACCTCGTGATACAGCGGAATAACGCTGAGGTCCGCACGATCGATCG
Source organism: Nocardia donostiensis (assembly GCF_002081715.1). Lineage (GTDB taxonomy): Bacteria > Actinomycetota > Actinomycetes > Mycobacteriales > Mycobacteriaceae > Nocardia > Nocardia donostiensis. The sequence goes on along the minus strand of NZ_MUKP01000004.1, from coordinate 139,160 downwards.
GCAGCCGGACGAAGCACATATCGACCCGGCCTGTCCGCAATGCCCCCAGTTGGTCGGCTCCGGCGATCGGAGTCACCTCGAGCGGGATACCGGGGAACCGTTCCCGCCAGATCCGCTCCCATTTCGTCACCGTCACCCCGGGGACGAAACCGACCCGTAGCCCAGGTTTCGTCTCGGGTGCCTGCTCGCAGCGGGCTGCGTCGGCTCGGGCCACGGCCGCTCGCGCCTCGATCAGCAGCTCGCGTCCGGCTTCGGTCAGCTGCGTGGGCCGGGCTCCCGGCACGAACAGCGCCGTGCCCAGTTCACGTTCCAGATCGATGATGGTGCGGCTCAGCTGCTGGCGCGAGATGTGCAGGGATTCGGCTGCCCGCGCGAAATGCAGCTCCTCGGCGACGGCGACAAACCAGCGTAGTCGCGTCACCTCGATGGAATCGGCCCGGTTCATTGCACGCAGCGTATTGCACCTGCGCGGTGAACCGGTACGGACGGGTACGGATACGCTGTGAGAGTGAGTCCGGACAAGAAACCACAGATGCTGAAACCGCTCACCGCGGCGAACAAGCTGGGCATTTATCTCCCGGCGGCCCCGGAGAGTTTCCGGAACTCACCGATCTCACGTGACGACCTCGACGCACTGCGCACCAACCCACCGGAATGGTTGACCGAACTGCGCCGCCGCGGGCCGTTCCCGCGCGATATCGTCGCCCGCAAACTCGGTATCTCCAACAGCGGGCTGGCTCGCGCCGGAGTGCCCGACGCGCTCACCGCCGACGAGATCGCCGCGTTGATGGCCGACCCGCCGGACTGGCTGCTCCGGGAACGGGAGAGTTATGCCGCGGTCCTGCGGGACAACGAACGGATCGCAGCGGACCGGGAACAACGCCGGGCTGCGTCGAACCGGCCCGCCAAGAATCGTCGATAATCCATCCAGAGCTCCGGGGCCGGCTGCACGCCTGTCCGGGATCGGCAGCTGGCGCCCACCCAGCAGGTCGTCATGACTGGTCGGTGCACGCTGACCGGTGCACGGTTCCCGCCCGGTGGCCGGGGCATACTACGGCCCTACTCGGTATCGGCCGGCGGACCTCAGACCGGTGGCGGCTCGATATCGCAGGTGCCGCGCAGGCGGTCGGCCGCCGACCGGTAGTCGGGGTGATCGTCACCGAGCGTGGCTGTGTACCGCTCCAGCGTGTCGCGTTCCAATGCCTCCGCCTCCTCGTCGCGGCCGAGGGCGCGCAGATCGAGCCCGAGGTTGACCGCGCATTGCAGGGTGTAGGGGTGGTCGTCGCCCCGGACCCGGCGGGAGCGTTCCAGCACCTCGGCCCCGAGTTCGGCGGCCTCGGCCACCGTGCCGAGCCCCGCGAGGTCGGAGGCGATATTTGTCTGCGCCGCCAGGGTGTACGGATGATCGGCCGTCAGCAGATCGGTGAAGATCTTCTCCGCTGCACGATCGAGCGCCAACGCCTCCTGGTACCTGCCGTCGGTTCGCAGCGCGGCAGCATAGTTGACCGCGCACGCGGCGGTGTACGGGTGATGCGGGTAGGTGGCCGCACACAGCCGATGAGCTTCGGCGGCGTGTTCCACGGCCAGTTTCGTGGCGCCGGTGAGCCGATAGTCGTTGGCGACATTGGTGCGGGCAGCAACGGATTCGGGGTGGCCGCTGCCGTAGACCTTCACATGATCGGCCAGTGCGCTCTGCTGTGTCGCCAGTGCCTCCTCGTAACGTCCGGCTTTGCGGTAGGAGACGGCCAGGTTTTTGCGGGCACGCAGAATATGCTGCTGCAGTGGGTTGCCAAGCAGGTCGACGAAATCGTTGAGCACTCGTTCCTGTAGGGCGGCCGAGGCCCGGTAGCTGCCGAGTTCTCGCTGATCGCGGGCCACGTTGTTGACGCAGTGCAACCGCAGGATCGGGTTGTCCGACAGCATCGGATCGTTCTGGAAACGCTCGTAGTTCCCGGCATCGAGGTGCAGGGCCTCCGCGAAGCGGCCCATCACCCGGTAGGAAACGGCGAGGTTGTGGGCGGCGCGCACTGTTTCGATGTGATTGTCGCCCAGGCATTCCTGCGCCCACGCGTGGGACTGCTCGTTGTAGCCGACCGCGCCCACCCAGTCACCTGCCAGGCGCAGGCACGCGGCGATCAGGTCGCCGGCCCAGACGTATTCCTCCGGGTAGCGGTCACGGCAGTGTTCGACACCGGACAGGGCTGCCGCGGCCGCGTCGCGTGCCTGCTCCCAGTCGCCGAGCTGCCACAGCGCATTGCCGGTCACAATCCAGATCCGGACCACGCGGATATCGTCACCGCCCAGCAGGTCTGTCCACTCCACTGCGGCGCGGCGGCCCAAACCGGCGGCGGCGGTCAGTTCGCCCTGGACACGCAACGCTTCGACGACGTGGCGGATCAGTTCGGGTAGTTGCGCGCACGGGTCGTCCAGATCGGCCACCCGCGAGCAGGCCAGGATTTCGGTGTGCGCGACCTGCTGCCACAGCCACAGATATCGGCCCCAGAGGGTGGGCAGATCGGTGCGCTGCGGATCTGCGTCGCACAGCACCTGATGCGCGATATGGCGGTTGGTGTCGGCGAGGGCGCCGGGCAGGAAGTCACGGATGCCGTGCCAGGGCACACTGTGGATCTTCAGCGCCCGGCCGTGTTCGGTGATCGGGTCGGCGCAGATTTGGGCGACCGAATCGCGGGTGGCCAGCTCGAGGACGTTGCGGCGGCGATGCTCGTTGGCCAGTGCGTCCGCGAGTTGGCCGGGCAGCCGGGTACCTGCCCGGCGCTCGGCTCCCGGCAGCTGGGAAGTCAGCAGTGCCAGCGGAATCGGTGTGTCGGGGGCGAAGCAGGTGAGCAGCCGCAACAGTTGACCGGCTGCCCACGCGTCGGATCCGGCGGGTTCGTCGATCAGCGGCCGCACCGAGTCGCCGATAATGGACGCGGCCCGCTTGTAGGACAGCGTCAGTTCCTTTTCCAGCAGCAGGAACGGCGAGGACCGCACCCGTTGCAGCAGCTCGGTGTCGACGGCGTCCAGGCCGCGGGAACCCCGGTGCGCAAGGGCGTTGAGCAGGACGGGGCTGCCGTCGACAGCGTCGCTGAATTCCTGCGCCAAGTCCTCGGCTATGTTGTCGACGTGTCTGCGCAGGAAGTCGGCGCCTTCCTCGACGGTGAACATCGGCACCGGGATCGGTTGCGGGGTGTCCCACTCGGAGACCTTCGACGTGAGCAGCACATGCCCGTATCCGTCCCACGGCACCATATCCGACAGCAGCGCCGGTTTCCGCGGCAGCGGAAGTTGCTCGCGGCCGGTGCGGTGATGGTCGGGAGTGACGTTGTCGTAGATGAGCAGGTACCGGATGCCGGAGCGGCGTAGTTCGGCGACCACTTCGTGGTGCCGGGTATCGCGCGGCAGCGAATCGGGGAGACCGAGCGGTTTGGCCAATTGGCCGAGTTCGGTGCGCATGACCGCACCGTTCTCCCCGGGAATCCAGGCGATCAGGTCGTACTGGGAACGGAACCGCCGCACATAGGCGGCAGCCAGCCAGGTCTTGCCGCTGCCCGCGACACCGGTCAGTACGGCTGCGCCGGAGGTGTCCAATTGGTCGCGGATGGCGTCGAGTTCGGTATCGCGGCCGTAGAACCACTCCGGTTGATACTGCGGCATCGTCTTGGACTGGTAGTCGACGAACATCTGCTGGCTCGGGTACCGCACCCGCATCCGGGTCGCCTGTAGCAGCCGCAGCGGCGCGGTGCCGAGGCTCGAGTCGCGGCCCAGCATCCGCAACACCTTCGACTTGGCTTGGGATGCGTCGGGAAGCAGACGCAGATCGACTGCGGATATCGCGCCTGCCGTGTCGGGCACGGGGGCGGTGGCGACGATGACCGCCAGCACACTGCCCGGCCCGGTGGCGTAGCGTGCCCAATCCTGGGGCGACAGCCGAGCGGTTCGCATAAAACTGCCGCTGACCACCAGAACCATCGTTTGTCCTGCTATCGGGTCCGGTAACGCGGCGCCGGTCCGAACACGGCGGGTGTGCACGTCCAGCCCGGCGTCGGTACCGATCTGCTGCAACCACAGCGCCCATACCGCATCCTCGGCGGCATAGGCGATCGTGATCGACTCGGGCGTGCTCGGATGCGCGGACATCTGCGCCAAGTTCGCTGCTCCCCTCACGGTATCGGCGCGGCCGGGCGGCCGTCGCTGTCGGTCGCGGCGGTACGCCGCATCAAGATCACGAAACGCCGCCCGGCCGGGGTGAGCCGATCCGAGCCGAGCAGAGTGTCACACGCGGCGATCGCGGCCTGAGTAACCGGGTCGGCACACAGGCTCGGCCGGGCGATATGCCGCCGGGGTGCGGTGCTCGTGGCGGCGGCTCGTCGCAACAGTCGCGCAACCGCCACATGCGCGTAGACGCCGTGCAGAACGGCGCTCGCCGGTCGCGGTTCGGCTCGCCACGGCGAGGGCAGGTCCGCTGGACCGTCCACCGTGATCAGCGGCCTGATCTCCATCAGCGCACCGAGTTTCGAATGCTGGAATTCATGCAGCAGACCGGCGGCCATTTTCACGGCATCGGCAGGCAGCAGCATGGCGGTAGCGCCGAACGAGTCCGTCAATGTGGCGGAGACGAACGAATAAGTTTCCTGGCTGCGGGGAAGTACCGCCCGCATCCCGCGCGACAGGGGAGCGGCCAGTTCCGGCACGACGGTGCCGAGCAGTTCCAGCGCTGCGTCGAAACGGTGTTGCCACAGCCGGAACTCCGCATCGCTGCGTGGTTCCCACCTGCTTTCCGGTCCGTCGACGGGTTCGTCGGGCCAGGTGGAAGGGGTAGGCGGCAGATCATCGAATTCGACATCGACTGCTCGGTCGGCTAACTGTGCGGACAAACGCCGCAACGGCGTCCATCGGTAACCATCGGGCAGCGGCGCTGTTTTCCCGTCGTAGCGAACACGCACCGACATCGCGACCGGTCCGGTCCAGCAGCCGAGACCGGGCAGCACTACGGCGTCACCGGATTGCGGCAGTTCCAGATCGAACTCGACCCCGGCCTGCACGGCTGCCGCGGCGGCGAACGAGGCGAGGTGCGCCACGGGCGGATCCGCCTCGGGTGCTGCGCCGTTGCCGTGGGCCCGGACTGCGCACACCGTCACCCACCCGCCGAAACGGGGATGCAGCAGTACTTCTCGCACCACCGCCGGGTTACGCCGCTGCACCTCGGCCAGCAGATCGAAACCCGCGCGAGCTACCTGGTGTGCGTTGTCGCGGCCGCCGCGCAGGGCGGCGGCCAAGAAGGCGAGGTTGCGGCTGATGCGGGCGCGTTGCAGCAGAGGCAGCGTGGTCGGATGGTCCGTCATCGTGGCCAGCGCCTCGAGTTCGGCTCCGGATACGGTCAGCATGCCCTCCCGGTGATCGTTGCGGGCCCGCGGCGCTCGGAGCGTTCTGGGCAGGGCGATCATGCGGCCCCGCCCGAGCTGTGGCCTGCGAATACGATCCCGACCGCGGCGCGGCGACGCAGCGCGGTGTGTAAGGCGCGGCTCACCTCGGGCCGACTGTCACCGAGTAGATCCTCGAGCGGTAAGTCGGTCAAATCGGGTAGGCCATGTGTGGCCTCGGGTTCCATCGGACACCCCTCCCCTGACGAGTCGGACAGATTCCGGCGGCGGGGCTGGAATCCGACAGCCGTGCGACTCGTCCCGGTTCGTTTCCTCGAGACGACTGTTTTCAACATAACCGAAACAACCAATTGCGGGGAACGCCTTGTGGTTCGGTCCGATTCCTGACTCGGGAACACAGTGATACCGCCGGTGAACACGGTGGCGATCACCACCGCAACCACAAGACCCGGGGGCGGCAGCAGATAACCGGCGACCTCACCGGCGAATACGATCGCTGCCAGCGGTGCACGGACCGCCGCGCCGAGGCAGGCCGCCAACCCGGCGAGGGTGCAGGCGGCGACCGGCCCCGGCTGCACACCGGCTTCGACGGCGAGCCGCCAGCCCAGCGCCCCGGCGGTGGCCCCGATGACCATCGCGGGTCCGAACACCCCACCGACACCGCCCGCGTGCAAGGTCACGGCGGTGGCTCCGATCTTGACCAACGGCAGCACGGCAAGCAACCACAGCGGCAGCGCGGCGACACTGGACGGCGAAAGCCCCAGCGTGGCAACACCGTAACCGGTGCCGAGTGCCATCGGCACGAAGATGCCGACCGTGCCGACCGCCGCGCCCGCTGCCGCGGCGGTGATTCCGGGACGTTTCCGCGCCGGTTCGAGCAGGCGGCCGACGCGATGAAAGGTCCACACGTACAGGCGGGCCAGTACCGCGCAACCCAGGCCGATCAGCGCCAGCACCGCGGCGGCGACCGGGTCCCACAGCGCACCGAGGTCGGCGACACCGAACATGGGGTGATAGCCGTACAGGCCGATGAAGACGCCGAAGCCGAGCAGCGCGGTCGGCACGGTGTACCCGATCAGCCGCCAATCGCCGCCCCGGCGGCGCAGGAGTTCGGCGCCGAGCACACCGCCCGCGATCGGAACCTGGAACAGCGCCCCCACCCCGGCGCTGAGCGCGGCGACGACCACCACCCTCGCCTGTGCTCGGCTCAATCCCAGTCGCCGGGTGATCGCGGCGCCCAGCGAGGCCGTTACCTGCACCACCGGCCCCTCCGTGCCACCGGACCCGCCCGAGCCGAGGGTCACTGCGGTACCTGCCAGTTTGGCGGCGGCGCCGCGGGCGGTGAGCCCGCTCAGCTCACGGGTGTTGACCGCATTGATGACCCCGTCGGTGCCGTTCACTGTCGGACCACCGAGCCGCGACAGTGTTGTCGCGGCAAACATTCCCGCGGCGACGAGCAGCGGTAGCAGCAGCGCGCTGCGGTTGGGCAGTGGGCCGGCCGGAGCGTGCCACAGCCCGTCATCGACCGGTTCGAGGTGGATCACCGAACCCAGCAATATCTCGGTGGCGGCGTCGAGGACGAAACGCAGTGCGGCCGCGCCGAACCCGGCCGCGACCGCTGCACCCACCAGCGCCGCACCGAAGACGAACCACCGCTGTCTCGGCGTGGCGGACACGGTCATGGCGAACCGCTGCCGGTGGCGACGGCGTCGAGCGCCCGTCGGGCCTCGGCGACGGGTGCGGTGTGTTCCGCCGCAGACAGGGTGGCCAGGATGCTCGACAACTCACCCGCAATACGCGGCGGCAACGTGCCGGTGCGCACGACGTCCACCGTCCGCGCTACCGTGTCCAGCAGTGCGGTGCGGGTACGCTCGGTCGGCGGGCTCGCCAAACCGGCCGCCGCATAACGGAAGTATTCGGCGACACGGGCTTCCAGTTCGCTGTCCGGGTGCGCCGACAGCGCGGCGATACCGAGGTAGGCCCGGGCGATGGTGAACATCAGGACCACATCGCGGTCCCGGTCGTCTTCGCCGTACTCCGCCGCCGCGAGGCACAGGTCGACCGCTTCCCACGCATAGATGGGCTCCCCGGTGATCTCGGAGCGCCTGAGCAGGGCGTCACCGAGGCGCTCGGAGAGCTCGGCCCGCGCCGGGCCGTCCGGCTCGGTGGCCTCGAGCGCGCCGCGCAGCACCCGGGTCGCGTCGGTCAGGAAATCGGCTCCGCCTGCCACCTCGAACCGCTCCAGCAGCAGTTGCCCCAACCCGGACAGGACTGCGATGCCCGCTTCGCTGTCGCCGAGCTCAGCGACAGCGGTTTTGGCGACCGCGATTGCCTCGTCGAGGTCGGCGATGGTGCCGCCGAGTTCCCAGCGCTGCCGCAGCAGCGAGATAAGTTGCGCCAGCAGATCGGCTCGCCGGGGGTGGCCGCTCGGAAGCAGTTCCAGGGCAGCCCGTGACGAGGCCAACGCGGCGTCGGCGTCACCGTGCCGCAGCGCCTCGATGGCTTCGTCGACCGCGGCGGTATAACGACGTTCGACGTCTTCGCCGGGTGACTCGGCTTGCGGGTCGGGGAAGTTCGGTGCGATGCGCCGCAATGTCTCCGGTGCCAGGTACGCGAACGGCGTTCCGCCCCGGGTCGGCTGCGATACGGCGGCGCGGAACACCGGGCCCGGCACGTTGTACCGCTGGGCGATGAACCGTGACGCGGCGGCGAGCACCTGCGCGGCTTCGCTGCGCGGAATCGCCTTGCGCAGGATTTCGGCGACATCGGGCCGGAACGCGAAAACCCGGCTGTCCTCGGGGACGGTGTACGGCGGGGCGGAATCGGCGGCTGCCTCCTCGATCAGGCCACCGGCCAGGACCTCGGCCAGCACACTGCGTTTACTGCCCGGCAGTATCGCCTGCTGCACCAGCCGCATGATCGGCAGTACCAGCGGAACCTGCGCCAGGCTGGCGGCAAGGCGAAATGCCTCCGGCGACGACGCTGCCCGGAAACGCCGCACCCGTTCGAGCGCGCTGCGGCCCAACTCCAGGTCCTGTCGCACCGCCAGTGGAAGCGGCTCCTCTGCGGCCGCCGGCTCGGGCCTGCGTAGCAGGGGATAACCGGCCGAGCGCCGCTCTCCGGACAATAGTTGCGCCCACGGCCTGATCCAGCCGTCGGTCAGTTCGAGCACCGGGATCGGCGTGGTCCGCGCATCGGCGGGCGTGAGCACCCGCAGCGGCGACGGACGGTCGGCGACCACAGCGGTGATGCGTCCGTGCCCCCAGTCCAGACCGGTCCGGCGCCACATGCTGCTGGGTAGCGGCTGCACGATCGCCACCGGCGACCGCGCGGCCAGCCGCTCGAATTCGGCAGTCATGGTGCCGCGCACCCACGCGTCGCCAAGGCAGGCGCTGAACACCATGACGACACGGCGGCCGGACGGATCCGACAGCACCGACAGCGGACGCTGCGGCGGTCCGTGGGCGTGGGTGGCCAGCCGCGGTGTGCCCGCACTGTCCTCGTCGAGATACCACACCGTGACCCGCCGGAACCCGACCGAATTCACCAGGGTGCGCACCGCATCGGCCAGTCCACTCCACGCCGCCATCGACGGATGCCGGTCGAAAACCAGTGCTGCTTCGCGCTGCCGCACCAGCTTCGCCCTGGTCACCGGCCAGGCGACTGCCGTGCGAGCTATGCGTTCGACCGATGCGTCCTCGTCGAAGACCCGCTCGGCCGGATCGGGGATCCGGCGGGCGAGCGGCCGCAACTCACCGAGCAGGTTGGTGCCGGAAGCCAGTGGTGAGGGTGCCGGGATATCGACTTCGATCCGGGACGGCCACGCGACGGGCGTGCCGGGCGAGGGGGCGGTGGGAACCTCGCGCGGCAGCAACGGCTGCATCGCTGCGGTATCGACGGTCGGCAGCGCCGGTGCGGTTTCGACGTCCGGTGCGGCTGTCCCGGGCTGGGTTTCCGCCGAATTCTCGGGCGACGAATTTGCAAGGGAATCGATATGCTTCGCCAGCCAGAGCGCCTCGGCGACAGTACCGCCGTCGAGGTCCAGCCCGCGCAGCGCGTCGAGGAGATCGGACAGGCTCGCCATCTCACCCTCCGCTGTCCGTGGGCTGCATGAGCCGCTCCGCCAGCCGCTGCCGATCCAGCCGGTCCGCATCATCTGCCTGGGTGGCTTGGGTCAATACATGCAGGGCGATCAGCAGTCGATCGGTCGGCAGCGATCCCAGCTCGCTGCGCCGGCGAATGAAATCGTCGATGATGTCGCCGTATTCGTCCGCCACCGCGGTGCCCAGATGCGCGGCGACCACGCGTTCCAGCTGCGGACGCTCGGGTTTCTCCAGTTGGAGCTGTAGGCAGCGCCGCAGGAAGGCGGGCGGGAACTCCCGCTCGCCATTGCTGGTCATGATGATCACCGGGAACGCGTTGCACTGGACGAAACCGTCCTGGACCGGGACCCGTTCGCGGCCTTCGTGCGTGAAGACTTCGACCTGAGGCCGGTAGGCCCGGATCCGCCGCAGCTCGTCGATCTGGTACTCGCCGTTCTCGAAGACGTGCAGCAGATCGTTGGGCAGGTCGATATCGGCCTTGTCGATCTCATCGATCAACAGCATCCGCGGTGTGTCGTACGGCAGCAGCGCGGTGCCGAGCGGGCCGAGCGTGATGTAGTCGGCCAGATCGGTCGCCGCCCCGTTGTGGTGTGTCTGGGTTTCTCGGAGCTGGGCCTCCTCGAAGCGGCGCAGTGCGTCGTAGTGGTAGAGGCCGTCCCGCAGGCTGCTGCGGCTGGTGATCGGCCAGTGCAGCACCGGGCCGAGTCCGAGCTCACGTGCGATGAGATAGGCGAGTGCGGACTTCCCGAGGCCGGGCGCCCCGGTGACCAGCAGGGGCCGCCTGCACAGCAGGGCGGCGTTGATGACATCGAGGTCGTCCGAGCGCAGCTGGTGCGCGCCGATCCCGTCCCGTCCCAGTTTCCGGTCCATCTGGGCGGGCTGATCCGGCTGCGGTTCCGGCGGCGGCAGCGTCGGACTCCCGCTGAAGGTGCGCGAGATCATCGGCGGGGGTACAGCGGCCCAGCCGTGGGGCCGTGGTTCGCCCGAGCCGTGGAACACATGCCAACGCGGCGCTGTCATTTCCGCTCCCGTCTCATAGCGACCGCGGTCCGGCAAGTGGAGGCGGGCGCCTTCTGCTTTCACCTGGTATATCGACGACGCACAAGATCTTGCTCCAGAATTCGCCGGGTGCGGTGGAGCCCGGGCTCGTGTCCCGTTCGGACGCGTCGGTAGTGGTGGTGTGGTGTCGGTCGCCGTGTGCATGGTTTTTCTGCTCACGCCAGATGACGCTGTACCAGTCCGTCGGCATGGCCCCGGCGAGCTGAGCGGTCAACTCGGTGCGAAAGGAGGTGCCGTCACACCCGGCACCGGGATGCGTCCGGCAGCTCGTGGTCCGCCACACCGTCAAAGGAAGTGCATTGCTCGCAGCTGCTGTCAGCACCTCGGCAGTCGGAGGTTCGGATATTCCGATTCCATCGGGTGCTTCGGAGCCGGTGAACATCACCTGCAGGCCCTCGAGGGCCCTGGCACGTATATCGGAGCAGCCCAACCAGACGAGCGCGCCGGTTTCCCTGCGCCGCAACCGTTCCCAGCGTAGCTGCAATTCAGCGATCTGTTCGCTGCTCTTCTCCCAGGTGCAACTCCGCCGCAAACGCATCGCGAATTTGCTGAACGGCCGCTGGTCCGCGCGCCGCCAGGTATACAGTGGTTCTTCGTCCAGTCGGTCGTCGGGCAACGCCACCACGATTTCTACCGCATCATGAGGTTTGTCGATGGTGCTCAATTCGAAGTCCAGCGCTTGTTTCAATTCCCGCTTGGCCTGGTCATAGCTGGAAAACCGCTCAGAGGTCGCGACCGAGATGATTTCCTGCGCCCCGTATTTCCTAGCCAATTCGTACCTGTGTGGGACTTTACCGTGATTGCCCAACCGGGGGCCTTCTTCCGGCAGGATGACGCCGAACAGGGTGGTGACTTCGGTCACCGCGTGCTGCTGTGCGGTCAGAAAGCGGCGTTCGAATCGCGGAAAGTCGCGGGGAAGAATGATGTTCCGCGGCATCTCGCGCAAACCTTTGGCGACCACCGGGTCCATCCGCAGATAATTTGGGGCAAGGGCGCAGAATCTCGCCAGGTCCATATTCCGGTTCTGGCATTCTGTACCGATGTACTCGGCCAGGTCACGTAAGGTGACCAAACGACTCCGGTCGGGGGGCAGGGAGTCACGGAACAGTTCCTCGATCAGATCGTCCGGGACGCGCCGTTCGGCACCGGTGGATATCCGTGCGATCCAGCCGTGCGCTTCCACCAGCCATCGCCGGATCGTTGCTTCCGAACCGACCAGGCGATCAGCCCACCGCTGCTGGTCCCGATGATGTGCGTCGTGGGAGGTGACGATCTCCTCGTACAGGTCGCGCCCGAACTTCCGCAACCCGTCCAGCAGGGGCGAAATCGCGCCGCCCTGTGCGGTGTCGATGTTTTCGCTCGCTTTGACGAACCCCACGACCCCGCCGTGGCGCAGCGACCACACCGGGCCTCCCGACATACCGCGAATGACGGAACGTTCCCCGTCCACGGTGGCGAAGCGGGGATGGATATCCCGGACCCGGTACCCGCGGTAGACCTCTATGACACGATCGACGTAGCTCGGGTTGAGCGCGCAGACCAGCAGCTCGTCACCGGAGGAGAGCACCGGCTCAGCCATCAGCACACAGGGCGCCGCCAGACCGTCGGGCTGCTCGATCCGCAGTACAGCGAGATCGTCGAAACCCCAGCGCGAACCGGCTTTCGGCGGCTCGGACGCAACAACGACCTCGGCCATGCATTCGCTGCCCTCACCGAACGACAGCCGCATCCGTTCACCGACCGAATACGCGACATGGGCTGCGGTCACCGCGTAATCCGGCGCGATCCGGAACGCGGTGCCGATGAATTCGGCGTCGAGGCGGTCGGCGGACACGGACGCGGAGGCACCTCGCAGCAGATCGTCTATATCGGCGTGCTCGGGCACGGTGCCATCTCCCTAAACCTCGCCAGCCGCATCAGGTGCCGAGCCCGTATTCCAGTCGAGTTGCACCTTCAGCGACGCCTTCGCACCGCCCGACGCCAGCACGGCCACGACCCGGCCCGCATCCAGTGACAGTTCGAGGCCGAACTCGACCGATATCCGATCCGGCTTCAGCCCGTCGACGCTGTCGTGCACCGATGCAGCGACGCTGCGGATGGTCGGTCCGAGTGTTTCGAGTTTGAATCGGTCGCGCAGGCCGACGTCCACGCCGGTGGAGGTCCGTGCGCTCTCGTCGACTCGCGCGTGAATGACTGTCCCGTCCGGCATTTCCACACGCTCGATGTGCGTCATGCCCTACCCCCGCTCCTCGTTCGGCCGCAGATCTACAGTACCGGCCAGGCGAACCTCATACCGCGAGAATGCAGTTCACCGGCCACGGACGCCCGGTCGAACCTCACCCGCCCGGAGCCGGAGGCAGAGTAACACCGAAAAACCATGCACGACAGAGGTTCTTGGCGAAGGCGCACCCAGGTTCGGCATGTCACAGGCAACACACCGCGACAACCTCTCGGCAACGACAACAGGCTTGCGTCGGCGTCTGTATCGCGCAGACGCGCTCGAGCACCGCGCGGTCGGTGCAGATCGGGCAACGCCGACCGGACCGACCCGGTGCAAGCCTGTTCAGGACGGATCACGCCGATCATCGCATCGATATTGCGCTGGGATGTTCGAGGATGCGGGCCTGCTCGGCCCGAGCGCAGGGTCTGTGCCATCGCCCTGCCCAATCGGAATTCCTGATACGAAACGAGTCCGCCCTGGATCGGTACGGAACGCGGAGTTCACCGGTGTGTGCGGCCGTTTCGGTTGGGGGTGCCCGGTCTCCGGATACCGCTGGCTGGGATTCCGGTCGAAGGGGGTATTTTCCCGGTGTGGCATCCCCGCGAATCCATCTCGGCCCTGAACAAGACCCGAACCTGGCCCGCGCCATCGAGCAAGGCGGCGGTGTGTCGGCGCCGCTCGAGGCAGCGGAGGCGGTGGTGTGGACCGGGCGACCCGGCACCTTCCCCGCCGACCTTCCCGACACGGTTCGCTGGGTGCAGTTGCCGTTCGCCGGTATCGAGCCGTGGATCTCGGCCGGGGTGATCGATGAGCGCCGGGTGTGGACTTCGGCGGCGGGAGCGTATGCGGCGCCGGTCGCCGAACACGGTGTCATGCTCCTGCTCGCGGGTGTACGGGCGCTTACCGGGCCGGTGCGCGCCAACTCCTGGCGTCAGGGGGAGTTCGGGGCGCGGGTGCAGACATTGCAGGCAGCGACGGTGGCGATCGTCGGTTGCGGCGCGATCGGGCGGGCGATGATTCCGATGCTCACCGGGTTGGGGGCACAGGTGCTGGCGGTGACACGGTCAGGTGTTGCGGTGGACGGAGCGGCGCAGACCGTCGCCGCGGACCGGACCCCGGAAATCTGGCAGGCAGCAGATCATTTCGTCCTCGCGGCGCCCGCTACACCGGAAACGAAGTACCTGGTCGATGCCGGTGTCCTGGCCCGGATGAAACCGTCGGCGTGGATCGTCAACCTCGCCAGAGGGACGCTGATCGACACCGACGCGCTGGTGCGTGCGCTGGTCGACGGCTCGATCGGCGGCGCGGCGCTCGACGTCACCGACCCGGAACCACTACCGGACGGCCACCCCCTCTGGACGCTGCCCAACGCCATCATCACCCCGCATATCGCGAACCCGCCGGACGGCCTGCCCGCACTGCTCGCCCGTCATGTGGCGGCCAATGTCGCACGGTTCGCTGCCGGGCAGCCGCTGCACGCGGTCATCGACCTCGAGCGCGGTTACTGACCCGGTCACTTCGTGTGGGTGACCATCACCGGACAACGCGCGTGCTGTACGAGCGCATTGCTGGTCGAACCGAGCAGCAGCCCACGGAAACCGCCGCGTCCCCGGCTGCCAACCACGAGCAGCTGCGCGGTTTCCGACCATTCCAGCAGATGTTTACGCGGCGACGCCGGATACATCTTGCGGACGACCGGCACGTCCGGATACTTCTCCTGCCAGCCCGCGAGACGTTCGGCGAGCACCGCCTGCTCGATGGCCTCCAGATCGGCCACAGGGACGTCGACGAAGGCGGTGCCCGCATAGTCGGCGAACGCCAGATCGCTCCAGGCGTGCACGGCGACCAGTTCGGTTTCGCGCTCGGCGGCCTCGGCGAACGCGGCTGCGATCGCGGTATCGCTGCTGCGGCTGCCGTCGACACCGACGACGACGGGGCCGCTGTGCCTGATGCCTTGCCCGGTGGAGCTTTCGCGGACCGCGACGATCGCGCCGTGGCCGTGGCTGGTCACCGCGAGCAGCGAAGAACCCAGATGCGACAGGGAGCCGCCCGCCGCGGCACCTAGCGCCACCAGATGGGCGGATTTCGACAGCTCGATGAGTAGTTTCGCGCCACTGTCGTCGGATAGTGCGGTCTCGACCGCGAGGTGCGGGTCCACCTCGCGTGCGATCCGCCGGGCGGCTGCCAGCACCCGCTCGCCGTGCCTGCGTAAGGTGGCGGAGGCTTCGTCGACCAACTGTCCGTAGGCGAGTAACGCGCGGGCGGGATACAGGTTCATCCCGTGCGCGATGACCAGGGTGCGCTTGCGCTGCGCGGCCGCTTCGGCGGCCCAGCCAACAGCGAGATCGGAAGCCGGGGTGCCTTCGGCGCCGACCACCACCGCGGCCGATACCAGCTGGTGGGTGTCTGTGAGGTATTCGTCGCGCATAGCCGGTGTCCTCCCTGTCGCTGGCGTCGGTCACCGCCGAGGGCCGGAAAATGCGCCCTTCCGGCGGGGCCCGGTCCCCTTGGTCGCGAGTATGAACCCTTCGAGTGTTCTCTGCATCCCCGTGCAGGTGAAATGGGTGGCGCGCCGCACAGAGACTTGTTCGGCCGGGTGATCTGCGTCGATCATGATCACGTGTTGATATCGGATGGGGTGATCGGGTTACGCCCGATTCAGGTGGGCGACGCCCGGACGCATCTGGCGGCAGAGGACGCGGCTTCGGCGCGATGGCGGGGCGGCGCGGCGGAGACGCTGGAGCGGGTGGTGGAGCATTTCCGCGAATGCGAGCAGGAATGGGCAGTCGACGGACCGGGCAAAACGTTCGCGGTGGTGGATCTGGCGAGCGCGACAGTGATCGGCACGCTGGATATCCACACCGAACGTGCCTACTTGGCGGCGCGGCAGGCCGATGTGGGGTACGGGATCTATCCGGCCTGGCGGCGGCGGGGGATGGCGGCGCGGGCGGTGGTGCTGGCCTGCCGGTATATCGCCGGGCGCGATCTGGCCGATGAGGCGGTGCTGCGCATCGACCCGGACAACACCGCATCGGTTTCGGTCGCGCATCGGGTCGGATTCGGGTATCACCACAGCACCGACGACGCCGAGCACGGTCGCTTGGACTGGTTCATCCAGGCTGTCTGAGGCCGAGGTCGAGCACCTGGCGCAGATAACCCAGGCCCATGGGGACGATCGCGATCGCGGGGTCCGTGTGGTCAATGTGCCAGCATCGGCTCGTCCTCAAGCGCCTTTACGGGTGGTTTTTTTGGCGGGTGCTTTTTTGGACGTGGTTTTTTTGGCGGGTGCCGCCTTTTTGGCGGTGGTTTTCTTGGCCGGCTTCGATGAGCCGGTGTCGCCGCGTCGTCCGCTGGCTTCGAGGCTGCGCTGCAGCGCGACGATCAGGTCGACCACTTCGGCGTCCAGGGCGGGTGCGGCGGCTTCCGGGGCGGCGACCACTTTTTCGCTGCCGCTGGCAATCGCCTCGTCGATGACATCCTTCAGTTCGATCTGGTATTCGTCGGTGAACTTGTCGGGGTCGAAATCGTCCGACATCGAATCGACCAGCGTTTCGGCCATCCTGATTTCCTGCGGGCGCGGTCTTCCGGCCTGTTCGATTGATTCGAACGACATCGAACGCACCTCGTCCGGCCACAGCAGCGTCTGCAGCACCAGCATGCCCTCGCGTACTCGCAGCGCGGCCAGTCGCGTTTTCTGCCGCAGCGTGAAATGCACGAGCGCGGTGCGCTCGACCCGCTCCAGGGTGGCCGTGAGCAGGACGTAAGCCTTGGGGGTGGCGGAATCGGGTTCCAAATAGTAGGTCTTGTCGAACAGAATCGGGTCGATCTGTTCGGACGGTACGAACTGCAGCACCGGAATCTCGTGTTTCTCGGCGACCGGCAGTTTCGCGAAATCCTCGTCGGTGAGGATCACCCTGTCGCCCTCGGGTGATTCATAGGCCTTGTCGATATCGGCGTATTGCACCGTTTTCCCGCACACGGTGCAGACACGGTCGTATTTGATCCGGCCGCCGTCTTCGGCGTGGACCTGGTGGAACTTGATGTCGTGGTCCTCGGTGGCGGAGTACACCTTCACCGGGACGTTCACCAGCCCGAACGCGATCGAGCCTTTCCAGATTGATCGCATTACTCCATCATGGCCGAACCGATGCGGGTCCGCAGGCCAGTTGGTAACCGGAGTGTCGCTGCCGCGACACGACGGCGTATCGGAGCGGGGAGGTCGGCGAAAATACGGGACATCGCGGCGGCGGTACCGGCCGGATCGGTGCGGCCGGACAGGTAGGCGCGTTGGAGATCCGGCGGTATGGCAAAGAATGCGTCGAAGAAGTCGGGCAGATCGGCGGGGGGAAGCGACAGCAGTGCCCGCAGCCCCGCCAGCCGGAGCCGGTGCACGGCCCGTGCGCTGGGCGGCCAGGCCGTACCGCCCGTGGCGACCGTATCGGCGGCGGCCAAGGCGGCTGCGACGCTGTACCCGGTCGCCGGATGGGTCAACGCTCCCGCTGCGCCGAACCGGTCCGCTCCCGGCCGGCCGCCGGTGACCGGGAACCGCACCCGCTCCACCCGCTCGCGGCCGGTGCAACCGACCCCGCGCGCCCGCAGCCGGTGGTGCAGGCGCTGCTCGAGTTCGCCGAGCTCCAGGGCGGGTCGCCCGGCCAGGCAGGTTTCCTCGAACAGCATCGCCTCGCCTCCCAACGGGATGGCGTAGAGGAACGAACGCGGTGCGTCGGCGGGGGCGCCGTTGTCGAGCCGCCAATCCATGAACAGAGCAGACTGCGCGAGATCCTGTGCATCCAGCACCAGGCCGTACGCCGTTTGTTCGGCGCGGCCGGGGGTTCGGCCGAGGCCGCGGGCATCGATAACGCGGTCGGCACGCAGCACCGACCCGGACGCCAGCTCGACTTCGCGGCGGCCGATCGTCTTCGCCCGACCGGTCACCACCGTCGCCCCGGTCAGGTCGAGCGAATCCTGGAGGCGGCCGGTGTTCAGCACGGCATAGGTGCGCGGGAGTGCGTGCTGGCGATGACCGTAGGCGATCGGCTCGACCACAGTGGCCGCCACCGCGCTCCGGTCCACCCAGTCCGGCAGTTCATCGGCCCACACCGCATATGTCGCGGTCCACCGGCGCTCCGGTGCGGGATCGACAACGGTCACCGACAGCCCCCGCGTCAGGCAGCGGTGGGCGAGCGCACGCCCGGCCGGGCCGAGCCCGCAGACGACGATATCTCGCGTCATGGTGTGGCCGGGCCGGCTTCGCGGCGGCGCAGGTGTTCGGCACGCTGGGCGAATCCGTCGCAGAGCGCGGTCAGGCCGATCCGCAGCATGTCGACTTGGTCGAATTCGCTGCCCGTTCCGCACAGTTCCATCAGGATCGGCGGGGTCGGGTAGCACGGATTGCCCTCCAACAGGGTGCGCAGGCCGTTCTGGTCGGCGGCGTCCGGTTCCTTGTGGGGGAGCAGGGCGGCGCTGATATGCGGCAGGGTCGCTCCGGAGATGTAGTTCCACACTGCGAGCGACATCAGGGTCGCCTCGTGGGTACTCACCTCCAGTTCGCGGAAGCCCTCGACCAGCCAGGCCAGGCCGTCGAGGCTGCCCGGTCCGAAGCTGTAGCGGGGGACGGTGAAGGCCAGCAGCACCCACGGATGGTACTGGTAGAGCGTCCAGTCGATCTCCCCGGCGATCTGCACCCGGTGCCGCCAGGTCCAGTCCGCCGGGACCGGACGCGGGTAGGGGTATCGGGTGGCCACCTCGTCGGCCATCGCAGCGACCAGTTCGTCCTTGTTCGCGATATGGCGGTACAGCGACATCGCGCCGACGCCCATGCGCTCGGCGATGCGGCGCATGGACAGCGCGTCGAGTCCTTCGGCATCGGCCATGGCGATGGCGGTGTCGATGATCGCGTCGCGGGTGAGCTTGGTGGGCTCGGTCACAGAAAAACTCCCTTTCGCCTCCCTCACGGCATGCGTACACTGTACCCGTTGGACAGGCGTACGCCGTACGCATCGTGGACCAGAGGGTTTCGATGATCGAGAGGAAGTATCGATGACACACGTGAAGGCGCTGCCTTCGGCGCCGGATACGAGCAGCTCCCGGCGTGCCTGGCTCGGGCTCGCCGTGCTGCTGCTACCGGTGCTGCTGGTGTCGATGGATATGTCGGTGCTGTTCTTGACACTGCCGACGCTCACCGTTGATCTGGACCCCTCGGCGGCCGAGCAGTTGTGGATCCTCGATATCTACGGCTTCCTGATCGCGGGCTTACTGATCACCATGGGGAATCTGGGCGACCGGGTGGGCAGGCGGCGCATTCTGCTGGCAGGCGCCACCGTGTTCGGGATCGCGTCCGTGATCGCGGCGTTCGCACCGAGTGCACCGGTGCTGATCGCGGCCCGCGCACTGATGGGTATCGGTGGCGCGACCTTGCTTCCGTCCAGTTTGTCGTTGATCTCCAGCCTGTTCCCGGACGCCCGGCAGCGGGCGCGCGCGATCGGGGTGTGGACGGCGTTCTTCGCGGGCGGTTCCGCGGTCGGCCCGATCATCGGCGGTATCCTGCTGCATCACTTCTGGTGGGGGTCGGTGTTCCTGATCAACGCGCCGGTGCTGCTGGTGCTGCTGGTGTTCGGGAAGCTGCTGCTGCCCGAGCATCGCTCGACCACCCTCGGCCCGCTGGATATGCCGAGTGTCGCGCTGTCGATCGGCGGGATCCTACCGCTGGTGTATGCGATCAAGCACGTCGCCGAATACGGAATCGATGCCGAAGCGCTGGTGATCGCAGCGATCGGCGCGATCGTGCTCACCTTGTTCGTGCGCAGGCAGCGTCAGCTGAGTGAGCCGTTGCTGGATCTGAAACTGTTCGCCCGCAAGCGGTTCGCGGTGGCGGTCGGGTCGAGTACGGCGGGGATGATGTCGCTGGCGGGGATGAGCTTCCTGACCAGTGTCTTCCTGCAGTCGGTCGCCGGAAGGGACCCGCTGGCGGCGGCGGTGCTGGGTATTCCGATGGCGATTACGGTGTTCGTGTTTTCGATGTCGGGCTCCGCGGTGGCGCGGTGGCTGGGTGTGCGAGCGGCGTTCGCGCTGGGGCTGACCGCGGCCGCCGTCGGTAACCTCATGCTGTTGGGGGTGGGAGTCGCCGACGGAATCGCCTGGTATATCGCAGGTTCGGCGGTTGCGGGCATCGGTTACGGCGTGGTGTTCACGCTGGTCTCGGAGGTCTCGGTGGCGTCGGTACCACCGGAGCGGGCCGGTTCGGCGGTCGGTATTTCCGAAACCAGTTTCGAACTGGGCAATGCGCTCGGATTGGCACTGCTGGGTTCGCTGGCGGCGCTGGTCTTCCGCTCCGGCGGCGACTTCGCGTCCACCCTCGGTGAAACGATCCAGTTCGCCGGTTCCGATACCGCGCTCATCGCCGCGGCGCGGGCGGCGTTCGTCGACGGTATGCATATCGCCACCACGGTCGGCGCTGCGGTTCTGCTGGTGATGGCGGCGGTGGTGTTGCTCGCCACCTCGCGTACCGGCGAGCCAGCCGAACCAGCGGAAATGGTTGACGCGCCCAGGCCGGGAGCCTAGCTGTCGCAGGCTCCCGACTCGGGCCCACTGTGTCCGGCACGCGCAGGCCGGTTCACGGCGGCATCGGTGGCGCAGGGCTCTTCATCTCTGCCCTGGCCACCCCTTCCGGGTGAGGCAGGCGTCAGGACGGTGTCGCGGGGGCGGTCCCGTGCGGGGGAGCGGCAAACCCGTCGATCGCGCCGACGGCCGCTCCTACTCCCGCTCCGACGGCAGCGAACGGGGCGGCGACGAACGCGTAGCCGATGGCAGCGCCTATGACCGGTCCGACGAGCAGGCCGATGGGCAGGAACGGGATACCGGAGATGAATCCGGCGATCGCGCCGACCATCGCGCCACTGGAGGCAATCGGCGAGGCCACCGTGGAACCGACAGAAGCGCCGATCGCGGCCGAGCCGAGGACTTGGCTGGCGATCTTGTCGGAGCGGGTGCGTTCGATGCCCACCGAGTCCAGGAAGGTGGCCAGATCGGCCTCAGCCTGGGCTGCTCCTTCGTTGATCGGCGCAATATCGAGACCGGGGAAATGGGGGTCGTCGATCATGACGTATCCGACGCGCAGTTTGCCAGGGGGCGCCTCGATCGGGGCGACCTTTTCGACCGGCACCGGTGCATGCAGCTCACCGAGCGGGGCCAGGTAGCTGTGGTTCGGTATGGGGCGGGTAACGGGCGCGTCGGCAGGCGGTACCACTTGATCGATGGGCGCGGGCTCGGCAACCGGGGCCGGTTCGGGCAGTGTCGCGGTGAACTGCGTTGCGGCCGGAGGCAGGGGGACGCCGGCCTGGGCCGCGAGGTCGGTTGCTGCTTGCACGGCGTTGTCAGCGGCCGCTCGGACCGCCGGGTCGGCGGTGACCTGGGCCGTGAGATCGGCGGCGGCCTGTGTCACCGGCGCGGTGACGGCCTGGATCAGTGCGGCCGGGTCCGGCTGCGGCGCGGCGATCGGCACCGCGGGGGTGCCACCGGGGATCGGTTGCCCCGCTACCGGAGCCGGGACCGGATCGGCGGAGGCGGTTCCGGTGCCGATCAACGCGATGACCAGTGGCACCGCACCTGCGGCGACGATCGACCCCACCATTTGCCGTTGTGGACTGACAGCCCTGTGCTTGCCTTTGCCCATGATGGCCTTTCGTTCGGAAGGTAGTAGTCCCACGTTCGTTCGACATTCGGATCAGATCGCCATCCGGATGGGATAGGGCGAAGGATGGGCGTTGGTCCTCCGCCTTGCGAGACTCCTTACGGCCCTGGGCATACGACGCCATCGGCCCCGCCCGGGGTTGTCCGGGTGGGGCCGAGGTGCGTTTCTGTTGTGGCGAAACCGGTGCGGTCAGCCCGCTTTGCGGTCGCTCACTTTCTTTTCGTCGCGCCCTTCCATGGATTCGTCGTTACCAGGCTCGGCGGTGCCGTTGGCCGTGGCAGCGCCGGCGGGTGCTTCGGTGCTCTTCGACGCCGCGTCGGCCCGGCCCGCCGAGTCTGCGGTGTCTTTTTCGGAGTCGTTGATCGCCTCCAAGGCCAGCCGGGCGAACACCCACTGTTCGGTGGCGGCCATCTGGCCGCGGCTGCGGCCGAGGAAGGTGACGAACCACTGGATGACGGTGACGATGCGGCTGCGGTAGCCGATCAGGTAGTACAGGTGCAATGCCAGCCAGGCCAGCCAGGCGATGAACCCGCCGAACTCCAGCTTCCCGACCTGACAGACGGCGCTGAACCGCGACACCGTCGCCATACTGCCCTTGTTGAAGTACTTGAACGGTTTGCGTTCCTGCGGCGACTGCCCGTTCAAGCCGGCTTTGATCTGTTTGGCAGCGTATATTGCGCCCTGGATGGCGCCCTGGGCTTGGCCGGGCACACCGGGTACCGACATCAGATCACCGACCACGAATACATGGGGGTGACCTTTGATGGTCAGATCGGGTTCCACGATCACCCGGCCCGCCCGGTCGACCTCGGTGCCCTCGGAGCGCTCGGCCAGCATCCGGCCGAGTTCGCTCGCTGCGACACCGGCCGACCACACTTTGCACGCCGATTCGATGCGGCGGATGGTGCCGTCGCTGTCCTTCACGGTCACCCCGTGCGCGTCGATATCGGTCACCATGGCGTTGAGCTGGATCTCCACGCCCATGTTCTCCAGCCGCCGCTGCGCCTTGCCGCCCAGTTTCGGACCCATCGGCGGCAGCACCGCGCCCGCTCCTTCGAGGAGGATGACGCGGGCCTCCCGCGGGTCGATGTTGTGGAAGGTGCCCTCCAGGGTGCGGTCGGCCAGTTCGGCGATCTGACCCGCCAGTTCCACACCGGTCGGCCCCGCGCCGACCACCACGAAGGTGAGCAGCCGCTCACGCTCCTCCTGTGTGGTGGCCAGTTCCGCCTGCTCGAACGAGCCGAGGATCCGTGCGCGCAACTCCAGGGCGTCGTCGATGGTCTTCATACCGGGTGCGAACTCGGCGAAGTGATCGTTGCCGAAATAGGACTGCTGTGCACCGGTCGCCACGATCAGGCTGTCGAACTCGGTGACGGTGTCTTGGCCGAGCAGCTGCGACGTCACCGTCTTCGCCTGCAGATCGATATCGATGACTTCGCCGAGCACGACCCGCGCGTTCTGCTGCTTGCGCAGCACCAGCCGGGTGGCCGGTGCGATTTCGCCGGTCGACAGGATGCCGGTGGCGACCTGGTAGAGCAGGGGCTGGAACAGGTGGGTGGAGGTCTTGGAGATGAGGGTGACGTCCACGTCCGCGCGTTTGAGGTGCTTGGTGCCGAACAAGCCGCCGAAGCCGGAACCGATCACCACCACGTGGTGACGGCGGTTCCCGGCAGATTCAGTGCTCATCGTCGCTGCTCCTCGACAGGTCGGGGCCGGTACGCCCGGGTGATCGCCTGGCCGGACGATCTCTTTTCTGACAATCACACGGTAGTCGGCGCGTAGGCGAGCGTCACGACGAGATCCCCGAACCACCCGAAAGAATGCAACAAAGAGAATACGATAGGAGCTATCTCTCAGGGAGGTCAGCCATGGTCACCGTCGACCGTGCCGCCGCCGGAAAACCGCGGGTGGGCAACAACACCGAGAACATCGGCCTGATCGAGATACCTCGTACGCATCCCATCGATCAGGTGTTGCTGCGCGTTCCGATGCGCCCGAAGACCCTGGCCACACCGCCCCGCGACAGCACCGCCGCCGCCGTGCGCGGCGACGCCGGGCTGCCGTATCTGGGGCGTACCCTGCACTTCATGCGCTGGGGCCCGGCGGAGATGATGGACCGCTACCGCCGCTTCGGCCCGGTCACCCTCAACAGCTCCCTCGGCCTGGACCGTGTTTTCGCCGCAGGCCCCGAAGCGATCGACGAGGTGCTCGGCCGCCGCAGGCGTGATTTCGGTCAGGGCTGGGATTTCTTCATCGGCCCGTTCTTCCGTCGCGGCCTGCTGCTCCTGGAATTCGATGAGCACATGTTCCATCGCCGGATCATGCAGCAGGCGTTCACCAGGCAGCGGCTGGAAGCGCATCTGGCCGAACTGACCCCGGTGGTGCGGCAGACGATCGACCGCTGGGTGCCTGCGGGGCCGGGCGCGAGTCGCACCGTGCGGTTGTTCCCGGCGATCAAGGCGCTCACGCTCGAGATCGCGGGCGAGACGTTCATGGACGCCGAGGTCGGTGAGCAGCGGCGCATCCTCACCGACGCGTTCGTCGCCTGCACCCATGCCGGGCTCGCGCTGGTGCGGCATCCGGTGCCGGGCGGTAAATGGCGGGCCGGGCTGCGCGGACGCCGGGTGCTCGAGGAGTACTTCACATCGATGCTGCCGCAGAAGCGGCGTAGTCCTGCCGAAGGGCGAAAAGACGCTCCTGACTTCTTCTCCGGGCTGTGTCATGCCCGCACCGAGGACGGGGATGTTTTCAGCGACGCCGACGTGGTCAACCACATGATCTTCCTGATCATGGCCGCCCACGACACGACAACCACCGCTGCCACCGCCGTCGCCTACTACCTCGGCAAACACCCCGACTGGCAGCAGAAGGTGCGTGCGGAGGTGCTGGCCGCCGACGCCGAGACCGATATCCCGACGATCTCCGAACTGGACCGGCTGCACAATCTGGACCTGGTGGTGAAGGAAAGCCTGCGGTTGATGCCGCCGGTGCCGGGGATCGTGCGCCGCGCGGTCCGCGATACCGAGATCGCAGGCCATTACGTTCCCGCAGGTACACCTGTCGACCTCGGCTACCAGGTCAACCATCTGCTGCCGGAGTTCTGGACCGACCCCGAGGTCTTCGACCCGTTACGTTTCGACGAACCCCGCCGCGAGGACAAATCGCATCGGCTCGCCTGGATGCCGTTCGGTGCGGGCTCACACAAATGCATCGGTATGCATTTCGGTGTTTTCGAGGTGAAGACAATCATCTCGGCATTGGTGCGCGGCTACCGCTGGCATATCCCCGACAGCTACCGCATGCCGTGGGGTTTCAGCACCATCCCGTTCCCGCGCGACAACGCGCCGCTGCATCTCGAGCGGCTCTGACGGTTCTCGCGGCAGCGCATCGGTACCGGCACGGTGCAGCAGATCGTCGGCTGTCGAACCGAGCCATCGATGCGAGGGGAGATCGGCCACGGCTGCCGACCTCCAGCAGTACCCGCATCGGTGCACTGAAACTACAGCCGTGTGCCGGATGTTATCGGCGCCCGTTCCGGGGTATGCGCGCGATGGAATCGATGTGGCCACACAACACTGCGCAAGGAGGAAACCATGGCTCAGCTTCCAGCTCACCGGCAATCGCTGTTCCCCGATCTCGACGACCTGTGGCGCTCCTTCACCCCCGCGGGCCTGGCGCCGATGTTCGATAGGCGCCTGCTGCGAGTGGAGGACTGCGTCGAGGAGGGGAACTACATCGTGCGTGCTGAGATCCCCGGCATCGATCCAGCGAAAGATGTCGAGGTATCGGTGCAGGGCCGGCAGTTGACCATCAAGGCCGAACGCACCGAGCGACAGGAGGAGAAGGGCCATTCGGAATTCAACTACGGCTCGTTCTACCGGACAGTGACTCTGCCGGCCGGGGCGTCGGAAGAAGGTATCGAAGCCGATTACTCGCAAGGGATTCTCACCGTTTGCGTTCCGATGAACGAACCGGCGGAGAACACGAAGAAGGTCGAGGTCAAATACAGCCACTAGGCGAGCCAGCCGCGCTGTGCCCCGCGGCGGCCGGGAGGTTTGTGATGATCGACGAGCAGCGCATAATCGACAGGCGTGATGAACAGGTGCAGGTCAGCGCGGGTGAAGTGGAGCTACCCGGGCGTCTGACGGTACCGCCGGACGCGATCGGCATGGTCGTTTTCGTGCACGGCAGCGGCAGCAGCAGGCACAGCCCGCGCAACCGTTATGTTGCGGAAGTGCTCAACCGGGCCGGTCTGGGCACGCTGCTGTTCGATCTGCTCACTCCGGCCGAAGAAGCTGATCGCGAGCAGGTCTTCGATATCGCCCTGCTGGCCGGGCGGCTGGTCGAGGTCACCGACTGGGTGCGTGGCCTGGGCGCGATCGGTGACCTGCCGCTCGGATACTTCGGAGCGAGCACCGGAGCGGCGGCGGCCCTGCGCGCGGCGGCGGTCCACGGGGCCGGGACAGCCGCGGTGGTGTCGCGCGGCGGCAGACCGGATCTGGCGGGCAGCGCGCTGGAAGCGGTGCAGGCCCCGACGCTGCTGATCGTGGGCGGGCAGGATCCGGTGGTGCTGGACCTCAATCACCGCGCGCAAACGGCGATGTCGTGTGAATCGGCGGTGGCGGTGGTGCCGGGCGCGACCCATCTGTTCCCCGAGCCGGGGGCGCTGGAGGAAGTCGCGGAGCTGGCGCGGGACTGGTTCGTTGCCAAGTTCGGGCGTGTCGCCGGAAAACACAGCGAAGCGGCGGACCGAGAGCCGACAATCGACAGATGACGACCGATGCCGCTGTTTCGATCACCGGTCTGACTAAAATGTTCGGCCGCACCCGGGCACTCGACGGGCTCGACCTGCAGGTGCGCACCGGCGAAGTGCACGGGTTCCTCGGCCCCAACGGCGCCGGTAAAACCACGACCATCCGGGTGCTGCTCGGTCTGTTGCGCGCCGATGCGGGCACGGCGGTGTTACTCGGCGGCGACCCCTGGCGCGAGGCGGTCACCCTGCACCGCCGCCTCGCCTACGTTCCCGGCGAGGTCAATCTGTGGCCGGGTATCACCGGCGGTGAGATCATCGACCTGATGGGGCGCCTGCGCGGCGGGCTCGACCGGCGCCGCCGCGCCGAACTACTGGAACGTTTCGACCTCGACCCGGCGAAGAAGGCCCGCACCTATTCCAAGGGCAACCGGCAGAAGGTCGCCCTCATCGCCGCGCTCGCCTCCGACGCCGAACTGCTGTTGTTCGACGAACCGACCGCAGGCCTGGACCCGCTGATGGAATCGGAATTCCAGCGTTGCGTGGTCGAGATGCGGCGCGAAGGCCGCACCGTGCTGCTGTCGAGCCATATCCTCGCCGAAGTCGAGGCCCTGTGCGACCGGGTGAGCATCATCCGGCACGGACGCACGGTGGAAAGCGGCACCCTCGCCGAACTGCGCCACCTCACCCGTACTGCCGTCACCGTAGAAACCGTGCACCCGGTACCCGGACTCGACACCATGTCCGGCGTACACGACCTCGTGGTCGAGGGCTCCCGGGCCCGCTTCGACGTCGACACCGCCCGCCTCGACCCGATCCTGCGGGCCCTGACCGATGCGGGGGTGCGCAGCCTCACCAGCACACCGCCGACACTGGAAGACATCTTTTTGCGGCACTACGGCTCCGAAGAAACGTCGGGTACTTCGGCAACTTCTGCGCTGGAAGCGACGTCGTGAGCAGCGAGGTATCGCGAGCCGAAACCCAGGCGCCGCCGACCCCCGGCCCGGCAGCCGGTTCCGGCGGTGCGGTGCAAGGCTCCAGCAGTACGGGAACGGGCACGCTGTTGCGTTTCGCGGTGCGGCGGGAACGGTTCGGCCTGCCCTGGTGGTTGCTCGCCACCGGCGTGCTGCTGGGCTTTCAGTCGGTGAGCAGCCAGCGCTTCTACGACACCCCCGCGAAGCTGGCGCAGTTCCGCGAAACCATGGGCGCCAACGCGGCAGCTGTCGCGATGGCTGGGCCGACGCGGTTGCTGGACACCATCGGCGGCGAGGTCCTGTTCGAGATCTTCGCCTACCTGGCCGTGGTGGTCGCGTTGATGAATATGTTCCTCATCGGCAGGCACACCCGCAGCGATGAGGAAACCGGGCGCGGCGAGCTGATCCGTTCCGCCCGGGTCGGTCGGCGCGCGCCGGTGCTCGCCGCGCTCGCACTGGCGATGCTGGCCGATATCGCGGTGCTGGTGGTGGTGTTCGCGGTCGCGGTCGCCACCGGGTTGCCTGTGCCGGGTTCGCTGCTGCTCGGGGTATCGCTGGCGGGTATCGGGCTCACCTTCGCTGCGCTCACCGCGGTTGCGGCGCAGGTGTTCGAGAACCCGCGCAGCGTCTACGGTTCGGTCGCCTTGGCGGTCGCGGCCGCGTATATGGCGCGGGCGATCGGCGATGTCGGCAACGGCACGCTGTCCTGGCTGTCGCCGATCGGCTGGGGGCAGCGCACCTACCCGTTCGTCGTCGACCGGTGGTGGCCGGTGCTGCTGTTCGCGCTGGCGGCGCTGGTGCTCATCGGTATCGCTTTCGCCCTGCTGGAGCGACGCGATTTCGGTGCCGGGCTGCTCGGCTATGCCGCAGGCAGGCCCGAGGCTTCCTGGCTGCTCGGTTCGCCGCTCGGCCTGGCCTGGCGTCTGCAGCGGGGTTCGCTGGCTGGCTGGTGTTTCGGTGTTTTCGTGCTCGGGGCGGCTTACGGTTCGGTCGCCGACAGCATCGAGCAGTTCCTCGCCGACAACCCGGAGATAGCGAACTATCTGCCCGGCGGCGCCGCCGACGCAGTGGATTCGTATCTGGCGCTGACGCTGTCGCTGTCCGGGCTGCTCGCGGGGGCTTACGGCATCACCAGCGTGCTGCGGGTCAGGGCGGAGGAGACGTCGGGCCGCGCCGAACCGGTACTGGCGGCCCCGGTCAGCCGCCTCGGCTGGTTTTTCAGCCAGACGGCCATCGCCTTCGCCGGTAGTGCGCTGGTGCTGGTCTGCGGTGGGTTCGGTGAGGGGCTGGCGTACGCGCTGACCGTGGGCGAGCCGACGCAGCTGCCCCGGCTCGTCGGCTCCGCGCTCGTCTACCTGCCCGCGGCCTGGCTCGTCGTCGCTGTCGCGATCGCCGCGGCCGGGTGGGTTCCCGCGGTGGCGGCACCGGTGGCGTGGACGGTGTTCGCCTACTTCATCGTCGCGGTGTTGTTCGCCGACTCTTTCGACCTGCCGTCCTGGTTCGCCGACGCCTCACCGTACACTCACCTGCCGCAAGCGCCGCTGGCAGCGGTGACGGTGACCCCGATCCTCATCGTCGCAGCGGTGGCCGCCGCGGGAACGGTCGCCGGAGCCGCCGGTGTGCGGGCACGCGATATCGGCTACTGATCTACGGGGGGTCAACTTCCTCGGGAAGACGGTCCGGCCAAACCTTCACTGAGTAGCAGCCGGTGCGCCTGCTGCGCGGCATCGGCCATCCGCCCTTTGTCGGTGTCGCCGACCGGAATCCGCTCCATACCGCGCGCCAGCACTGCCATGGCTTCGCCGAGCGCGGTGATACGGGATTCGACCGAGGTCAGCCGGTCTCCGTTGACCGGGGTGCGCCCGGCAGGCCGGTCCAGGTTCGGCGTCGCGCCGCGCATGACGTCGCACAACTGCGCAGGCAGCACCGCGAACACCCGATCCAGTTGCCCCGGGGAGAACAGATCGGTCAATGCGATGGTGACCGAACCGGCCACGGTTCCGGTCTCCGGCCTGCCGATACCGGCGGTCGAGCTGAACTGCTCGACGAACGACGCGAGGTCGTGCCGCACCGGGACATGACTGGGCACCCAGCCCTCGTAGTAGGTGCCGCGCAGCATTTCGGGCAGTTGTGCGGCCAGATGCGCCGAATTGGCGACGCCGATCCGGTCCCGGACGGTGTGCATCCAGGCGCGTGTTGCCCGGTAGGCGAAGCAGAGGTCGTCGGTACCGAGGCTGTCGGCGATGGTGCGCAGCCAGTCGTGCGCGTTCTGGACGGATGGTGCGAAGGGATCGACGTGATGGGCCATGGTGTCCTCCTCGATGTTCCGGCACGAATCGCGAGGTCGCATCATCGAGCCTTCGCCGAGGGCGCGGACACGCCAAGAGCACAAGGTAGGCGCGGTACGGGGCGATGGTCCTGTTGTGCGGTCAGCGCCCGGAAAGCAGCAGCTCGGCGACCTTGGTGTCGGTGTCGGCGCCGTCGGTGTACCCGCCTTCGGAGCCCATCGAGGTCATGATCGACAGCGTGTAGCGTTCGCCGGGACCGGCGAAACCGACCGAGTTGACTACCCAGCCGCCCTGTTCGGCCGACCATCCGTTCTTGAGCCCGGGCCGCATCGCGGCACCCGCGCCCCACACACCCCAATGCTGGTTCGAGTCGACCTTGCGCATCCGGTCCAGCAGATAGTTGCGGTCATCGGGGTGCATCTTGTCGAGGACGTGCGACATCAGCCGGTCCAGGTCGGCGGTGGTGCACTTCTGGAACGACCAGTCCGGGTACAGCGCAGTATTGGTGGGCTGCGGGTCGAGGCTGGTCATGCCATTGGCGCGGAACGCATTGTTGAATGCCATCCGGTCCAGTCCGGCGTATTTGTTCCACAGCACATCGGTGGCCTGGTCGTTGGAGGTGGCCAGCATGGATTCGATGAGGCCCCGGTCCTCGGGCGAGAGCCCGATAGCGCCGACCCTGGCCCGGTTGAGCAGATCGGCGGCGATGGCGAGCTTGATGGTGGAGGCCGTCCACACCATGTCCTCGGCGTGCTCGTTGGCGTAGACACCGCCGCTGACGCGGTCACGCAGCACGTAACCGGTGACGCCAGGGCGTGACGACAGATAGGAGTTGACGCTGGCGATCCGGCTGCTCATATCGCAGTCGAAACCATCGAGGCAACCTTGGGTGTGCGCAAGCGGCGCGGCGTGGGCGCTGGGCAGTACGGCGGGCGCACTGGCGAACGAAATCGCCGCGGCGGCGAGGACACAAGCGGATGTCGCGGCACGGGGAACGGCCCCGGAGGCGGCCTTGGGGTTACGCACGAGGGAACACCTTGGCACATCGGCGCGCTCGACGCACGTCTTGAGGTCACGCCCATGATGTGCTAGCCAGAGTCAACGATTGCGGCGCAAGCTTTTCCGCTGGTCGGCGCCGGGCCGGTGCGGTCAGCGGAAGGCTGCGCGCAGCTCTTCGACGGCGCGGCCGTTGAGCCGACAGCAGTGTTCGAACGCTTCGGAGTGCTGATCGAACGGCCAGGTGTGTAGGACGACGGCGCGGCCGTACGAACGCGAGTTCACCAGTTCCCATCGATCACCGACCCGGCGAACCGTGAACCCGTCTTTCGGCACCAGGGGAATCACCATCGCATCCATGAGCGCCAACCAGCCTTTCGACACAGTCTTTCGATCTCCCCGGATCTGCACTGTGGCATAACGGATACCGTCGACCTCGGCGATACGCCGCGTGTCGGAATCTCTGTGGCCTACATCACTGTTTAGTCGGTGATATGGCGGTCCCGGCTTCGGCTGGGCCAACACGTAGCGTGTCGGCCGCTGGGCGTATAACAGGTGCACGATGTGCCCGCGCGCGCCGGGGATGAACGAGCCGCGGGCGCGAACGCGGGAGCCGGACCGAGCGAAAGGGCGCGTATGCCGCTGCACATCCACCGTGCCGAACGCGCCGACGTGCTCGCTGCCGCCTTGGCGGGCGTGCTCGCCGACCCGCTGCCGGACCCGTTCTCCGCAGAGGTGATCGCGGTATCCGCCACCGGTGTGGAACGCTGGCTCACCCAACGGCTTTCGGGAGTGCTCGGTGTTGCGCGGCCAGGGACGGACGGGGTGGCAGCCAATATCCGGTTTCCGTCGCCGACCGCACTGGTGGCCGAGGTGGCGGCCCAGGTGAGCGGGGTGCCGCCCGAGGACGACCCGTGGGCTCCCGAGCGGATCGTGTGGACATTGCTGCAGGTGATCGATACAGCGGTGGTCGAACCCTGGTGTGCGGTGCTGGCCCGTCATCTCGGCGCGTCCGGCGCGGAATCGGATCATCGGCGTGGCCGCCGCTACGCAACCGCCGCGTATCTGGCGGCGCTGTTCGACAGTTACGCGGTGCAGCGTCCCTGCCTGATCACCGCCTGGGCGGCTGGTGCGGACACCGACGGAACCGGGCAGCCGCTGCCCGACGATATGTGCTGGCAAGCGCAACTGTGGCGGCGGCTGCGCGCCGAAGTGGGCGAACCGAGCCCGGCCGAACGCGCGAGCGTCGTCTGCGAAAGATTGTGCGCCGAACCCGCTCTGGTCGACCTACCGTCTCGGTTGTCGCTGTTCGGCGCAACCCGGCTGCCGTCCGATCAGCTCGCTGTGCTGGCCGCGCTCGCGCAGCACCGTGCAGTGCACCTGTGGCTCACTCACCCGAGCCCGGCCATGTGGGACACGCTTTCCGGATTTCCGGCGGCGACCGCTCGCGCGGATGACAATTCGGTGACTGCGGTCGCGCATCCGTTGCTGCGCGGGCTTGCCCGCGATATCCGCGAACTGCAACAGCGGTTGCCTGCGGCGGCAACCGACACCCACCATCGGCTTTCGACCGGTGATGTCACGGCAGACAACAACACTGCGACTTCCTGGCCCGAACCCGTCGCTGCAACATTGCTGGAACAGCTGCAGGCCCATCTCCGCGACGACCGCTGGCCGCCGGTGCCGTGCCCTGGTGACGACAGCGTGCAGGTGCACGCCTGCCATGGTTCGGCCCGTCAGGTCGAGGTGCTGCGGGAATGCCTGCTCGGGCTGTTCGCCGCCGATCCCACGCTGGAACCGCGGGACGTTCTGATCATGTGCCCGGAAGTCGAGGCGTACGCGCCGCTGGTGCGGGCCGCGTTCGGGCACCGCCCGGCCGGGACGCTGGAGCCGCGTGACGATGCAGAGCATCCCGGGCACCGGCTGCGGGTGCGGCTGGCCGACCGTGGGCGCGGGGTCACGAATCCGCTGCTGGCGGTGACCGAGGTGTTGCTGGGCATGGCGGACGGGCGGGTCACGGTCACCGAGGTGCTGGATCTGGCGGCATCGGAAACCGTGCGGCGACGGTGCGGTTTCGACGACGACGATATCGAGCGGTTACGGGAGTGGGCGGCCGAATCGGGGGCGCGGTGGGGGATCGGGCAGCGGCAGCGGCAGGCGTTCGGGCTGGCCGATTTCGCGCAGAACACCCTCAACAGCGCCGTCGACCGGATCCTGCTCGGGGTGACCGCGGGCGAAACCTCCGACGACTGGCTGGATTTGGTGCTGCCGCTGTCCGACGTCGACAGCAACGATATCGACCTGGCCGGCCGGTTCGCCGAGTTCGTCGACCGGCTCGCGGTCGCCCTGCGGGATCTGCGCGGCCCGCACCCGGCAGCGGAATGGACCGCGATCCTGGCTCGCGCCCTGGATCTGCTCACCGATGTGCCGGAATCCCAAGCGTGGTTGCGTACCGAGGCACGCCGCGAACTGGCCGCCGCCACCGCGCATGCGGGTGAGACCATCATGCGCCTCGAGGATGTCTCGGTGCTGTTGGCGAACCGTCTCGCGGCTCAGCCCACCCGCGCCAACTTCCGCACCGGCGAACTGAC
This sequence comes from Nocardia donostiensis, assembly GCF_002081715.1. Classification (GTDB taxonomy): domain Bacteria; phylum Actinomycetota; class Actinomycetes; order Mycobacteriales; family Mycobacteriaceae; genus Nocardia; species Nocardia donostiensis. Next base: position 106,108 of record NZ_MUKP01000004.1, on the reverse strand, counting down.
CGTGTGCACCATGGTGCCGATGCGGTCGGTGCCGCATCGGGTGGTGGTGTTGCTCGGTATGGACGACGACGTGTTCCCGCGCGCCTGCGGGGTCGACGGCGACGATGTCCTCGCCCGCGAACCGCTGCTCGGCGAACGCGATCCGCGGTCGGAGGATCGGCAGCTGTTGCTGGACGCGATCATGGCGGCCGGGGAGAAGCTGGTGCTGCTGCACACCGGCGCCGACCCGGTCACCGGCGCGTACCGCCCGCCGGCCATACCGGTGGCCGAACTGCTGGACGTCCTGCGCGCCCATGTCGGGGCGGCGGGAATGGACACCGTGGTGACCCGGCATCCGCTGCAGGCGTTCGACAGCCGCAATTTCGCGCCCGCCGAGCCGTTCAGCTTCGACACGGCGGCCTTGGCCGGCGCGGTGGCGGCCGGTCAGCCGCCGCGGCCCCGGCCGCAGTTCCTGTCAGGGCCGCTGCCGTCGCCCGAACCGGCCGATATCGTTCTGGCCGAACTGGTGTCGTTCCTCGAGCATCCGGTGCGCGGCTTCCTCTGGCAGCGTCTGGGGCTGCGAGTACCCGACCACGAGGACGATATCGACAACCGGCTGCCCATCGAACTCGACGGTCTGGCCACCTGGGATCTGGGGGAACGGATGCTGACCGCACGGCTCACCGGAGCCGAACCGGCCGGGCTGCGAGCGGCGGAATGGCGGCGCGGCACCTTGCCGCCGTTCGGTCTGGGCGGCAAGGTGCTCGACACCGTCGAAACCACCGTGGACACGCTGGTCCGGACCGCCGAACACGACTACCGGCATCCGGCGCGCGCGGTGGATATCGCCATCGACCTGGGTGACGGGCGCAGGCTCACCGGGACGGTTCCGGAGGTGCACGGTGACCTGCTGGTACGCGCTACCTATTCGCGTCTGGCACCCAAACACCGTGTCACGGCGTGGGTTTCGCTGCTCGCGCTGGCCGTCGCCGAGAGCCGGCCGTGGCGTGCGGTGATCACCGGTCGCGGTAAACTGCGCCGCTACCCCGTCTGGCGGTGCGAGCTCACCGCACCTCCCGCACCGGAAGCGTTGGCGATAGTGCGTGAACTGGTGGCGTTACGTGACGCCGGACTGCGCGAACCGCTGCCCATCGCCACCGCTGCGACCGCCGTCTACGCCGAGCGACGGTTCGCTGGCGATACACCCGAGGATGCCCTGTCCGCCGCCGACCGCGAATTCCTCGGCGGCACCGACGGTCCCGGCCGCTTCGGCGAACACACCGACCGGCACCTGCGCTACATCTGGGGCGCGGCGCCCCGCCTCGAGCAGCTCCTCGCGGCACCCGCACCCGCGGGCGAACCCGTCGAAACCACCCGTTTCGGTTCGCTGGCGCGCCGCCTGTGGGTTCCGCTGTTGCGCGCCGAACAGCAGGGGGCGCCGTGACCGTTACCGCTGACTCCGGTCTGGGCTCGGCCTTCGACCTGTGCGGTCCGCTGCCGAGCGGTACCACGGTGCTCGAGGCCAGCGCAGGCACCGGGAAAACACATGCGATCGTCGGCCTCGCGGTGCGCTACGTCGCCGAGGCCGGGATCGATATCGGCCGGCTGCTGCTGGTCACCTTCAGTCGCGCCGCCACGCAGGAACTGCGGGAACGCACCAGGGAGCGGTTCGTCGCGGTAGCGGACGCCCTCGCAGCACCCGAGGTCGCACGCGCGGCGGGTGATCCGTTGACCCGGTATCTCGCCGGCGCGGACGACGACGAGGTGTGGCGCAGGCGGGCTCGTCTACTGGCGGCGCTGTCGGATTTCGACGCCGGCGCCATCGCCACCACCCACAGTTTCTGCCAGCGCATGCTCGACGAGCTCGGGCTCGCCGGAGAACACGAGCCGGGCTGCCGCTTCGTCGAGGCCGTCGACGATCTGGCGCTCACTGTTGCCGACGACTTGTATCTGAACCGCTACGCCCGTGCCGAACCACCGTTCACGGTGAGGGAAGCCCATGAGCTGGCGTTGGACGCGGTGCGGGACCGCCAAGCTCGTCTCGCTCCCGACATCGATGGTGCCGCCGGGGAACGGGTAGCGTTCGCCACCGCGGTCCGGGCCGAAACCGAACGGCGTAAACGACTCTCGGGCATCCGCGATTTCGACGATCTGCTGACCCTGCTCCGCGACGCCCTGGCCGACCCCGAACACGGCCCGCGCGCCTGCCGCCGCATCGCCGACCGCTACCAGGTCGCGCTGGTCGACGAATTCCAGGACACCGACCCGCTGCAGTGGGAGATCCTGCGCCGCGCCTTCCACGGCAGCACCGCTCTGGTTCTGGTCGGCGACCCCAAACAAGCCATCTACGCTTTCCGCGGGGCGGAAGTTCTCAGCTACCTCGACGCCGTCGCCCACGCCACCACCCGCCAGGAGCTGACCACCAACTGGCGCAGCGACGCAGGCCTACTGGCTGCCTTCGACCACCTGATGGGCGGGGCAGCCCTGGGTCACGACCAGATCGTGGTCCAGCCGGTCACCGCGACCCGCCCGTGGTCGCGCCTGTCGGGCCCGGAAGACCTCATAGCTCCGCTGCGCCTGCGCTGTTTGCCCCGCACCGGTGCGGGGCCGTTGAACAAATCCGGTTTCCCTACCGTCGGCCGGATGCGCGCGAAGGTCGCCGACGACCTCGCCGCCGATATCGTTCGGCTACTCGAATCGGGAATGCGGATCTCGGTCGACCCCTTCGGTTCGGAGAAACCGATGGATCGCCCCATCGGTCCCGGTGATATCGCGGTCCTGGTGCGCACCCGGTCGCAGATCGATGTCGTGCGGGCGGCACTGGATCGAGCCGGTGTTGCTTCGGTGCTGGCCGGTGGGGCCAGCGTTTTCGCCACAGACAGTGCTACCGACTGGCTGTGGGTGCTGCGGGCGCTGGAGCAGCCGCATCGCGGGGATCGAGTGCGGTTGGCGGCCTGCACTGCGCTGTTCGGGTACGCCGCTGCCGATCTCGACGGCGGGGGAGCGGATCTGGTCGGCCGCGTGAGTACCCAGTTGCGGGACCTGGCCAGGTTGTTCGCCCGAGTGGGTTTCGCGGCGGTATTCGAGAAACTGGCCGCCGATACCCAGCTGGCTGCGCGGCTGCTGGCGGTTGAGAACGGGGAACGGGAGCTGACCGACCTGCGGCATATCGCCCAGTTGCTCGACCAGGCAGCACTGACCGAAGGTCTCGGCTTGACCGCGCTGACCCGCTGGCTGACCGACCGGATACGCGACCCTGCCTCCGGGACGGTCGCCGACCGGAGCCGCCGGCTCGACCGGGACGATGCCGCCGTGCAGGTGGCGACCGTGCACGCCAGCAAGGGGCTCGAATTTCCCGTCGTCTACCTACCCTTCGCGTGGGACAACCCGAAGAACCCGAAACCGGCGACCCTGCTGTTCCACCGCGACGGCGACCGGATGCTCGACGTCGGCGGGCCGCAAGCCCCCGGTTACGCCGCACGCAAACAGCTCGCCGAGGACGAGGAAGCCGGTGAGGAGCTGCGGCTGTGCTATGTGGCGCTGACCCGCGCCCGATGCCAGGTCGTCGCATGGTGGGCGCCCGCGTTCACCACGGCGACCGCACCGCTGCACCGGCTCGTCCTGGGCAGGACCGCTGGTACGGCTGCGGTGCCGGGCCGGGTCACCGTCGGCGCGGACAAGGCCATGCTGGAACGGATCACCAGGTGGGCGTCGGCTGCGGGTGGCGCGATCGCGGTCACCGGGGTCGACGGAACCGGGCCGGTGACACCGCGCCGGTTCAGGCGCGACACCGGGCCAGCCGGTGTGGCCGCCGCTGTTTTCGACAGGCCCCTGGACCAGCAGTGGCGGCGCACCTCGTATTCGGCGTTGACCGCATCCGCGCACGACCTCGTCACAGGCACCGAACCCGAGGCAGCTCCCGGCCGCGACGACGAACCGGGCGCACCCTCGTTCATGGGCGACGAACCGCTGACGGGCGCGCCGTCGCTGATGAACGAACTGCCCTACGGCGCCGAGTTCGGCACGCTGGTGCACGGTGTGCTGGAGCGTATCGACACCGACGCCCCCGATCTCGCCGCCGAGGTCAGCGCCCGCTGCGCGGAAACCGCGACGGAAATGCTGGCCGAGGTCGATACGGCGCTGCTGTCGATCGCGCTGCTCGCGGTCCTGCGCACCCCGCTCGGTTTCGGGTCCCTGGCCGATATCCCCACCCGGGACCGCTTGTGCGAACTGGAATTCGAACTCCCCCTCGCTGGCGGCGACACACCCGCCGCCGTGTCCGCCACCCTGCACCGCATCGCCGATCTGCTGCGCGAACACCTCCCGCCGGGCACGGATTTCCACTCCTACGCCGACCGCCTCGCCACCCTCGACGACACCCCGCTGCGTGGCTACCTCACCGGCAGCATCGACGCGGTGCTGCGGGTCGACGGCGACCGTTTCGTGATCGTCGACTACAAAACCAACCGTCTCGGCACCGGTGATCTCACCGTCGCCCACTACTCCCGCGACCGCATGGCAGCCGAAATGCTGCGTTCCCATTATCCGCTGCAAGCACTCTTGTATTCGGTTGCCCTGCACCGCTACCTGCGCTGGCGTCTGCCCGGTTACGACCCGTCCTGCCACCTCGGTGGTGCACGTTATTTGTTCGTACGCGGCATGATCGGCCCCGAAACCCCGGACGATGCCGGTGTTTTCGACTGGAGCCCACCAGTGGCCTTGATCGTCGCCCTGTCTGACCTTCTCGCAGGAGCTGATCCGAAGTGAGCACGGCGAGGGTATTACGCAGCTGCACCTCCCACGGTGGAGCGGTGATGCTCGCGTCTGGTGTGGTGGTGCCTGCGGCTGGTGCGGTGTTGTTCGCTTCCGGTGCGGTGTTGTTCGCGCCTGTTGCGGCGTCGGTCGCGGCGGGGTCGGTGTTGTTGGCAGCGATGTGGGTGATGGCTGCGTCACGGCCGGTGTCGGCGGCGGCGCCGCGGTCGGCCTGCAATGCGAGGAGCGCGGTGTGACATCGATTCAGGTGGCGCAGCGGGGGACGGGTCTGTTGCGTGAGTTCAACGAAGCGGGCGTCCTCGCCGCGGCCGATGTGCATGTGGCGTTACGGCTGGGCCGGTTGGGCGGGGAGACTGCGGAGCCGGTGCTGTTCGCGGCCGCGTTGGCGGTGCGCGCGGTGCGGTCGGGGTCGGTATGCCTGGATCTGGCGCGGATGCGGGAGATCGGCGTGGATATCGACGAAGACCGCGAGCAGCCGATCGACACCGAGCAGTTGTCGTGGCCCGACATCGAGGCAGTGGTCGCCGCACTGCGGTCCAGTCCGCTGGTACTGGGCGGCACCTCGGGTCCGCTGCGTCCGCTGCGGCTGGTCGACACGAACCGGCCGGGGGTCGGTCCGCTGCTGTATCTGGATCGCTACTACCAGCAGGAACAAACCATCCGGCGCGTGCTCACCGAGCGTGCGGCGACACACCCGGTGATCGATCCGGCGCTCGTTCGCCGTGAGCTCGATCGGCTCTTCGGCACTCCCGGGGCGTCGCAGAACGAAGCTGCTTCGACGGATACGGGGGCCGAAGGCTTCGCACCGGGCGCAGCGGGGCCGGACCGGCAGCGGCTCGCGGCTGCGCTGGCGGCCACCCACTGGACCACCGTGGTCGCAGGCGGCCCGGGTACGGGCAAAACGCACACCATCGCGCGGATCCTGGCACTGCTCGTGGCGCATCGGGCAGCGCAGCCACAGGCGCCCGTGCCGCGGATCGCGCTGGCCGCGCCGACAGGGAAAGCTGCGGCACGACTGCAGGAAGCCGTACGCGACCAGGCAGACGAACTGGGGTTGCCCGAGCTGACCGCCTCCACTTTGCATCGGCTGCTCGGCTGGCAGCGCGGACGCGGCACCCGGTTCCGCTATCACGAATTCAACCGGCTGCCCTACGACGTGATCGTGGTCGACGAAACCTCCATGGTGTCCTCGACCATGATGAGCAGGCTGCTGGCTGCGCTGCGCCCGGACACGCGGCTGGTGCTCGTCGGCGATCCGGACCAGTTGGCGTCCGTGGATGCGGGCGCGGTACTGGCCGACCTGGTCGCAGGCCCGGTGCTCGGCCCGCCCAACCCGCAGCTGGAACAGATCACCGGCCCGCACACCCTGGGCCGTGAAACGGACCCGGAGTCGCTGACTCCGCTGGAACTCACCCGCCTTCGTGGCGGCATCGTCCGGTTGACACGTGGCCGCCGGTTCGGCGGCCGCATCGCCGACCTGGCGGTGGCGGTCCGTGCGGGCGACGCCGACCGCGCACTGGAGCTCCTGCGTGCAGGCGGTGCCGCGCTGTCACTGCACGACCCCGACGATATCGCCGATATCCGCACCGACGTCGTCGACACCGCACACCGCAGCACCGACGCCGCCCTAGCCGGCGACGCCTGGTCCGCACTCACTGCACTCGAATCCCATCGCCTGCTGTGCGCCCACCGCCAGGGCCCCTACGGTGTCGAACGCTGGGACCGCATGGCCGCCGAATGGGCCGCGGCAGCCGGGGCAGGCCCGGATACCACCCACGCCACGTGGTATCCGGGCCAACCCTTGCTGGTTACTGCCAACGATCACGAGGCCCGCATCTACAACGGCGACACCGGTGTGGTGATCCGCCGGCCCGACGGCTCGCTGCGCGTCGCGCTCCAGCGGGGCAGCGAACCCTATCTGGTGCATCCCACCCAATTCCCGGCCGTGGTCACAGTTTTCGCGATGACCATCCACCGCAGCCAGGGCAGCCAATACGATGCGGTGACCATCGTCCTCCCTGAACCCGAATCCTCCCTGCTCACCCGCGAACTCCTCTACACCGCGATCACCCGCGCCCGCGCCCACGTCCGCGTCATCGGCACCCCGGCCGCCATCCGCGCCGCCGTCGACCGCCGCGTCCTGCGAGCCAGCGGACTGAGCCTCACCGACTGACCCCGTCGGGAACCTGTGGTCACGTCGACCGTGCTCAGCGCGGTGGTGCGGCCGGGAAGATACCGGGCAGTTCCATCGCGTAGTAGAAGTCGTCGATGGTGCCGAGCGTCGCCAAGACAACGCGGATCATCGTCATTCGGGCGGCCGAGACCGTTGCCGGGTCGGGTGGGGTGCCGGAGGTGGTGGCGACGGAGATGCGGAAGACGACGAATTCGCAGACGTGCAGGGCCGCGTCCAGGTCGAGGTCGGCGGGGATCGGGCGGCCGAGCTGGGCGAGGGTTTCACGGAGCATGGTGCGGATATCGTCGAGGGCCTGTTCCCGGTAGACCGAAACGGGGGAGCTGGGATCGTGCAGTTCGGTGAACAGCGGCCCGAGCATCGCGCCGTGGCTGCGCGCCCAGTCCAGGTAGGCGTCGATGAGCCGGATACCGAGTTCCACGCCTTCGGCGGTGACGCCGAGCGCGTCCCTGATTCCGCCGACCAGGCTCGTGTTGGAGGCTTCGAGCAGCACGTGCAGCGGTTCGGTCGCGTTGGCGAAGTAGCGGTAGAAGGTGGGCCGCGCCAGCCCGGCCTGTTCGATGATCTGGCTGACGCTGAGTCCGCGGGAACCGCCGCGGGTGAAGACCTCCGCGGTGGCCGCCACGATTCGGGCGCGCACCTCTTCGGCTTGTGCGCGGGTCTGCGGGGGCCTACCGCGACGCGCGGTCCCTTCAGCGGCCATGACAGCTCACGGCTTGTGACGGTGCACAACTGCGTCGGCTCGTGACTGTGGCACGAAACGGAGCGCTTGACACGGCGTATGGCACGAGGATTACTCTAACACCGCTGTTCAATTAATCTCTGATGTGCGGTTTCGTCTGAACGCACGTCTGTCCGACCCAGGAGACGGTCCACCTATGACCACCGCCCAACGGCCCGCCGATACCGTCGCGCTGCCCCAGGATCTGGTGCGGCCGCTGCTCCACCGGGCCGCCGCAGGGGGCGCGCCGTCGGTCGAGGTGTTCGCGCCCGCCACCGGCCACAAAATCGCCGATCTGCCGCAGTCCTCGATCGCCGATATCGATGCCGCGTTCGGCCGGGCCAGGCAGGCGCAGCAGGAATGGGCCCGCACCCCGGTCCGCACGCGTGTCGCGGTGCTGCGCCGTTTCCATGACATCGTGTTGGCCGAACAGGGCACGATTCTCGACATCGTGCAGACCGAAACCGGCAAATCGCGGCCGCACGCCTTCGACGAGGTCGGCGATGTCGCGGTGAACTCGCGCTACTACGCCGCCGTCGCCGGTCGGCTGCTGGCCACCCGCCGGCCGCGCGGCGTGCTACCGGCGCTGACCCGGGTCGACGTCCGGCACCGCCCCAAGGGTGTCGTCGCTGTCATCTCGCCGTGGAATTACCCGCTGGCTCTTGCGGTATCGGACGCGCTGCCCGCGCTGGTCGCCGGTAACGCGGTAGTGGGCCGCCCCGACAACCAGACCGCGCTGACCGCCCTGTGGGCCGTCCATGCCGCCGAACGTGCCGGGCTACCCACCGGCCTGTGGCAGATCGTGCTCGGCCGCGGCCGCGAGATCGGTGGCGAGGTGATCGCCCGCGCCGACTACGTCGACTACACCGGTTCCAGCGCCACCGGCCGGACCATCGCCAAGCAGGCCGGTGAGCGGCTCATCGGCTACTCCCTGGAACTCGGCGGCAAGAACCCGCTGCTGGTGCTCGGTGATGCCGACGCATCCGCCGCCGCAAAAACCGCTGTCCGGGCCAGTTTCGCCTCGGCGGGCCAGCTGTGCGAATCAATGGAACGTATCTACGTGCACGAAGCCGTCTACGACGAGTTCATCACCGAATTCATCGCAGGCGTCGAAGCCTTGACACTGGGCGCCGATCTGGCGTTCACCAGCGATATGGGTTCGCTGACCTTCCCGCGCCAGCTCGACACCGTCCGCGCCCATGTCGACGATGCCGTCGCCAAGGGCGCGAAGGTCCTCACCGGCGGCAAACACCGCCCCGACCTCGGCCCGTACTTCTACGAACCCACCGTGCTCACCGATGTTCGGCCCGGGATGACCGTGTACCGCGAGGAAACCTTCGGTCCCGTCGTCTCGGTGTACAAGGTGAGCAGCGACGAGGACGCCATCGAACAGGCCAACGACACCGCCTACGGTCTCAACGCCAGCGTGTGGAGCCGCAGCGGCAGCAGGGGCCGCGCGGTCGCGGCCCGGGTGAACGCGGGATCGGTGAATGTCAACGAGGGTTTCATCGCCGCGTGGGGTAGCGCCGACGCCCCATCGGGCGGTCTCGGTATCTCCGGCACCGGCCGCAGGCACGGTCCCGAAGGCCTGCTCAAATACGTCGACACCCAGACCATCGCCACCCAGCGGGTGCTGCCCATCGGGCCGCTGCCCGGGATGTCGGAAGCCACGTGGGCCAAGACTATGACGCTGTATTTCGGTGTCATGAAAAGGTTGCGCCAGAAATAACCCGCACCCTGCAGCAATCAGTCGGCTGATGAAGGAATGAACAGATGAAAATCGATTCGGTCGCGGGCAAGAAGGTTCTGATCACCGGCGCCGCCATGGGCCTTGGCCGGTTGTTCGCCGAACGCGCCGTGCGCGAAGGCGCGGCCGCGGTGGTGCTGTGGGATATCAACGAGGCCGCGTTGAAGGACACCGTCGCCGAAATGTCGGCGATCGGCGGCACGATCCATCACCAGGTGATCGACGTCTCCGATCGTGACGCCATCACCGCAGCCGCCGCCGCGGTGCGCGATGAAGTCGGCGATATCGACATCCTGATCAACAACGCCGGTATCGTGCGCGGCAACAAGTACTTCTGGGAAATCAGCGACCGCGCCGATATCGACAAAACGATGGCGATCAATTCGCTCGCCCCGATGTACATCACCCTCGAATTCCTGCCCGCCATGGTCGCGAACGGAGCCGAGGCGCGCATCCTCAACATCGCCTCCTCGGCGGGCCTGGTGCACAACCCGCGCATGAGCGTCTACGCCGCATCCAAATGGGCTGCGCTCGGCTGGTCGGATTCGGTGCGTATCGAACTCGAACACGCCGGGCATCAGCACGTGAAGGTGACCACGGTGTGCCCGACCTATATCAACACCGGAATGTTCGAAGGCGCCACAGGTTTCTGGTTGACACCCATCCTGGATCAGGACAAGGTCGTCGAAACATCCTGGAAGCAGATGAAGGACGGGACGCCGATCGTCATCTTGCCGTGGACGTCCCGGCTCAACAAGGCGCTATCAGGTGTGCTGCCGATCAAACTGCGTGACCTGTTCCTGAACACGGTCGGCGTTTACCGCTCGATGGATCAATTCACCGGACGGAAATAGGTCCGCGGTTTCGTGCCGACGGCGATGGTGGCGTGCCGGTCAGGGGAGTGGGCGATCCGCGGGCTGAGTGCGTGGTCGGCGAGGACGGCGGCCGCTGTTTCGGCTTGGCCCTCGCTGATCTCCACCAGCAGATGACCGCCGGGTGCGAGCCAGTGAGCGGCTTCGGTGGCGACCCGGCGGAAGATGTCGAGCCCGTCACCGCCGCCGTCGAGCGCGGTGGCCGGTTCGTGGTCGCGGGCTTCCGGTGGCATGCGCGCGATCATCGCCGACGGAACATAGGGCGTGTTGGCGAGCAGCAGGTCGACACGGCCCTGGAGACGCTCGGGCAACGCCTCGAACAGATCCCCCTGATAAACCTGCGCGTCGTATACGGCGAGATTGTCGCGGGCGCAGGCGACGGCGACGGGGTCGATGTCGGCGGCAATCAGCTCGACAGCGGGAACCGCGCCCGGCGTACCGCCTTGCTCGTCCAGAGATTCGTCCGCGCCCGAACGCACTGCGCCGTCCACGAACTCGGCGGCCGGTCTGCCGCGCTCGTCGGTGTTGTGGAGCGAAACCAGCAGCGCCAGCCCCAAAGCCCCAGAACCGCAGCACAAATCAACCACAGTGAGGGCTTTTCCCACACGGAACGATGCCAGCGCAGCGGCTTCATCGACCAGAAACGTCGTCCGCTGCCGAGGCACGAACACTCCCGCCCGCACCCCGACCCGTATCCCATGAAACTCCACCCACCCGAGCAAATACTCCAGCGGCGTCCCCGCGACCCGCCGCTGGACCAACTCGTCGAGCTCCCGCCCCGACCCGGCCGCATCCATCAGCAGCCGCGCCTCGTCCTCGGCGAACACACAACCAGCCGCACGCAACGTAGTCACTACTTCGATCTCGGAGGAATCCATAACCCCAGTCTGTTCACATCGCTGCCTGGCTTGCCTTCGATTTTTTGCACGGAACCGACGGGATAGTACGCACCGGACAGCCGCCGTGCTCTCGGAGCCACCCCGGCCATGTCCGAGATCTCAGCCGAGGCCCGCGGTCATATCGAGATGGGTGAGCCGGTCGCGGTCGGAGAGGATGCTGATGGTGTCAGCACTGCTCGGCAGAACGCACCAGACGGAACCCGACATCATCGATCCGTAGGGTGGGGTGGCTGCGGCGGCGAGCGGAGGCGCGGCAGCTCCACTGTTCGTCGAACCAGCCGCCGCCCCGCAGTACGCGATAGCTGCCGTACACCTCGGGGTCGTAGAGATCCCAGCACCAATCCCAGGTGTTGCCGAGCATGTCGTACAGACCCCACGGATTGGGCTGCTTGCCACCGACCTCGTGGAGCTGCTCGCCGGAGTTCGCGCGGTACCACGCGATTTCGTCGAGCGGCCCGTACCGCGGTTCCGTTGTGCCGGCCCGGCAGGCGTGCTCCCACTCCGCCTCGGTGGGCAGCCGGTACCCGTCGGCGGAGGTGTCCCACCGGATGTTCTCGCCGTCCGCGGCGACATGGTAGGCGGGAGTGAGGCCGTCGCGTTCGGACAAGGCGTTGCAGAAACGCACCGCGTCCCACCAGGAGACACTTTCGACGGGCATCTGCGCCCCGGCGGTCACACTCGGCGAAGAGCCCGTGACCAGCGCATATAGCTCCTGGGTCACCGGGAAGGCCGCGATCTCGTAGGGATCCAACGCGACCGACCATCTCCGCTGGGTCCGCCGGTCCGACAGCGTGACCTGCCCCGGCGGGATGGCGATCATTTTTCCGGAGCTTTCCTGCACAGCTCGTCAATCTACCGGTGATGAGATGTGTGCCACGGTCACCCTGTCGGAGTTGCAACTCTACCCTTACGGGAGGGTAGTGTTCGGGTCGCTGAGCGATTGCTGTTCGTCGATGCCCGGCAGTGTGGCCGGATGGATTCAGCCCCTGTGTCGATGTCCGCTCGGCTTCTTTCGACTTTCTGCTGGTCGGCGCCTACGCTCGATCGGCCGCGCCGGTGGGCGTGTATCCGTGGACGGAGTTTCGATGGTTTCGACGGTTCGTCGGCCCGATGATGCCGAGGGGTCGGTGTGGGCGGCGTTGCGCAGCCCGCGGCGGTTGCGGATCGAGGTGCTGGCCGGTTTGGTGGTGGCGCTGGCGTTGATCCCGGAGGCGATCTCGTTCTCCATCATCGCCGGGGTGGACCCGCGGGTGGGGTTGTTCGCCTCGTTCACCATGGCGGTCACGCTGGCCTTCGTCGGTGGGCGCCGGGCAATGATCTCCGCCGCGACCGGTGCGGTCGCGCTGGTGGTCGCTCCGGTCGTCAGAGAACACGGACTGGACTACCTGATAGCGACGGTACTGCTGGCAGGATTGCTGCAGGTCGTGCTGAGTGTGGTGGGGGTGGCCAGGTTGATGCGGTTCATCCCGCGCAGCGTCATGGTCGGTTTCGTCAACGCCCTGGCGATTCTGATCTTCCTGGCCCAGGTCCCGCATCTGCTCGGGGTGCCGTGGCTGGTGTACCCGATGGTCGCGGCCGGGCTGGCGATCATGGTGCTGCTGCCCAAGCTCACCACCGTGGTACCGGCACCGCTGGTGGCGATTGTGGCGCTCACCGCGGTCACCATGGCGTTCGCGTTACACGTGCCCGATGTCGGTGACGAGGGCGAGTTGCCGTCGAGCCTGCCGTCGCTGCTCATCCCGGACGTGCCGTGGACGCTGGACACAGTGCAGATCATCGCCCCGTACGCGTTGGCGATGGCGCTGGTCGGTCTGCTGGAGTCGTTGATGACCGCCAAACTCGTCGACGACATCACCGACAGCCACTCCGACAAAACTCGCGAAGGCTGGGGCCAGGGGGTGGCCAATATCGTCACCGGCTTGTTCGGCGGTATGGGCGGCTGCGCCATGATCGGCCAGACCATGATCAACGTCAAGGTCTCCGGTGCCCGCACCCGGCTCTCGACGTTCCTGGCCGGTGTGTTCCTGCTGATTCTGGTGGTCGGCCTGGGCGGGCTGGTCGCCCGGATCCCGATGGCCGCGCTGGTAGCGGTGATGATCATGGTGTCGGTGGGCACCATGAACTGGCATTCCATCGCCCCGAAGACGTTGCGGCGGATGCCGATCGCGGAAACCACGGTGATGCTGGTGACCGTGGTGGTCACCGTCGCCACCCACAACCTCGCCTACGGTGTCATCGCAGGCGTGCTCACCGCGATGGTCGCCTTCGCCCAGCGGGTTGCGCACTTCACCGAGGTGGTCAAGGTTCACGAATCCGATACCGATCACGACGGCGATATCGACACCCGTGTCTACAAGGTGCGCGGAGAGTTGTTCTTCGCCTCCAGCAACGACCTGGTCTACCAATTCGATTACCTCGGGGATCCGCACAATATCGTGATCGACATGTCCGAAGCACACATCTGGGACGCTTCCACCGTGGCCACCCTCGACGCGGTGACCACCAAGTACGCCGCGAAGGGGAAACATGTGGAGATCATCGGTCTCAATCCCGCTTCCGAAGCCCGCCACGAACGACTCTCCGGCCATCTCGCCGGTGCCCATTGAGCCATGAGCACCGACACCGAGGGCGGATACCTGCAGATCGGGCAGGTCGCCGAGCAGACCGAATTGTCGATCAAGACGATTCGCCACTACGACGACGTCGGCCTCGTCATGCCCTCGGCGCGGTCGGGGGGCGGGTTCCGCCTCTACACCACCGCCGACGTGGAGCGGTTGCTGGTCATCCGCCGGATGAAACCGCTCGGATTCACACTGGCAGAAATGAAACAGCTGCTCGACGCCTTCGATGTCCTCGCAGGCGACACCGCGACCGCCGCGCAGCGCAGCGCAGCAACGGAGTTCCTGCGCGAATGCCGGGGCAAGACCCGCGACAGCATCGACCGGCTGCGGCGCCACCTCGCCTATGCCGAGGAGTTCAGCGCTGTGCTCGATATCGGCTGACCGCCGCCGAGGATGTCCCTGGGGTGTGGTCGACCGAGGAACTGGCCCGCGAATTCCTCACCGAGGACCGTCCCAGCCGGCTCAGGCCGGTGACGTGAGGCGGCGGCGTATCGCGTAGATCAGCGCGCCCGCGGCCACGATCGCGGCACCGGCCACCACTGATTGCCCGGGCAGGGTGGATGCGAGTACCAGGCACCCGGCCAACCCGACCACAGGGATCGCCCGTATCGGGCGTCCCTCGGCCCGGGTCAGTGTCGCGGCGGCGGCGTTGGCGACGGCGTAGTAGAGAAGCACGCCGAAGGAGGAGAACCCGATCGCGGTACGGACGTCGGTGGTCGCCGCGGCAACGGCGACGATCACGCCGATGGCGAGTTCAGCGCGGTGCGGCACCCCGAACCGCGGATGCACCGCGGCCAGAGCGTGGGGCAGGTGCCGGTCGCGGGCCATGGCCAGGGTGGTGCGCGAGACGCCGAGGAGCAACGCCAGCAGTGACCCCAGCGCGGCGATCACGGCCCCGGCGCGGACCACCGGTTCCAGCCAGCCGGCCCCGGCAACCTGCACCACCGTCGTCAACGGAGCGGTCACGCCGGCCAACCCGTCGGGGCCGATCACCGCCAGCGCAGCAACCGCCACCAGCGCGTACCCGACCAGGGTGATGCCCAGCGCCAGCGGGACCGCCCGCGGGACAGTGCGGGCGGGATCGCGTACCTCTTCGCCGAGGGTGGCGATGCGCGCATATCCGGCGAAGGCGAAGAACAGCAGACCCGCCGCCTGCAGCACCCCACTCACCGACAGATCGGCACCGAACCCGAGCCGCGTGGCCTCGGCCGCGCCGGAGGCGAACGCGGCGGTTACCACCGCAGCGAGCACGGCGAGCACGAGCGCCACGATCACCCGCGTGACCACCACCGACTTCTGCACCCCGCGATAGTTGACCGCGGTCACCGCCACCACCGCCGCCGCGGCCACCGGATGCGCATGCTCGGGCCAGGCATAGCTCCCCACCGTCAACGC
Organism: Nocardia donostiensis; assembly: GCF_002081715.1. Lineage (GTDB taxonomy): Bacteria > Actinomycetota > Actinomycetes > Mycobacteriales > Mycobacteriaceae > Nocardia > Nocardia donostiensis. The sequence goes on along the minus strand of NZ_MUKP01000004.1, from coordinate 90,910 downwards.
CATCGCCGCGCACGAGGCGGTCTTACCGACTACGAAACTCCATCCCGCCAGGTATCCCCAGAACTCGCCGAGCCGTTCGCGTCCGTAGACGTAGGTGCCGCCCGAGGCCGGATAGCGTGCGGCCAGCCGCGCCGAGGAGGTCGCATTGCAGTAGGCGACCACGGCCGCGACGGCCAGCCCGACCAGCAACCCCGACCCCGCCGCCCGGGCTGCTGGAGCCAGTGCGGCGAAGATGCCTGCCCCGATCATCGAGCCCAGCCCGATCACCACGGCATCGGTCGGTCCCAGGCTGCGGCGCAACTGCCCGGCTGCGGGGGCCGGTTCACCGGTCGACGCGTTTTCCGACACCGCAGCTCCTATTGATAACCGACGTCGGGGAGACGGTATCTCTGAAGAGAACATCCCGCCCACCGGCGCGGTCACCGGCAGGCGGGATGGGGTGCGGGTCAGTGGCCGTAGGTGAGTTGGAACGTCCGGATGGCGTCGAGGTAGATCCCACGTTGCGCGGCTTTGTCGGGTGGCGGCAGCTGGGACACCAACTGTTCGAGGGAGGTGGTTGCCCCGACGACGTGGCTGCCCGCGACGAGGAAATCGGCGACGGCGCGGCGGATGTGGTTCGGGGAGGTCACCACGACGGCGCTGGTGGCGCCGATATCGCGGAGGAGGTGAGTGCTGTACACGGCGTTCATGACGGTGGACCCGGCCCGGTTCTCCACATGGATGCGGGCGGCGGGGACGCCGCGGCCGACGAGCCAGTTACGCATGGCTTCGGCTTCGGTGATGCCGTTGCGGGGGTTGCCGCCGGTGACGACGATCGGCGAGAACGGGGACGCGATGGACTGGATCCAGGCGGCGGTGAGGCGGTTCACGAGTTCGGGACGCAGCGAGCCGTCGGGGAGCAGACCGTAGCCGAGTACGACGATCCCGGTCTGCGGGCCGACCAGGGCCGGAAGGGGATTGGGCAGGGTAGCGACAGCGGCGCGGACCGCGTTGATCACCTGGTCGGTGCCTGCGGCTATCCGCGCGTCTACGGCGCGGAGACGGGTCATGGCGTGAAGGTAGCCGGGGAGGTCGTTGGCGTAGTGGGCCCAGATGGCCTGCTGGGACAGGGCTGCGGGGTCGTCGGGGTGGTTGTCGACGAAGGTGAGCAGCCCGGCGCGACCGGCTTCGTCGTTGCCCGCGGCGAAATGGCGTAGCGCCGCATGGTAGAGCGTGTCGGTGCCGGGTTCGGCCTGGGCGGGGGAGCCGGCGAATCCAGCCAAGGCGGCGGCCGTGAAACCGGCCGCGGCAAGGGTTCTCAGATGTCTCGAGATCTTCACTTCAGGCAGCACCTTTCCACGTGGAACACGGGGTTTTTCGGTACATCAGCTGACAGTTGCGTTTTCCGAGCTGGGACCACGATACGACCGGTCGAGCCCGCCACCTGGTAATTGCGCGTCGGCGAACCGCCGACGCCGCCGCGACGATCCACGCGAGGTCAGGGGCTAGGGTGTCATCCCGTGGAAACCGTTTCGCTGACCGGCAAGGAGCTTGCCGCCGCCATCAATGCCGACACCGCCGAACGCGCCGCCGCCCTCACCTCCGGTGGACGCGCCCCGCGGCTCTCGCTGGTCGTCGCCAACGACGACCCGGCCAGCGCGTGGTATGTCAACTCGCTGCGTAAAGCGGCGGGACGTCTCGGCATCGACTGCGACACAGTCGATTTGGGTGCCGACGCGAGCGCCGACACGATCCGTTCCGAGCTGTCGACCCGCAGCGCCGACCCCGAAACCGACGCCATCATGCTGCAGACCCCGCTGCCCGCGGGGGTGCATCTGGACGATGTGAGCTCAGCCATCGCCGCCGTCAAGGATGTCGACGGGGTGAGCCCGCTGTCGCTCGGTCTGCTCGCCACCGGCCTCGACGGTTTCGTTCCGGCCACCGCCGAAGCGGTGGTCGAACTGCTCACCCATCACCAGATCCCGTTGAGCGGACAGCATGTCGCGGTCGTCGGGCGTTCCAATGTGGTCGGCAAACCGCTGGCCCAGCTACTGCTCGCCCGCAACGCGACCGTCACCGTCTGCCACTCCCGCACCACCGACCTGGCCGCGGTCACCTCCACTGCCGATGTAGTGGTCGCTGCCGCGGGCCGGATCGGCCTGATCAGTGGTGAACATGTGGGGTCCGGCGCGGTGGTCGTCGATGTCGGCACCAACGAAGCCCCGGACGGCGGCATCGTCGGCGACGTCGACGTCGACACCGTCCGCGGCGTCGCGTCGGCCCTGAGCCCGGTGCCCGGCGGCGTCGGCCCGGTCACCACCGCGCTGCTGATGCGGCACGTCGTCGTCGCGGCGGAAAACGCGCGCACCGCATAGCGCGCTCACAAGTAGCGAAGCCACACGTACAGCCAGGCCAGGATTGTGGTGAACACGGTGGTCACGATCCCGTACCGGGTGAACTGCCAGAACGTGATCGGTTGTTCGGCCCGCTTCGCGATCCCGATCGCGACCACGTTCGCGCTGGCCGCCACCGCGGTGCCGTTGCCGCCGAAATCGGCGCCGAGCGCGAACGCCCACCACAGCCCCTGCCCGGTCTGCGGGTCCGGTGTCCCGGCGACCAGGTCTTCGACCACGGGCGCCATCGTCGCGGTATAGGGGATGTTGTCGACGAAAGCGCCCAGCAGCGCCGACCCGAACACCAGTGATGTCGCGGCCAGGAAATAGTTGTCGCCGAGCACCGAGGTGGCCGCTTCGCCGATCGCGGAGATCACCCCGGTGTGCACCAGCCCCGCCACCATCACGAACAACCCCATGAAGAACACCAGCGTCGCCCACTCGACCTCACGCAGGATGTCGCCGATATCGAGCCCGGATACCAGCACCATCGTCCCCGCCCCGAGCAGCGCCACGACCGACGGCGCCACATGCAGCACACTGTGCAGCGCGAACCCGACGACCACCCCGCCCAGCACGATCAGTGACCGCACCAGCAGCGCCGGGTCGCGGATCGCGCGCCGCTCCTGCAGTGCCATCACCGATTCGATCGACCTGGAGTTCCCGCGCAGCGCCGACCGGAACATCAGCCGCGTGCCGAGCACGAACAGCAGGAAGGTCACCACGACGATCGGCGCCATATGGACCAGGAAGTCGTTGAACGACAACCCGGCCCGGCTGCCGATGATGATGTTGGGCGGATCGCCGATCAAGGTGGCCGCGCCACCGATATTGGAGGCCAGTACTTCGGCGATCAGGAACGGCTGTGCGGCGATACCGAGCCGGGCGCACACCACGATCGTCACCGGGGCGACCAGCATGATGATGGTGACGTTGTCCAGGAACGGTGACGCGACCGCGGTGATCAACATCAGCATCACCATCAGCCGGTACGGTTTGCCCCGGGAGCGTTTGGCCGACCAGATGGCCAGGAAATCGAACAACCCGGTGTGTTTGACGACGCCGACGATGATCATCATGCCGAGCAGCAGGAAGATGACGTTCCAGTCGATCCCCTCATGCGGGGAGAAGAACACCTCGTCGCCGGGAACGAGGCCGAGCACCGCCATCAATCCGGCGGCGATCAGCACCGTTTTCACTTTGTCTGCTTTTTCGGTGGCGATGAAGAAGAACGCGACCACGAAGATGATGACGGCCAGGGCGGCGGACATGGTTCAGCTCGCTTCCGTCGGCCTCGTCCGGAGCCGGTTGTGGTCACTCACCCGGACCTGCGATCGCCAAGCTGGCCAGCAGCCGTTCCAGGGTGATCGCGCCCAGCAGGGTGTGGGACCGGTCGACCACCGCGATCAGGGGACTGTGTTTATCCGCCATCACCGTCGAGATCTCGAGCAGTGTCGCGTCCGGGGCGACGGTGGCCGGTTTGGCGGGCCGCTCGGGCAGGCAGTCACCGACGGTGTAGCTGCCCGATTCCTGCCAGAACAGGTCGGCGTGCACCTCGTCGATGGTGCGAGCCAGCGTCGAATCGCTCTGGTAGGAACCGGGGATGGCCAGCCGCAGCACCTGGGTGCCGGGCAATACCGTCAGCGGACGCTGCTGAGCGTCCACCACGATCAGTCCGGGTAGCCGTTCGACCACCATCAGCCGCATTGCTTTGGCGACCGGGTCGCTGGTCCACACGGTCGGCACCGTCACCGCGATATCGCGTGCTTGCATCGCGCTTCTCCAAGTGGTGGGCTGGGATGTGCTCATCGGGGTTCTCACTTTCCGGTGAGGTGGTCCAGTCGGCGCTCCAGTTCGGCCAGCCGGTTGTGTACATCGGCCAGCCGCTCGTGCACCGAGCGGCTCTGCAGCAGCTGCGCAACCTGATCTGCCTCGTCGAGTTCGAGTGCGATATCGACGACCGGCTCGTCGTAGCCGTCCCGGTAGGCCAGCAGATGACGGGCCTGATCGGCTTTCACCAGCAGTGCGAAACGCGCCCCGGAACGGCTGCACAAGTGGTGCAGCACCCCGGCGCCGGGGACTGTCGTCCGGTCGATCTCCATCCGTTGCGCTCCCTTCGGCCGCGGCATCGGCGGCTGCGCCTTCGAGTTTTCGCCGCTACGCGAATCGGTGAAATCGGGCGAAACACCCATTTGTGTGCGGGGTGGACGGTCGCGGCGCGACCCCGGATGAGAGTTGCCCCCCATAGACACCGCGCGGGCGCACGCCCATGCTGGGGTTATGAACGGTCTCGCAGTGCCGCGGGGATGGTCGGGGTCCTCCGGCGATGTCGTGGCTCCCCGGACACCGGTGCATGCACTGTTCCGGCGGGTCTGCGTGATCAACGGTTTGGTGTTCACGCTCGGCACGCTGGTACTCGCGCTGTCCCCGGCCACGGTGTCCTCGCGGGTCCGGCTGACCGAGATACCGGTGCTGGTGATCGGCCTCGCGGTGATCCTGGCCGCCAACGCTTTCCTGCTCAGATCGAGCCTCGCGCCGCTGGACGAGCTGGTGACCTCGATGCGGCGAGTGGAACCGCTGCGCCGCGACGGCCGCAGCGACCGCCGCGGTAACGGCGACCTCAACCATCTGATCGAAACCTTCAACACCATGCTCGACCGGCTGGAGTCGGAGCGCTCCATCGCCAGCGCGTCGGCATTGGCCGCCCAGGAAGGTGAACGCCAGCGCATCGCGCGCGAATTACACGACGAGATCGGCCAGAGCCTGACAGTGGCGTTGTTACGGCTCAAACGGGTGGTGGACCGGGCCCCGGAGGAACTACGCGACGATGTGCACAGCGCACAGGAAACGGTGCGCGGCTGCCTGGACGAGGTGCGTGGGATAGCGCGCAGGCTGCGCCCGGATGTGCTCGAAGACCTTGGTCTGCCCAGCGCGCTGCACGCGTTGTGTCACGAATTCGGGCGCACCGCGGGATTCGACGTCACCCGTAAAATCGAGCCGAACCTGCCGCGCCTCGACCCCGATGTGGAGTTGGTGTGTTACCGCGTCGCGCAGGAGAGTTTGACCAATATCGTGCGGCATGCGGAGGCGAGCAGTGTCGAGTTGCGGTTGGATGCCGCGGGCGATCGGATCACGGTGTGCATCCGCGACGACGGGCACGGCGGCGTGGTCGCCGAGGGAGCGGGTATCCGCGGGATGCGTGAACGTGCCTTGCTGGTGAACGCGGAGCTCACGATCACCTCACCCCCCGGCGGCGGTACCGAAGTGCGGCTGGTGATCCCCCCTCGGCATCTGCGGAACGGACTCTGAGATGGCCGAACCGACCCGGATCCTGCTCGCCGACGATCACGCCCTTGTGCGCAGCGGTCTGCGGATGATCCTGGAAAACGAACCGGACCTGACCGTGGTCGCCGAGGCGTCCAACGGTTTCGAAGCCGTCGCTGCCCTGTCCGAACACGATATCGACCTGGTCATCCTCGATATCGCGATGCCGCGCATGACCGGTATCCAGGCCGCCCGCGAGATCACCCGCACCGATGCGGAAGTGCGGATCCTGATGCTGTCGATGTATGACAACGAACAGTATTTCTTCGAATCGCTGAAGGCGGGCGCGTCCGGTTTCGTGCTGAAATCCGTCGCCGACCGGGACCTGCTCGAAGCCTGCCGGGCCACCATGCGCGGCGAATCGTTCCTGTATCCCGGCGCGGTCACCGCCCTGGTGCGCGACTATCTGCAGTTGATCCGGCAGGGGATCGACCTGCCCGACGCCATCCTCACCCCACGTGAGGAGGAGGTGCTCAAGCTGATCGCTGAGGGCATGTCCACCAAAGAGGTCGCCGACACCCTCTTCATCAGCGCCAAAACAGTGGACCGCCATCGCGCGAACATCCTGCAGAAACTCGGTTTACGCGATCGATTGGCCTTGACCCGCTATGCGATCCGATCGGGCCTGATCGAACCCTGAATCCCACCTGCTCGACTCGCGGGTTGCTCACCGTTCGCGGTAGGTTGCCCTGCGGCCGGGATGAACACACACACCGGTCGCCATACAGTGTCGAGCTAAGGTTGTTGTTGTGAACGTGGATGTGACGCCGCTACCGGGAATCGGCGTACGCAAGGATTTTCCGCTGGCGGGGGTCCGCCGACGAATCGGCGTGATCGACCATAAAGACGGCACGATCGACCTGATCTTCACCAAGGTCGGCGATCCGGACACCACCACCCAGATCCCGTTGACCGAGGCCGAAGCGGGTGTGCTGGCGAATCTGCTCGGCGCCCCGCAACTCGTCGCGCAACTGCGTGCCGAACACCGCGATATGGAAGGCGTCAACACCCGCCAGCTCGCCATTCGTCAAGCCTCGCCGTACGACGGGCGCACCCTCGGGGAAACCCAGATGCGGACCCGTACCAAAACATCCATCGTCGCGGTGATGCGGGCAGGGCAGGTGCATCCGTCACCCGGCCCCGAATTCGCGTTCACCGCGGGAGATCTGCTGGTTGTTGTCGGAACAGGTGAGGGGCTCGACGCCGCCGCCGATATCCTCACCAACGGCTGACCCGGGGTGATGAGTGCTACTACGCTGGCTCTGATCCAGCTGGGGGCGGTGTTCTTCGGGCTGGGTGTGCTCGGGCGCGTCGCCGCACGATTCGGTATGTCGCCGATCCCGCTGTATCTGGTGGGTGGTCTCGTCTTCGGTGACGGCGGGCTGATCGAATTACACGAGGCGGATGCCTTCATCCATCTCGCCAGCGAAATCGGCGTGATCCTGCTGTTGCTGCTGCTCGGCCTCGAATACAGTGCCGCCGAACTCGTCACCGGAATGCGAAGATCATGGCCTGCGGGCCTGCTCGATATCGTGCTCAACGCGACGCCCGGGGTGATCGTCGCGCTGATGCTCGGACTGGGACCGACCGGCGCCATCGCGATGGCCGGGGTCACCTATATCTCGTCGTCGGGCATCGTCGCCAAAGTGCTCAACGATCTGGGGCGGCTGGGTAACCGGGAAACCCCCGTCATCCTGTCGATCCTGGTCTTCGAAGACCTCGCGATGGCCGCCTACCTACCGGTGCTCACCGCGGTACTGGCCGGGGTCGGCTTGCTGGCCGGCCTGAAAACGCTGGGCATCGCCCTGATCGCGGTCACCCTGGTCCTCGTGGTAGCGCTGCGCTACGGCCGCTACGTGTCGGCGGTGGTCGCCAGCGAGGACCGCGAAATCTTCCTGCTCAAGCTGCTCGGCGCGGCGCTGCTGGTGGCCGGTATCGCGTCGGCGGTGCAGGTGTCGGCCGCGGTGGGCGCGTTCCTGCTCGGTATCGCGATCTCCGATTCCACCGCGCACAATGCGACCAAAATCCTGGAACCGCTGCGCGATCTGTTCGCCGCCCTGTTCTTCGTACTGTTCGGCCTGAACACTGATCCGCGGAGCATCCCGCCGGTGCTGGGCTGGGCGGTGCTGCTCGCCGTGGTCACCACCGTGACAAAAATTGCCACCGGCTGGTGGGCGGCGAGCCGCTCCGGGGCCAGTGTGCTCGGGCGCGCCCGTGCGGGTGCGGCGCTGGTCGCGCGCGGCGAATTCTCCATCGTCATCGCAGGCCTGGCCGTCGCCGCGTCCGCTGTGCCCGCCGAGTTCGCCGCCCTGGCCACCACGTATGTGCTGCTGATGGCCATCCTCGGCCCGATCACCGCCCGCGTGGTTGAACCCGTGATGGGCCTGATCATGCGAACCCCGAAACCGACCGTCGACGTCCCTGAGGAGTGAACCCGGCACCGCCCCAACCGCTCCGGCGGATCCCTACCTGCCGGTATTGCCGGGTTTCCGGGCGGGCGGTAGGGTTCGCGGGAAGGTCAGCTGGGGAGGGCCGATCCGCGCTGGATGGGCTTTCGTCGATTCACGTCGGTCACGTCGGTAAGGAAGGGGGCTGGATGTCCGGTACAGCCAGGATCGCTCGTGGTGTCGCAGTGGTTGTCGCGGTGATGCTGGTTCTTGCCGGATGCGGGGAAACCAGCGGTGACAGCGGGAAACGCAATCGCGGCGCGGATGTGCAGCACAATGGGAGCGCGGCGACGACGACGGCGCAGCAAGCGGCGCTGTGGGACCCGTGTGCGTTACCGGAAACGGCGACCGACAAGACCGGCCTCGACGCGTCATCGAAGAAGACTGGGATAGCAGGCGTCGACTTCACCGAGGCCGGCTGGAAAGTGTGCAGCTGGCGCTCGGAGGCGCGCTGGTACACGCTGGCCATCATGTCGGGCGCACCTACCCTCGACGAGGTGAAGAACCGGCCTGATTTCACGGGTTTCGCACCGCGGTCGATCGATTCGCGCGAAGCTGTTCAGTACAAGTCGGTCGGCGATACCGACGGCCACAAATGCGGTATCGCTGTCGAGTTGTCGCAGGGGGTTGTACTCTTCGATGTTCAGGTGCGGTACTCGGTCGGTCGGCAGGGAGATCCGTGTGCGGAAGCCGAGCGGCATGCCAGTGATCTGGCAAGCTACTTGCCGAAGAGCTGAAGGGGGAGTGTATGGATATCGGAGGTGTGAATCCGGCGGAATGGCAGCGTCTACTCGATCGAGCGAACGCTGGTGAACTGACTCTGGACCCCGATGCTGCCAAAAATCTCGACAAGGTCTGCGACACCTATTTGGACCGGCTCGATGGCGTTCTCGATGCCGCCCATCAGGTGGGTGTCGTTCAAGGGTTCGGCCCGTTTCCTTCCGGGCAGGCGTTGCAACAAAAGTTTTCTCTGAAAGGCACGGGCACACCCCAGTCCATCGATGCGATCATCAAAGAACACATCGAAACGGTGAAGCTGATCAAGCAGGTCGTCGCGAAATCCATCGCTAATGCCGAAGCGGTGGATCAGGAGAACAGCCAACGAATCGTCGATACGGGCTCTCAATGACCGATTACGAGGATTACCGGCAGCGGATAATCGACGCGCAGACGCAGTGGAACCAGGAGCGTTCCGCGATCTATATCGCGTCGATGCTGGTGGGCAGCGGTTTCGAAGGTGATTTGGAGCCTCCGACGATTCCCGGCCCGGACAACTACGACACCATGACGCTGGCGCAGATGGTGGAAGCCGTCGAGAAGATGAACCCGGCGCTGGTGCAGGCGGCGGGCAAGACCTGGTTCAAGATCAGCTCCGAGTTGCAGGACGCCGCCGAGGCGTTCAACAGCGAGTTCCGGAAAACTGTCGAGGGCGACGGTGGTACGCGGGCGTGGGGTGGTGTCGCCGCCGACCAGGCGGTTGCGAGCGTGCAGCGTTACACCGGCCAGACCGAAGTTTTGGGTACCGCGGCGCATCTGGTCGGGCTCAAACTCAACGAGATGGAAACCGGGCTGAACCAGACCAAGGCACTTATGCCGTTGGTCTCCGAACGCCCCGACCTGCGCGGTAAAACCCTCCCCGCCGAGGGCATCATGAAGGAAGGCGATTACACCGAGGAGGAGGCGGAGAACGAGGGCAGGCGGGTCCTGCGGACCGTCTACTCCCAGGTCGCTCATCAGTCCGACCACGGTGTTCCGGTATTGCCCAGCGCGCCCGTGGTCGTCGACGACGGGGGGCCGGGACCGGCGCAGACAACCGGCAGGCCGAGTACCGCCGGTCAGCAGGATGATCCGGGTTCCAACCCGCAGCAGCCGCAGCAGGGTGAAACACCGCAGGATCCGGGTGAGCAGCCGCAGGGCACCCCGAACGAGAACACCACGGCGGCGAGTACGACACCGCAGACGGCGCCGACCCCGACCGATCCCGGCCGCACAACCATATCGGCTCCGACGAATACGCCCTCTACGACGCCGGGCACCCCGTATGTTCCGACCACCACGGGCAACCCGAACACGCTCGGCCGTCCGAGCAGCCCGGGAACCCCCGGCAGCCCGGGCCGTCCGAGCACACCGGGCGCCCCCGGGACACCGACAGGCCCCGCCCCGGGCCGCAGCATTCCGGGCACGCCCCAGACGCCCCAGCAGAACGGTGTCGCCCCAGCCGCCGCGGCGCGAGCGAATGGTGTCCCGGCGGGACGCGCGGGTATGCCGGGAATGCCGATGGGTATGGCACCGAGTGTGGGACGCGGCCAGGACGAGGAACGCAACGGCCAGTCGGCGATCAAGGAGTACCTGATCACCAAAGAACACGGCGAAGAACTCACCGGCCTCGACCGCATCCCCAAAACCGTTCCGCCCGTGCTGGGAGACGACGACCGATGAGCAATTGGCGTTTCACCGGTTTGGAGTTCGATATCCTCTGGACCGCGTTCGGGCACGACCGGTTGCCGTACCCGCTGCGGTTCCGGCCGGTTGCCGAGGATTTCGAGGATCTGCGCAGCCAGCGTGAGGCCGCGGTCGCGGTGCTGTTGGACAAGTACTATTCACCCGAACTGGTCCGCGTGCTCGACCTTCTGCGCGAACCGGAAGTCCGGGTGGAACTCAAGGGTTTCGGTAATACCGATATGGCCCGGACCTACCGTTTCCACGGCGCGATCAGCGGCACCGCCGGCGCCACCCTGGTGCAGTTACCCGGTGTGGACGACGACACCGGCGGCGACGTGATCGTCGCCAACTGTTCCGCCGGGCAGGTCCCCGCTCAAGCCGTCTCCGCGCTACCGCCCGTGGCGGCGGGAAAGCACGGCCCGCTCGAGGTGCGTCGCGAGGAGATCAGCGCCGACCGGGAACGGTATGTGCGGAATTACCATGAGGACAGCCTGGTCCAACGCCTGGACCGCATCTTCAAACGCCCCCGCCACTCCATGGGTGAAATCCGCATCTTCCCCGGCCCCGCCGTCGACGCCCGTCCCGCCTTCAGCCGCGGATTCTGGTGGATGGACTACGACGACGGCCGCTACTACGTCCGCACCGGCGACCCGATCGTCGCCAAACCCATCTCGGCCCGCGCCATGGCCGCCGAGATCACCCGGCTGGCCGGGCTGACCCAGCGGTTCTATCGGGAAGACCGAGAACACGACGATTACCTGCGCACGCGCCGCTGAGCCGCCTTGGCCACCGGCATACCTGAGTCCCATGCCCCGGCAGCCACAGGGGTGCTGAAAGCGCCCGGCTCGGCACGTACCGACACGTTCCGGCGCCGCAGCACATACGTCTGCGTCGAAGTCGCCTGCCGCGCCCCGTGTAGCAACTCCCGCCACTCGGCCTCGGTCGACACAGTTCTCTTCGGCCGCCCGGTCCTCGCTACCGGCGAAATCTGCGTGTACTAAACGTGTTTCAGGAGCGGAGCGCTAGTTGTTGCGGGGCAGGAGGTTGATGTCGGTGAGGCAGCCGCATGGGGCAGCCTTTGGAGGGGCTGGCGATGACCGGCGGGGGCATGGAAAGGACGACGACTCACCCACCGTCGTGATCGGTGTCATCCCAGCTCCGCAGTGACTCTAGGACGCGCACAAGTCCTGTGGCGCGTCCGCTGAGCGAGTACCGGACGCGCGGAGGAAAATCTGCCCGGCGGTCCCGGTCAACGATGCCGGATGCTGTGAGCAGGGCTAACCGCTCGGCCAACACCTTGTCCGATATCCCGGGAATATCTGCGGAGAGCTCCTGATAGCTGCGTGGCCCGTGGAGCAGGGCTAGGAGCAAATGCGCGGTCCACCGCCTGCGCAGCAACTCGATCCCAGTCTCGATCGGGCATCCCGGGCTGCCAGACGCCGGCAGTGGGACCGGACAGCGTCGCCGTACCTCGAGTGCCGGATCCCTCACTGTTTGGTGAGCCACGACATGTCTCCCTAGCTTCGTTGATGGTGTTCATCCATCGCCAACACACGTCCGGTGCCAAACCATCCAGCAAGAGAGGTACCCATGGTAAACAAGCCCGAGCCGCAGAAGACCGAGATCGCTGAGGCCGTCGTACGACTCTTCCACGCCCTCGACGACCGGGACTGGGACACCATCCGCACCGCCACCGCGGAGCACATCGACGTCGACTACCCCTCTAAGGAGGGTGGTCCCGAGCGACTCTCCGCGCATGCCTTCGTCACCGGACTGCGCGAATTCCTGCCCGGGTTCGACGAGACTCACCACCTACTCGGGCCGATCGTCGTCGACCGACCATCTCAGGAGTCGGCCACCGCTCGGTTCCATGCCCGAGTCACCCATCTCGTCGCCGACCAGGACGCCCCACTCTGGACGATTGGTTGCCACTACACCTTCGGCCTGACCTACATGGACGGATCGTGGCGGGTTTCATCGTCGCGGGTGCGAGTCCTGTACGACGAAGGGAACCGAGACATCGAGCAGCTCGCCCGAGTCCGCGCAACGGCGTAGATCAATCTCCAACGCGACAAGCCGCCATCGAGTACCTCGAGACCTGGCGGCGTGAACACAAATGGTCGGCCCAGCGCATCACCGACGAACTCGCCGACCTGGGTCACCGGATCGACCGCCGCACTATCAGCCGCCACCTGACCCGACTCGGCCTCGGCCGACGCCGGTTCATCGACCCCGACGGTGACAGCAACCGCAAACCGGGCAAGATCACCGCCCGCTGATCAGGCCACATGGTGAACCTGGACGTGAAGAAGGACGGCAGGATCCCCGATGGTGGCGGATGGCGTATACCTACCTGCACTCGGCAATCGACGGCTTCTCCCGACTCTCCTACACAGAACCACTACCCGACGAGAAAGGAACGACCGCGGCAGCGTTCCTGGCGCGGGCGAAGGTCCGGTTCGCCGCCCACGACATCACTCACATCCATCGCGTCGTCACCGACAACGGCGCGTGCTATCGCTCGGGCGACTTCGCCCGCATCGTCGGTGCCCAGATACAGCATCAGAGGACCAAGCCCTACACCCCTCGCCACAACGGAAAGGTCGAGCGCTATCAGCGAATCCTGGCCGAAGATCTGCTCTACGCATGGGGTTTCACCAGCGAGGACGCCCGCACGGCCGCGATCGCGGTCTGGAACATCCACTACAACTATCATCGACCACACTCAGGCGCAGGCGGTCAGCCACCGGCCTCCCGATTGCGGGAAGGCGTCACCAACATCCAGCCCTCATGCAGCTAGTCCGCAACGGGTTCGTTGTAGATCATTTCGAAGCCGCGAGAGCTGTCCAGGTATTCGCGCACGCGGTGGATGCGGCCGTCGCGGAGTTCGAAGACGAAGCAGTAGTCGTTGACGTAGGGGTTGCCGTTGGCGAGGGTGGCGCTCATGGTGTGCTCCACGATGACTCGGTCCCCCTCGGCGTAGAGCCCGTGGTTGGTGATCGCGACATCCTGCACAAACAGGCGAGGGAAGTCGTTGGCGAAAAAGTCGGTGATGGCGGTGCGGCCGATCATATGGCTCGAGACCTCGAGCGCAAAGGCGGTGGCGTTGTTTGCGGGGGCGAGCCACTCCGCGTCGTCGGTGAAAAAGGCGGTGAAACGGTCGAAGTCGCGCTCGGTGAACGCGTGCCACATGGCTTGGACGATTGCCTTGTTCTCATCGGTCACCGGACGAGGATAGCGATGAACACCTGGAAATCCGACAGGAGCATCCGGAACGCCCAGGGGGGCGGCCCGGCACCGAGGCGGCGTCTGGAACGCTCTTTGCTGGGCTGTCCCAGAGGTTCTGCCGGTTTGGGTCCAACGAGCCCGGACCGATGACCGACCCGGGCTCGTTGAACGCCTCGGCCGCGCGACAGCGGCGCACCCCTCGGTGCGACACCGCGGCTGGCGTTGACCGACGATGCGGAAGCAACTAGAGCGGACTTCCTCGAAACTGCTGGAAACGCCCCTTCGCTACGTCGGCCGTGAACGCATCCCACTGAGACGGGGTGAACCGCAAGGCTGGCCCGCCGCGGTTTTTGGAGTCGCGTACACCGACCGTGCCCAGGTCGAAGAAAGCAACCTCGACGCATTCTTTGTTACCTTGACTTCGGCTGCTTTTGAACCAGCTAGGGGCGGGCGGTTCTTCATTCATGCGTAGTGCTCCTTCGCTAGCTGTCTGAGCAGAATCCTGGTCGTCGGTCCGTCCAAGGCCGCCTGTTGGAGGGCGTGATATGACTGATAGTAGCGATTGACGTCTGCGGACTTCTCGAGATACATGTCACCGACGGTCCCACCTTCGAGGTAGACAACTGGAGGTTCGGCAGCCTGCCCAGTAGCCGTTGTGCCGAAGTCCAGGATTACGAAGGGGCCGAGAGCCATACCTTCGGGGAAACCAGCATGAAACGGGAGAACCTGAACGGTCACGTTGGGCCTGGTAGAGATGTCGGCGATATGTCGGAGTTGTGCTGCCATCGTCTTGCTGCTGCCCGAGACGCGCCGGAGGGCGGCCTCTCCGATGACCGTTTCAAACACGATCGGTCGCTTCTTTCGAAGTATTGCTTGCTGACGTTGGTTTTTGAGCCCTGCCCATCGGTCCAGGTCGGCACTGGACGGTGTAGGTGAAAACCGGCTCGTGAGCCCTCTGACGTAGTCCGGTGTCTGGAGTAGCCCGGGTACGAGCTCTGGCTGGTATGAAACCAGCTTCACCGCAGCAGTTTCCAACCCGACATAGACATTGAAGTCTCGGGGAATCAGATCCCCGTACTCATGCCACCAACTCTTCACATTCGCTTGACGAGCGAGCCCGACGAACGCCGCCGTAAGCTCTTCGGGCACTCCGTACAGGTCGCACGCGGCCTCCACATCACGCACGCGAATGCGGCCGTTGAGTCCTTTCTCCAGCCTTTGCAAACTGCTGGAACCGATTTCGAGTAGTTCAGCTGCCTTCACCTGGCTGAACCCCGCGCGGGTGCGCCAGTCCAGGAGATACCGCCCGAGTTGGCGGCGCGGCAAGGTAGATCCGTTGTCTTCCATGGTTCCTCCCCATTTCGGGCGGGCGTAGTTGCCCGCTTCGGGTACTTCACGGCTCGAGCCGCGGTGATTCTGCTGGGGTTTCAGGCGATTTCTCGATGTTGCCCGCGACCGCGCACAGCACCACCCGGCCATGGTGTTGGTTTGCTGTGCGCCTGGTGAAGCTGCGTGCGCGGAGTCCACTGTCAAATTAGCAGCTTCGTTGCCAGCCGGTCAGATCATTGGCATCCGAATTCGAGTCGAGGTTTTCATGGAGAGTCCGGCATTCGCGGATACCGCGGGTTCCCGGTGTGTGTTCTATCGGCGCACGTGCGGTCTTCCGGTGGGTATCGACCCGCTGTATCGGCGGATCACCTTGCGGGCCGGGGCAATCGGGGCGATCACGATGCCCGGTTCGCTGGGTGCGCGGGTGCGGCACGAGATGACGTCTCGGCGGAATCCGTTGGGACCGGTGATCGCGCATCTGCGGTCGGGGCGTTGGACTTTCCTGTGCCGTCCCGATTTGCCCGATGAGGTGCCGTTGTTCGCCGAATTGTTCCGGCTGAACGTTTCGGTGGTGCCGCAGGGCGGGTCGATCGCGCTGCCTTCCCCCGCCGACGGCGGCTACCGGAAATGGGTGATCGCACCGCGCGACACCTTCCGTCCGTCCGGGCTCGTCCTGGTCGATTCCATACGCGCGGTCGCCCCGAGGAGGCCGCGTTGCTGACCGACCCGCTTCCGTCGAAACATCAACTCCTGCAAGCCTGCCGGGGCGCGCTGCGCACCAATCACCCGCTGTTGTGTCACGCCAACGAACTCACCACGCTGCACGAACGCCGCCTGTGCAGCCCGCCCGGCGCCCAAGACCTGCTCACCACCATCGACACCGATCGGGCCCGCCTGGTCCGCGATATCGACCGTTGGGTCAACTCCCAGCTCCCACCGTCACCCGGCTCGGCCCGTCTGCACACCGAAACCGTCGGCGCGGTCGTCGACCGCCTCGCCCAGCTCACCGCCCACGCCTACGCCGCACTCACCGCGCCCACCGCCGACGATCTGGGCACCATCTGGGAACGTCTCGCCGAACTCGCCGTCGGTTACGACGATCTCGCCGCCGAACTGGGTTCCGGCCGCCGCCGCCTGCCGGGCGGTCCATGACGGGGCAACGCTGGGTTTCAGTCGGTGGTCGATGCGTTGGCGGAGATGACCAGCGGTGTTCGGCATGTCGAAGCGGTAGTCTCCGGTTGCCCGGGCGCAGGACTGCGTCCCACTCGATCAGACGCAGTGAGGAAACGATGTTCGACACACCCCCGGTGCCACAGCGTGTTACCGCACTCATCGAGTCGGGTCGGCTACCGCCATCCCTCGCCGAGTGCTTCGACCCCGCCAACATGTTCTTGGACGAACCACCATGGCGCGAGGTGGCCTGGATGATAGATATTCACCTCGCCAACCCGAACCTCGACCCCGGCCTACGCGGCGAACTGGCGCTGATGGGCGCCCACGCCTATATCGAGACCTGCGAGTACGAGATGCTGGAACTCGGCAAACGCTCGGACCGCGCCTTGGAGTTGCTGCGCGAGGCGCGGCGCCACGGCATCCCCGACAGCGAACTCGAACCGCTGTTCCGCTCGGCCTGGGACACGAACGAAGTCGCTGCCGACATCGAGAACTGAACATCCAATGGGCGGGAGACCACCCGGGCGCTCATGGTGGGAGCGGTAGGGCGACGCCCGACACCGCATCGCCGCCACCTCCATGCAGCTCGTCCACGCCTGTGCCCCCGAAGTACAGATGGGACGTTCGCGGGTTCGAGCGCGGAGGGATAGGAACTCAGAGAGCTTCGATGTTCACTACCGATTTCACTTCGATGTTGATTCAGGGGGTGTATGGTCAGATTTCGACGGGATAAGGCGTTTATCAACATTGTCTATTGCGGGAGGGTGAGATGCTGTTGCGATTCCGCGTGCAGAATCATGCGTCGTTGCGCGACGAGCAGGAGCTGTCTCTCGTTGCCCAGGACCGGCAGGAGCGTCGCGCCGAGGCCGTAGTGCCGGGTGCAGGCGAGCTGGTGACGGTCCCGGTGGCCGTCGTATACGGGCCGAACGCCTCCGGCAAGTCGAACGTGATCGATGCACTCAGGTGGATGCGCGGGGCTGTCCTCGCGTCCTATCAGCGTTGGGATCCAAGCGGCGGCGTACCGCGCCGTCCCTTTCTGTTCCGGCGTGACCCGGAAGCGCATCCGACAGAGTTCCAAGTCGATTTCGTCATCGATCGGACGCGTTATGAATTCGGCTTCTCCATCGATGATGAGAAAATTCTCGGAGAATGGCTGAGCTACTTCCCGGAAGGTCGCGCCCGGCGGCTATACGAACGCAACGCCGACTGCACCGTGACTTTCGGGCGTTGGCTCACCGGTCGGCGCAAGACGATCGCCGACTCGCTGCGGCCGAACAGTCTTTTTATATCCGTGGCGGCAGCGCAGGGACATCAGCAGCTGAGCCGCATCTTCCGCTGGTTCCGGTTCGGGTTGACCGGCGCCGACGACGCCGATTACCGACAGCGCCTGGATCACACCCTGCACCTTATTAGTAGTGACAAGCACGACTATGAGTCGAAAGCAGTCGTGGCGCTCCTGGCATTCGCCGATCTCGGTGCTGCGGAATTTGCCGCCAGGGAGACCGAGGAGACCGATGCCAAGGAGTTCCGCAAGATTCAGCACGTGCTACGGGAGACGCTCGGGGAGAACCGCATCGTCATCGAGTCCTCGCGCTACAAGGATATCGAGGTGGTGCACCGTACGGCGGAAGGGGAATTCGCACTGCCCCTCGGAATGGAGTCGAGCGGAACCCGAACTTGGATAGGGCTTCTCGGTGTAGCGGTTTCTGCCCTGGTCCGGGGTGCTGTCCTATGTGTCGACGAATTGGATGCGCGTCTGCACCCGCATCTGGTCGATGCATTTGTGGGTTTGTTTGTCTCCCCAGAGGTGAACAAGTATGGTGCCCAACTGATCTTCAGCTCACATGATGTGACGTTGCTCGGGCGGAACGCACGCACTGAATTGTTCCGTGACCAGATCTGGCTGACCGAAAAAGATCCCGACACGCTGGCCACTCGCTTGTTCCCGCTGACTGAATTCCGAGTTCGTGAAACAGACAATTTCGAGCCACGATATCTGGTAGGAAAATATGGTGCGGTTCCTTATCTGGACGAGGACGTACCACGCTTTTTTGGTCGGCTCTTCGAGCGTGAGGATGTGAATGAGGGGGAAACGGCTTCAGCGACCACGCGGGAAGCGTCCGGAGAGGAGCCGCTATCTCATCTATTGTGAGGACCAGAACGCGGGGGTCGATTACTTCAAAGGGCTGGCGGGTGAGTTACGCGCGCAGATCAAGATCGGTCCTCAGCACGGCGAGCCGCTAAGCTTGGTCAAAGCGGCAATTGCCCACAAGAACCGAGCGCCGAACTGTCGTGAGGATCGATGCACGGAATACGACGAGGTGTGGTGCGTCGTTGATGTAGAAGCGCCGGAACCACACCCAGGTCTGGCATCAGCGCTGCAGCTGGCTGCTGTGCACGGGATTCGGGTTGCGTTAGCGAATCCCTGCTTCGAATTATGGGTGGTGCTGCATTTCGAATCGGTGACCGCATACCATGAGACCACTCGCATGCAGAGTTTGCTCCGTCAACGCGGATATTGCGGCTACGACGCACGTAGAAAGGCGATCGAGTATTCCGCGCTGCGAAACCTCTACGGCACCGCTAGGGCGAACGCACTCGCTTTGCGGTTGGGCGCAGTTGACGGTCACCTCTCCAATCCTTGGACCGACATCGACGAACTGGTGGAGCACATCAGGGTTGACTCAGCCAAGGGACAACGGTAATGAAGGTAACGGCCACGGCAGCAATTAACGTGGCTGCGTCCGGTCCTCCGCCTCAGCCGGGATCGACTACGTGAAGCGGTTCGAGGCAATGTGATTCACCGATCCTCAACCCACTGCCACCGATATTCACCGCAGGGTGAGCGGGGTCTCGGATGCGACGCGGGTCAGCTTCTCCGGGTTGCGGACGTAGTAGAGGCCGGTGATGCGGGCGCCCTCGACACGGAACGCCAGCACGCCGTCGAGCTCGCCGTCCAGGCGGAGCACGAATGCCGGGTTGCCGTTGACCACAGTGGGGTCGCCGGTGATCGTGGCTTCGGTTCTGCCGGTGCCTCCGAGGATGTAGCGGGCCACCTTCGCGGCGCCGATAACCGGCCGCAGCGCAGCCCGTTTGACGCCGCCGCCATCGCTCACCAAAACGACCTCCGGGGCGAGCACGTCGAGAAAGCCCTGCAGGTCCCGGGTTTCCAGTGCGCGCTGAAACGACTCGAGCACCGCCCGGGCCCGGCCCGGGGACACCACCTGGCGCGGGCGGCGGGCATCGACGTGCCTGCGGGCGCGGTGCGCGATCTGACGGACGGCCGCGGGACTCTTGTCCACGGCGGCCGCGATCTCGTCGTAGCTGATATCGAAAGCTTCGCGCAGTACGAAGACAGCGCGCTCGGTCGGCGACAGCGTTTCGAGGACGAGCAGCAGCGCCATCGACATACTCTCGGCGAGCTCGACGTCCTCGGCGACATCCGGCGCGGTGAGCAGCGGCTCGGGTAGCCAAGGGCCGACATAGGCCTCCTTGCGGCGCTTCATGGCGCGCAGCCGGTTGAGCGACTGCCGGGTCGCGATCCGAACCAGGTAGGCGCGCTGGTCGCGCACCTGCTCCACATCGACTTTCACCCAGCGCAGCCAGGTTTCCTGGAGGACGTCTTCGGTGTCGGCCGCCGATCCGAGCATCTCGTAGGCGACGGTGAACAGCAGGTTGCGGTGGGCGAGGAAAGCTTCGGTCGCCGGGGTGGTGGTGGGCTCGCTCATCTCGTCCCTTCTCCTTCTCGCCGGTTCTGGGTACCGACGGCCTTCGCACATGTCATCCACAGCACGGTCCTCTTTCGTCGGTTGCCGTTCGATCGACCCACGGGGTCGGTGCGGTCGAGAGACATCGCCCCGGTGCACGGCTGGGTACTCCGAGCTGCTGACGGTCCATTGCTCCGAGGACCGCCGCCGACCGCATGTCGTGTGGCGCCGCCCCGCGATAAGGGCGCCGCCGCACGACATGGGAGACCAGGTCCGCTCATGGACGTCCGGGCCGGCCACCGATACATGACCCAGATTGTCCGTTCAGTGGGTGGACGCCAACACCTCGCCGCGCTCGGCCTGGAGCAGCTGCCGACGCTTGTCACCCCCGGAAATGCGGTGCAAGCGGTAGGAACCGGGCTTGCGCGCCTCGTGGGCCAGATGCTTGACGATGCCCTGGCACACGAACTCCTTGATCCTCGCGCCGGGTCGACCGCCGATGTGGAACCACAGTGCGACGTCGTAGCGGTGAGCGAACTGGAAGATGCCTGCGCGTCGGCCCAGGCTGATGCACTGGCCGGCGAATGCCTGGTTGAGGGGCGAGGGCTGCTCACCTGCGATTCGGCTGAGTACCGTATCGGCGGCCCGCGCGCCCAGCGGTATCGCGGCCTGGCAGCTCATTCGCAGCGGCAAGTTCGACGGGGCCGCCGAGTCCCCTGCCGCGACAATGCGCTCGTCGTCCACGCTCGTCAACGTCTCGTCCGTGAGCAGGCGCCCGGTGGTGTCGGTGCTCAGCCCGCTACGGCGGGCCAGGTCCGGTACACCGAACCCGGCGGCCCACACGGTCACCTGGCTGGGCAGCGCGCGGCCGTCGCTGAGCTGTACGGCGTCAGACGTTACCGCCGTCACCGTCGCGCCGGGCCCCTCGAGCACTGTCACCCCGAGCGCCGCCAGCTGCCCGGCGACCGACCGCCGACCCCGCGGGTGCAGGTACGGGCCGAGCACCTCACCGCACACCAGAGTCACGGGACGCCCGGTCTCCGCCAGCTCCGCGGCGATCTCGATACCGGTCGGACCGGCACCGACAACCGTCACCACGCCCGTGGCGGGCGCGGCGTCGACCACCGGCCGCAATCGTTGCGCCTCTTCCAGGTCGGCGACCGGGTAGGCGAACTCGGCTGCTCCAGGCACCCGCAGCTCGGCGCTGCCGCTGCCCACCGCGTAGATCAGATAGTCGTAGCCGACCGTACCGCCGCCCGCCAACGTCACGCTGCGCTCGGAAGCGTCGATCCGTGCCACGGTGTCGACCACCAGCCGTACGCCCTCGGCCAGCACTTCGCTGTAGTCGACGACGGCATCACAGGATCCGCCTACCAGTTGGTGCAGGCGGATCCGTTCGACGAAGGCCGGGCGTGGGTTGATCAGAGTTACCGTCACCTCATCGTGCTGCGTCAGGCGGTTGGCTGCCATGACGCCCGCGTACCCGCCACCGATCACGACGACATCGATGTTCTCGGTCATGGTGTCTCCTCCGTTTCAAAGGGTTCAACCACAAGACACCGCGGGAAAGAACATTGTGACGGCGTGTGGGTCAGATCACTGCATGGGTGTGGCCCCACGCCGGTCACCGCGCCTCCGACCCTGCGTATATCGAGACCGGTTCGAATTCGACGGTGGGCCAGCACCGTACCCATGTCAACACAGCGACCTACGGATGACCTGGCCCCGCTTCCGGGAGAGGTTCAGGGACCCTGGGCTACCGACAGGGCACACCGGCGGCGACCAGCGCGGCCGCAACTGTTGCCGGTGCGGTGCGCATCGCGTTCTCGATGCGGTCGGTGTAGGCCTTGCGGCCCGCGGCGCCGATACCGCGCCCACCTCCGGTGATGATGACGACAGCGCCGGCGGGATCGATCCGGCGGGCTGAGCCTGGCATGGTGGTGTCCTTGGTGTCCTTGGTGTCCTTGGTGTCCTTGGTGTCGTAGTCGAAGCGGAGGACGCGGTGGGTGGTCACCGTGGCACGGCGTGGTCGGCGCAGGTGATCAGGTAGTCGCGGTCGTCGGGTTCGGCGAGCAGGGCGGTCATGGTTTTGCGGTCGAACGGCCACAAGTCGATGGACTGTTGATCGGTGAAGTACCAGGAGTTGCAGCCGGTGTTCCATACCGTGGGGCCCATCGCCGCGGCCACCGCGTCGTTGAATGCGGTGGTCGCCTCCTCGGTGACCTCCACCGCGTCGAGCTCGCCTGCGCGGAACCGCTGCAGCCAGTGGGTGATATAGCGGGCGGTCAGCTCGGCCGAGTATTGCAGCGAGATCGATCCGGTGGGCGAGTTCGGGCCCAGCACGGTGAACAGGTTCGGAAAGCCCGGGATCGCGGTCATCCGGTAAGCGCGGGGCCCCTTGTGCCAGGCGTCGTCGATGCTCAGCCCGTCGCGGCCGCGCAGGTTCATCGGCCGCATGTAGTTGTGTGGGTGGAAGCCGGTGGCGAAGACGATGATGTCGACATCGTGGACCGTGCCGTCGGCGGTGCGGATACCGGTCTCGGTGATCTCGGTGATGGTCTCGGTCACCAGGGATGCGTTACTGGCAGTGATGGCCTGATAGTAGGTGCCGGAGAGCACCTGTCTTTTGCAGAAAGGCTGATAGTCCGGGGTGAGCGCGGCCCGCAGTTCGGGGTCGCGCACCTGCGCCCGCAAAGACCAGTGGGCCAGCTGCTGCGCAGTGCGGCGCCGCCAGGTCGGTTTCAATACGATGTCGGCGAGGATGCCCGAGGCCCACAGCAGGCCATCGTAGAGACGGCGATGGGCCGCCGGTGTGGCGGCAAGCAGCTTGCCGAACAACCGTGGCTGCGGCAACCTCATCGGTGCCCACAGCACCCACTGCGGTGTGCGGGCGAACTGGATGAGTTCCGCCGCCTGCGGCTGCAGCGCGGACACGACCTGCACGCCGGTGGATCCGCTACCGATCACCGCGATGCGCTTTCCCGCGGTCTGGATCGCGTCGTCCCAGCGGGCGGTGTGCACGACCGTGCCGGCGAACCGGTTCATGCCCGGGATGTCAGGGGTGAACGGGTGGTGCAGCACGCCGGTGGCAGCGATTACGAAATCCGCCTGCAACTGCCTGCCACCGGCGAGGGTGACCTGCCAGCCGTCGTCATCGTAGGCGGCGTCGGTGACCTCGCTGTCGAGCATCAGGTGCTCGACCAGACCGAACTGCTCGACCACGTCGCGGTGGTAGCGCTGGATCTCGCTGCCTTCGGCCCAGATCCGGGACCAATCGGTCTTCGGCGCGAAACCGAACTGATAGATCTGGGACGGCACGTCGCAAGTCAGCCCGGGATAGCGGTTCCAGTGCCAGACCCCACCCACATCGGAGCCCTTTTCCACGATGACGAAGTCGTGGAAACCGGCCTGCTTGAATACGACACCAGCGGTGATGCCTGCGACGCCGGCACCGATGATGACGATCTTCGGGTCGCGAGGTGGCCTCGTTGCTGTCATGAGTCCCTTCCAGCACCGACCGGGCCGGTTGCGTCATATCGGTTACCCGCTACAGCATCCCGGCCTCGTGGATGTGATCCAAATCTTAACGTAACTAACGGTCACAGACGTGGTCAAGCGGCTTCTTGAAAACGATTCACCCCCTTTCGCATCGAGGTGCCGCGCGGCCCACCCATCATGCGCTATCGCAACGCTGTCACGACGGTCTCGGCAACGGCTCGGGCACTACCCGGATTTCGGCTGGAGCGCAGCCGCAGCCAACCGAGTGATCGGCAGCAGTCGGCGGGGACGGGCTTCGATGTCCCGTGGCACTGCCGAGACCGTAGCCACGGGCAAGGAATCAGATTATGAGCGTCATTTCGAATTCGATGCGCGGATCGTCGTCGGCCATTGGTTTGGTGCGGCCGGTCCGGGCGAATCCATGCCGGGTGTACAGGCGCTCGGCGTGGTGGTTGCCCTCGGTTACTTCCAGTCGGATGACGCGATGCCCCTGGCCGAGCGCCCATTCGACGACCGCGTGGATGAGCTGATCGGACACTCCGCGGCCACGATAGCTCCGGATCACCCACATAGAGCTCAGGTAGACACCGTCACCGTCGGGATCGGGTCCAGCCGCGACCATGCCCACGGGATATCCCGCCGAAATTGCAATGAATTGAGCACGACCGGTAACCCGACTACGCCACTGCTGTTCGCTGAGGGCCTGTGCCTCGACGAGCTTCGTACCGAAAGCTTCTGCGGCATCGGCGAGAGCACGTAACCGGATGTCGCGCAGCGTTTCCCAATCATCACTGGTCAAGACGCGAATCTGGATACGAGCGGCAGCACGGCCGAAATTATGCGCAGAATGCATGACATCCATCGTGCGGGAGGGAGGAAAGTACCGCGCGCCGAACAGTGTGAAACGGCCGAATTGCGTCAGTGGCGAGACTGTCCAACCCCTGTGGAGAGAGAAGCCCTGGAGCGCATCGGCTCCGGGGCGTTCCCCTGTGGTTCGCGGCAGCTCTTGTCTCCTGCATTCACCGTCCAGGATAGCGCCTCAACAGAACTCTGTGGCGGCGCAGCATGTGAACGCTTGGCAACTCCTTGAAGCAAGCGGGGTGGACCCCGGTAGAGGCCGAGCCCGGACGGGTTCGGCCGGCGGATCAGCCCTGGTCGGTGCCCACCACTGCACCACTGTGGGCGTCGATGTCGATCTCGACGTCGGAGCCGTCGGCGCGGACCAGTTCGACCTGCCAGATCAGCACCCCGTCCCGGTTGGTGTCGATCTCCATTTCCGACAGCTTCGCCTCCGGCTCACGCTCGGCCGCGACCTCCAGCGCCCGCTCGGCATCGATGCCCGCGGTCTCGACCTTGGCGACGTCATCGCTGGGTCGGTCCGACTGGTTCTTGCGGATGACCTGTTCGCCCGGTTGGTCGACGAGAACCTTCACTTCGTCGCCGCCGGAGGCCACCTTGATATCGAAGACCTGGCGGCCGTCGTCCGTTTCGAGCTCCACGTCGAAGACCCGGCCGTTGGGCACATCGCCTGCTGCGGTCCGCACCGCCTGCTGCGCGGACGAGGTCGAGGCGCCATCCCCCGCCGCGGCGCCCGGGGGAGCCGAGGTGGGCGACGTGTTGACCACACTGGTCGCCGGTGAGGGCGTATCGGCAGTCCGGTCGGCTTCGGAGTCGTCGTCACCGCATCCGGCCAGCCCGAGCGCGCCTACCGCGATACCCGCCACTGCGATCCGTCGCCACCGATTCATTGCGCACCGCCTGTCTCGTCGTGGTCAGCTCGTCGGTGCGCGCGTACCCGGCGAAGGTTTCCGCAAACCGGCCCGCCGGAACCCCGATCAGCGGTCGCGCGTGTCGCTGGAACCGACTTCCTCGCGGAGGTCGGCCAGTGCGCGGACCAGCTGATGGATACCGGGGGTCTCGATCGGGTAGTGACCGGCGTTGTCCAGCACGATCAGCTTCGTGGGCGCCGCGATCCGGTTGAAGAACGTCTCGCTCAACGACAGTGGCGTCCACGCGTCCGCGCCGGGATGGACGAGCCAGACCGGGCAGGTGGTGAAGGCCTCTGGTTCGACCTGCGGCACCGACTGCAGATAGGTGCGCAAGAATCCCAACGGCATCGACACACCCCCACCGCGAGTATCGGTGGCAACCACTTGTGTCAGCTCCGAGTCGTTGGACATCGCGCCCATGTTGGCCATCCAGCGCATCGGGACCCGGAGGCCGTCGACGGCAGGTGAGAGCAGCCGGGGCCCATAGCGACCCAGCCAAGGGCGCCGGGCGATCGCGGCACGCACCTGCGGCAACCGCGGATCGAGCAGGCAGGTCGCCCCGACGACGGCGGCCAGGCCGGTACGGGCGGCGGCTTCGTAGGCGAGCATGCCGCCCATGCTGGCGCCGAGTACCACCAGTGGCCGCGGATCGGCTGCGTACTGGTCGCGGATCAGGTCGGTGAGGCAGTCCACCCAATCCGGGTATCGGATTCCGCGTTTGTTGCGCACTCGCGTTCGGCCGTAGCCGGGCATATCGGGCACCGAAACCTCGAAACCTTGTTCGGCCGCCAGCGCCGCGAACGGCCACATGGCCGCCGCATGACCGCCGGCGCCGTGCACCAGCAGCATTCGCACGTCTGCGTCCACTCGGGAGGTGCGTTCGATATGCACGTCGTCGCCGCACCGGTTCCACCACGTCGACACCGGTTGCAGATCCGGGTCGGGATGCAGGTCGGAGGGAAGAAATGCGAGGTAGGAGCTGTGCATGCCACAATGATTCGAGCAATCCTCGGTTTTGACAACTCGACTTCGGGACCCCTATGTCCACACCCCGCAAAACCCCGCGCCAGCAGCGATCGGAGTTCACCTTCGACGCGATCCTGGACGCGGCTGCTCGACTTTTCCACCAGCACGGCTACGCGGCGACGACCACAAACAAGGTCGCCGAACTCGCCGGCGTCTCCATCGGCACCCTCTACCATTACGTCCCCAACAAGGACGCCCTGCTCTTCGCTCTCGCCGAACGCCACCTGCGGCAGGCCGCGCACGCACTGCTCACCGAAGCCGCAGCCCTGCGCGCCGACCAGCCGCCCCTTGGCGAAACCGTGCACCGACTGATCACCGCGGTCGCGCACCTGCACAGCGCTCAACCACGCATGCACCGGCTGCTGTTCGAACAAGCGCCACGCACACCCGAAGGGGTCGCCCAGCTCCGGCAACTCGAACAACGCCTCGCCGACGAAGTCACCTACCACCTGTGCCGTCTCGACGTCGGCGGCTCCGACCCTGCATTGACCGCGCTGCTGTTCGTTCAAGCCGTCGAAGCACAAGTCCACGGCGCAGTTCTCAATCCGCCCTCAGGCCGAACTACCGAGCAGTGCGTGCAGGCCGTGATCGACTTCTGGACCCGATCACTTACGTAGGCGGCCCCATCCCTCGGGACAGCCCGTAGCCTGAGCTCTGGCGCTCCATCTTTACGAAAGCCGGCCATCATGAACCTCGAAATCCTGTACGTTCCCGGCTGCCCCAACGCGGCAGTGCTCGACCAACGCCTCCGGCGCGCCGCCACCGGGCAGCCCATGGAACTGCACATCGCGCACCGGGTCGTCGAGGACGTCGACCGGGCCCGCGTCACCGGCATGGCCGGCTCGCCGACCTTGCTGGTCGACGGCCGCGACCCGTTCGCGATCCCGGGCCAGGCTCCGAGCCTGTCGTGCCGCCTCTACCCCCGTGAAGACGGCGGACTCGACGGCGCTCCCTCGGTAGCCGTACTCCACGAGGCGCTGTTCCCGCTTGCAGCAAGGTCCTGACCACGGCTCTTGACGAATCGCAGCGCTGAGATTCTGGTGAAAACTCTCAGCGCAGACACCACATGTACTGAGACAGCATCGCTTTGACGTGTGGTCGGCTGTCATCCCTTGGGGGAAGACAACATCGGCGACACGCCAGCCAGAATGGCGATAGTGTGGTGTACATCACTTAGTGTGCCGGGGGTGAATATATTCGTCGGTCGAAACATGGTGTCCTACACCGGCGTCGCCCTGCCCGGCCGGGCGGGCAGGCGCACGCAGGGGCTCGCCAAGCGTAGGGCTCGAATACTCACCTCCGTTGCCGTGATGATGCTGGTCGTCGGCGCGGCGGCAGCCGGTTCCGGTGTCGCACACGCCGCACCGCAAGGGCATACGACAGCCGGTGCGACGCTGCCCACGCTGCGTCCGGACGGGCGGTGCCTGGACATCGCCACTGTCCGGGATCGGCTCGAGCAACTCGAAGACGCCGGATTCCGTACCGTGCGGCTGAATACCGCCGCCGCATGCGATCTGCTCAGCGTGGTGCTGCCGATTGCGCAGCGGAAGGGGATCGGTGTCGACGTCGGGTTGGCTGTTCGCTCGGAGAAGCTTTTCGATCGGGAAAAGATCGCGCTCGAGCGTGCCTTCCGGCTACACGGCTTCGCCGGCATCGGTCATGTCATCGTGGGTCGAGAAGCACTCGAGCGCCGGGAAGTATCCGCTGCGCGGCTGGCGGATTCGGTGCGCGAGATCAAAGATATGCTGCAGCACGACTTCGGTTACAACATCCCGGTCGGTGTCACCGACACCCTGGGCAGCTGGGCAGACCCGGTCAACGCCGAGGTGCTGCACGCGGTCGACTTCATCGGCCTAGAGGTGCAGCCGTACCGGGGCGGGGCCGCGGTCGAGGACGCCCTGACCTATCTGCGCGACCGGGTCGCGGCCGCTCGGCTCGCAACGAAACCGAAACCGCTCGTCGTCGAAACCGGCTGGCCCTCGCGCGGACCCGAACGTTATGCCGCCGCACCGGGTATCGCCGATGAATCCGCCTACTATTACGCTGCAACGACTTGGCTGATCAGCCAGCAGCTCCCGTTCACCTGGCACACCGGCTGGGACGACCCCACCCGCGGTCCGATAGCCGATGCGCATTCAGGTCTGTGGCACGCCGACGGGGAAGCCAAGTTCCCGTTGACCCGATAGCGGGCAGATGATACTCGCGCGACACGCGTAACCAATTCCCGTTCCTACGGCACCGGCGCGCAATGCTGGGCGTATGGAGGAGTTTGCGGAATGGCGCGCACTGGGGCGACGGTTCACCCATAACGGGCATCAGATCTTCTGGCGGGAAAACGACAGCGGGGTTGGAGGCGCTGACCTGCTGTGCATCCACGGTTTTCCGACCGCGTCCTGGGATTGGCATGCGCTCTGGCCGGGGCTGTGCGCACGGTTCGGGCGGGTACTGGCGCCGGACATGATCGGGTTCGGGTGGTCGGCCAAACCACGGCACTATGCCTACAGCATCGCCGACCAGGCCGACCTGCACGAACAGCTGCTACGGGAGCACGGGATCGGGCGGGTCCACCTCCTGGCCCACGACTACGGCGACACGGTGGCCCAGGAAATGCTGGCCCGCGCGGCGCAGCGCCGGGCCGTGGGCGACGAAACGCTGGTGATCGAGTCGGTGTGCCTGCTCAATGGCGGACTGTTCCCCGAAACGCATCGGCCGCGACCGATCCAGCGGCTACTCGCCAGTTCGTTCGGGCCGCTGATCAGCCGGTTCGGTTCCGAACGCGCATTCTGCCGCAGCTTGGCAGCGGTGTTCGGGCCCGAGACGAAGCCGAGCGTCGAGGAACTGGACCGTTTCTGGCGGCTGTGGTCCACCAAACATGGTCAACGCAACGGGCACAAGCTGATTCGCTATATGGCCGAGCGCCGCGCGCATCGGGAACGCTGGGTCGGGGCGCTGGTCGATGCGGAGATGCCGGTGCGGCTCATCGCCGGATTGCGCGACCCGGTGTCGGGGGCGCACATGGTTCGCCGCTACCGAGAGCTGGTGCCCGGCCCGGATGTAGTGGAGCTGCCTGATATCGGGCACTACCCGCAGATCGAGGCCCCGCAAGAAACGTTGCGCGCCTTCATCGAATTCCACGATAGCCAGGTGGGTGGACAACCTCGCAAGCCATGACTGAGCAAACGTAGCGCGCACGCCTCCGCTGTTCAGGCAGAGGTCAGCGCATCCGGCACAGCTGGCCAGGGTGAACAGGAAACCCGGCCCGCGAGGATCGGCATCCTCTTCTCCAGTAGGGGGATGCCGAACCGCGATCGGTGCCGGGCGTGCCCGCGATCGAGAACGCGGAGGTGAGCGAACCGGCGAGGGGATGGGGAACACCATCGCGACCGGGCGCGGAGATTTCTCGGTCGCGATGCGGTGGTGGGGACGTCCGTCAGGCGGCGGCCGATTGGGACAGTGTGTGCAGGGCCGCGTCCAGGTCGGCGACATCGACGACGATGCGGGTGAAATCGGTGCCTGCGAGTTCGATACGCACCGCGCGTTCGTCGAACATGGTGTCCCAGAACTCTTTACGCCCCTTGCCGCGGAAGGTGCCTGCGGCGATCACGCCGGGGAAGAAGGTGCCGGGCGTGCGAACCCACGGCGGACGCAGATCGACCTCGGCGGCCTGCACCGACGTGATATTCGCCAGATCGAAGGTCACATGGTCGCGTAATGCGAACAGCCGATGCGCGCCGAGAACGTGAATCGTCACCGTCGTACCGCTGACCTCGACTTCTACCATCGTGCACCTCCGTGGTCCGCCGGACTTGGTTCCTCACCCAGGATGCGGCTCCAGCCTGGCCTCAACCTGTGGCGTTCCTATGAAAATTCTCAGATTCCGCCCTCAGCGTTACTACCCCCGGCCGTTGCCGCATCGGAACACCCGGTCTATACAGGCGTAACTCGATGTAATGACGATGGTCGATATCAGAAACCGAGACAGCGGCGACAGTGGTGCCCCGGTAGCGCGGCGCGACAGGTTCACGGCAGACTCGTTGCTGTGAATCGCATGGTATTCGGCCGACCGGTCGGCGGCGGGGGCGGTGCATGGTGACCGAACTCGCCCGGGGTGAGAACCGCCCCGCCCCCGCAGACCGGATGACGGTCACGGTCAGTTGTTCCGCGCCGGTCGATGTGTCGGCGCTGCTGCTCGCGTCGAACGGCCGGGTGCGTTCCGACGCCGATTTCGTGTTCTTCAACCAGCCTGTCGGCGCGGGCGTCGTGTACCGGCACGGCCAGGGCGCGGGGGACATGGTCGACGTCGACATCTCCGCCGTGTCCGGCGATATCGACAAGGTCGTTGTCACCGCCAGCCTCGACGGGCGTGGTCCCGCCAATTTCGGCGCTGTCGGTTCGCTGGTCGCCACGATCGGCTCGCCGTCGGGGACGCTGACCTTCCCGATATCCGGGCTGACCAGTGAAGCGGCCGTAGTGTGCGTCGAAATCTACCGGCGCGGCGGCGGATGGAAGGTCCGCGCGGTCGGGCAGGGATACGACAACGGTCTGGCCGGTATCGCCACTGCATACGGCGTGAACATCGACGACGAACCCGCGCCGCCGTCCACCTCGCGTGAGGCACCGACCCAGGTCGCCATGCCCACCCAGGCACCGGTCGGGCAGCCGTATCCGCCCGCCCCTGGGCCGGGCGCACCGGGGCAGCCGCAGTATCCCGCGGCTGGCGGGCAGCCTCCCGGATACCCGTCGCAGCCCGCACACCCGCAGGGCGCGGGATACCCGGCGCCTCCACCGGCTCCATATCCCCACACTGGCCAGCCCTACCCGCAGACAGGCCAGCCCTACCCGCAGGCAGGTCAGCCCGCGCCGTATCCCCCCGGGCAACCCGCGCCCGGCTACCCACCCCACCCGCAGCACTACCCTCCGGCCGCCCAGCCCGCGCCGGGCCACCCGCAGGCATCCGGGCATCCGCACGCTGCCGCACCTCAACCGATCTCACCTCAGCAAGGAGCGCTGTCGATGCAGAGCGATCTGTTCAACCCGAGCCACGCCGAAGTCAGCGGGCTCGGCATCCAGAAACAGGGCAGCAAGATGATCAAGGTAGGGGTCAACGGGGAGACGATGGTCCGCGCCGGTTCGATGGTCGCCTACCAGGGCGATCTGCATTTCCAGGCACTCGGCTCCGGCGGTATCGGCCGCGCTATCCAGGCGCGCATCACCGGTGAAGGCGTGCCGTTGATGAAGGTGTCCGGCCGGGGTGACCTGTTCGTTGCCAACGGTGCCTCCGATGTGCACATCATCGACCTCGACGGCACCGACGGTCTCACCATCAACGGCTCCAATGTGCTCGCCTTCGACCCCACCCTGTCCTATGACGTGAAGATGGTGCAGGGTGCGGCCGGTTTCGCCAGCAACGCGGGCCTGTTCAACTGTGTGTTCACCGGACGCGGCCGCATCGCCATCACCAGCCACGGCGCGCCGGTGGTCCTCAACGTCGACCAGCCAACCTACGCCGATCCGCAAGCGGCGATCGCCTGGTCGTCGAGCCTGCAGACCGGGATCAAACGCAACGACTCCTTCGGCCTCGGCCGCCTCATGGGCCGCACCACCGGCGAAGGGATGACCCTGTCGTTCTCCGGTCGTGGTTTCGTTATCGTGCAGCCGTCCGAACTGCCGCCCGGCGGGTTCCTCGGCGGCACCGGCGGCGGTCAGGAAGCCGGGCAGAGCGGTGGGGTGCTGGGCGGCCTGTTCGGTTAGCGCCCCACCGCAGGGGCGACCAGCTGCTCAGGCCAAATGGTGGGTGAGCTGGGGGACAGCTTCACCGGGATGGGTTGCGGCAATGGCTTCGCCGATGGCCTGCATTTTCCATCCGGTGGCGGCCAGGTAGAGCTTGGCCATGACCATCCCGGTGTGCGAGCCGCCGCCGCGCAGGTCGAGGTGGGCGAGTTCGACGCCCGAGCTGCCGTCGACCAGCCGGCAGAAGGCGTTGCCGATCATGTCGAAGCTGTGGCCGCTGTAGGAGGTGACCACCAGCACCACCGTCGCGACCTGTGGATGGATGCGGGACAGGTCGACGGCGATCACCTCGTTCTCCCCGCGTCCTTGGCCGGTCATGCTGTCGCCGAGATGGCGCACGGAACCGTCGTTGGAGGTGAGCTGGGCGAAATAGACGGCGTCGAGTAGATGGTGTTCCCGGTCGAACAGCAGGGCCGCGGCATCGAGGTCGGCGTGGGCCGCGGTATCGCTGCTGTGCGTGGCGCCGGGCACCGGATCCCAGCCGAGACCGAGCCGCACCAGGTTCAGTGTTTCCCCGGTGTCGGTGCGCAGCCGGACCGCTTGGCCTGGCGCCAAGCCCAGCGGGCGACCGAGTGTCAGCGGCGCTGCCTCGATCTGCCTGCGTGGCTCGCCGCGACCACCGACCCGCACATGATGCTCGGCCAGCACTGCAGCGAACCCGCCAGCGTAACCACGGCCGACGGTGTTGATCTGCCATCCCGCCCCGGCACGCTCGATATCGATGGGCGCCACCGCGGAAGCGGCCGATACGCCGGGAAAACTGTTGTGGTAGACGGTGTTACCGTTCAGATCGCTCACCTGGAGTGCGGGGGCGGCCGCGAACGTCAGATGCGGGTTGTCCAGGACGATCACGATCCGCACCGCTGTGATCG
This sequence comes from Nocardia donostiensis, assembly GCF_002081715.1. Classification (GTDB taxonomy): domain Bacteria; phylum Actinomycetota; class Actinomycetes; order Mycobacteriales; family Mycobacteriaceae; genus Nocardia; species Nocardia donostiensis. The sequence continues at coordinate 57,933 of NZ_MUKP01000004.1, read as the reverse complement.
AATGCGGGATCGCCGACAGCGATATCGCCAGCGACGGTGTATGCCCCGGCGCGGTATCGGCCAGCCGGACGCCCGGCGCTTCGGTCTGGTTGGCGAATACGAAACCCGCATGGTCCCGTAACGCCCCGTCCGGTGTGAGCAGCACCGCGGCGATATGCGCTGGGGTGGCTGTCTGCGCCGATACCGTCAGGGTGTCCACGCCGACGGGGTCGATCTGCTGCTGCTGGATTCCTTCATTCACGCGTGCACCCTTCGTCGTAGTCGCCGGAAGACGCGGTGCGACACGGTAGCTCGGCTGAATCCGTGCGACGCGAACCGCACCGTTGCGTTCGCGGCCTTCCCGCTTCCACCCTACGGACGCCGCGCTCGACCGACGTGTCCTTCACGGCCGACGCCGTATCGCCTCCGGGTCTGGTCGCGGCGGTGTTCGTTGTCGTGCCGAGACGCGCGGAACGAGGAGATCGCCGCTGCGCACCACCCGTGGTATCGAAGACGGATGGTGAGGCGTACACGTTACGACGTGGTGATCGTGGGCGGCGGGCACAACGGGCTGGTCGCGGCCGCGTATCTGGCGCGGGCCGGGAAAACGGTACTGGTGCTCGAGCAGCGGGGGCGGCTCGGCGGGGCGGCGGTATCGGCGCGGATGTTCGACGGGGTGGACGCGCGGGTATCACGGTACTCGTACCTGGTGAGCTTGCTGCCCGCGCGGATCGTGCGGGAACTGGGGCTGCGGTTCGAGACACGGCGGCGGCGGATCTCGTCGTATACCCCGGTGGGGGAGGGTGGGCTGCTGATCGACACCGAGTCGCAGGCACGGACCCGCGACAGCTTCGTGCGGCTCACCGGCTCGGATCGGGAATTCGAGTCCTGGCAGCGGTTCTACGAGCTGACCGCTGGAGTCGCGCGGCAGGTGTTCCCCACTTTGACCGAGCCGCTGCCCACGCGAGCAGAGCTGCGGCAGCGGGTCGGTGCGGCCGCATGGGACGCGCTGTTCGAACGGCCGCTCGGCGAAACACTGGAAACCTACTTCTCCGACGACATCGTGCGCGGTGTCGTGTTCACCGACGCGCTGATCGGCACTTTCACCCACGCCCACGATGCGTCGCTGAAACAGAACCGCTGCTTCCTCTACCACGTGATCGGGGGCGGCACGGGGGACTGGGATGTGCCCGTCGGCGGGATGGGCGCGCTCACCGATGCGCTCACCGCCGCCGCTCGCGCCGCGGGAGCCGAACTGGTCACCGGATGCCGTGTCACCGATATCGACACCGACGGTGCCCGAGCTGAAGTGCGGTTCGAGACGGGCGCGGTAGGTGCCGGGCATGTCCTGGTCAATGCCGCGCCGCACGAACTGCAGCGGCTGCTCGGGCAGGCAGGTGAGCCGAAACCCGAAGGCGCGCAGGTGAAGGTGAACATGGTGCTGCGTAGATTGCCCCGGCTACGCGACAGCGACATCGACCCGCGTGATGCTTTCGCGGGCACCTTCCATGTAGCCGAATCGTATGCGCAACTGGAGCGGTCCTACCGCGAAGCCGCAAGCGGTCGCATGCCGTCCCAGCCACCGTCGGAGATCTACTGCCATACGCTCACCGACCCGACCATCCTCGGCCGCGGCGCCGAGACCGTGCACACCCTCACCCTCTTCGGATTGCACACACCGGCACGGTTGTTCCACCACGACCCGGAAGGCGCGCGTGCCGCCATACTGGCGGCGACACTGGATCGACTGGATGCGGTGCTTGCCGAACCGATCCGCGATTGCCTGGCAGCCGATGCCCACGGCGCGCCCTGCCTCGAGGTGCGTACACCGCTGGACCTCGAGCGCGATATCGGGCTGCCCGGTGGTCACATCTTCCACCGCGACCTGTCCTTCCCCTATCGCGACAACCCCGCCGACGCCCCGGCCGAGCGTTGGGGTGTTGCGGCCGGGCCGCGCAACGTATACCTCTGCGGGGCGGGAGCGGTGCGCGGTGGTGGGGTCAGCGGAATCGGCGGCCACAACGCCGCCATGGCGGTGCTAGAGGCAACCTCCGGGTAGCTTCCGGGAAACGGCAAGTGAACGTTTATCGAGTATTCCCTGCCCTATTCACCAGTGGTGATTCCAAACAGATTGCGGCGGTATCGTTATCGGCCGGGACAGGTCCGGTGGGCCGTCTGAAGTAATCGAACGGCGCCGAGGAGAACCAGGTGGAACCCGATACCGTCCGCGAAGAAAAGGCGATGCGCGATCTGGAGAATCGCCTGGTAGCCGACTATACGGACGCCTACTCCGCGGACCGGATCGGTGACGCGGTACAGACCGCGCGCCATAGATTCGAAGGCCTTCCCATCCGGGATTTCGTGCCCATTCTCGTCGAACGCATCGTGCGCCGCGAACTGGCGGAACCGGAAGCCGAAACGGCCGACGCACCACGCGAACCCGAGACCGAGCAAACCGATAAGGAAATGGCCGAACCATATTCGAGCTTCCGGGGCCGTGTAGACACCTGGCGCCGGGAACTGCTCGGCGGCAAGCGTCTCGCGCCGGCTCTGGTTGCCGCGGGCGTGCTCGTCATTGCTGTCGCTCTCGTGGTCGCCGTGACCCGTCCCGAATCCGACCCCGCCCCCGCCGCCGCGGCCGATGCGCCACTGACCGTCGTACGCGGTGTGGTGGGGTCGGAGAAGATGGCGTTCTTCGAAGACCCGCGCGTCGTCGAGGTACTCGCCGACCACGGCGTGCAGGTGGAGGTCGAACCCGCCGGGTCGCGCCGGATCGCCACCTCCGTCGACCTGGCCGACTACGACTTCGCCTTCCCCTCCAGCCTGCCCGCTGCCGAACGGATCACCCGCGAAACCGGAGTGACCACACAGCACACGCCGTTCTTCTCGCCGATGGCCATCGCCACCTTCCAGCCGATCGTCGATGTGCTGACCCGCGCGGGCGTGGTGAAACCCGGACCGGTGCCGACGTTCGACATGTCGGCCTACCTCGATATGGTCGCGCGCGGAGTGCAGTGGGATCAGCTGGAAGGCAATACTGTCTACCCGGTGCGCAAGAACGTTCTGGTATCCACCAGCGACCCGCGCAGCTCCAACTCTGCGGCCATGTATGCCGCGGTCGCCAGCTACGTTGTCAACGACAACGCCGTGGTGCGCGGCCCCGCCGCCGAACAGCATGTGCTGCCGCTGCTGTCACGGCTGTTCCTCGGCCAGGGCTACACCGAGGATTCCACGCAGGGCCCGTTCACCGAATACCTCTCCGCTGGCATGGGGCCCGCGCCGCTGGCCTGGATCTACGAGGCGCAGTTCGTTGCGGCCACCATCGAGGACAAGATCAAACCGGGCATGGTACTGATGTACCCGTCGCCTACGGTGGTCTCGCGGCACACCCTGGTACCGCTGGGCGATGAAGGCGACCGCGTCGGCCGGCTGCTGTCCACCGACCCTCGCTTGCAGTCGCTGGCCGCCGAACACGGGTTCCGCACCGGTGACGTCGCGAAGTTCACCGAGGTCGTCACCGAACACGACGTCCCGGTGACGCAGGAACTGATCGACGTCGTCGACGTCCCCGCCTACGAAACCCTCGAACACCTCCTCGAAGGTGTCGCCAACGCCTATCAGTGAGTTGAACGAGAACAGGGTGGGTGTGCCCGAGGGCGCACCCACCCCGTCGACTGTCAGAGCTGTCCGCCCACCTGGTTCGCGATGAGCTCCAGATGATCCAGATCGGACAGATCCAGGATCTGCAAGTAGATTCGCTGGGCGCCGATCTCCCGGTAGCGGCCGATCTTGTCGACCACCTCGGCGGGGGAACCGGCTAGACCGTTGCTGCGCAGCTCGTCGACCTCACGTCCGATCGCGGCGGCTCGACGGGCCACCTCGGCATCGCTGGAGCCGACGCAAGCGACCAGCGCGTTGGAGTACACCAGGTCGCCGGCCGCTCGGCCGTGTTCCTCTGCCGCGGCGCGCACCCGCTGGAACTGGGCGGAGCTGTCGTCGATCGAGGCGAACGGCATATTGAACTCGGAGGCATACCGAGCCGCCAGCCGTGGGGTGCGGCGTGCCCCACCGCCGCCGATGATCACCGGTATCGGCCGCTGCACCGGCTTCGGTAATGCCGGGGAGTCGACGATCTGGTAGTGCGCGCCGTCGAAGCTGAAGGTGTCGCCGAGTTCGGTTTCCCACAGCCCGGTGACGATCGCCAGCTGCTCTTCGAACGGAGCGAACTTCTGCTCCGGGAACGGGATCCCGTAGGCGGCGTGCTCTTCGGCGTACCAGCCGGTGCCGAGCCCGAACTCCACCCGGCCGCCCGACATCTGATCCACCTGCGCCACCTGGATCGCCAGCGGTCCCGGCAGCCGGAACGTGGCCGCGGTGACCAAGGTGCCGAGCCGGATGCGGCTGGTCTCCCTGGCCAGTCCCGCCAACGTGATCCACGAGTCGGTGGGGCCGGGCAGGCCGTCGGCGCCACCCATGCGCAGATAGTGGTCGGACCGGAAGAACGCCGCGAAACCCAGGTCTTCGGCCGCTCTGGCCACCCGCAGCTGTGTGTCGTAGTCGGCGCCCTGTTGCGGTTCGATGAAAATGCGCAGTTCCATGCCCACCATCGTGCCCGACCCGGCTGCACGTCCGGTTACCGGTCCAGGCAGATCAAGCGCGCGACGGCGACCTCGTCATGGTGGTCGGCTGCACCTGGTCGGACCAGCCGCAGGGCAGGGAACAGGTGGCCAGCACAGAGGTTTCGACATCACCGTTGTCGTAGACCTGCCTGGTGGTGGCCGCGCGGGCGGGATAGCCGCACGCCCCACATTTGCCGAAGTAGTTGAGTATTTCGTCGGTGTGCGTGATCGCCACACGGCGACCCTGTGGGTTCATCAGCGTTCCTCCGGCGCCGGTTCCGCGCCGAATGACGCGAGCAGGGATAGCGACACCGCGAATCTAACGGGCATCGATTGTGTTTGTCGTCACATCTGTGGTCGCTGGGAAGTTTCACACCGCTGCGCGGCAAGGTTTGGGCAAGTTCCAACAGCGCGGCCTGCGATCCTCGTGTAGCGGGCCGGTGAACCTCGTGAAACCGGGCTTATAGCAGGTCATCCCGCATTTCCGGGACTGCGGCGGTGGTGGTGTGAACCAGGGTGGCGCGGTATTGTGATCGGCGTTACAGATTGGTTACCCGCCGACCCGAGTTGTTCGTTGCGGGCCGACGAGAAGTTGCAAGCAGTGGTCACCGACGTCATCGATGTGGTAGTGGATCTCCCCGCATCCCGCTCCTCTGTGTGGGATCTGCTGCTGGATCCGAACACCTATCCCCGGGTCTTTGCAGGCATCGGCGCCTGCGAGCGGCTCGACATCCCCGGACAGCATCCGGTGCTGGAGTTCCGCATCGGCACCCCCGAGGCAGGTATTCGCCTCATACAAGTGCAGATGCGGGTCGGGCGTTGGTACGAAAGCGTGGAACTGCACTGCCATGAGCTGGGCAGTTTCGCCTCGGTCCGGTTGCTCGGAGAAGGCGACAAAGCCAAGGTCTCGGTCACCTACTTCACTCCCGGCCGGGTGCACCGGCGGGTCAGCGACCTGACCAACGCCGCCATTGCCGACTGGACCGAGCGCGGGCTCCGCCGCGTCGCCGATATCGTGCGCGCAGTGCCCACCTCTGTCGTCGTCAACGGCGAGAACTCCCCGGTGCGGATGCAAGCCGGTGTCATGCGGCAGGTGATGACGAGCGGGGTGGTGCGCGCCACCAATCCGGCGCTGGCCCTCAAACAGGTGCGCGGACTGCACAAATGGGGCTTCAACCTGGCGGGCGGTTACGCGGCCGGAGCCGCGCACTCACCCGACCGGATCGCTGTCGTCGACGACCGCGGCACCCGCACGTTCACCGAAATGGATCAGCGCAGCGACGCACTGGCCGGGGCTATGAGCGCAACGGGGCTGGACTCAGGCGATGCGATCGGGCTGCTGTCGCGCAACCACGCGGGCATGGTGGAGACCATGGTGGCCGCGGGCAAACTCGGCGTCGACGTCGCCCTGCTCAACGCGGGGCTGTCCGGGCGGCGGATCGAGGAGATCGTGCAGCGGCACCGTCTTTCGGCCCTGTTCGTCGACGGCGACCTCGAAGAACTCGTCTGCTACCTGCACAACGACATCCCGCGCTACAACACCGACGGCAGCCCCCCGGTGCCCGGCCGCGTCACCATCGACGAGCTGATCGCCCAGGGCGAGAACACTTTCCGCACACCGACTCAGCCCGGACGGTTGATCGTGCTCACCTCCGGAACCAGCGGCACCCCCAAAGGTGCGCGACGCCCGCACCCGAAGGGGTTCGCCACCATCGCCGCGCTGCTGTCGCGGATTCCGATGCAGATGGACGAGGCGATGCTCATCCCCGCGCCACTGTTTCACACCTGGGGCCTGGCCGGGCTGCAACTGAGCACCGCGCTGCGCGCGACCGTGGTGCTGCCGCAACGTTTCGACGCCGAGGACTGCCTGCGCCGGATCGCAGAACACCGCGTCGCCACCCTCATCGTGGTGCCGACCATGGTGAACCGGATCCTCGACCTGCCCGCCGGGATCCGCAGCCGCTACGACACTTCCAGCCTGCGTCACGTGATCAGCTGCGGCGCACCGCTGGCGGGGGCGACGGTGCTGCGGTTCATGGACCGTTACGGCGAAATCCTCTACAACGTCTACGGTTCCACCGAGGTGTCGTGGGCGTCCATCGCCACTCCCGAGGACCTGCGCACCTCCCCGACGACGGCGGGCCGCCCACCGCTCGGCACCAAAGTCGCGGTGCTCGGCGCGGATCGCAAACCCGTACCGATCGGGGCCACCGGCCGCATCTTCGTCGGCAACCACATGCTCTTCGACGGCTACGTCAACTCCGCGCCGCCAGATGAAGCCGACGGCATGCTCGACACCGGCGACCTCGGCTACCTGGACGTCTCCGGGCGCCTGTTCGTCGCCGGACGCGACGACGAGATGATCATCTCCGGTGGCGAGAACGTTTTCCCCCGACCCGTGGAGGAAGCGCTGTCCCATCTGCCGCAGGTGAGTGAGGTCGCCGTCGTCGGCGTCCCCGACGACGAATTCGGCCAGCGGCTGGCCGCTTTCGTGGTGAAACATGAAGGCTCCGGCCTCGACCCCGATATGATCCGCACCTACATCCGCCACCGCCTCAGCCGCTTCTCCGTCCCCCGTGACGTCACCTTCCTCAGCGCCCTTCCCCGCGGCGAAACCGGGAAGATCCTCAAACGCCTGCTCACCGGGCCGGAAGTGGGCCGCTCACCCGCGCCACCAGGAATCGGCGGGGTGGGGGTGCCGGGCTCGGCGTAACGGCTCCCCCGCAGAGCCGGGTAGGGATAGAGCCCCTCCGCGTTCGGAAGCGGACGCCAAACCACGCCACAGCACCGGAAACTACGCCACAGCACTGGAAATCAACGGGCAGAGCTATCGCAGGTCTGTAGTGCTCGCACGGTATCTGTCGACATCCGGCCCGCCGTGGCTGTCGGACGGCCCATGGTTCTCGGTCGGTTCTGAAGCTGTCGCGTCGTCCGGTACAGCGGGCGCCGAGCAGGCAGGATGCAGGGATGACTCGGCCGATCGGAACGCGGCGCCGACGCGGGGGCGTCGCCTCGAGGAAGACGGTGAGTGAGGGCAGGGGTAGGCGGTTGTCGTAGTGTGAGGCGGACGCGGAGCGGGTGGGCGTAAGTTCAGCGGCCGCAGGTGCAGTAAGTCAGGAAGAGGCGCCCCACTGTGGTGGTAATTGTGACGGTACTCGCTGGGATTGTCGTGCTGGGGCTGCTCGTCGGCCTGCCCTGGCATGTGTGGCGGCGGCTGGTGGGAGACACGACCACGCGGGGATCGGTGTGGTGGTGGGCGGGCACCATGGGGCTGGTGCTCTGCGTGGTACTGATGATGGCGGCGTTCGCCGTGCCCTCGAGCGGGGCGCCCTTGGGTGTGATTCGCGCTGTCGCCTGGCCGGGGTATCTGTGCGCCGCATTGTTGCTGTATCTGCTGATCGGGGTGCTGGTCGGCGAGGTGGTGCGGCCGCTGCTGCTGCGGGCGTTGTCACGCAGAGACGCAGGGACCGCGGCTACGGCACCCGAACCGAGCGAAGTCCCGGAAACCAGCGACGCGGAAACCACCCACGCTACTGCTGTCGCTCGGCCGAGTGCCGGTGACTCCACGCCGGACGAACAGGTTTCCGGAACACGCGCTGCTGCAGCGGGTGTGGCGAGTCCGACGGGTGTGACGGGCGCAGCAGGTGTGGAGGGTGTGGCGGGTCGGGAGAGTGCTGACGCCGCAGAGCCCCAGAAACCGAGCGGCAGTGCTGCTGTCCAGGCATCGGCCCGCGCCGGTACGGCAGTGCTCCCGAAACCGGTTTCCACACCGCAATCAGCCGAGTCCGCCGCTGGTTCCGCGGACCCGGGAGGGCGTGCTGTCACGGCGACGACAGCACCGGATCCAGGACGCGCTGATTCCGCAGCCGCGGCGCAAGGCTCGGCCCCGGAGCCTGCTGATATCGCGGCTGGTCCCGGCACCGGAGTGCCGCCGGCTGGACAAGCGCAGGAACAGGCCGAAACCGAACCCCGTCCTCGGCCGATATCGCGCCGGTTGTTCGTCTCCCGCCTCGCCGCGGGGGCGACCGTGGCAGCGGCGGCGGCGACCGTCGGCACCGGCACCTACGGGGTGCTGAACGGGCCGATGGTGCGGCGGGTCACCGTGCCGCTGGCGAAACTGCCCGCCAGCGGACAGGGCTTCCGGATCACGCTGCTCAGCGATCTGCATCTGGGACCGGCGCTGGGGCGCGGTTTCGCCGAGCGAGTGGTGCAGACCGTCAACGGCACACGGCCGGACCTGATCGCTGTCGCCGGTGACCTCGCCGACGGCCGGGTCGCGGATATGCGGTCGGAGGTCGCTCCGCTGGCCGGGCTGCGGGCACGGCTCGGCGCCTACTACGTGCCGGGCAATCACGAGTACTACTCCGACGCCGACGAGTGGATTGCGCACGCGGCTGAGCTGGGGATGCGGGTGCTGCTCAACAGCCGGGTCGCGCTCCCCGACTTCGACCTCGCGGGCGTCGACGACATCGAAGGTGAAGCCCTGGGCCGCGGGCCCGATGTCGCCGCCGCCTTGGACGGACGCGATACGAACCGGGCGTGTGTACTGCTGGCGCATCAGCCGGTGCTCGTGCACGATGCTGTCGACCACGGCGTCGACCTGCAACTGTCCGGCCACACCCACGGCGGGCAACTCTGGCCGGGCAATCTCCTTGCCGCCCTGGCGAACCCGACCTTGGCCGGTCTGGAGCACTACGGTGACACCCAGCTCTACGTCACCCGGGGTGCGGGGGCCTGGGGTCCGCCGGTGCGCGTAGCCGCACCCTCGGATGTGACGGTTCTCGAACTCACCTCGCTCCAGCAGCCCTGACCGCGGACGATCCACCGAGCAGCTCGGTGAGCCGGGCGATACGGGGCAGCTGGACGGGCGTGAACTCCGGCGGGTGATGGATCTCGATGCTCAGCCGTCCGCCGTAGGTGCTGACGATGGTGGTTCCGCCGCCGGGCTGCTGGGGCCTGCGGCCGGTGCGGTCGGGCTTGGCGATCATGGTGGAACGGAAGTCGGTTACACGCAGATCCTCCGGGGTGGGCAGCGGCGCGATGCGCCCCCAGTTGGTGGTCATGACGGTGCCGTTGCTGTTCGGTGGCGGCGCGCCGGCCATATCGGGGAGCTGCAGCGGTGTCTGCTGGATGAAACCGGAGGCGAGGCCGTCACGCAGCGCGGCGCAGACCCCGCGGGCCAGCCCGACGAGGGTGGGTTCGGTATCGGCCGCGGGTAGGTAGCCGGTGAAGCCGAGCACATTGGTGCCTTCGGTCGCGCCGATCGGTGGGCTCACCCGGGGACGCAGGTCCACCGAATACGAGCACATCAGCTCGGTCAGCGGCCGCTGCCTGGCCGCGGACTCGGTGAGCAGCAGCGCCGCCGAGACCAGACCGTGGATCGTCACTCCCGCCGAGCGCCCCAGCTCGGTCAACGCGACGGTCTGCGCCTCGGTGAGCAGGCAGCGGGAGGTGACCAGCGTCGGATACGGCTCGTCGGCGGACGACGGGGGCGCGGGCGGGAGCGGCTGCGGGGAGCTCGGGAAGGGGGCCGGGAACTTTGTCACGTTGCGGGCCGCGAGCAGTTCCTCCACGGGCGCGGGGTAAGGGTGCGCCGTGAGACGCGGGGTTTCCCCTGCGACGATCCCGCAATAGCAGGACCAGAGCTCTTCGAACACTGCCAGCGAATGGATGGCGTCGGCGATGCTGTGATGGGTGAGCAGGGTGACAGCGGCGGTATCGCCGCGGCGGACCACGCACAGGGCGCAGACGGCGCGGCGCTGGTCGAGTTCGGCGCCGGTGAGCAGCTGCTCGGGGTCGCCGTCGGTGACCGTCACGGTGGGAGCGGCGGCAGCGGCGGGTTCCGACGTCACCAGTGTGTGCCCGAACCCAGCCCCTGGCTCCAGCGCGGCGGCCAGGAGCGGACGTGACCGGACCACCGTCTCGAACGCCGAGATCAGCGCCGCCGTATCCAGCCGGCCCGCCACCCGGGCCGAATACCCGACGAACACCTCACCGAAAGCAAAGATCTGCTCGCTCGGAGCCAATGGGCGAACGATGGTGGCTGCGGTCATGGTGGTGCCTTCCCCGGGGTGATGCAGTGAGGCTAGCCCAGAAGCGGGTGCTCGCTGGGTAATTCGGACCGCGCTGGGTGACCGTTACCGGCTCCGCGGACCGGCCTGGTACGTTCGGTTAGGGGAACCTAACTCGTGAGGGAGATCTGATGGCCAGGAAGCGCACGACCCTGACCGTGTCGCGCACCGAGCGGCTCGGCCCGCATTTCGTCCGGGTGTATCTCGGTGACCCCGGATTCGACGATTTCACCCCCAACGACTTCACCGACGCCTACGTCAAGCTGCTGTTCGACCAGCCAGGCGGTGAGGTGATGCGCACCTACACGGTGCGCTCGGTGGACACCGCCGCCCGCGAGATAGCCATCGATTTCGTCGTGCACGGTGACGAAGGTATCGCCGGACCGTGGGCTGCGACGGTGCAGCCGGGTGAGCAGGTGACGATGTACGGTCCCGGCGGCGCATACGCTCCGCGTACGGACGCCGACTGGCACCTTTTCGCCGGTGACGAATCGGCCCTGCCTGCCATCTCCGCGGCCGTGGAGGCATTGCCGGAGGGCGCGCCCGCGAAGGTGTTCATCGAAGTGGCCGACGCAGGCGACGAGATCGCTTTCGCATCCAAGGCGCTGGTCGACGTCACCTGGATCCACCGCGGCGCGGCCGCGCACGAGGTCGGCGACGACCGGGCCGGCGACAATGCCCCGCTGATCGCGGCCGTGCGCGGGGCCGCGTGGCTGCCGGGACAGGCGGGTGTGTTCATCCACGGTGAGGCGCAGGCGGTGATGCACAATCTGCGTCCCTATATCCGCAAGGAGCGTGGTGTGCCCGCGGAATTCGCCTCCATTTCCGGGTATTGGCGTCGCGGCCGCACCGAAGAGGGGTTCCGGGTCTGGAAGAAAGAACTGGCCTCCGCCGAAACCGGCAGGTGAGCCGTGCCCCCCGCTGAACCAGGTCTCGCGTGCCTGCCCGGCGTCAGGTCGCCGGGCAGGCACCACCCTGGGGGATGGGCAGGCAGATCCCGGCCGTCGCCGACAGCAGCAGCCCCGCCCCGATGACCAGTGCGGCCAACGCGATCGCGCCGAACACCAGCACCCACAGCAGCCCGGGCAGGCGGGTGAGCCGGGCGAGCTGGTCGGCATCGGTGGTGCCGTCCCGCAGCCGGGAGCGGGTGCGCTGCAACTCCAGCACCGGCCTGCTGCCCGCGAACAGCAGCAGCCAGGTCGCCAGATAGGCGAACCCGGCCTGCAGGGTGTCCGAACCGAACCAGGACACCCCGAAAACGAGGGCGCCGGTGAGGAATACCGACAGCACGCCGTACACATTGCGGACCATGATCAGCATCGCGGCCAGCGCGGCGATGGCGATCCACAGCATGAGGGTGATCCGGTTCGCGCCCAGCAGCGCGGCGAATCCGAGGCCGATCAGCGGGGGAGCGGGGTAACCGGCCAGCGCGGTCAGAACCATGCCGAACCCGTACGGTTTACCGCTAGAGACGGTCAGGCCGGAGGTATCCGAATGCAAGGTGATGCTGTTGAGCCTGCGCCCGGTCAGCAAAGCCACCAGCGCGTGCCCACCTTCGTGCGCGATGGTGACCACATTGCGGGTCAGCCGCCACAGCGGCCGGTAGGTGACCAGTAGCAGCGCCACTGCGGCGGCGCCAAGCACCAGCCAGGACGGCGGCGCCGCCTGCGTCGTCGTGAGCCGGTCGGCGATGGAGCTGCCGCGTTCGACCAATTGCGCTGTGTCCACCGCCGCACCCTATCGGGCGGGCGGGGGTTGCGCCCGCCGGGATATTCACCGCATCGACCGGTCAGTTCGTGCGATAGCTGCGCGCTACCAGAGCCGAACGTAGATACCACAGCCCCGATGGCTGAGTGGGGTCGAAACCGGTCAGCTGGGCGACCCGTTTGAGCCGGTAATCGATGGTGTTGGTGTGGATGTGCATGAGCCGGGCGGTGCGCTGACGGTTGAGGTTGTTGCTGATATGGCGTTGCAGGGTTTCCAGCAGTTCGGGGTGATCGTCGAGCGGATCGAGCAGCGAGCCCAGGTATTCGCGGCCGGGGCCGGGGCGGGTCAGCTGGTACTCGAGCGCCATATCGTCGAACCGGTACAGGCCGGGCACGCAACGCAGGCGTTGCACCATATCCAGCAGTTCATGCGCCTGGTCGGCGGCCGAAGGGACCTGCGCGGTGGGTGATTCCACCACCGCCGCGGTGATCGGCACCTGCGCCGCCTTCGACAACTGGGCGATGAGTTCGTCGAGCGCATCGTCGGCGCGCGCCTGTGCGGGCAGCAGGACGGTGCCACCGTCGACGCTGAGCAGCGACAGCGCGGTGTCACCGCAGCGGATCGCCAATTCGGCCTGCACCCTGCGCAGTTTCCGCCGCGCGACGACCTTGCCGTCCAGGGCGGGCACCGCTTCGTCGGGATGGGCCGGAATCGCTACCGCCAGCACCCGATACGCTGCGGCGATCTCGATACCGCATTCGCGTGCCATGGTGGAGGTGCTGTGCCCACCCAGCAGCGCGGAGGTGAGGGTGTGCACGGCCGTATGGTGTTCACTGACCACCGAACGCAGTTCGCGCACATAGGCCATGGAGATCGACACCGTCACCCGGTCCAGCATCTCCACAACCAGTTTCGCGCCGTCGACCAGGTTGGAGTAGTCGGTGACCGTCGCATTCGACACCACCAGATCCAATCCGAGCTTGAAGCCCTCGTGGATGGCGTGGTGAATGGTGTCGATCGGCACCCCTTCCCGCGCCCAACCCGCCGCGGCGTTCTCCAGGCGGCGGGTCTTTTCCGGAATGTCCTGGCCGTCGAGCACGCTCACCGCGAGTTCCAGACAGACACGGGTGATGGTGGTGACATCGCCGGAGATGGCATCGCCGGGCAGGGTGCCGCACGGCACGACGTTTTCCACGAAATGGCCGACCATATGCCGCGACAACGTCCGGACGTCTTGTAGCGGCGCCGACATCGGTTGCCCCGATACGGTCAATTTCGTCCTGGCCACGCTGTCGACGGTCATGCTGACTCCTTCTGCCCCCGAGATATGCGTCACTGCCGGTACACGGTAGCTATCCGGTATCGGGCGTCGAACACTTTCCAGCCGTCACTGGAGCGGCGATGACCGGCAGCCGCACACCATTGTGAGCGGTCACAGTGGAGCTGGGTGCCCCCAGTTCAGCGGCTGATCACCGGGGCAACGCGGGCACCAGAACGGCCGCTGTGCGTTCGGCGCGCGCGCACGCGCGCTCGCCCGGTGCGCCGGGCGAGCGGTCGATGCGGATGCGCACCAGACCCTCGGTGCCGGTCGGCAGCGCGACACTGCACGCGGCGCCCGGATCGTCGTCGCCGGTGCGGAAACGCAGCCCCGCACGACCCGCGACAGTGATATCGGCGGGGTCGCGCACCTCGTCGCCTGCGCGCAATTGCGCCAGTGGCACACCGTCGGCGAACAGCACCCGCACCGCGGCATCGTCGCTGCTCCAACCGCAGCCGGCCCACCCGGTGTTGGCAGCGACGTCCTTACGTCGGGATGCGGCGGCAAAACCGGCCTGCTCCAGCAGCGCATCGGGCAAGGTGCAAGGATCCCAGGACGCAGGAGGCTCCGGCTCCGGTGACACGGGCTCGGCGCAGCCGCATACGGTAACGACAACGCCCGCGGTGATCAGGATGGCGGCCAGGCGGATCATGGGCGGATGCTAACGGCCGCAAGCGTTCCGGCGCATCCGTCTTGTGCGCTGTCACAGTCGATTCCGACGCGGTAGGTGGCTGCGCCTCGAGGTTCCGGGATCGGCGGGCCTGTGACGACCACTGGGTCTGCGCAGCGGATACGACGAAAACCCCGCGATCACACCGCATTCCGGCGGCAATCCCGCAGGGTCCTCATCGGGTTGTGTCCAGTTCGTCCGGGTTCGCCGCAGGCTGTGGCGGTGCTGTGCGCCACCGGCGGCGATCTGCGGCGCCCACGGCGACAGCCTGAGCAGTTGTGGCAGGGTGACGCCCGATCAGCACCGCTTCGACTTGCCCCACCGCTTCTTGCCGCGCGCGGCGGACGGACTCGTTTCCGCCAGCTCGGTGCCCCGCTTCTGCGCCGCTTCGGCGATCGCCGCACCACGATGTTTGGTGATGTCGGCGAATTCGGCGGCACGATGCTTGGCCAGATCAGCCCATTCGGCTCCGCGTTGATAAGCCTGCTCGCTCTTGGCCCGGCCGCGGTGTTTGCTCACCTCACCGAGCGCGGCGCCGCGATGCTTGGCGCGCTCGGCGGCCTCCGCACCGCGGTGTTTGGCCAGATCGGCCCATACCGGGCCGCGCTGCTGCGCGGCTGCGGCCAGGGCGGCGCTGCGGTGCTTGGCGACATCGGCCCACTCCGGCCCCCGATGCTGCGCGGTTTCGGCAAGCGCGCTGCCACGCTGTTTGGCGATATCGGCGAACTCGGCGCCCCGATGTTTGGCCACATCGGCGACCTCCGCGCCGCGGTGTTTGGCGACGTCGGCCAGCTCGGCTCCGCGGTGTTTGGCAACCTCGGCCAATTCCGCGCTGCGACTCTTGGCGGTTTCGGCCCAGCCCGGGCCGCGCTGCTGCGCTGTTTCGGCGAGCGCTGCGCCCTTCGTCGCTGCAGTGCCCGCCAGTTCCCGGCCGCGGTCCGCGGCGTGCTGCAACTGCTCGAGCAACGCCTCGCCCGTACCGTTCTTAGTGCCGGCGAACGGCAGCGCCCCGCTTACCGTGGCCGCCGTGGTGTGCGCGGCGCGACGGCCACGCCAACCAAGCGACGGTTTGCCCGCGGTATCGGCCGAGGCGATGATCAACCCGCCCAGCAGGCCGACGTCTTTGAGGAAAGCGGTCCGCTTGGCGCTCTTGCGCTCCGGATCGGATTCGGACCAGAAGTTCTGCTCGGTGACCGTCGCCGGGACGACCGTGGCCGCCAGCGCCAGCGCGGCCAGGCGCGGCGCCTTGCCGAGCGCCAGCAGCGTTCCCCCCGCAACCTGGGTGGCAGCGGTGACCTTGACCAGCGTGCTCGGGTCGGACGGCAGTTTCGCCGCGACCTCGGTGGGCAACGTCTGCTCACCCTGGCGCACCAGCGTCGATGCCTCTTTGACCCGGGAGTCCGGATGCATCAGGGTTTGGACTCCGTCCACCACGAACGTGCTCGCCAGCAGCGGGCGGGCAAGCCGGCGTATCAGCATGGCGTGAACCCCTTTCCTCGGTGTTTGTCGATCCTGTTCCGGCAGGACATCGCGGTCCAGACCAGGCCAGTCCCCGCGTACCCGGCATCGGCACCGGGAAACAGCGGGCGCATAGAGGGGGTGGTTCCGGCCGGAGATCGACGCAACGAGGACAGCCCTCAGAGCTCATGCCCTGTTTCAAGGAAAAGGTCGACCGTATGGTGGGGGATCCAAGTTGTAGGGACGGGGGCCGGGCAAGTTACGCGGAGACACGGCGGCTCATCAGAGCTGCCGTTGACGCTGACAACCTTGCCGTAGGAGAATGCCGGTCCACCGGTGCGCGCTGCGGATTTCATGCCTGCGTCGGCCTGCGCGCGGCCCGTTTCTGTCAGACCCCCCGAGTATCCTTCACAGGGTAGGAAACAGTCGGCGGAGACCATGAAAGACGTTGCTGTGCAATGCTTTCAGGTTTCGTCGGCGCATCAGGAACGGGGGTTCTGTGATGACTTGGACGGGTGAAATCAAGCAGGAGCAGTTGCTGCCGCCGCGGCAGCACGGTGCGTCGTGGCGGGAATCGGAGTACCGGGTGATCGAGGCTCGGTTGCGGGCAGGTGTCGAACTGCCCGCGATCGCGGCCGAACTGGGTCGCACGCCGACGGCCGTGCAAGCGGTGCTGCGCAACTTCGTGCCCCCGGGTGAGAAAGTGCGTGCCGGTGAGCGGGCGAGCTGGATCCGTGACCGGTTGGCGGCCGAACCGGACTGGGACTGGTGGTCGGTGGTGGTCGAACATCACACCCACAGCGCGTCGTCGCTGTGGCTCACCGAGCATGAGCATCTGGCCAGGGCGGCGTGGCGGGACAGGACGCCGATGCCGGTGCTGGCGCAGCGACTCGGCACGGCCGAATTGGCGGTCGCCGAATTCCTGCGGGCGCTCGGGTTGGCCGAAAACCTCGCCGAAGTCGCCGACCGACTCGGCGCCACTCCCGGCCACGGCCTGGCCAAAAGGGTGCGTGCCGCTCTCGACCAGGACGTATCCGCCAGTTGGGTGCTCGTCGTCGACGGCGCCGAAGGCACGGTGAAACCGCGCAGCGCGCCGGTGAAACGGCATGTTTCGGTGCACGAAAGTCGCGCAGCCGCCGAAGCCGGGCGCGACCGGGTACTGCGCTGGCATCGGCGCAACGCGGGCGACAGCACGAATCCGGTGTGGTGGACGATCGCTCAGCGCGGTGTCGGCGATATGGCCGGCCGCACCTACTGCGGTGTGTACAGTCCGCGCCGCACCGACGACGGCGTCCGCGCAGACGCCCTCGCTGTCGGTGACCGCATCCGCCTTGCAGGCACCGACGGCAGCCCCCTGGAGGCGGTCGTCGAATCGGTGACGAACAACGATGGCGTCGTCGTCGCCGATCTTGGTCCGGTCGCCGATTCCCGGGTCCGGCAGGTGATCGAATTCGATGCCGCCGAACTCGTCGAGGTGCTTCCGGCAGCCGGATGACCGCTTGCCGTGCTGGGTGCGCGGCCGACCCGCGCACCCAGCACGGACCAGCGCAGTAGCGCAGCTCATATCAGGCGGTGGTTGTCGTGCGGCGCGGCATCGCCGCCGCGGCCAGCAGCACCGTCACCGCCATCACGGTGACCGCGATGAACACCAGGTGCACGGCGTCGGCCAGTGCCGCGGGCGCGGGCTGGTCGGCGTCGACCCGAGAGTTGACCAGCGCGCCGAACACCGCGACACCCACCGCACTGCCGATGGAACGGGCGAACATATTCGCCGAGGTGACCACGCCGCGCTCATTCCATTCGGCACTGGTCTGGGCGGCGATCAGCGTCGGCGTGGCGATCAAGCCCATGCCGCCGCCGATCACGAAACATGACGCCGCTATCTGCCACACGGTGGAGTTCTCGGTGATGAACAGCGTGCTCGCCGCGCCGATGGTGGCCAGGGCACCGCCGATGAGACCGGTCGCCCGGAACCCGATCCGCAGATAGACCCTGCCCGCGTTCGTCGCGGCGAGCGGCCAGCCGAGCGTCAGCGCACCCACCGTCAGACCGGCCACCAGCGCACCCGTACCCAGCACGCCCTGGGCGAAGGTCGGCACGTAAGAGGTGAGGCCCAGCACCAGCGCGCCGACCAGCAGCGAAACGAGACTGCTGGCAACAACCACCCGCCGGGTGAACAGCCACAGCGGTAGGACCGGGTTCGCAGCTCGCCGTTCCACCAGCGCGAAGACGACGAGCACCAGCGCACCGCCTGCGAAGATGACGATACTCACCGGGGAATCCCATGCCCACGCCTCCCCACCTTCGAGCAACCCGAGGATGAGCGCCCCGGCGCCGAGCGTGAGCAGCACCGCGCCTAGATAATCGACACGGGTGCGCTGGCGGGGCGCGGTTTCGGAGAAATGCCGCAGCAGCATCCACCCGGCCCATGCCGAGAGCGGGATATTGATCAGGAAAATCCACCGCCAGCTGAGGTACTCGGCGAATACTCCACCCAACAGCGGGCCCGCCACCGCCGACAGCGCCCAGACACTGGCCAGATAGCCCTGGACCTTCGCGCGTTCGGCCAGCGTGTACAGGTCTCCGGCGATGGTCATGGTCATCGGCTGGATCGCGCCCGCCCCGACGCCCTGGATCGCGCGGAAGATGATCAACCCCAGCATGCTGCCCGCCAGCCCACACAGCAGCGACCCCACCGCGAAGACCGCGATACCGAACAGGATGACCGGTTTGCGGCCGACCATATCGGCGATCTTGCCGTAGATCGGCACCGTGACCGCCTGCGCCAGCAGGTAGATCGAGAACAACCACGGAAATTGGGCGAACCCACCGAGGCTTTCGGTAATAGTGAGCACCGCGGTGGCGATGATCGTCGAATCCAGCGCGACCAGCCCCGTGGACAGCATCAGGGAGCCGAGGATCGGCCCGCGCTCGGACCGTAGTCCGACCCGGATGTGGGCAGCGTCGGTCACCACCGGCAACCCCTTCGTTCGTACACCTAACCACTTGGGTCGAACGTAAAGCAGCGGCCGCTATTCCCCGTACCGCTCGAGCGCTGGTCAGCGCAGGTTCGGGCGGTCCGCTGCCGCCCCATTCGGTTTCGACCGCAGGGGCCAGGGTAGGCCCGGGGACAGACGGACCCGACCGGGCGAGGAGTACGTATGAAAGCTGTGACGTGGCAGGGAAAGCGCAAGGTCGCCGTGGAGACCGTTCCGGATCCTCGGATCGAGCAACCCACCGACGCGATCATCAAGGTCACCTCTGCCGGTATCTGCGGCTCGGATCTGCATCTGTACGAGATACTCGGGCCGTATATGAGCCAGGGCGACGTGCTGGGGCACGAAACCATCGGCATCGTGGAAGAAGTCGGCCCTGCCGTGACGGGGCTGTCCGGTGGCGACCGCGTGGTGGTTCCATTCCAGATCAGCTGCGGTGACTGCTATATGTGCACCCACGGCCTGCAAACCCAGTGCGAAACCACCCAGGTGCACGAACAGCACAGCGGCGCCGCCCTGTTCGGCTATTCCAAGCTCTACGGGCAGGTGCCCGGTGGTCAAGCCGAGTACCTGCGGGTACCGCACGCCGACTACACCCATATCAAGGTGCCGCCCGGCCCCGCCGACGACCGGTTCCTCTACCTGTCGGATGTGCTGCCCACTGCATGGCAGGCGGTCGAATATGCCGAGGTACCCGACGGCGGCCTCCTCGTCGTGCTCGGGCTCGGCCCGATCGGCGATATGTGCTGCCGGGTGGCGGCCCACCGGGGCTACGCCGTGGTCGGTGTCGACCGGGTGCCCGAACGGGTGGCGCGGGTCGCGGCCCGAGGTATCGAGGCCATCGACCGCACCGCGATCGACGAACCGCTCGGCGAGATCATCCGCGGGCTCACCCACGGTCGCGGCGCCGATGCGGTGATCGATGCGGTCGGCATGGAAGCCCACGGTTCCCCCATCACATCGCTGGCGCAGTGGTCGGCGGGCTTCCTGCCCGATTTCGTCACGCGCAAAGTAATGGACACCGCCGGAATCGACCGGCTGTCGGCGCTGTACGACGCGATCGATATCGTGCGCCGCGGCGGAACCATTTCCCTGATCGGGGTGTATGGCGGTATGGCGGACCCGATGCCGATGCGGGTGCTGTTCGACAAGCAGATCCAGGTGCGGATGGGGCAGGCCAACGTCAAACACTGGGTCGACGACATCATGCCGCTGCTCGGCGACGACGACCCGCTGGGCGTGGATGGTTTCGCCACCCATCGGCTGCCCCTCGACGGCGCTCCCGAGGCCTATGCGACATTCCAGCGCAAGGCCGACGCAGCGGTGAAGATTCTGCTCGAGCCGGCCGCCTGATCCGCGCTCTGCGCTCCGAACCGCTAGGGGTGCCTACTGTTGCGAGCGGGCTCGCCACGGTCATCGCTCGGTTCGGGTTCGTTCCCCGCTGCTCGGGCAGCCGTGCGGCGAGCCCGTCCAGTACGCAGAGCAGTCCGAAATCGAACGCCATCACCCGGGCCGCGTTCTGGTCCCGCGGCACCGTGTGGCGGTAGTCGTCGAGCATTTCCGGATAGCCCTGCGTCATGTGTTCCATCACGCGCATCATCCCGTCGGTGTCGACCGGGGCATTGCCGTAGGCCTTCTCCCACGCGAGCGCAGGCAACACCTGTCCGAAGACGCAGGTCGGTATGGCTATCAGCATCGCCCTGCTGGGGAACGTCCCGGCCGGTGGTTTCACCGCCAACATGCCCGTCGACGCTCCCGCTGCCGCCCACGAATCCATCGGCCCCGCTTTCGCACTCGGGTACGCCGAACCAGCGAAAGCCGCGTTCGCCGAGGCCATGTCCACGGGCGCCTGGATCAGCGCGGGATTCGTGGTCGCCGCCGCAGCACTGGGCCTGGTGTTGCTGCGCACCCGTCCCCGGGCAGCCGCCGAGCCGGAGCCGGTGACCGTCGGCTGATCCGATGGCGCCGGTGCCCGGTAACCCGGGACACCGGCGCCATCGCACACAGGAGATGCTTTATGACGGGACCGGGCACCGTGGTGGTCAGGGGGCCAGCTGTATCGTGGGAACTCAGCTCTGCGGCCCGAGCAACTGGCCGAACGGGGTCGGGGGTACCGCCCGGACCAACAGCATCGCGCCCTCGCAGACGATGTTCTCCAGCGGTTTGTCGGCACTCGTTGCACAGACCAGTACACCCAGTTTGTCGTAATGCAGCGCCCGCCCGGCGTAGGTCCAGGTGAGCCCGTCATCCGAAGGGATGGCCGGGCATTCGTGCGGGGCAAGACCCCGGCAGGGGCCCTCGACACCCCACGGCCCTGCCGGGTAGGCGTTGGCCAGCGGGGCGGCGGCGAGCGTCAGGAAAGCGGCGGCAGCGGTACCCCATGCGATGCGGGTGGCGATCGGAAGCATGCTGTTCTCCTTCGGCCGAGTGGAGTTCGTTACGCCCGCGGCGGTCCGGCGAATACGTCGTGTGCTTTGGCCTTGACCGTATCCGGCAGCAGCCGCCCGGCCAGCCCCATCCCCTTCGAGGCCAGTGAGGCGGCGACGACCTGCTGTTTGTCCTGCATCAGCGCGTCCACACCTTGGCGCGCCACCTCGGCCGGGTCGTCTTTGGGCGCCTGGCCCATCCGGCTGCTCAGCAGCCGCGCGCGGCGGAAGAAATCGGTATCGGTCGGGCCGGGCAGTAGCGCGGTGACCGTGATGTGGTGGTCGCGGAGCTCTTCGCGTAGCGCTTCGGCGAAGGACTGGACGAATGATTTGGTCGCGTTGTACACCGCATGGCGAGGGCCGGGCATCAGTGCGGCGATCGACGAGGTGAACAGCAGCTTTCCGTCATCGCGTTCGATCATCCCCGGCAGTACCAGCTTGGTCAGGTGCACGGTGGACTGCACATTGAGCGCGATGACGTCGAGTTCTTGGGCCAGATCGGTATCGGCGAAATAGCCGCCGCGCCCGACACCGGCGTTCAACGCCACCGCGGCCAGGGGGCGCCCGTCCTGTGTCGCGGTCGCATACAGACGTTCCACGCCCTCGGCGGCGCGCAGGTCAACCCGCACCGGATGCACCCGCGCCCCCGCTGCCCGCAGTGAGTCCGCCGCGGTGTCTATCGCATGATCTTCGGCCGCGATCACCAGGTCGTAGCCGTGCCTGCGGAACTGATCGGCCAGTTCGAAGCCGATCCCGCTGGACGCTCCGGTGATCAAGGCGAGGGGAGGGTTGTCACTCATATCCTGCGTCTACCCGGGTGTGCGGCGGTCATACCTGATCCGTGTGAGCCAGGCCCGACGCCTACACACGCGCAATGAACGCCCGGCGACAAGCCGATCGGAACCAGCTGAGAGGCTGCACGAAACTGTCAGTGATACCGGTCCATAGGACTGAGGCTGCGTGGTCGAATATGGGCCGATGCTCGCGCCCGGCCGGACGCCGCCAGAGCCACGTCTGGGAACGCACCGTGCGTGACGAAGCCCCAGCGACTGAGCGCTGGATCCTGGCCATGAGCGACTTTGTGCAAACAGCTGGGCTTATGGGGGCGGTAGCTCAGAAGTGGAGGTGGGTACCGGGTGTGTGGCCGAATGTGGTGCGGAAGGTATCGATGAAGGCGCTGGCCGAGGCCCAACCGCAGCGGTGAGCGACGGTGGTGACCGGGGTTCGGTCGGCGAGCAGTATCAGGGCATGGTGCAGGCGTAGTTGGGTGCGCCATTGTGGGAAGGTCAGTCCGAGGTCGTTGCGGAACAGTCGGGACAGGGTGCGGGCGCTGGCGCCGACGTCGCGGCCGAGTTCGGTCAGGGTGCGGGTGTCGCCGGGGTTGTCGAGCAGCATGCCGCACACGGTGCGTAGTAGCGGTGTGGTGGAGGTGGGCAGGTGCAGGGGTTGTTGTGGTGAGGCGCGCAGCTGGTCGAGCAGAACCGCGCGCAGTCTGGCCCGTTCGGGGGTGTCGCCGGTGTCGCGGGTGTAGGCGATGAGCAGTTCCCGCAGCAAGGGACCGACGATCAGCACGGTGGGCGAGGTCAGGCCGAGGGGGTTGTCGGTAGCGGGCAGGCCGAGCAGGTGCAGTTCGAGTTCGCCGTAGGCGCGGTGGGCGTGCGCGGTTCCGGCGGGAATCCAGATGGCGTGGGTGCCGGGGGCGACCCAGGTTCCGGAACCGGTGGTGATCGAGAGCACCCCGCGGCCGGCGTAGATGATCTGATGGTCGTCGTGGCGGTGCGCGTCGATCTCTTCGCCGGGGGCGAGTAGCTGGGCGCGGGTCGGCGCGGCGGGTTGATGGCGGATTTCCATTACGGACTGTCAGTTTATCGGAAGTGCGACAGCTGCTGGCTGGTGAGCATGGAGTCCGTGCGACGAAACACCTCTGTCTTTTTGCTGTCCAGCGGCCATGCCTGCGTCGATGTGTACCAGGGCGCGGTCGCCGCGCTCGTGCCGTTCTTCGTTGCCGAACGCGCCTACACCTACGCCGCGGTGTCGGGGATCGTGCTGGCGGCGTCACTGCTGTCATCGGTGGTACAGCCGTTGTTCGGTGCGTTGACCGACAGGTGGTCGATGCCGTGGCTGTTGCCGGTGAGCACCGTGATCGGCGGTGCGGGAATCGCGGTCACCGGCCTGTCCGGCTCCTATGCGCTCACCCTGGTGTTCGCCGCTATCTCGGGGATCGGGGTAGCGGCCTATCATCCCGAGGCCGCCCGGATCGCGCGAGCTGCGAGCCGCGGCAGCCACACCTCGATGGCGTACTTCTCCACCGGCGGCAATATCGGATTCGCGCTGGCGCCGCTGCTGGTTGCTGCCACGGTCGCGGTCGGTGGCTTGCACTGGACACCGCTGCTGCTGCTACCGGCCCTGGCGGGAGCAGCGATAACCGTGCCGGTGCTGCGTGCCCTGCAGCAGCGCCAGGCCGCCGGGGTCGCCGAGTTCACGCCGGCCGGGGACGACGATGTCGCATCATTCGTGCGGATGTCACTGGCGGTGGTGTTTCGCTCGATCGCGTTCGTCGGCTCGAGTACCTTCATCGCCCTCCACATCAGCGGGCGTATGGGTGGGAGCTCGGCCGCGGGCACGGCGGCGTTGTTCGTGCTCTACCTCGGCGGTGTGGTCGGCTCGGTGCTGGGCGGGTATCTGGCCGCGCGCTGGGACCGGGTGACAGTGTCGCGGTGGTCGTATGTGCTCACCGCAATTGTGATTGCCGGAGTGGTGTGGGTACCGGGCCCGGGTGTTTACCTGTTCGTGGCGTTGACCTCGGTCGGGCTGTATGTGCCGTTCTCGCTGCAGGTGACCCTCGGACAGGACTACCTGCCCTCACGAGTCGGCACCGCCAGTGGCGTCACCCTCGGGCTCACAGTCTCCATCGGTGGACTGGCCAGTCCCGTGCTGGGCCGCCTCGCCGATGCGACATCCCTGCAGGTCGCGTTGATCCCGCTGGTCGTGATGCCCGTGCTCAGCTGGCTGCTGTTCCGCACCCTGCGCGATCCTGCCGCCTCGCGGGCAGCTGAAACCGCGATGGACGCCGCACCGGCTGTGGAGGCGACGTAAGACCAGCACCCGTGTTGGCAGACGCCGGTGAAGCAGGAACCCACCGAACAGACCCCATCACCGGTGCGGTTGCGTAGGAATCCTCACCGTTCCCGGTGAGGAGGAGGTCAAGGAGTGGCGTAGCCGATGAGCGCGCCGATACCCGCCCCGATCGGGATGGTCAGCAGGGCGCCGACACCGCCGAGGAAGAAGCCGAGCACCGCACCGATACCGGCGCCGATGAGTGCGCCGATACCCGCGTTGTGCTGTTTGCGGGCCAGGGTCTCGCTTTCGTCGACCAGTTCCGCGATGTGCTCGCTGCTGCGCGGAGCGTTCACGGGGGTCAGGGTCAGGGTGCGGCCGGAATCGGAGATCGCGGGTGCGAGCGCCGAGGTCTGACCGAAGGCCTGGACAGCCAGCGGAAGGGTGGCGACGGTGCGGCCGGTGTTGTCGGACAGGACGACGGCGGTGGCGTCCTGGGTGAGCCGGAAGCTGCCCGCGTCGAGTGTGGCGACGACACCGGTGCCGTCGGAGGTGGGCGCTGCGACGTATCCGATCCCCTGTTCGGCGGCGCGCACACTCACCTCGGGGGCGGCCGGGCCCGCGTGCGCGGTGCCGGTACTGACGCCGAGTGCGCCGATCGCGAGCATGGCAGCGGCGGCGAATTGCTTGGCTCTCATGATGTTTCCCCACTTGTTCTGCCGGCGCTGGGCGCCGGCGGGTCCCCAAGAAGCCGGATCTCGGCCTCGGGATCATTCTTGCGGCACGACCCGTGGGAAACAATGCTTTTGCCGATACCGCCCGCCAATGGTGTTGGTTGCCAGATGTTCTCCGGGGCCCTGGTGATCCACGAATTACACCCGATACGTATAGTTGCCCAAAGCAACTAGTTGTCGTTGCCAATCATGTTTGCTGGTGAAAAAGGTGAGTTCCGATGTGCGCTGCCCGCGGCGAGATCAGCGCGGCCGATTTCGACGTCGCCGATCGTCTCGGCGTCCAACTCAGCCGGTTCGTGCGCGCGATCAACCGGGCGAAAGCACAGCTGCCAGAACCCGACGGACTCGAACGACCCGCGTTAGCGGTGCTGTACTGCCTCGTTCACGAAGGGCCGCAGCGTACAGGGAAACTCGCCGAACTACTGCACGCCGAATTGTCCACCATCAGCAGGCAGAGTGCATCGCTGGTGCGACACGGTCTGGTCGAACGCCGGGCCGATCCGATCGACGGGCGCGCATGTGTGCTCGCGGCAACCGCGGAGGGAGAGCGGGTGCTCGAGCGTAGCCGTGAGGCGCGCGCCCACTGGCTGGCCGAGATCCTGGCCGACTGGCCCGCACAGGATCGCGGCACCCTGGTCGCACTGATCGACCGGCTCAATACCGGGATAGAGAAAACTCCACGACACCCAGCCGATCAGAAATAGGGCTCACAACAATGACCACCGCAACCTCAACTCGGATCCCGGCCGCACCGGAACCGGACGACCAGGCGCACCCGGCCCTGTCATACCGGCAGGTACTGACCATCCTGTCCGGCCTGCTACTGGGTATGTTCCTGGCGGCGCTGGACCAGAACATCGTCAGCGTCGCCATCGTGCGTATCGCCAACGACCTCCACGGTTTCGACGAACAAGCGTGGGCGACTACCGCCTATCTGATCACCGCGACCATCACCACCCCGCTCTACGGCAAACTCGCCGATATCTACGGGCGTAAACCGTTCTATCTGGTTGCGATCGGGCTGTTCATCATCGGCTCGATAGCCTGCACCTTCGCCACGACGATGTATCAGCTGGCCGCATTCCGCGCCTTCCAGGGCCTGGGTGCGGGCGGTCTGATGTCGCTGGCGATGACCATCGTCGGCGATCTGGTTCCCGCCCGCGAACGTGTGCGCTACCAGGGCTATTTCATGATGGTCTTCGGGGCAGCCACGGTACTCGGCCCGGTGCTCGGCGGATTCTTCTCCGACCATGAATCGCTGGCGGGCCTGGACGGATGGCGCTGGGTGTTCCTGGTCAACGTCCCGGTGGGGGTGATCGCGATGGTGGTGGTCGCCAAGGTGCTCAATGTCCCGCATCGGCGGCAGAAACATCGCATCGACTGGCTCGGCGCAATCATGCTCACCGTCTGCGTGGTCCCGCTGTTGATCGTTGCCGAACGCGGCCGCGAATGGGGCTGGGGTTCGCAGGTATCCCTGATCTGCTACGGGATCGGCGCGGGCGGGCTGGTGCTGTTCGTGCTGGTGGAGTTGCTGATGAAAGATGCCGCGCTGATCCCGCTGCGGTTGTTCCGCAGTTCCACGTTCAGCATCGTCATCCTCGGCGGTTTCCTCATCGGCGTCGGCATGTTCGGTGCGATCACCATGGTGCCCCAGTACTTCCAGGTGGTGCGCGGCTACTCGCCGACCGAGGCGGGTCTGCTCATGCTGCCGCTGGTGCTCGGCATCATGATCGGTTCGGGGATCGCCGGGCAGATCACCAAGAAGACCGGCCGTTACAAGATCTTGCCGGTGGTCGGCGCCTTCGTCGTCGCGGTGGGCGCGGTGCTGTACGCGCAGGTGCACTACGACAGCCCGCTGTGGCAGCCGCTGGCCTACGGTGCGGTCATCGGACTCGGGCTCGGCGGCTGTATGCAGACCTTGATCATTGCCGCGCAGAACGCCGGACCACGTTCGGATATGGGCGTTTCCACCGCGTCGGCGACGTTCTTCCGGCAGATGGGTGGCACCCTCGGTGTCGCGATCTTCCTGACCATTCTGTTCAACCTGCTGCCCAACAAGATCGTCGACGCGTTCGGCGGGCAGTTGCCGCCCGGATTCGACGCCGCCCGGCTCAACGAAACCCAAAGCAACACCAGTGGTATCGCGGCCCTGCCCGATGCGATCCGGGTTCCGGTGCTGACCGGGTTCACCGAGTCCATGCAGGGGGTGTTCTACTCAGCCGCCGCGGTGGTGCTGCTGGCGTGTGTGGTGCTGCTGTTCATGAAGGAGATTCCGTTGCGTGACGATCCGATGGCGGTGCACGAGCCGGACGCCGAGACAGCGAAAGCCGCGGAGTCCGATTGGGAAAAGTCACAGGTGTGGGAAGGGGCCGCTGAGGTGTTTTCCGAGCCGGAACCGGTGCTGGCCGCTGCAGGCGCGCGGCCCTCGGGTGCCGAGCGCGGGGCGCAGCTGAGCGCCCCGGAAAGGGTGGTAATGGCCGTGGATTCGCCAGGGCTCGACGGTTCCGACGGCGGCCCCTCGATCGGTGGCCGGGTGCATCGCGAGGACGGCCGGGCTGTCCCCCATACCGTGCTCACGCTGATCGATCAGCGTGGCAGGCAGGTCGGGCGCGGTCACGGCAGCGCAGGCGGCGACTACCGGATCGGCGTGCCCGCGGCAGGCTCGTATGTGCTGATCGCGTCGGCGGGCGGGCATCAACCCGCCGCGGTGAACGTTTCCGTTGGGCAGCGGGCGCAGCGAGTGGACATCACCCTGCTGGGATCGGGCGAAGTGACCGGAGTGGTCCGTTCGGCGCGCGGGGCCGCGCTCGCCGGTGCGACGGTCACGGTGACCGATCAGCGCGGTGAAGTCATCGGTTCGGCCCTTTCCTCCGAAGACGGGTCCTACACCTGCCACGGCGTGGTTGCAGGCACCTACACCCTTGTCGCGGTCGCGGACCGTATGCGTCCGGTCGCGACCACGCTCACCGTGCCGGACAGCGGCCTGCTGCACCACGATATCGAGTTGGAGCCCAACGCTGTCCTGATCGGTGCGGCATTCGCCGACGGCGATCGCGCCGTGGCGGACGTACAGATCAGCGTGCTCGACGCCACCGGCCAGCTGACCGCCTCCGCGCTCACCGACGAGAACGGCCGCTATGTGGTCACCGACCTGGCCGCAGGTGACTACACCGTTGTCGCCCGCGGTTATCCGCCGGTGAGCAGCCGGATCACCATCGCAGGCGGCGAGGTCGCCCACAACGTACGGCTCGGATACGACCTGGAAGACCGAGCAGGACAGTGAACAGCTGAGCGGCCGTGCTCTCCGTCCGGCGGGCACGGCCGCTCGCTCGTCGTCGATCGAGGGGTCGGCGGCTCCCTGCAGACACCTGCGGAAAGGAACACCATGCGGATCGCGGTCACCGGCGGAACCGGATACCTGGGCGCCCACACCGTCCTCGCCCTGCTCGAGGACGGGCACGATGTCCGGTTGCTGGTGCAACCGAACGAAGCCGTACCCGAGGCGTTGTCGAAGGCGGCCTCGGACTCGGGCCGCGTCATCGACACGCTCGTCGGCGACATCCGCCACCACGACACCATCGAATCCCTGCTCGACGGCTGCGACGCGGTTCTGCACGCGGCCGGTGTTGTCGGCACCGACGACCGCCGTGAACAGCTGATGTGGGAAGTCAACGTGGACGCCACCGGTCAACTGCTGGCTCGTGCGGCGGCGCTCGGGCTGGATCCGATCGTGCACGTCGCCAGCTACAGCGCGTTGTTCCCCTGCCCCGACCCGGTGATCGGCCCCGACAGCCCCACCGCTGCGGGCCGCAGTGCCTACGGTCGTACCAAATCCACCGCCGACCGCATCGCCCGCGCCCTGCAGGCCACCGGCGCACCCGTGATCATCACCTACCCCTCCAGCGTGGTCGGTCCCGGCCTGGGCGAACAGCCCGGTATCACCGCCAACGGCTGGGATGTGATGGTGCGCGCCAGGTTTGCCCCGCGCCTACGCGGTGGTATGCAGATGATCGACGTCCGCGACGTGGCCGCCGTGCACGCCGCCGTGATGCGCCCGGGGCAGGGTCCGCGCCGTTACCTGTGTGGCGGCCATCTGCTGGCTTTCGACGAGATCGTCGACCTCCTGGAAGCGGCAGTGGGCCGTCCCTTCCGCCGTATCCCGGTGCCCGCACCGCTGTTCCGTGGTCTCGGCCGCGCCACCGACGCCGTTTCCCGCCTGCTGCCGGTGAGCGCAGGCCTCAGCTACGAGGCGGCGTGGCTGCTCACCGCCGCCACCCCCACCGACGATTCGCGCACCCTGTCCGACCTCGGCCTCACCTGGCGTCCCGTCGGCCCCGCCATCACCGAATCCGTGCGCAGGCAACTGGGCTGATCACGGGCCGGGTTCCGCGACACGCCGCCCGCCACGCCGACGGACGAAAAATCGCGGTGTGTCGTCGCCCAGTCGTGATCTTGCTGGGGTTCAATCTATCGCGTCTGTGTTCTCCACCGCGGACACCGAGGCGTCACGCGGTCAACGGCTTCTGCAGTCGCGTGCCGCCCGGCTCTTTCGTGAATCTCCAGCCCAGGTATCACTACCATCGCCAGAAGGAGCACGAACGTGAGCATGATTCTCGCCGCGCTGCACGACAGTTACGGAGTTGTGGCGCAGATGGGTAATCCGACTCCGGAAGCGCCGCCCCTCTCTGATAAAGCCATGCAGTTGTCCAGGTACTTCACCTGGGCTACGTTGCTCTCCGGGATAACTGCTATCACCTACGGTGGCGGCCGGTTCGCCTGGGAGAAGTGGAGCGGTGGCACCCTACAGTCACCGAAGATGGTGGCGGGCGCCATGGCCGGGGGAGCGGTGGCCACCAGCGCGGGGACGATCATGAACGCGATAGTCGGGGCCTGAACCAGCTCCCGCACCGCATTCGTTTGTGCGCCCGTGCGGCCGGTTGGTCGCACGGGTTCCAGCATCCGAGCTCAGCTGTCTCGCACTAATCTGGGCGGGTGCGTATCTTCTTGGCCGGTGCGACCGGCGTGCTCGGCATCCGGTTGCTGCCCTTGCTGACCGGGGCCGGGCACGTTGTTGCGGGAACGACCCGCTCGGCGAGCCGGGCGGCGTCGATCCGCGCGGCAGGCGGCGAGCCGGTCGTCTGCGATGTGTACGACGCGGCGGCCCTCACCGCGGCGGTAGTCGGCTTCCGTCCCGATCTGGTGATGCACCAGCTCACCGATCTACCCGACGACGCCTCCCGCATCCAGGAGCTGGCCGCCGCCAACGCCCGTATCCGCACCGAAGGCACCGCCAACCTCATCGCCGCCGCCGCGGCCGCGGCGGTGCCCCGTTTCCTTGCCCAGAGCATCGCCTGGAACCCACCCGGCCGCGGTGAGGTCATTGCGGGCCACGAACAGGCCGTACTCGATATCGGCGGTGTCGTGATCCGCTACGGCCAACTCTTCGGTCCCGGCACCTACTACGAAACCGATCTGCCCGACCACCCCCGCATCCACGTCGACGCCGCCGCCGAACGCACGGTGCCGTTGCTGGATGCGCCCACCGGGGTCGTCGTACTCGCGGATGCACCCGAGCGCTGATGCGCCGCGCACCCAGGTCCGGGTGGTCATCCGCACGGCGCCGCCTGGTCCGTCACTCTTGGACGTCGCCGCACCGGCCGAGATTGTTCGCCGGGCGTAGGCGCGGACATCAGCGTCCGGGCACCGGAAGCCCGATATAGCCCCACGTTGCTCGTGCCGCGTAACCATTGGGCGTGAACAGGGCGTACGGAGATGGACGGCCGTATTGCGCCACCCTTTGCGTGGACTGCCGGTTTCAGATCACGCCGATTCCAATTTCGGTCGCCGGCTCGAGATCGGTGATCGGCGCGCAACTCGGGAACGCATCGGCGCGGCCATTCGGGAGCGCGGTACGCCCGGCAGGACGGCACCGGTTTCGGTGTCGCTATGCGCCGGAGGGAGGTAGGCCGAGCAGGGCCGACTGGACGCGGTGCAGGCGGTCGACGTCGCCGCGAATGCCTGCGACGTTGTCGTTGTAAAGGAACGCTTCACCGAGACGGACCAGGGAGTAGGCCAGTAGGGAGCGTTCGAGCGGCGGGAAGTAGTCGTCGTCGTCTTCGGCGCGGGCGATGAGTTCCGCGACGGCGGCGACAACCCGGGGTTGGACCGGGCCGTCGGCGGTGGTGAGGATGCGCAGACCGGCCAGGGGTTCGTTGTCGAAATAGCGACGAAAAGGCTCGTTGTCCGCCATCCAGCGGTTGACCCGGTCGAGGACGTCGAGGATGCGCTGGCCGCCGGAACTGCGGCGGCGGGTATCGGCGCGTTCGATGAGCGCTTCGAATTCCCCGGCCAGTACGGCACCGAGGACGCCGTCTCGGGAGCCGAACCAGCGGTAGATCGAGGCACGGCTGAGGCCGAGGCGGGCGGCGATGGCCTGGATATCGACGCGGTCGCCGGCCAGGAATGCCTGGCGGGCCAGTGCGACGACCTCCTCGCGGGTGGCCGAGGCTGGGCGGCCGGGCGGGCGGCGCGTACTGGGGCTGGTCGTCACCGATGAATGATACACCGTATGCTAGATGTATCTAAATAGATCAGAACCAGGCGTCGCGCATCTCGAGTGTGGTGGTGTCGAGTTCGCCGAGTAGATCCAGTTGCGGACCGGTCTTGGGCAGCTCATACCGATAGAAGAAACGCGCGGCCTGCCGTTTGCCGGAGTAGAAGTCGCCCTCGCGTCCCTGGGCGGCGAGCAGCTGCTCCAACCAGATCCAGGCGAGCGTGATATGCCCGAACGCCTCCAGGTAAACCGAGCTGTTGGCGAGCGCGCGTTCGATATCGCCGGAGGCGAACAGGCTCGCGGTCACCTGCACCAGCCGCTCCCACGATGCCTCCAGCGGGTCGGCGAACTCGTTCGCGTCTTCCTTCCGCGCCGCCGCGATAGTGGCTCGGACCCGGCTGTCGAGTTCGCGCAGGCTCGCCCCGCCGTGCTGGGTCACCTTGCGGCCCAGCAGATCCAGGCCCTGAATACCGTGGGTGCCCTCGTGGATCGGGTTGAGGCGGTTGTCGCGGTAATGCTGTTCGACGTTGTATTCACGGGTGTAGCCGTAACCGCCGAGCACCTGGATGGCCAGGCTGTTGGCCTCCAGGCACCACTGCGACGGCCAGCTCTTGGCGATCGGGGTGAGGATGTCCAGCAGCAGGGTGAGCGTACGGCGCTCGTCGTCGGAATCGGTGGTGCGCTGCTCGTCCACCAGCCGCGCGCAGTACAGCACCAGTCCCAGCGCGCCTTCGGCGTAAACCTTCTGCGCCAGCAGCATGCGTTTGACGTCGGCGTGCTCCACGATCGGGCGTTGCGGCGCGGCCGGATCGCCTGCACCCTTGGTGCGGCCCTGCGGGCGGGTGCGCGCGTAATCGAGGGACTCCAGATAGCCGGTGTAGCCGAGTGCGGCGGCGATCAGCCCGACCCCGATCCGCGCCTCGTTCATCATGTGGAACATGTAGCTGAGGCCGCGATGCGGTTCGCCGAGCAGATAGCCGACCGCGCCCGCCTCGCCGTCCGGCGTCCACCGGCCTTCACCGAAGTTCAGCACAGTGTTGACGGTGCCGCGGAATCCCATCTTGTGGTTGAGCCCGGCCAGCGCAATATCGTTGCGCTCACCGATCTCGCCGTTGGACCCGACCAGGAATCGGGGTACTACGAACAGCGATATCCCCTTGGTGCCCGCCGGCCCGCCAGGGATCTTCGCCAGCACCAGGTGCACGATATTGTCGCCGAGTTCGTGATCGCCGCCGGAGATCCACATCTTGGTGCCGAACAGCCGGTAGGTGCCGTCCTCGCGCGGTTCTGCGCGGGTGACGATATCGGCCAGCGACGATCCGGCCTGCGGTTCCGACAGGCACATGGTGCCGAAGAACCGCCCCGTCAGCATCGGTTTCACGAACCGCTCCACCTGCTCGGCGCTACCGTAGGTGCTGAGCAGGTTGGCGTTGGCGACGGTGAGGAAATGGTAGGCGCCGGTACCGGGGTTGGCCGCGTGGAACCAGGCGAAACTCGCCTGCGCGACCGCGGTGGGCAGCTGGGTGCCGCCGAGTTCGTAATCCATGCTCGCGCCGGGTAAACCGGCCGCGGCGAACGCCGACAGCGCCCGGCCCACCTCGGGAATGAGGGTGACCCGCTCACCGTCGAAGGTGGGTTCGGAGGCGTCGTTGCGTTTGTTGTGCGGGGCGAAGTACTCGGTGGCCAGCTGTTCGCTCAGGTCGAGTACCGCGTCGAAAGTGTCCCGCGAATGCTCGCTGTAGCGTTCCCGCTCGGTCAATGCCTCGACATCGAGCCATTCGTAGAGCAGGAACTCCAGATCCCGCCGCGACAGCAAGGTAGACCGCATCGACACCCCTTTCGGTACACGTGCTGCCTACCGTATCAAATATGGGTAGGGCGGTCCTTATTGCATCGTGGCGAGGAGGGACAGGATCGCGGTGGCCATAGCGGCCGGGTCACCGTCATCGGGTCGCAGCACGAGCGCGGGGGACAGGGGCGGTTCGTACGGGTCGTCGATACCGGTGAAACCACGGATCTCACCGGCGCGCGCCTTGGCGTACATACCCTTCGGATCGCGGGATTCGCACACCGACAGCGGGGTATCGACGTACACCTCCACGAACGGGATACCCGCCGCATCGTGCACCGCGCGCACTCGCTCCCGATCGGCGAGATAGGGGCTGATCAGCGAGACGATCGCCACCACACCGGCCTCGGCGAACAACCGGGCGACCTCGCCCACCCGGCGCACGTTCTCCACCCGGTCGGCGGCGCCGAAACCGAGGTCGGAGTTGAGTCCGTGCCGCAGGTTGTCACCGTCGAGCAGGAACGCGGGCCGTCCGGCTGCGACCAGCCGCCGCTCGAGCTCCACCGCCACACTGGACTTACCCGACCCGGACAAACCGGTCAGCCACACCGTCAATCCGCGGCTGGCGCGCTCCTCGCGGCCAACGGCGTTCGCGTGCCAGACCACCCGCGACGACGGCAGGCTCGGCCCGGTGATCATCCCCGCGCCGACGGTATCGCCGGTGCTGTCGTCGACCAGGATGAAGCTACCGGTGTACCGGTTACGCCGGTACGGGTCGAACAGCAGCGGCTGTTTGGTGCGCAACTGCACCCGGCCGATCTGATTGAGCGACAACGACTCCGCCGCGCCGTCGCGGTGCAGGGTATTGACATCGAGCCGGTAGTCCAGCGACCGCACCTGTGCGGCGACGCCGCGGGTGGTGTGCCGGAGGGTGTAGGTCGCCCCGGGGCGCAGCGCGGTGTCGTCGGCGAACCAGCACACCATGGCATCCAGATCGCGTCCGGTGTGCGGGCGGTTGGCGGGACGGCAGATGAGGTCGCCGCGGCCGATGTCGAGGTGGTCGGCGAGCTGCAGTGTCACCGCCTGCGGTGGGAACGCCTCGGCGACCGGGGTGCCTCCCGGACCCCAGATCGCGGTCACCGTCGTACTGAGCCCGGAGGGAAGTACGGTGACTTCGTCGCCCGGGGCGAAAACACCGCCCGCGACCGTGCCGGAGTACCCCCGGAAATCGGCGCTGTGACTGCGGATCACGTACTGTACGGGCAACCGCGCGTCGATGAGATTGCGGTCCGAGGCGATGTGCACCTGCTCGAGATGGTGCAGCAGGGGGGTGCCCTCGTACCAGGGCATGGCGGTGCTGCGGTGCACGATATTGTCACCGTGCAGCGCCGATACCGGGATGAATGTCAGATCGGCGATATCGAGCCGGGAGGCGAAACCGGCGAATTCTTCCTTGATCTCGGTAAAACGTTCCGCCGACCAGTCGACAAGGTCCATTTTGTTCACGCACAGCACCAGATGCGGGACGCCGAGCAGGGACGCAAGGAATGCGTGCCTGCGGGTCTGTTCGATCACGCCGGTGCGGGCGTCCACCAGGATCAACGCCAGATCGGCGGTGGAGGCCCCGGTGACCATATTGCGCGTGTACTGCACATGCCCCGGCGTGTCGGCGATGATGAACTTACGGTTGGGTGTGGCGAAATAGCGGTAGGCCACGTCGATCGTGATGCCCTGTTCGCGTTCGGCGCGCAGGCCGTCGGTGAGCAGGGCCAGATTGGGGTAGTCCTCGCCGCGGTCGCGGCTGGAACGCTCCACTGCGGCGAGCTGATCGGTGAACAGCGTTTTGGAATCGAACAGCAAACGTCCGATCAGTGTGGATTTACCGTCGTCGACGCTGCCTGCGGTGGCCAGGCGCAACAGGGTGCTCATCAGAAATAGCCTTCGCGTTTGCGGTCTTCCATCCCGGCCTCGGAGATCCGGTCGTCGGCGCGGGTGGCGCCGCGTTCGGTGACCCGGGCGGTGGCGACCTCGGTGACCACCTCGGCGGGCGAGGCGGCGGTGGATTCGATACATCCGGTGCAGGTGGCGTCGCCGACCGTGCGGAACCGCACGGTCGCCTCGTACGGTTGTTCTCCGTCGAGTAGATGCAGGAAACGGGTGTGCGCCAACAGCATTCCGTCGCGTTGGACCACCGGGCGGCGGTGCGCGTAGTACAGCGGCGGCAAGTCGATGTTGTGGGCGGCGATATAGGTCCAGATATCGAGTTCGGTCCAGTTCGACAGCGGGAACACCCGAATGTGCTCGCCCGGGCGGTGTTTGCCGTTGTACAGGTTCCACAACTCGGGGCGCTGCCGCCGCGGATCCCACTGGCCGTCCTCGTCGCGGAAACTGAACACCCGCTCCTTGGCGCGCGCCTTCTCCTCGTCGCGGCGGGCGCCGCCGAAGACCGCGTCGAAACGGCCTTCCCGGATGGAACGCAGCAGGGTGGTGGTTTGCAACCGGTTGCGTCCGCCGCGCGGCCCGATGTCCTCGACGACCCGGCCTGCGTCGATATCGTCCTGCACTCGGCCGACGATCAACCGCAGCCCGAATTGCTCGACGGTGCGGTCACGGAATTCGATGACCTCGTCGAAATTGTGCCCGGTGTCGACATGCAGTACCGGAAACGGCAGCGGCGCAGGCCAGAAGGCCTTCGCTGCCAGATGCAACATCACCACGGAATCCTTGCCGCCGGAAAATAGCAGCACGGGCCGCTCGAAGGTGGCGGCGACTTCTCGGAATATGTGAACGGACTCGGCCTCCAGCACCGCCTGATGGGGTAGCTCGTAGCTGCTCGCCGTCGACTTTGCGTACTGGCTCACGCTCTGAAATTAGAACACGTTCCTATCAAAGGTCAACGGTTCGTATCCGGTTTGTGTCCACCCGCGGCAGCGGTGACCGCATCGGCCGCGGCGACCAGCGCGCTACCGCGGCGGGTGATGTCGGCGCCGGTGATCGACGCACCGACGTACATGGTGAGCACCAGCTGCTGTCTGCCGTCGGCGTCGTAGGTGGGCGCTGCGAGCAGGCTCACCGGATGTTCCTTGCGGGGCCGCAGATCCGAACCCAGATAGACCCGCTCGCCGAGGCTGGTGACCAGTTCGGCCACGGCTTCACGCAGGTCGTCGGGCAGATCGTGGGCGGCGACCCCGGCCAGGAGCGAGTACAGGCGACGGCCGGCGCCGGTCATGCTCTCCACCAGATAGCCGCGTTCGCGGCATTCGGCGACGATGCGGCGCAACCGGGTCTCGTCCTGCTCCAGCGGTACCGACGGTGGGGTGGCCAGCCAGGCATCGAACGCGGCATCGGTATCCCACAGCACGTACATCAACCCGACCGGTGGCGCGAAATGGTACGACGCGCCGACGCGCACCATCCCGGGTCCGGTGCTTTCCAGCACGCTGATCCGCTCGCCGACGATGGCGGAAGCGGTGCAGGTCGTGCGGTATTTCGTGCTGAGGCGTTCCAGTTCGGGACGGGCGAGTGAGGCAACGGTGAAACCGTCCTGCGCCACCCGGCCCGCGGCGATCAGTGCCGGGCCGGGACCGTAGCTGCGGGTGCGTGGGTCCCTGGTCAGGTATCCGGCCGCGGTGAGCTCGGTGAGGATGCCCAGGCAGGTCGGTTTGGCCAGGTGTAACGCCCGGGCGAGTTCGGAGAGCCCGGCGCGGCGGCCCCGGTTGTCGACGAAGAAATCGAGCACCGCCACCACCCGCTGGGTGGGCGCCGAGCGCCGCGTAACCGCCGGAACCCTGGATGGCATTGACCGCTCCTAGAACAAGTTCTAATCTTTGACGAATCGAAATGTACCAGACCGGTACATATATGGAACACGGAGACTACTGTGCTGACCGAGCCGTTCGCCGAAGCCATCGCCGCCGCCGAGCAGATCATCACCGACGCCCCGCATATCCGCACCGAACAGGACCTCGCCGAGGGCTACGACTATCTGGCGGGCAGTATTCGCGCGGCCGTTCAGATGGCCTGGGCCTACGATCGCGACTTCCCATTCTTTGTGCAGTCGACCGGGCCGTACACGAAAATGGGGCTGGACAACCCCGACACCCTCTACTTCCACTCCTACCTGCGCCCGGACGCCGAATATCTGGTGACCGGCACCCGCGGCACCACCCGCGACCTGAGTTTCCAGGTGCTCAACGGCAACTATTCCCCGACAGAAGTACCCGAAAGCGAGACCGCCTTCGACGATCGCGCCATAGATATCGCCCCGGACGGTTCGTTCGAATTACGTCTGGGGCCGGGACCTGCCGCCCGCAACTATGTCCGGCTCGCCCCGGATTCGGCCATGCTGGCGGTGCGGGAGGTCTACGGCGACTGGAGCAAGGAACGGCCGGGCACCCTGCGTATCCAGCGCATCGACCGGGCCGGTGACGCGCCGCCCGCACCGACCAAGGAGCAGATGGCCAAGCGGTACGAGGTGGCGGGCAAGATCCTGGTGTCACGATTGAAGACGTTCCTCGCCTTCCCCGAATGGTTCTATCTGAACCTGCCCGTCAACACCATGACCGAGCCGCGCGCCACCCCGGGCGGCCTCACCACCCAGTTCTCCTCGGCCGGCCACTACGAGCTGGACGATGCGGAAGCCATGATCATCACGGTTCCGAAATCCGATGCCCCGTACCAGGGCTTCCAGCTGGGCAGTATGTGGTATCTGTCGCTGGACTACATCAACCACCAGACCAGCCTCAACGCCGATCAATCCCACGTCGACCCCGACGGGATGATCCGGTTGGTGGTCAGCGAACGCGACCCGGGACTGATCAACTGGATCGAACGCACCGGCCACGCCCGCGGCTATCTGCAGTTCCGCTGGCAGCGGCTGTCGCGGGAGATGAAACCCGAGGACGGGCCCACCGTGGAGGTGGTGCGGGTCGACGAGCTGCCCGACCGGCTGCCCTACTACGAGCAGTCACGGATCACCCCCGAAGGGTGGAAAGCGCGAATCGCGGCCAGGCAGGCAGCGGTGGCGGAAAGGATGCTGGGCTGATGCTGTTACAGGACAAGGTCGTCGTCGTCTCCGGCGTCGGCCCGGGACTCGGCCGCGCGATCGCGGTACGCGCCGCTGTCGCCGGCGCCGATGTGGTGTTGGCCTCGCGCACCGCATCGCGACTCGACGAAGTGGCCAAAGAAATCACCGAACTCGGCAGGCGTGCGGTGACCGTGCCCACCGATATCAACGACGAGGACGCCGCGCGCAATCTGGTGACCGCAGCGCAAGACGCGTTCGGGCGGGTCGACACCCTGGTGAACAACGCCTTCGCGATCCCGCCGATCGTCGACCTGGCCGAGGTGGACCTCGCCGACGTACGCGCCGGTTTCGAAACGAATGTGCTCGCCGCGCTGCGGCTGACCCGGCTGTTCGCGCCCGCCCTCGCCGAAACCCGCGGCTCGGTCGTGATGATCAACTCCGCGGTACTGCGGCATTCCCGGCGCACGTTCGGCCCCTACAAGATGGCGAAGGCGAGCCTGCTGGCGCTCGCGCAGAGCCTGGCCACCGAATTCGGGCCGCGCGGAATCCGGGTCAACACCGTCGCACCCGGCTATATCTGGGGCGACAACCTGAAGTGGTACTTCAACTATCTGGCCACACAGCGCGGTACCACCGTCGACGAGGTCTACGCCGAAACCGCCGCCACCATCGACCTGCGCAAACTCCCCGAACCCGACGAGATCGCCGACGCCGTGGTGTTTTTCGCCTCCGAGCTCGCCCGGGCGATCACCGGGGCCTGTCTCGACGTCAACTGCGGCGAATACCACCACTAGGAGCGGAAAACACCATGATCGGCAGAGATGATGTCGGCACCATCGACGACCTGCATGCCTCGGCCACCAAAGTGGTCGGCCTCGACGATTTCGGCGACGACGACTACCGCACCGGACTCGCGGTGCTGCTGGAGTCCTACGAGAAGGACGCCGAACTGACCCCGTTCGGCAACAAGGTGAACCGCGCGTTCCTGCGCGGCGCGCTGATCGCCCGGCTGCTCAGCGAATCGGCATGGAAACAGCATCCTGAACACGCCGATGTGCCGATCACCCGGCCGATCTTCGTCACCGGCCTGCCCCGTTCGGGTACGACCGCCGTACACCGCCTGCTCACCGCCGACCCCGCCCATCAGGGGCTGGAGATGTGGCTGACCGAGATGCCGCAGCCGCGTCCGCCGCGCGACACCTGGGCCGACAACCCGGTCTTTCAGCGGTTGCAGGCCGGCTACGAGAAACACCATGTCGAACACCCCGAGTTCATGGGTGTGCACCATATTTCCGCCGACCAGGTGGAGGAATGCTGGCAGCTGCTGCGCCAGTCGGCGATGTCGATCTCCTACGAATGCCTCGGCTATCTGCCCCGCTACTCTGAATGGCTGCGCGAGCAGGATTGGACCGGCGCCTACCGCAGGCATCGGCACAACCTGCAGCTCATCGGTCTCAACGATCGCGATCGCCGCTGGGTACTGAAAAACCCCAGCCACCTGTTCGCCCTCGACGCCCTGCTCGCCGTGTACCCCGATGCCCTGGTCATCCAGATGCACCGCGCACCAAGCACCATCATCGCCTCGGTGTGCAGCCTCAACGAACAGGCCTCGGCGGGCTGGTCCGACAAATTCCGCGGTCCCGTCGTCGGCCGGGCCCAGCTCGACCTGTGGTCCCGTGGAGCCCGCACCTTCCTCGCCGATCGCCGACGCCACGATCAGGCCCAGTTCTGCGATGTCTACTACAACGATTTCGTCGCCGACCCCATCGGCACCGTCGAATCCATCTACCGGCATTTCGACCTGCCGTTCACCGAGGACACGCGCACCGCGATGACCGCGTTGCACAGCGAATCCGCCTCCGGCGCTGCCCGCCCGGCCCACCGCTACACCCTCGAGGATTTCGGCCTCACCACCGAGGAAGTGAACGCTGAATTCGACCCCTACCTGGACGTTTACTTCCCCGGCGGGCGCTGATCCCTATTTATAGGGGTACAGGTTCAAAACTGTACCCCTATAAACCGTGGGAGTAGTTCGAGCAGATCCGCCGAGAACGGGGGCTGTGCCACGCGGACCCCAACCGGCTCGGCGGGCTGCCGCACGGTCAGTCCCTGCCGCCAGGTCAGGCCTGTCCTGGTTCGAGGACGATGAACAGGCCGGTGGCTTCGGCGCAGAGACGTTCCCCGTGGTGCAAGGTCGCGCGGATATAAATCTTGCGGCCGTCACGGTTCTCGGCCCACGCATGCAGTTGCAGTTCGGTGTCGAGCGGGGTGACCGAGCGGTAGTCGACAGTGAGGGAAGCGGTGCGGGTGATGCCGCCGCTGTGCGCTGCGGCCGCCATGCCCATCAGATTGTCGAAGCCGAGCGAGATATGGCCGCCGTGCACGGCCGCGTTACCGCCCAGGTAGAAGGTGCGGTAGATGATGCGGGCACGTACACCGTCGGCGTTAGCCTCATCGACCTCGTACGGCGGCAGGGTGATGTTGCCGTGGGCAGGGAGGTCGAAGCGGGTCCAGTTGGGGGTCGACCATTCGTCCACCACCGTTGTTTCCAGCCGGTCGTTGAGCTTCTCCAGCACGCTGATCGCCTCGAGTGCCACCTCGTCGGACGGGCAGGCCAGCCTGACCCGGTCCATGAGTGTGCGCACCTGTTCGATGAACATCCCGTAGTGCGGTCCGCCGCGCAGGGTGTCGGTATTGCGCACCGCGTCGATCAGCTCCGACATAGGCCGGAAAGCGCCCTCGTGGTGCTCGGCACTCGGCAGCCCGTGCCCGGGCCGTTGTTCGTCCATGAGAACACGTTATCGTTAACGTTCTCCCGGTCGTGCACGGCCGGGACCCCTATGCGGGAACACCTGCGATGTTCTCCGTGCGGTGAGTTCCTGTCTCATCGGGACTTGCCTTCGGCCGGGCGGCAGGGCTTATGGCCCTCTTCAGCCCCGTCGCGAGGATATTGTTCGCAGCGTTCAGGTCGCGGTCATGGGCTGCGCCGCACGCATAGGCCCACGACCGCACCGACAACGGTTCCGGTCCGGCGGTGCGCCGGTACCGGGAGGTTGTTCGATCGCCGGACGTCATATCGCCTGTGGTAGCGGTGAGCGGGCAGTCCAGCGCTGTCCGTCGTAGCCGACGTGCACGGGGTGGTCGAAGGCCGCGGAAATGGCTGCGGTGGTGATGGTTTCGGCGGCTGGACCGGCGGCGACGGTGCGTCCGCCTGCGATAAGCATGGCATGGGTGGTGCTGCTGGGCAGCTCCTCGAGGTGGTGGGTGACCAGGATCGAGGCGATATCAGGGTGGGTGCGGCCGAGGGCGTCCACGGTGTGCAGGAGTTGTTCGCGGGCGGCCACGTCGAGCCCGGTCGACGGCTCGTCCAGCAGCAGCAAGCGGGGCTCGGTGATGAGCGCACGGGCGATCAGGGTGCGGCCGCGTTCCCCCTGGGACAGAGTCGGCCAGGTGCGGTCGGCTTTGGCCGACATGCCGACGGTGTCGATCACGGCCGCGGCGCGGGCGAGTTCGTCGGCGGACGGTGCCCACCGCTGCGGTATGTCGATACTGCCGGTGCGGCCGGTGAGCACCACCTCGCGGACCGTGAGCGGTGAACGCAGCGGGTGGCGTGGATCGACATGGCCGATCGAGCGGCGCAGCCGCTGCAGTTCCACCCGCCCCAGTTGTTCGCCCAGCACCCGCACGGTTCCCGAGGTGGGGTGAGTGCGCGCCCCACAGAAACCGAGCAGGGTGCTTTTACCCGCCCCGTTGGGGCCGAGCAGCGCCCAGTGTTCGCCGGAGCGCACCGTGAGCGAGATGCCGTCGATGATCTGATTGCCGTCACGCCGGAAGGTGACCTCCGTCAGTTCCAGTACCGGGGTGACATTCACCGGAAAGACTCCTTCATGGCCTGCAGATGGGTGCGGCTGGATTCGGCCGCCGCGGTGGGGTTGCGGGCCGCGATCGCGTCGGCCAGATGCTCGTGTGCCGCCTGGTCGGCGGCTGGTGCGGGGACCGGCCGGATGGTCAGCATATCGATCATCGCCAGCCGCAGCCGGGGCAGGAAGCTGTCGAACAACTGGGTGAGGATGTCGTTGTGCGCGGCGATCACGACCGCGCGGTGAAACGCCATATCGGCGTCCACGTGCTCGGCTACCGACTGTCCCTCGGTGCTCCGTTTTCCCAGTGTTCGGCGAATGGTTCGCAGGTCGGCGGGGGTGCGCCGCAGCGCGGCCAGCGCGGCGGCCTCCGCCTCGATGGCGATCCGCGCCTCGATCACGGCGACGATGGTGGCGCGGCGCAACACGATATCCCAGTCCTCGACGATATCGACCGCGGTGACGAAAACCCCTGCTCCCTGACGGCTGCTCAGCACCCCTTTGCCCGCCAGTTCGCGGACCGCCTCCCGCACGGTGGAGCGGCCGACGCCGAGCTGAGCGGCCAGTGTCGTCTCGCCGGGCAGCCGGTGCCCCAGCGGCCATTCGCCGTGACGGATCCGGTCGAGCAGCACCGCTGCCGTCTGTTCGGCCAGTGGGTGGCGACGTATCTCGGAAACCACGTAAACCTCGCTACTTGTCTGAGGAGTTGTGTAGAGTCTGCCATATGTTCCGCCCCGTGCTTCTCCTCCGCCGCCACGGCGGGGCCTGATACGACCGGCCACCCCGCCGTGGGGTCCGTCGGCGGCCGGTCACTGCATTCGTGACGGCAACAGGCCAGGAAGAAGACCATGAGCACGCGCACCTTTCCCACCATCGACACCCCCGGTGGCGCCGTACCCGCCGACGCGCCGGCGTGGAACCGGCAGCGACCCTCTCAGATGCCTTCGCATCGGTACCGCAATGTCTACGACCGGGTGGAAGTCCCGCTCAGTCAAAGGAATTGGCCGCAAGCCCGCATCGAGCGCGCCCCGCTGTGGGTGCCGGTGGACCTGCGAGACGGCAACCAGGCACTCGCCGAGCCCATGGACCCCAGCCGCAAACGCCGGTTCTTCGAACTGCTCGTCGCCATGGGATACAAGGAAATCGAGGTCGGCTATCCGTCGGCGTCGCAGACCGACTACGACTTTGTACGGTTGCTCGCCGACACCGATATCGCGCCCGCAGACGTCACCGTCGTTGTCTTCACCCCCGCCCGCCGCGACCTCATCGAACGCACCGTCGACTCGGTGCGCGGACTGCGCAACCAGGTGGTCGTGCACATGTACACCGCCACCGCACCGGTATGGCGGGAAACCGTGCTGGGCAAGGACATCGGTGAGCTGTGTGCGCTGATCCTCGACGGTGCCCGCGCGGTGCTGGACTGTGCGGGTGATCTGCCCGATGTGCGGTTCGAGTTCTCGCCGGAGGTGTTCAACTTGACCGAACCCGGCTACGCACTCGACATCTGCGATCAGGTGACCGAACTGTGGGACGCGACACCGCAGCGCCCGGTAATCGTGAACCTGCCCGCCACCGTGGAGGTCGCCACCCCCAACGTCTACGCAGATCAGATCGAATACATGCATCGCA
This sequence comes from Nocardia donostiensis, assembly GCF_002081715.1. Taxonomy (GTDB): domain Bacteria; phylum Actinomycetota; class Actinomycetes; order Mycobacteriales; family Mycobacteriaceae; genus Nocardia; species Nocardia donostiensis. The sequence goes on along the minus strand of NZ_MUKP01000004.1, from coordinate 14,041 downwards.
ACCTGGCCCGCCGCGACGGCATCATCCTGTCGGTACATCCGCACAACGATCGCGGCACCGGGATCGCCTGCGCGGAACTGGCGGTGCTCGCAGGCGCGCAACGAGTCGAAGGTTGTGTTTTCGGCAATGGGGAACGCACCGGAAACGTCGATATCGCCACTCTCGCCTTGAATCTGCACGCCCAGGGCGTCGATCCGATGATCGACTTCTCCGATATCGACGAAATCCGCCGCACCGTCGAATACTGCACTCGCCTGCCTGTCCATGAACGTCATCCCTATGTGGGCGATCTGGTGCATACCGCGTTTTCCGGCACCCATCAGGACGCGATCAGCAAAGGGCTGGCCGAGCACCGCACCAGGGCGGCGGCAACAGGTCGGTCGGAAAGCGAGATCGAATGGCGCGTTCCGTATCTGCCGATCGACCCCACTGATATCGGCCGCGACTACACGGCCGTCGTCCGGGTCAATTCGCAATCCGGCAAGGGTGGTATCGCCTACCTCTTGTGCACCGGGTACGGGATGGAACTGCCGCGTCGGCTGCAGATCGATTTCGCGCGGCACGTGCAGGAACACACCGACGGCACCGGAGGTGAGGTCACCGCCGCCGAACTGCGGGACCTGTTCGACCAGGTGTACCTGGAGCAGCCGGACGGCCCAGCGGTGGAGTTGAAGGAATGGCGTGCTTCGGGATCGGAGACTGCGCCGTTCATCGGCGTCACTCTTACTGTCGACGGAGCGAGCCGGGCCAGCGAACACCCCGGCGACGATCCGATCGCCGCCGTTACGGCCGCACTGGCCGAGGCCGGTCGCGCTGTCGAACCGCTGACGGTGGACACCCAGCAGTTGCCCGGCCGGATGATCGCCTATCTCGAATACCGGGCGGGTGACCGGCGCGGCTGGTGCGCAGGGCTGGGCGATACGGTGCGCGACGCCACCATCGCGGCGCTGCTGCGCGCCGCCGCCGGCGCCTGACGCCACAGCGGGCCCGGCCGCCGGTGCCGTCCGCCGAGCCGCAGATCGGCGTCCACTGCACGGGGACGGGTAACTGCGGGCTTGTGGCCGCGCGGTTACCCGGCTCGGGTGAAGCGGGCGGCGGGGGAGCCGTGCAGTGTGCCAGTGGGCAGGGTGCGTCCGGACAGGGCCAGCAGCAGATGCTGAGCGTTGCCGGTCAGTTCAGCGCCCTCGCCGTAGCTCCAGTCGAGATCGTCGGCGCGTAACCGGACGCCGTCGAGATCGACACCGAAATAGGAGACGTTCCGCGGTTCGATGGCGTCGAGCACCAGGCGCAGCCGGTCGGCGGGCACCGGATGGTCGAGGCCGAGCGCGACCACGATGTCGAGGCCGTGGATCACGTCGTGGCTCAGCGCACCGACGAAACCGCCGCGCGGCGGCTTCCACGGATGATCCACGTTGTCGCGCAGCGAGGCGAGCAGTTCGGCGTCGCTGTACCGCGTGGTGTCGGCGCGGGCTGCACGATCGGCCATCCGGTTGAAATCGCCCCTGGCCTTGATCATCCCGAACACGAACCGGGGCAGCGAGAACCGGTACGGCATGGTGATGTGCGCAACCACCTCCCGCACCCGCCAGCCCGCGCACAGGCTCGGCGCCTCCCACTGCGCCTCGTCGAAGCCGCCGAGCAGTTCGACCAGATCACGGCGCTGCGCCGCGACCGCTGCTCGCACCTCGGGGGTATCGGCCATCGCTGTTCCTCACTTTCTCGCACTGCCCGGACGCGAGTACAGACGGGTCAACTCCCGGGTTCTCATCGGTTCGGGCGCCACTGCACCGGGACGCACAGGAGACCGAAAGCGCATCGGCCACAGCGAGACGCTGTTCCCAGCAGTTTCAGCATGCACCGTCACAGTCCCGGTCGGCCGAGCGTGACCGGAGTATGTCGCATAGGCGATGCGCGGTATGGCAGGTGCTGGAGGCTCGTCGGGCGACCGGTAGAAGTCCGTGCGAGGATACGAGATCGCTTGTCCATACAGGCTCGTCCGCGCGCGGCGCGGGCCCGCCGGGAGGGATCAGATGCCTACGACACCATTGACCCAGCAGACGTTCAACCGGACCGTTACCGGCCACCACATCGTCCTGGTGGAGTTCTGGGCGTCGTGGTGCAGTTGGTGCAGCCGTTTCGCGCCGATCTATCAGCAGTCGGCCGCATCGCACCCGGATATTGTGCACGCCACGGTCGACGGCGAAGCCGAACAGGCCCTGATGGCCACCTCCCGGGTCGACGCCTTCCCCTGGCTCATGGGGTTCCGCGAAGGAACGCTGGTGTATTCGCAGGCCGGTTTCCTGCCGGGGGAGCAACTAGAGGAGCTGGTCCAGCACCTTCGCTGGATGGATATCGAAGCGTTCCGCCGTGAACACGCCGTCGCGCCCGAGCAGGCGCCGCCGGCCGATGCTGCGCCGTCTCGTCTGGCGGGACCGGCGCCGGGAACGCAGCATTACGGCTGGCCCGGCCTGTGATCCGCGGCGCCGCCCGGTAGCGGGGCAGTTCCCGTGTGACAGTTCGCACAGCGATGTCCGCGCGAATCTCGATACGGTGTGCGACCGCGCTCATATGCTGAATCGGGCCGCACGATGGAGGTTGGGATTGACTGTCGAGCTGCTGAGTCACCATCCGGAGCCCGGCGGGCCGTGGCGTGGTGCCGGGCCGCCGCGCCGGATATCGCCGCCGGTATCGATGATCGAGCGGATGTCGCTGATCCTGGACGCCTTCGACAGCGCCACACCAACCCTCACCCTGCACGAGTTCGTCGCACGCACCGGTCTGCCGCGTTCGACCGTGCACCGCATACTCGACCAGATGATCCGGCTGCGGTGGCTCGCCCATGCGCCCGGCGGCTACCGGCTGGGGACGCGCGCCTTGGAGTTGGGCGGGCTCGCCGCGGGCCACAACGAGATCCGCTCCGCGGTCGGCCCGCTGCTGCACGAACTGTGCCTGCGCACCGACACTGTCGGCCATCTCGGCATCCTCGACGGTCGCGATGTGCTCTACCTGGACAAGGCGGGCGGCAGACAGACCGCGATCGTCCCCACCCGGCTCGGTGGCCGGATGCCCGCGCACAGCACCGCGCTCGGCAAGGCGATGCTCGCGGCGCTCGAGCCCGGGTTCGCTGTGGCGTCGCTGCGGGAACGGCTACCGCAACTCACTCCGCGCACCATCGGCGACCGCACCGAACTGGATCGGGAGCTGGCCCGGATCCGCCAACGGCAAGGTGTGGCCGTCGACAACGAGGAATCGATCGCCGGTATCGCGTGTGTGGCGGTCCCGGTGCGCAAACGCGGGACCGCCGTCGCCGCATTGTCGTTGTCCTCGCGGGTCGACGGCGACCGCCCGGTGGATACCGGCCACCAGGCGCGGCTGCTGCTGGCGTTGGCCGGAGAGGCCACGCGGCTACTGGCAGGCTCCTGAACCCGCGCGGCGCCGGTTGTCAGGAATCGGACAGGCTCGCAGCGATCGCCCGGCCTGCAGCGCGGCCGGAGAAGATGCATCCGCCGAGGAACGTGCCCTCCAGCGCGTTGTATCCGTGCACGCCGCCGCCACCGAAACCAGCCACCTCACCCGCGGCGTACAGTCCGGGCAGCGGGGTCCCGTCCGGGCGCATCACCTGCGAGTCCAGGTTGGTTTGCAGACCGCCCAGAGTTTTGCGGGTGAGGATGTTCAATCGGACCGCGATGAGCGGGCCTGCTGCCGGGTCGAGAAGGCGATGCGGTTTGGCGACCCGCCCCGCCTTGTCGCCGAAATAGCGGCGTGCATTGTGGATCGCCATCACCTGGGCGTCCTTGGTGAAGGGATTGGTGATCTCCCGATCGCGGGCCACGATCTGGCGTTCCAGGTCGGCGCGGTCGATCTGCGGGCCTCGGGCGATCTTGTTCATTCCGGCGACGAGTTCGTCGAGGGTGTCGGCGACGACGAAATCGACTCCGTGCTGTTTGAATGCCTCCACCGGTCCCGGTGCGCCCTTGGCGACCCGGCTTGCGAGGGTGAGCTTGATGTCCTTGCCGGTGATATCGGGGTTCTGCTCTGAACCCGAGAGCGCGAACTCCTTCTCGATAATCGCCTGGGTGAGCACGAACCACGAGTAGTCGTGGCCGGTGGCCAGTATCGCCTTCATGGTGGTGTTGGTGTCGAAACCGGGAAAACACGGCGGGGGCAGCCGCTTACCGGTGGCGTCGAACCACATCGATGACGGCCCGGGAATGATCCGGATGGCGTGATCGGGCCAGATCGGGTCCCAGTTGACGATGCCTTCGGTGTAGTGCCACATCCGGTCGCGGTTGACGATGGTACCGCCCGCGGCCTCGGTGATACCGAGCATGCGCCCGTCCACATGTGCGGGAACACCGGAGATGAGCGTTTCCGGTGCCGGGCCAAGTCGATCGACAGGCCAGTTCTTGCGGATCAGCTCGTAGTTGTGGCCGATACCGCCGGAGGTCACCACTACTGCGCGGGCCCGGAATTCGAAGTCACCGACCACGGTCCGCGAAGAAGCATGCCCACGGTCGAGTTCGGTGGGTTCCAGCACGCTGCCGCGCACGCCCGTGACCGTGTCACCGTCGACGATCAGTTCGTCGACCCGATGCCGGAACGCGAAACGCACCAGGCCGCGCCGCTCCGCGTCGAGCACCGGTTCGGCGAACACCCGCACCACCTCCGGCCCGGTGCCCCAGGCCAGATGGAACCGCGGCACCGAGTTGCCGTGCCCGTCGGCCGAGCCCCCGCCGCGTTCGGCCCATCCGACCAACGGTGTCACCCGCAGGCCGAGGTCGCGCAGATAGTCACGTTTCTCGGTGGCGGCGAACCGCACGTACGCGCGCGCCCACTGCCTGGCCCAGTGGTCTTCGTCGTCGCGGTCGAACCCGGCCGAACCCAGCCAGTCCTGCAGCGCCAGCTCGTAGGAGTCCTTGATACCGAGGCGTCGCTGTTCCGGGCTGTCGACGAAGAACAGACCGCCCAGCGACCAGAACGCCTGGCCGCCGAGATTGTTGCGGTTCTCCTGATCGAGTACCAGCACCTTGCGTCCGGCGCGGACCAGTTCATACGTGGCGACCAGCCCGGCCAGGCCTGCGCCGACGACAACAACTTCGGCCTCGGCCGCGAGGGATTCGGACACGGTTCATCCTTCGTTCGGGGTGCTGTAGGCGAGCACGAGATGGCAGAACAGTTCGGTGCGCCGGGCGCCTACCTTCGGGTTGCCTGGTTCCAGCAGTACCTGCGTCGAGGTGCCGTCGTGGACGGCGACCAGCGCCTGCCCCAAGGCCGCCGGGTCGGGCACGACGCGGCCGATACGCGACAGCGCCGCCTCGATACCCGGTAGCAACGCCGCCACGATCGCCTTCTCCCGTGCTGCCATCACCTGCCGCAGTCCGGAGGTACGCAGTGCGTGGGCGGTGAACTCGGCGGTGATGCGGAACCAGCCCTCGTCGACGGGGACGGCATCGGCCAGCAGGGTGACGGCGGTCCGCAGATCGCTCATATCGTCAACCGACATGGCGGCGAGTGTCTGCCGTACCTCGGCGAGCATCGCGGTGGACCGCTGCTCCCACATCGTGAGAAACAGCTCGTCCAGTGAGACGAAATTCGAGTAGAACGCACCACGGGTGAACCCGGCCCGCTCACATACCTGCTCCACCGTCGAACGCCCGAACCCGACCTCGGCGAACACCTCGTACGCGGCTGCGAGCAGCCGCTCCCGTGTTTCGGCGCGCCGCTTGGTCAACGGTTTGACCGGCACGTCCGCTGCGGACGACGGCATCTTGCGCCTCCTCGTAGCCGGTGGATTCGCCGATACAGCCATGTATCCGATTCGTGAATGTATCAGACCGGCACCTGCCCGCAGTGGGAAACAGCGTTCGCTCCATCCTGGTTTCCGATCGGCACTGCCGCTCTACCCGCACTGTCCGCGCCCAGTGAACGTAACGGGCAAGCCTCCGCGTTCAGGCGGAGGTCAGCGCATCTGGCAGCCCCGGACTGTCGCCGCCGGACCAGCGGAGACATGAACGCCTGCGGAGCGGGCGTAAGGCCATGCAGTGCCGGATACCGCGCAGTGTTTGCTTTCCTGCTGTCTGCGGTGAACACCGAAATCCAGCTCGCGCGGGGGGTTTGGAAGCCCCTCCTTTCAGAGAGGCCCTCGTCTACGGGACCGCGGAGGAGACGGTCGTCGAGATGAGCACGCGGCGCCAAGCAGGTAGTGGAGCGCAGGGACCCACCCGGTCGCGGGGAATCCCCAGCCGGGTGACCGGTCAGGACGGGCGGCGGGCGGGGAACTCCGCGGCGAGTTCGGCGAACAGGTCGGTGTTCAAGCTGAACGCGCGCCGACCTTCGTCGAGCACGCGACGCCGTTCCAGATCGTCGATCCGGATGCGGTCGAGCAGGGCGCGGTATTCGCGTTTGAACGCCGCCGGATTGCCGATGCCCTCGAAGACGTAGAAGCGGACGCCGTCACCGCGATGCGGCAGACTCCACAACTTTTCCGCGGTGCCCCTGATGACCTGCCCGCCGGACAGATCACCGAGATAACGGGTGTAGTGGTGGGCGATGTAGCCGGCGGGCCAGTTGCGGGCGCATTCGTCGATACGTTCGGCGTACACGGCGGTTGCGGGCAGCGGCTCGAGGCCGTCACGCCATCCTGGGCCCGCCAGATGCGCCAGATCGCGCTCCAGTTCGGCGGTGCGGGCCAGTTCCGGGCGGATGAACGGGCCTGCGATCGGATCCTCGGTGAGGCTGTCCCAGCGGCCCTCCAACGCCCGGTAGATGAACCAGAGTTGGCCGGTGTAGCGCAGATAGGACTCCATACCGAGGGAGCCGCCGAGCATATCGCTGATGAACGAGGAGTTCTCCGCCTCTTCGTGCTGGCGGGCGGTGGCGGCACGGATCAGCGCCGAAAAGGGGACGGCGGCCGTATCACCGTCGGCCGTTCCGGTCGTGCTCGGTGTATCCGGCAGCGACATCCGCCTACCTCCTGCCATGGTGCGGGCAGAACCGTTGCTGTGAACGCCCGCTCGGTACGGCCGGCCCTGATCGGACCCTGATCGAAGCTCCGACGATACCGGCTCAGTCGTTGCCCCGCGACGAGCTCGATCCGGGTTCGGGTGTGCGGCTGTTCGGGTCGAGCTGGTGCACTGTTGCGGACGCCCCCGCACCGGAACGCTTCTCCCGGCGCAGATCGACCTTGCGCTTACGCAGGTTGACCGGCGCGCCGGAGTTGCTGCGACGTTTGCGCAAATTCACCGGTGCGCCGGGGATGCGACGTTTGCGCCGCACGACCGGGCGGCGCAGTGAACCGAACCGGCGCAGGATCGGTGGCCTGCGCACCGTCCGGTCGAACCATTCACCGAGAGTGACACCCGCAGCCAGCGAGCACCCGACACCGAACGCGGCAAGCAGTTGGTCGGCGCCGATCAGCAGTTCGTCGTTGAGCAGACCGTAGAGCCCACGGTAGATACTCAGACCGGGCAGCAGCGGGGTGATGCCCGCGACCGCGACGACCAGCGGCGGGGTGAGGGCGCGGCGCGCCATCAGACCACCGGCCAGGCCGACCACCGTGGCCGCGACGCCGGAGGAGATCACCGGCCCGAACCCGGTTTCGGCCGTGAGCAGATAGCAGATGGTGCCCGCCGCGCCGCTGAGCGCGGCAGCCGCCAACGCCCGGCGTTCGGCATAGCAGGCCAGCGAATACGCCAGCGCCGCCACCGCGCCCGCGAGCAGCTTCACCGGCAGATCCGTGATCACCCGGCCGGGGGTGAGTTCGAACGGCGGCACGGTGAGGCCGAGGACGTTCGCGCCGCTCAGCGCGAGCGCGATACCCGCGATGATCGCGCCGGTCATCATCATGACCTCGAGCAGCCGCGCTGCCGCCGTGATCGGGGCCCCGGTTATGGCGTCCTGCACCGAACCGACCAGCGACAAACCACTGAGCAGTACCGTGATCCCCGCCGCGATGATCAGCGTGGGATCGACGTCCATGTGCAGCGGCCCGGCCAGGGTGGCCAGCACGACCGCCGGAACCGCCGCTATCGCACCACCCACCAGGTGCTGGAAGAAGAACGGCAGACCGTACTGGTTCAGTATTCGATTGGTTCGGTCGATCGCGGCCGTGGTGAAGAAACTGAGTACCGACACCACGATTCCGCCGCCGAGCAGCACCGCGATCGCGGCGGCCATCAGCGACCAGCCGAGCGTGGCCACCCAGCGGCGGTAGGGGTGCGGCGCGGAGACGATGGCATCGAGCGCGGCGCGCGCCTCGTCCGGCGGCACCACCTCGGTGCGGATCCGGCGAGTCAACCGGTCCACGGCCGCCAGGCGGGTGAAATCCATGCTGCGGTAGTGCACGATGCGCAGGGAACTGGCCGGAGGCAGAAACGGATCACGGCGCACCGAGATACGGATCGCGTTGTAGGTGACGTCGACATCGCAACGCGCCAGACCATAGGTGGCGGCGATGAATCGCACCGTGGTGGTGGTGTCGGTGACGGCGCTGCCTGCCGCGAGAACCACCTCACCCATCCGGATCGCCAGATCCAGCACCTCGGCGACCTGCGCGTCGTCGGTGAGGTCGATCGGCTGCAGCGGCGTCGGCGCGGCGACGATGGTGTCGGCGGTGGCCTGCCGGTCGGCGACAAGCTTCCCGAACGCCTGAGTCAAAACCGGTAGCCGCAAGGGAATCCGGCGCCGTCGGGGACCGCGAGCGGCGAAGTCCTCTACCAATGGTTCGGTCTTGTCTCCTTCCGGGAGCGCTTGCACTGCCATAGCCGTCGAAGGTAGTCATCGACAGCGGATCCGCACACTCACCTCGGCACGCTGTGATTGTGACGTTCACTACGTGGACCTCGACGCTCGCCGCGCTACGTTCCCCGACGGAGGTCCCCGGCGAGGTTATGGTCGAAATCATGAGCAGCTTATCGACGGCAGATCACCTGCGCGCAGCACTGGACGGGCCGTGGAGCGAGATCCGCGAACAAGCCCGCACCCAGCTGGCCGGCGACCGGTTCACCGACGATCCCAGCCTCGACTTCCGCGCCGCGCGAGCGCGGGTGCTCGACCAGATGCGCGCTGTCGCCCAGATGGGGTATGCCGAGCGTGGCTTCCGCAGAGAAAACGGCGGCACGGGCGAGCCCGGTGCGGCCGTTGTCGCGCTGGAGATGCTCGCCTACACGGATCTGTCGCTATGGGTGAAAGCCGGTGTGCAGTGGGGCCTGTTCGGGGGCGCGGTGGAAAACCTCGGCACCGAACGGCACCGCGACCACGTCAAACGATTGCTGTCGCTGGATCTGCTCGGCTGTTTCGCAATGACCGAATCCGGGCACGGCAGCGATGTCGCCAGCCTGGAAACTACCGCCACCTATGATCCGGACACTCAGGAATTCGTGGTGCACACGCCGACGCCGTCGGCGCGTAAGGACTACATCGGTGGCGCCGCCGAGCACGCCAGGATGGCGGCGGTATTCGCCCAGCTCATCACCGCGGAAGGCAACCACGGCGTGCACTGCCTGCTGGTACCCATCCGCGACGAGCACGGCAACGACCTGCCCGGCGTCACCACCTCCGACTGCGGCCTGAAAGGCGGGCTACCCGGCGTCGACAACGGCCGCATCGTTTTCGACCACGTCCGGATACCGCGGGAGAACCTGCTGAACCGGTACGCCGACGTGGCCCCGGACGGCACCTACAGTTCCGAGATCGAGAATCCGAGCCGCCGCTTCTTCACCACCCTCGGCACGCTGGTGCGCGGGCGGATCAGCGTGGGCGGTGCGGCGTCCGCGGGCACGCGCGTCGCGCTGAGTATCGCCATGCGGTACGGGATGAAACGGCGCCAGTTCAGCGACCCCGACACCGGCGGCGAAACCGTGCTGCTGGACTACCGCAACCATCAGCGCAGGCTGCTGCCGCTGGTCGCGCGATCGTATGCGCTGGCCTTCGCGCAGAACGACCTGGTGCGCCGGATGCATCTGGTGCAGACCGGCCAGGATCTGGAACCGGGCGCGCAGCGGGCGCTGGAGAAGCGGGCGGCCGGTTTCAAGGTTGCCCAGACCCGGCACGCCACCCGCGCCATCCAGGAGTGCCGGGAAGCCTGCGGCGGCGCGGGCTACATGACCGAGAACCGGCTGGTCACCCTCAAAGCCGATACCGACGTGTTCACCACATTCGAGGGCGACAACGTGGTGTTGACCCAGCTGGTGGCCAAGGAACTGCTCACCGCTTACGCCGACGAGATCCGCGATCTGGATGCGCTGGGCTGGGTGCGGTTCGCGGCGACCATGGCCGGTGACGTGGTGCGTAAACGCTCCGGCGTCCGCCAGCTCATTCAAACCCTGCGTGACCGCAGCGGCGAATCCGTCGACGAAGGCGACCTGTCGCGTCGCTCGGTGCAACTGCAGCTGTTCGCCGATCGTGAGGACTACCTGGTTCGCACCGCCGCGGACCGGCTGCGCGTCCGCGCCCAGGAAACCAGCCCGTTCGAGGCGTTCAACAACGCCCAGGACCATATCCTCGCCGCAGGCACCGCCCATATCGACCGGCTGGTGCTGGAGACCTTCATCGAAGGCATCGGCCTCATCGAGGACCCGGACGCGCGTGAACTCGCCGAACGGGTCTGCGACCTGTACGTCTACTCGATGCTCGAGGAGAACTCGGCCTGGTACATCATGCACCGGTTCATGTCGGTGGAACGGGCCAAGGCGGTGCGCCGCGGCGTGAACGAACTCGTCGACAAACTCCGCCCGGACGCCCTTACCCTCACCGAGGCGATGGGCGTCCCGGAGAGCATGCTGCGGGCGGCGATGCTCCACGACGCCAGCGTGTACGAACGGCAGTGAGCGAAACGGATCGACATGCCGGGCGCTGTGCCAGCGCCCGGCATCAGATCCTCCGGGATCCCGCCAGTCCGCGGTGCCCGGCGGCGAAAACCCAGTACAACCCGGCCGACAGCGCGACAGCGGCTCCGGCGCCGCCCACCACATCGGTGGGCAGGTGATAGTCGAGCGCGACCATCCCGGCTCCGGCCACCGTCCACGCGAAGACCGTCAGCAGCACCAGAACTATCCGGGCCCTTGCCGATTCGATCAGCAGCAGGAACGTGGTGGCCACCGCGATCAGATGTACGGTATGGCCACTGGGGTAGGCCAGATAGTCGTGCAGCGGCCGACCCCACCACGGTTTGAGCACCCAGGTGTTGATCGACACCGCCACTTCCGGGACGACAACCATGGTTCCGGTTTCCCACCAGCGCCGCTGCCAGGCGAACCAGGCCGCGCCCGAAAGCAGCAGCGCGAAGACCACCCAGGTATTGCTGGCCAGCGCGAAGACCTCGGCGATCCAGGGCCGCGGGTCCAGGGCGGCGTTCACCGGCCCGCGCACCACCTGATCGAACTCGGTGGCGTCCCCGTCGGCGGGAAAGGTCGTCGGCACCGCGGCGGTCACCGCGGCGCCTCCGACGACGAGACCGCCCAGCGTCGCCGGGCTCGGTGCCGCCCCCGATAACCGATCCAGCCGAGCCGGCTGGGCTGGCCGATCCGGCTGAACGTGAGGCGTGACCGAGGGCCAGGGCGCGACCGTGTCCGAGGTCGCGGCACCGGGATGCGGACCGGCCGACGCAGCATCGTCGTCGTTTCCGGTGGTGCGGCCCGGCTCGGTATCGTCCGATGCGGCGGGGTCCGTGATCACGGGACCGACGATAGTCGCCGCTGCCGCCGGGTAATCGGGCGACCGCGGTCAGCCCGGCATATAGGTGGCGACCGCACTGACGATGAACCAGATCATCCACGCGATCGCGACAAACATGCCGATGGCCAGCGTGGCGCGCATGAGGGCGCGCCCGAAATCCACGTCCCCGGTTTCGCGGGGGTACAGCCGCCACGGGCTGTACCAGGGGGAACGGATCGCGCGCAGCATCGACGGTTTATCGGCTTCACGCTGCGCCGCGGCCAGTTCTTCCGCGTATTGCTCGGCCTGGGCCTGGGCGGGGCCACCGTGCCAGAGAGTGACGTCGATCGGTCCGAGGAAGCCTTCGGCCAGCAGTTCCTGCGGGGCGGGCAGATACGGCAGGATGCCGAGCCCGCGGAAGGCGACCGCGACATCGTTGGCGGTCCACAGATGCTTCTCCGACTGGGCGAGCACATCGAAGTAGTGGCGCAGCCGGTCGGGGTCGTCACCGAGGATGACATCGAACCCCGGGTCGCTCCAGGCCTGCTCGACCTGAAGCTTCGCCTCGCGCGGAGGCACCACGAGGGCGATCCCGTGTACCGCGCGCTGGCCGAGACCGCGGGCGGCCAGCCAGCTCTGCAGGGCGAAGGTGTGATCACGCGAGCGTTCCAGCAGCGTGCGCCGGTCGGTGCCTGCGAAGACGGCGGTTTCGCCGGCCACCGTCCACGCCCCGTTCAACGGGATATGCAGCGTCCCGTGCTGTGGGCTCTGCAACGCTGCCGCTTCGATCACCACGCAGCTGGTCGGCGTCCAGATCACCGCGTCGAACTGGTGCAGCGTACCGGCCTGGAACAGGCTGCAGTTGATGGTGGCTACGCCGTGCGGGCTACCCGGGTCCTTCCAGGTGCGCAGCCAGCCGATCAATGCTTGTTCAGCATTGCTGCCGGTGCTGTTCTGCACTTTCACGAGCATTGGCGACCACCCTTCACATCGACCGTTACCGCAAGGATACGAGGGCGGGTCGGCGCCGGCCCGAATTCGGCGGTCCCGCAGGGTGTCCGGCGGACAACGGCGGTACCGCTGTCGAACGCTACCCCTCCGTCGGCTCGGCCGGAAGTTTTCCGGCGCGCACGGCGGCGACCAGTTCGGCGTGGTCGGCTTCGGTGCGGTCGGCGTAACGCACCGCGAACTCGGTGACTGCCTCGTCGAACCGTTCGTCATCGCCCAGGTACCCGGCGGTCAGCCGTGGGTCGAGGGAGCGGGCATGCGCCCGCGCCAGCAGCGCCCCCGCCAGCCTGCCGTAGTCGTCGAGATCATGCGGTTCCAGCTCTTGCGGGGCTATCCCGCCCTTGAGATTGCGGAACTGGCGCACGATGAACGGCAACTCCCTGATGGCACCGTCACTTTCGGTGACCCGCATCGTCGTCCAGCCGAGCAGGATATCGGTTTCCGCCTGCACGAGCCTGGCCCCGTGCACGATTCGTTGTCCTTCGTGCGGCGGCGCGCCGACCCCGAGCACGGGCGCCAGCGATGACGGCGCGGCCTGTTTCAGTTGCAGCACAAGGGCTTCGCCGTCGTTGCCGTGCAGCAGCGCCACATAGCTGTGCAAGCCGACGCTGCCGGTGCCGACGATGCGGAAGGCGATATCGGACACCGCGAACCGGGCCAGCAGCCCGCGCCGTGATTCACGCAAGGTGTCGGCGTAGTCCTCCAGCGCGTCTATCGCCGCTTCGGCCACCTCGGGTGCGACATGGGTGAGGATCGGTGGATCGCTGACGAAGCGGTGGCGGTTGATCCCGGTTTCGTGATCCTCTAGATGCTCGGTCCATTTGGCCACGACCTTGGCGCTGGTGTTCTTGCGCGCCTTTTTCGCGGCTTTTTTGAAGTTGTCGAGCAGGTCGTCCGCCTTGGCCTTGCTGATCATCGACTCGTCGGGTAACGCGTTCCACGAGGTGAGGAAGGGGGCCTCGGCCAGGGCGGCGATGGTGTGCCGGTAGGAGCGGACGGCGTCGCGGGCGGCCGTACGGCAGTCGTCTGCACCGGCTCCGCCCTCCCGGCCCGCCAGCACGAGGCTGGCCGCCAGCCGCTCCAGATCCCACTCCCACGGCCCGGCCACGGTCTCGTCGAAATCATTGATATCCATGACGATCTCGCCGCGTGAGGTGCCGTACAGGCCGAAATTCGCGGCGTGGGCGTCGCCGCACAGTTGCGCCGCGAGCCCGGTATCGGGACTGCCCGCCAGATCGGCGGCCATCAACCCGGCCGCGCCGCGATAGAAGGTGAACGGCGAGGCCGCCATCCGGCCGATCCGCAACGGCACCAGATGCGCCAGCCTGCCCACATTGCCTGCCGCAATGTGCTCGACCACCCCCGGCCGCGTGTCGGCGCG
>NZ_MUKP01000039.1 GCF_002081715.1 Nocardia donostiensis | reverse complement strand
CCGTGCTCGCGCAACCATGCGGCAGTGCGGCCGGTACCGCAGCCCAGATCGGCGACGCGGCCCAAGCGGCCCCACTCGGGATACCGCAGCCGATCCAGCAACGCGAGGTCCATCTCGTCCAGCACCGTCTCGTCGTAGCTGGGCGCCCAGCCGTCGTAGCCGGTGGTGACGTCCACGATTCGATAGTGACGGCGATCGAAGTCCGCGAAAGTCGGCATGGGCGGCAAGTATGCCGTCCGCGGGTGGCCCCGTAAACCGAAAATGAAGCCTGTCGTTCGCGGCCCATGGTCGCAGCAGCGACCGGCGCGGGTCAGCGCTACGAGGGCCGCCGACCCGGCGGCTTACCTCAGGCTGTGTTCCCGCTGAGAGCGTCGAAGATCTGCTCAGTCCGGTCACGGCTCCGGTACATCTCCCATGCCGCGTCCGCGATCACGTCCGGATTCAAGGTGCGCCCGGCCGCGGAGCCGAACTGTGCGGGGTTCGCGGTGACCATGGCGTGGATATCGCCACGTTCCACCAGGCCGCCGATGGTCAGGGTGCCCGCGTAGACGCCGTGTTCGGCCAGCGCGGCATTCAACGTGATCGCGTAGTTGCGCAGTGCGGCGGCAGCCAGCGCGAGCGCACCGAGCGCGGGCATCGGCAACACGCTCGACAGTCCTCCGGCGAAGAGCAGTGCGCCGCGACCGTGTTCGCGCATCGGTGGCAGCACCGCGTTGACCATGTCGATGGCCGGCCATAAGAAGGAGAACGCTGCCCGCGCGGTAGCGCCGTCCATCTCGGTGATCGGGCCGGGCTGCAGCGGCATCGCAGGCCCGTAGTAAGCGAGCTCGATCCGGTTGTGTGCGGCGATATCGGCCAGGACCGCGCGCAGTCGCGCACTGTCGGTGACGTCGGCGGTGTAGGCGACCGAATCGATGCCGTGGTCGGCGAGTTCGCGCCGATAGGCCTCGTGCCGTTCGCCGGTGCGCGATATCAGCGCTACCCGGTGTCCTGCGCTGCCGAACCGCCGCGCCATGGACAGGCCAAGGCCCGGCCCGACGCCGACGATCAGTGCCGTTGTGGGTGTGGTCATCTCTTTCCTTTCCAAAAATGAGGGCCCCCTCAATTTCGCAAGGTAGCAGAACCTGAGGGCGCCCTCAACTTGTAGAATGTCCAACATGACGAAACCGTTGCGCCGCGACGCCGCCCGCAACCGGGCCAAGGTGCTCAGCGCTGCCGCAGAGGTGTTCTCCGAACAGGGGTTGCAGGGATCGCTGGAAGAGGTCGCGCGCCGGGCAGGGGTCGGAATCGGCACGGTCTACAACCATTTCGGCAACCGGGAAACGCTGATCGACGAACTGCTGCCCGCCCGGCTGACCGAGGTCGACGAACTCGCCGCCGAGGCCGCCGAGGAACCCGACGCATGGCGCGCGCTCACCGGTTTCATCGCGGCACTGCTCGGCCGGATGGACACCGACCGTGCCCTACTCGAGGCACTCACCCGCGACCGGCCCGCCGCCGAACAGATAGCGCAGGCGTGCCGACGCGGAGTGACCCATCTGGAGAAGCTGCTGGAGCGTGCCCGCTCGGCCGAGGCGCTACGCGCGGACGCCACGGACACCGATGTGCTGAACCTGATCCTCGCGCTGTCGCTGCTGGGATCCGCCGCAGGGCCACAGGCACGGCAGCGGTCCCTGGAACTGGCGTTGGACGGGCTGCGCCCGCAGGTATTCCGATCCGCGGCGGACGGCCGGAATTAGGGTCGTCCCGGCCGCGTACGGACTCGTCGACAGCGGGCGAACACAGGTCGGTGGCCTGGCCATGGTCTCCCACGCACTCGAGTTCCAGCAGCGACGGACGGGCGCGACGGTTTGCTCCCAGGAACGACGGGTAGCCGAATCCGGAAGCAACGGCGAGCCGATTTCGCCGTCCCCGCGGAAGGAGCACCGGTGCGACAACAACAGTTCTGTGATCGGCAGGCGGGCACAGCCCCGCCACTGGTGATCAGCCTACGGTCTTGCGGTGTGGGAGCACCCGAATGAAGGCGCCGGGCGCAGCCGAATTCGTACCCCAGGACGCGGGTTTGGACGAACTGCGCGCGGCGGCGGGGGGCTGCCGCGGCTGCGAGCTGTATCGCAACGCCACGCAAACCGTGTTCGGTGAGGGCCCCGACCAGGCCCGGGTGGTGATGATCGGCGAACAGCCCGGCGACCGCGAGGACGAGCAGGGACACCCGTTCGTCGGCCCCGCGGGGCGGCTGCTCGATCGCGCGATGGACGAAACAGGTATCGACCGCAACCAGGTGTATCTGACCAACGCGGTCAAACACTTCAAATTCATCGAACGCGGTAGCAGGCGCATCCACAAACAGCCCGGCCGCACCGAGATCGTCGCCTGCTCGGCGTGGCTGGCCGCCGAACTCGACCTGCTCGGTCCCGAGCTGGTGGTATGTCTCGGCGCGGTGGCAGCCAAGGCTGTCCTCGGCCCTGCGGTGAAGGTCACCGAACTACGCGGTCAGCTGCTGCCCGCACCGGACGATCCCGCCTACCGTCACGAGCACAGCGAGCACGAACCGCCCGGGCCGGACTACCGTGTCATCACGACCGTGCACCCGTCGGCGGTGCTGCGCGCACCCGACCGCTCCGCCGCCTATGCCGCGTTCGTGGCCGATATGACACGAGTCAAGACCGCCCTCGACGGCTCGGATTCTCACAAGATGGGCCGTCCGCCGGTCACCGCGACCCGCGCCCCGGACACGTAACTGCTGTCGTCGGAGGCCAGCAGGACGTACACCGACGCCAGTTCGGCGGGCTGCCCGGCCCGGCCGAGCGGAGTGTCGTCACCGAAAGCGGTGACCTTCTCATTCGGCATGGTCGACGGGATCAGCGGTGTCCAGATCGGGCCGGGTGCGACACTGTTGACCCGGATTCCCTTCTCCCCCAGTAACTGGGCGAGGCTGGCGGTGAAGTTCGCGATAGCGGCTTTGGTGGCGGCGTACGGTGCCAGGGTCGGTGACGGGGTATCGGAGTTCACCGAGGTACTGCCGATGATAGAACCGCCGGACGGCATATGCGGCAGCGCCGCTTTGACGAGGTGGAAGTAGGCGCCGATATTCAATCGGAAGGTGTAGTCGAACTCTTCGTCGCTGATCTCGTCGAGGGTGTTGTGCGTCATCTGGTAGGCGGCGTTGCTGACCAGGATATCGATCTTGCCGAATTCTGTTGCTGCCCGGTCGATCACGGCCCGGCAGTGCGCTGGATCGGACAGGTCGCCCGGCAGCAGCACCGCCTTGCGGCCCGCCTGTTCCACCAGATCGGCAACCTCGGCGGCGTCATCGTCTTCGTTCAGGTACGAGATCAGCACATCGGCGCCCTCCCGGGCGTAGGCGATGGCGACAGCGCGGCCGATACCGCTGTCGCCGCCGGTGATCACCGCCGCCTTCCCGGCCAGTTTGCCGGTGCCGCGATAGCTGTTCTCACCGCAGTCGGGCACCGGCGACATCCGGGACTGGACACCGGGAACCTGCTGCTGCTGTTCGGGAAAACCCATCGGGGGCGCTCTCCTTTCTCTGCCGTTCATTCCATGGCGATATCGGGTTCCTCTTCGGCGAGTCGGCGTTCCAGCTCGCCGCGGCCGCGATGCTCCCCTGGGGTGCAGCCGGTGAAGTCCGATCTGCTCCAGGCGTCGGGAACATCGAGTCCGCCGGGGTCGAGTTCATCGGGATCGAGTTCACCGGCGTCGAGTCCGTACGGGTCGGAGCCGGATTCGCCGGTGGTGGCCGCAGTGTCGTCGAACGCCGCGGTGTCATCGAACACAGCGACGTCGTCGTCGTAGTCGTCGTTGCTGTTCTTCCTGTCCACGGTTGGCAGGTTTGCCGGGCTGGCCCGATCGAAACAAGCAGTCGTGGTTTATTCGCCACGCAGCGTGGAACGGCGGGAGTAGGTAGCCGACCGATCGGGAGGGTGCGCGTGGATTCGCCGAATGATGCCGACCCCGAACGGGCAGGCCTCGCCCCGGATGCGGTAACGCAGCTGGCCTCGACGCGGCCACGGATAGTGGTCTTGGGCGATGCGGTACTGGATGTATGGATGTGGGGGCACAGCGACCGGCTGTGCCGGGAAGCCCCGGTGCCGGTGGTCGAGGTCGAACGCACCGCGGCGGTACCGGGCGCGGCAGCCAACACCGCAGCCAATCTGGCGGCCTTGGGCGCCGACGCCCGACTGGTCGCGCTCGCCGGTGACGACACCGCCGCTGCCGCGCTGCGCACGGCGCTGACCAGCGCGGGCGTGGACGCGACCCGGGTGCACATCTGTCCCGGCCGCACCACCACCCGCAAGAGCCGGGTCGCCTCCGGTGCACAGATCCTGATCCGCTACGACGAGGGCAGACCTGCCCCAGCCGACGAAACCGAGACGGCGGCGCTGCTCGCCTACCTCGACGACGCTCTCGTCGACGCGGACGCGCTGGTGGTCTGTGATTACGCGGGCGCGTTGAACGAGGACCTGCGCCGCAGGCTCGCCGAGCAGCGCGACCGGCTGCCGCTGCTGATCGTCGACACTCACCATCCGGCCCGCTGGCGGGCAGTGCACCCGGATCTGGTCACCCCGAACGCCGGTGAAGCGGCCGATGCGCTCGGTCTGGTCGACGCCGGGCTACCGGCGCCGGGCGGGAACGCCGATCGGGTGGAGTTGTTCGACCGCAACCGGGACCGTCTGTTCGAAGTCACCGGTTCGCGCGTTGCGGTGGTCACCCTCGATCGCGACGGCACCGTGCTCCTCGACGGCGATCGCCCCGCCCACCGTACGTGGGCGCAGCCGGTGCCCGACGGTCAATCCGCGGGTGCAGGCGACACTTTCGTCGCTGCGCTGACACTGGCGCTGGTGTCGGGGATGCCGCTCACTTCGGCAGTCGAGCTGGCGCAGGCCGCCGCCGACGTGGTGGTGCACCGGCCGGGAACCGCGGTGTGCACCACCGGGCAACTGACCGAGCAGCTCGATCGCAGCAGCGGCGCGGTGCTGTCCCAGCCCCGCTTGCGTGCGGCGGTGCGTGAGCATCGCGCGGCCGGACGTCGCATCGTGTTCACCAACGGCTGTTTCGATGTGCTGCACGCGGGTCATATCGCCTACCTCAACGAGGCCAAACGGCTCGGCGATGTGCTGGTGGTCGCGGTCAATTCCGACCACAGCGTGCGCAGACTCAAAGGCGAAGACCGTCCGGTGAACCCGGATCACGATCGCTGCGCGGTACTCGCCGCGTTGAGCTGCGTCGACCATGTCACCGTCTTCGCCGAGGACACTCCCGCCGAGCTGCTGCGCGCACTCGAACCGGACCTGTACGTCAAGGGCGGCGACTACCGGCCGGAGATGCTGCCGGAGACGCCGGTGGTGCGCGGCTACGGGGGTGAGGTCCGGGTACTGAGCTATCTGGCCGACCATTCGACCTCGGCGATGATCGAACGGATCCGCGCCAACACCACCGCGGGCGGTGCGGGATGAGCGCGCCCCGCACCGGGAACGGCGGGACACGGCACAACCCTGCCCGGCGTCCGCCGCGGACCCCTGAGGTGGATGTCCTGATCCCGACCCGCAACCGCCCGCTGGAGCTGGCCACCACCCTGGCCGGGCTGGCTGCACAAGACTTCCCCGATTTCGGTGTGGTGGTCAGCGACCAGTCCGACAGTGACGAAAGCTTCGCCACCGCACCCGCCCGCAGCATGGTCCGGGTATTGACCCGCCGCGGTCACCCGGTGCGGTTGGGCACGCATCGCCCGCCACGCGGGATGGCCGAGCACCGGTGTCATCTGCTCGCCCGGTCCCGCGCGCGTTATGTGCTGTTCCTCGACGACGATGTCTGGCTGGAATCGGATACGATCACCAGGCTGCATACGGCGATCAGCGAACTCGGTTGCGGCCTGGTGGGTTGCGCGGTACAGGGATTGTCGTATCTGGACGACTACCGTCCCGAGGAGCTGCGCCCGTTCGAGGTCTGGCCCGGCAGGCCGCAGCCGGAGCGCATCGTGCGCGGCGAACCTGCCTGGGAACGCTGGATGCTGCACAATGCCGCGAACCCGACGCATCTAGGTGATGCGACGGGCGCTTCTGGCGGTGACTGGGTGGCCTACAAGGTGGCCTGGATCGGTGGATGTGTCCTGTTCGATCGTGCCGCGCTGATCCAGACCGGCGGTTTCGACTTCTGGACCGAGCTGCCCGCCGCGCACTGCGGGGAGGATGTACTGGCCCAGCTGCGGGTACTGGCCCGCTACGGCGGCGCGGGCATTCTGCCCAGCGGCGCCGTGCACCTGGAATCACCTACCACCATCAGCGATCGGAGGGTGGAGGCGTTCGATGCGGTGCCGCCCGATTTCTGGCCGACACCGCAGAATCAGGACAGCGCGTCATCGCGACGCGCGTAGCCGTTGTAGGAGCTGACGGCCAGTAGATCGTCGAGTTCGGCGCGCACCTGCGCCACCGTGACCGTGTCGACGATCGTTTCGTCATGCGGGCAGCGCGGCCGGGTCTCGTCGGTGAAAGTCTCGCCGCAGACCGGGCATTCGATGCGCCACGACATCAGCACCCGGTCGCGGCCGCGGGCGACCGGCCCCGCGTTGATCACATTGCCGATCCAGAACACCCCGACCGTCGGGGTGCCGACCGCCCGCGCCAGATGCCTGGGGCCGCTGTCGTTGCCGACGAGCACACTGCTGCGTGCCAGCACCCCGCACAGCGTGGACATATCGGCGCCGGCCAGCTGCCGGATACCGCCGCTGCGCAGCACCGGCCCGCGCGCCCGTGCCTGCACCGCGACCGCGTCGAGCAGGTTCAATTCGTGCGCGGTGCCGACCAGGATCACGTCGAAGCCCTCGTCCACGCAGTGCGCGGCGATGGCGGCGAAACTCTCCACCGGCCAGCGGCGGCGCGGATCGGTGGCTCCGGGGTGCAGCGCGACCAGCGGCCGGTCCGGTGAACCGAGAACCCGGTCGGCGTTGTCCAGATCGGCCTCGGTGACCTGCACGCGCGGTTCCAGCAGCACCGGTGGGGCGCCCGCGAGACAGGCCACCTCCAGCGCCCGCATGGTCTCGTTCTGGTAGTAGCGGAACGGGATAGTGCGCTGTAGCGGTGCGGCGCCCTCGGCGCGGCAACCGGCCGTAAAACGCGCCCGCAACCCGTTCACGAACGGATTGGACCAGGCCCCACCACCGTGCAACTGCACTCCGAGGTCGACCGGGGTGCGGCGGGCTTCCCGAAGGAAGGACCGCTCGGCCTCGGGCGAGGCCGCGCCGCCTTCGCCGGGCAATACCAGCACCTCGTCGACCGGGCTCGGCCTGTCGTCCAGCAGTCGCGCATGCAGACTGGAGCCGAGCAGGACGAGTCCGGCGCCGGGGTAGGCGGCGCGCAGCGCTTCGATGGCAGGCAGCGCGAACAGCAGATCGCCGAGCCCACCGCCGCGCAACACCGCGATCCGGCGCACGTCGGGAAACGGTTCCCCCACTGTTCCGATGCACAATCCCTCGTGTCGCGTCGGCCGGTGCGACCGGGTATCCATGGCGACCTCCTCAACGCGGCAGTCGGCGGGAGCTGGCTGGTCCGGGGCGTCGTAGCCGTACCGGCACAGGCAGCGCATACCCGGGGGCGGGGGACGCAAACGGCCCGCTTCTGCCCCGGTGGCGGGCACGCTCGGTTGTTTCAGTTCCGTAGATGCGGGTAGTCGCAGACACGAAGCGGGGTTCGCGACACGAGGGCGAGTAGACCTGTTGTTTCCCGCTTCGCGTTCGTTCACGTCACTGAGGAGTTGTCATGAGCGCCCCGCCGACCGGCACCTTCACCACGATGACGACCCCTGACGTCCCACGCCCCGGCGAACCGGACCCGATCTCCCCACCGATGCCGTCCCCGGATCCACCGCCCGATCCGGGCAGCCCGGTACCGCCACGGCCCCCGGACCCCGGGCATCCCACCCCCGAGCCGGAGCCGGGTGACCCTCCCCCGCCGGAACCGTCGCCGCCACCGCCGCCCCCCGATCCCGAGCGGCCACCGGAGCCCGCGCCACCGGGACCGCGGCCCGGGGAACCACCCCCACCGGCGCCGCCGCGTCCGCCGGAGCCCGGCCCCGGCCCGGCCCCTGTCCCCCCGACGCCCGTATGAGCGGCTCCGCTGCGCTGCCTACGCTACGGTCACCTGTGGCCGAGCCGGCAGGCTCATGGTCAGTCGCGCAAAGCCTGCTCCCGCAACCAGCCCAGAGTGCGGGACAGGATGCGCGAGACATGCATCTGGGAGACCCCGAGGCGTTCGGCGATCTGGGTTTGGGTTTTGGATTCGAAGAACCGCATCACCAGCACCTGCCGTTCTCGTTCGGGCAGCTCCGCGATGAGCGGTTTGACGGCGAGATAGTCTTCGACCCAGCCGTAGGAGGGCTCGTCGGCGCCCAGGGATTCCATCAGCGGCAGCGGGGCGTTATCGCTGTCGTCGGGGGCGACGGTATCGATCGACGAGGTCTGATAGGCGTTACCTGCGATGAGGCCCTGGGTCACCTCGACCAGGTCGATTTCGAGTTCGGCGGCGAGTTCGCTGGCTTTGGGCACCCGGCCCAGGCGCTGCGACAAGGTTTCGATGGTGGGGCCGAGGCTGAGCTGGATCTCCTTCACCCGCCGCGGCACCCGCACCGACCAGGTGTTGTCCCGGAAATGCCTGCGCACCTCGCCCATGATGGTGGGCACCGCGAACGACAGGAACGACGAGCCGCGTTCCACGTCGAAGCGGTCGACGGCGTGCATCAGTCCCAGCCGGGCCACCTGCAGCAGATCGTCGAACGCTTCCCCTCGTCCGGCGAACTTGCGAGCGATGTGCTCGGCCAGCGGCAGGCAGCGGTCGATGACCTCCTCCCGCAACGCGGCCCGCCGGGGGTCGGTTTCGGGTACGGCGGCCAGCTTCTCGAACAGCGGCTCGATATCGTCGTAGCTGTCCTTACCGTGATGGCGGCGCGGGGGTCTCGGCCGTGACCTGGTTCCCTCATCCGCCATCGGATCCTCCTCGGGACCAGGTGAATTCTACATCCGTGGGGTAACCGCCCATCGCTACGTCATAGGCCTGCTGCGCGGCCCGCACCGAGCGGGTCAGGGTGCGCACGATATGCCAGCCGAAGCTTTCGGTGTCCTGGACCGAGTCCGAGACGGTCGTCGCGTTGACATGGACCGTCATCTGCTGTTTGCCGTAGGTGAAATCGCAGCCGAGCGTTGTATCCGGTACGGCGTGCAGGATCAGCGAGGTGGCGACCTCGTCGAGGGCCAGCCGGATATCGGTCACCTCGTCCAGCGCGAAGTCGGCGATCAGCGATACCGTCTCGGCGAGCGCACGTAGCATGACCAGCTGATCCAGGGTCGCCGGGACGCGGATTCCGATCGTCGTCGTGTCCGCGGATGTCGAGACGCGCTCTGTCATGCCCACCACCACCTTGTTGATGCCGCCAGCTGTGCACGGCCGTAACGCCCCGTCGTCGCGAGCGACCTCCGGTGGCGCCGATGTCGTTGTTCCTTCGGTTCTGGCCCCGATTGTCACATGCTCGCTTACCCTCGCACCCGACCCCGAAACGCCGCCGCGCGGCGTCGCGGTCACGACGATGCGACGCGTTCGTGCACGGTCAGCAACAGATGGTCGAACGCGGTGCGCAGCGTGGGCGTCGCATGCCGGACCGCGGATATTTCGGTGACCAACTGTTCGGCGAGGGCGCGCAGTTTGGTGTTGGTTTCCTGCGAGCGCCAGGTCAGCACCCGGAACGCCTGGTCGGCGTCGATACCGTAGACGAGCATCAGCGCGCCCTTGGCCTGTTCGATCACCGCGCGGGCGGCGAACAGTTCCGGCAGGGTGTCGTCCAGTGCTTCCTGCCGGTGTTCGGCGAGGGTGCCGGTGACGTCGACGTAGTAGCCGCAGGTACCGACAACCTCGCCCCGCTCGTCGGTCATGGTGTCGGCGACGACGATGACGTTGCGGGTGCGGCCCGCGGTGTCGATGATGCGATGGCTGCTGCAGAACGGTTCTCCCTCGCTCACGGATTTGGCCAGGGTGCCCGCCACCTCGTCCCGGTCGTCGGGGTGTTTGTGGTCGAGCAACAGTTCGGTGGTCGGTGTCATCGCAGCGGCGGGGTAGCCGTGCATCTGCGCCACCCCGGCGGACCATTCCCAGCGCTGGCCGGCGAACCAGAATCGGAAACCGCCGACGCTCTGCAAACTGTCGGGGCCCACCGCACGGTCCAGCACATCAGCATCTTCGGGGGAGGCCGCGCCGCATTCACTCACCGCCCGATTATCGGCGGTGCGCGGGATCGGCGCGAATACTGGACCGGTGCGGCAGGCCGCCGTGATCAGTCCTGCAGTGCGGCGCGCATGGTCGGATAGTAGCGGAACAGCGGGCGTACACCCGCCACCTCGAGCACGCGCTCGACTTCTTTACGTCCACTGACCACGCGCAGTTCGGTGCCCTCGTGCCAGGCTCGGGTTTTGGCGGCAGCCAGCGCGGCGGCCGCTCTGATGCCCATGAACGTGGTCGCCCGCAGGTCGAGGATCACCACCGGGCAACCACCCGACCGGCACCGGGCGAGCAGCGTTTTGAAGTCGCCGTCCAAGGCGGCGTCGAGCTCTCCTTCCACTCGCGCTATGACATAGTTCGCGCGCTCATTGCTGTATGCGGACCACATCCGGCTGCTGTGTGAGGTGCGTTCCTCGTGGCGGCGCAGTTCATCGGCGTGATGCAGGGCGGCAGTAGCAGACATATGGAACCCTCCCGTGCGGTAAGGGGCTTCGGTCGCGTGCGACGGGGCCGGTCTCGCGGAAAGGACGGTGATTCGATTCATACTGTCCGGGCCGCGGCCGGCTCCGAAGACCAGCGCACGCTGGACCGGGGTCGGCTGCAGGTTTCAACCACCGTCCATTCTGGCATGGCTTCTGTCGGCTGTACACCGGATCAGGGGTTTGGTGCGCCCGCCCGTGGCTATGCGAGGCAGGACCGGCGACGCGGGAACCAGCCCGGCGCGCCCGGTGTGGCAGGAGCCGGACAACAGGCGGGAGGTCACGGTATGGCGGAGTCGCTGAACGCGGTCGCACTGGTGTGCACACTGAAGAAGACACCCGCGGAATCCAGCAGCGAACTCATCGCCCGGCAGCTGCTCGACCAGTTGGCCGGGCACGGTGTACACGGCGAGCTGGTCCGGCTGGTCGACTACGACATTCATCCCGGTGTCACCACCGACGAAGGTGACGGGGACCAGTGGCCGCATATCCGCGCGAAGATCGCCGAGGCGGACATTCTGCTGGTGGCCACCCCGACGTGGCTCGGTCATATGTCGTCGGTGGCGCAGCGTGCGCTCGAACGCCTGGACGCCGAACTGTCCGAGCCCGACAGCGCGGGTCGTCCATCCATGTTCGGCAAGGTCGCCACCGCCGCCGTGGTCGGTAACGAGGACGGCGCGCACAAGATCATCGCCGATCTGTTCCAGGGGCTCGACGATATCGGTTTCACCATTCCGGCTCAGGGCGGCACCTACTGGAACGGTGAGGCGATGAGCGGCGTCGACTACCTCGAACTGGATACCGTCCCCGAGGCCGTCGCGTCCACGAACGCGACCCTGGCCCGCAACGCTGCCCATCTGGCCCGGCTGCTGCGCACACAGCAGTACCCGGCCTGAGTTCCGGCCCGATACACGCGCGCCGGGCGGCCCGTTGATTGCGCGCATCGGACCGGGGTATCCCCGAGCCAGGAGGTGGGCCTGCGTACGCCCGAGGCATGCCATGACACACCGGTCCGAAACCAGCTCGCAGCCGCGCTGGGGCGTCAGTAGACCAGTGACCTGCAGGAGCTTGTCATGACCGAAACCGTATCCGTCGGCGAACGTTCCTGGCGGTTGCCGCGGCCACGCGGCCCGCTGTCGGCCGATATCGTCGAACTGCTGCGCGCCGATCCCGGCGATGCGGTACCCGACCCGCCCGCCGATATGGACCCCTACGGCGAGGATCTACAGCTGACGCTGCACACCTGCTACGAACTGCACTATCAGGGGTTCGACGGCGTCGACCCGGAGTGGGAATGGGATCCGCGGCTGTTGGAGCTGCGAGCCCGGCTGGAACGGATCTTCCTGACCGCCCTGCGTGCCGATGTCGACGGCGGCGACGATATCGAGGCCGAACTGGAGCGGCTGCTGCTCGCTCCGGCCGAGAGCGACGGTGGCGATACCTCGGATATCGCCACCTATCTGCGGGAGAACGGCCAGTGGTGGCAGATGCGCGAATATTTCGTGCACCGGTCGATCTATCACCACAAGGAGGCCGACCCGAATGCGTGGTTGATCCCGCGGCTGCGCGGGCAGGCGAAGGCATCGCTGGTTGCGGTCGAGTTCGACGAGTTCGGCGGCGGCCGCGGCGACCGGGTGCACGCGCGGCTGTATGCGGATCTGCTGGCAGCTGCGGGCCTGGACGACTCCTATCTGCACTACCTGGACGTGGTGCCCGCACCGATGCTCACGCTGGTCGACATGATGTCGCTGTTCGGTGTGCATCGCGGGCTGCGGGGCGCTGCGGTCGGGCATTTCGCGGCGGTGGAGATCACCTCCTCGCCGGCATCGCGGCGGCTGACCGAAGCGCTGCGGCGGTTCGACGCGGACCCGGCCTGCCTGCTGTTCTATCTCGAACATGTGGAGGCCGACGCCGTGCACGAGCAGGTGCTGCGCCGGGACGTGATCGGCGATCTGCTGGCCCGCGAACCCGAACTGGCCGCATCGATGGTGTTCGGCATTCAGGCCACCGAGCTGCTCGAGAGCCGTTTCACCGACTATGTGCTCGATTGCTGGGGCGCGGGCCGCAGCTCGTTACGGGAGGACCGACAGTGACAGGGAGGCACA
This sequence comes from Nocardia donostiensis, assembly GCF_002081715.1. Taxonomy (GTDB): domain Bacteria; phylum Actinomycetota; class Actinomycetes; order Mycobacteriales; family Mycobacteriaceae; genus Nocardia; species Nocardia donostiensis. The sequence continues at coordinate 31,519 of NZ_MUKP01000039.1, read as the reverse complement.
GATTGTTCCGGGCGCCGGGGGTCTACCAGCCACAGCCGGATACCTGGCTGCTGGCGCGCGCCATGGGCGAGGCAGCGTTGCCGGACGGCAGGCGGGTGCTCGACGCCTGCACCGGCACCGGTGCACTGGCGATCGAGGCCGCCCGCGCCGGAGCGCACGCCGTAACAGGTGTCGATATGTCGCGGGCCGCGTTGCTGTCGGCGTGGATCAACAGCAGGGTGCGCGGGATCGAGCTGGAGTTGTTGCGCGGTGACGTGCGCACCGTGATGCGCGACCGCACCTTCGATGTGGTGCTGGCCAATCCGCCATATGTGCCGTCGGCGCGGCACGCCCCCGGCAGCCGGGCCGCCCGCGCCTGGGACGCGGGCCAGCACGGCCGCGATCTGCTCAATCCGCTGTGCCGTATGCTCCCGGCGCTGCTCGCCCCCGGCGGGGTGGCGTTGATCGTGCATTCGGCCGTCTGCGGGCCACATATCAGCCTGACCCAGCTGCGCGACGGCGGCCTGAAAGCGGCGGTGGTGGCGCGGTCGGTGGTCCCGTTCGGGCCGGTGATGCGTAAACGCGCGGCGTGGCTGGAATCGGCGGGCCTCATCGAGCCGGGACAGCGTGACGAAGAACTGGTGGTGATCCGTGCCGACCGAACCCGATAACCAGGCCGAACACCCACCCCAGGATGCGGGCGCCGCGCCGGGGGCGGTGCGGCATGCCACAGACCGCAGGCGCGTGACGTTCACCGCCGACGGACCGGCGCTCATCGAAGGTCCGGTCGAGCTGGTGACCCCGGACGGTAGAACCCTGCGCTGCGACCGCTTCCAGGTCGCGATCTGCCTGTGCCGCCGCTCGAAGAACTACCCGCTCTGCGATACCAGTCACCGCCGCCGCGCACCCCGCCGGTGAACGACGGACAGCGCCGTGGTCAGGCTGTGCAACGGCTTCTTCGCGCCGGTCGCAAGATCAGTTGACCGCGACCTCGTCCAACTGCCCGGCAGCGGCCGCAAGCAGCAGTTCCGCGCCGAAGCAGACCACCTGGTCCAGCACCTCTTCCGGAGCACCGTCGAACTGGCGGTGCCAAGCACGCACCCCGTCTGCAGCGGCGACGGCGAACCAGACCGAACCGGGTGGTTCGCCGTCCTGCCCGTCCGGGCCACCGGCTCCGGTAACACCGGCGGCGATACTCGCATCGAAGAGTTCGCGCACCCCCTCGGCCATCGCGCTCGCCGCGGGCCGCGACACCACCGGCACCTCGGGCACCCCGAGGACCCGGTGTTTCACCGCACTGCTGTAGGCCACGACGCCGCCGCGGAACCACTCGGCCGAATCCGGCGCGGCGCCCAACGCTGCGGCGAGCTGCCCCGAGGTCAGCGATTCGGCGACAGCGACGGTGATACCGCGGCCCTCCGCGATCTCGGCGAGCTTTTTCGCGCACTCCTGTGCTCGCCCCAGCACAGCCGGGACGAGCACCCCATCGGATTCAGGCTGGGACGGCATGGGTGTCCCGCTGCCAGATCCGGTGCCCCGCCAGCGCGGCGACGAAGGATCCGACGAACTGCTCCGAGACCTGCTCGCCCGCATCCGTGCACACCACCACGCCGTCGACGGCGTGGTCGGTTTCCCCGGGCGGGGTCTGCGCGGCGATACCGCCGGCCCGCAACACTTCCACGCCCGCGCCGAGGGCACCCACCGGTTTGGCGTGTTTGAACGCCTCCAACGCGAAATGCAACGCAGGCCCCGTTTCTGCGATAGTGCGGGCGCAGGCTTCGCCCCCCGCGACGATCACCGCATCGTAGAGCACCGACGCCATGGTGGACAGTGTGTGATCCACGGTCACGCCGTCGCCGTCGGCACCGCTGAGTTCACCGCCGTGCGGGGCGAGCACCTCCACGCTCGCGCCGTGTGCGGTCAGTGCGTCGCTGATCCGGCGCACGCCCGCGCCGTCCACGCCATCGGCGGCCAGTACTGCGATCTTGCGGGTGGCGATGGTCGGTGGCGGGTTGTTCAGCTGCGACAGCGCCGGGGAGATCACCACATCTTCCACGGGTTCGCCTGCCGGGGCAGGCAGGCCCAGTTCCGCGGCCACCCGGTTCGACAGGTCGGGGTCGACGCGGACCAACTGGTCGAGCACCCGTTTGCGGATCTCCACTCGGTCGCATTTACCGAGCTCGAAGGCGAATGCCGACACGATGTGCTCGGCTTCCGGCGGGGACATACTGCGCCAGAACATCCGCGGCTGCCGGTAGTAGTCCTTGAAGCTTTCGCTGCGGACCCGGATGGTCTCGCCGTCCACCCGTCGGGTGTAGTGCCGGAATACCTCGGCATCGGCCAGCGCGGGGCAGCCTCCCGCGAGGGTGTTCTTGGTGTAGAAGGCGTTACCGTGCGGCACTTGATACTGGCCGTACCCGTCCTGCTGATGGTTGCGCACGTCGGCGACGGGCCGGTTCACCGGCAACTGGGCGAAGTTCGGTCCGCCGAGGCGGATCAACTGGGTGTCCAGATAGGAGAAGTTGCGCATCTGCAGCAGCGGGTCGTTGGTGAAGTCGATACCCGGCACCACGTTCGCGGTGTGGAAGGCGACCTGCTCGGTTTCGGCGAAGAAATTGTCGGGATTGCGGTTGAGCACCAGCTCACCGACCGGGCGCACCGGCACCTGCTCCTCGGGGATGATCTTGGTCGAGTCGAGCAGATCGAAATCGAAATCGAACTCCTGCTCTTCCGGGACCAGCTGCACGCCCAACTCCCAGCGTGGGAAGTTACCCATGGCGATGTTTTCCCACAGGTCGCGCCGGTTGTAATCCGGATCGCGCCCGGCCACCTGCTGGCATTCGTCCCAGAGCAGCGAATGTGTGCCCAGGCTCGGCTTCCAATGGAATTTCACGAATGTGCCCTTGCCTTCGGCATTGACGAACCGGAAGGTATGCACCCCGAAACCCTGCATCATGCGGAAGCTGCGCGGCAGTGCCCGATCCGACATCAACCACATGATGGCGTGCAGCGTTTCCGGCTGCTCGGCCACGAAATCCCACAGGGTGTTGTGCGCGGACGCGGCCTGCGGTATCTCGTTCTGCGGTTCAGGTTTGACCGCGTGCACGAAATCGGGGAACTTGATGCCGTCCTGGATGAAGAACACCGGGAAGTTGTTACCGACCAGATCGTAATTGCCCTGTTCGGTGTAGAACTTCGTGGCGAAACCGCGCACATCTCGCACCGTGTCCGCCGAACCGCGGGAACCGGCCACCGTCGAGAAACGCACGAAAACCGGTGTCTGCTGTTGCGGATCGGTGAGGAATTTCGCGACCGTGTACTCGGCCAGCCAGCTGTCGTAGGGGCGGAAATACCCGTAGGCGCCCGCGCCACGGGCATGCACCACCCGTTCGGGAATGCGTTCGTGATCGAAATGGGTGACCTTCTCCCTGGCGTGGAAATCTTCGAGCAGGGTGGGGCCTCGGTCACCGACGGTGAGCGAGTCATCGGTGTGGTCGACGCGCACCCCCTGCTGAGTGGTCAGATATCCGCTGTTGCGGTCCTGGCGGTGCGGGTCCAGCTGCCGCTGTTTCGCCGCGCCGCCGTGCTCGTCGCCGCCTGCGGGCTGCCCGATCGCCGCCGAGGCGGCAGGTGTGCCGGTTGGCTGCTGCGATGGTTGGTCCACGATCGTCTCCTCGCTACCAGAAAGCTGCTGCCGACATGCCCTGTCCCCTGGCGGCTTCCCGGAACCGGCACGGGTAAACCGACGGCGGAATCCGCCCGTACCCGCCGGATTGACCATGAGCGCAGCGGGTATGCGCGGCATATGGAACTACTTGTGATCATCGCCATCGTGGTGCTGGTCGCGGCCGTCATCGCCTATCGCAAGATGACCGGAAAACGACCCAACGCGCCGCAGACACCCGACAACGACGGGGAGTAGGCACGTCATGTCATCGATGGACCCCGATCCCGCCGAGACCCCCGACCTGGAGCCCGGAGGTGGGGTGGCCCCTGGCGCTACCCCACCGGACACCCCACAGACTTCCGGGCTCTCGGCGCCCGAACCCGACACCCGCCACCATTTCCCCGGCACCGGTATCGGTGTGATCGTGGCGACCATCGCACTGGTGGTGGTGTTCCTCGTGGTGGCGGTCGCGCTCATCGTCTCGATCGTGTGAGCAGCGCCCCCCGGGGACGCGGCAGCGGGTCCCGCCATGCCGGTCGGCAGAACGGAGCACTTCGTGAAAATCGCTATGGTTTCCGAACACGCCAGCCCGCTCGCCCCGCTGGGTGGTGTCGACGCGGGCGGGCAGAACGTCCACGTCGGCGAGCTTGCGGCCGCTTTCGCCGGTCGTGGGCACGACGTCACCGTCTACACCCGCCGCGACGATCCCGATACCGCCACCGAGGTGATGACCGGCGCCGGGTATCGGGTGGTGCACGTGCCCGCCGGGCCGCCGGAACCCATCCCGAAGGACGCCATCCTGCCCCACCTGGGCGAATTCGCCGGGTTCCTGCACCGGCATTGGACGCCGGACCCACCCGATATCGTGCACGCGCATTTCTGGATGTCGGGATTGGCCACCGCACTGGCGGTGCGGGGAAGCGGTATTCCCGTGGTGCTCACCTTTCATGCGCTGGGTACCGTCAAACGCCGGTATCAGGGCAGCGCCGACACCAGCCCGCCGTCCCGGATCAAGTTCGAACGTCTCATCGCCACCCGCGCCGACCGGGTCATCGCCACCTGCCGGGACGAGGTGGCCGAACTGGAACGGATGGGTGTCCCACGTTCCCGGGCCTCGGTGGTGCCCTGCGGGGTCGATCTGTCGTTGTTCACCCCCGACGGCAAGGTCGCCGACCGGGCAGACGGTATGCGGCGGCTGGTTTCGGTGGGCAGGCTGGTCCGGCGCAAAGGGTTCGATACCGCGATCCGCGCGTTACCGCTGCTGCCCGATACCGAACTGCTCATCGCCGGTGGTGGTGGCAGCGACCATGCCGACCAGAGCGAGCTCCGCAGGCTCGTCCGGATCGCCGCCGAATACGGGGTGAGCGACCGGGTGCGGCTGCTGGGCCAGGTGCCGCGGGCCCACGTTCCCGAACTGCTGCGTTCCGCCGATGTCGTGGTGTGCACCCCCTGGTACGAGCCGTTCGGCATGGTCCCGCTGGAGGCGATGGCCTGCGGGAAACCGGTGCTGGCCAGCGCGGTCGGCGGCATGCTCGACACGGTCGTCGACGGGGTGACCGGCGCACTGGTCGCGCCAGAACCCGAGCCGGTGGCCACGGCGCTGGCCGACCTGCTCACCGACCGCGTCCGGCGCCGCGCCATGGGCGCGGCCGGACAACGCCGGGCCCGCACCCACTACTCCTGGGACCAGGTCGCCGACACAACTCTGTCGGTCTACCGCCGCCTGGTCCCCGCCCGGCGCGCCGCGGCCGCCGCGAAAGCAGTGACAACCACACCGTTCACGACCGAAGGAGCACTGTGAGCCGAACAGCGAGCACACTCGGCACCGTCCTGATCACCGGCGGCGCGTCCGGGCTGGGCGCCGCCACCGTCGACGCGGTCCGCGATGCGGGGGGAACACCGCTGGTCATCGACCGCAAAGAACCCGCAGCCGGAGTCGACTGGGAAAAGGCCGACCTGGCCGACACCGACGCCGCGACCCGCGCCACCGAAGCGCTGATCGACCGGTCCGGTGGTCTCGACGCGGTGTTCACCGCCGCGGGCATCGACTGCTGCGGCAAGCTCGACGAGGTCGCTGCCGACGACTGGGAGCGCGTGATCCGGGTCAACCTGTTCGGCACAGCCGCGGTCGTGCGCGCCGCGCTGCCCGCGCTGAAAGCACGGCACGGCACCGTGGTGACCTGCGCGTCCACTCTCGGCGTCAAGGCTCTACCCGACGCGACCGCCTACTGCGCCTCGAAGTTCGGCGTTGTCGGTTTCACCAGAGCGCTGGCCGCTGAAACGGCAGGCGAGATCGGTGTCACGCTACTGATCCCCGGCGGTATGCACACCGCGTTCTTCGACGGACGCCCCGCCCAATACGTGCCGCCGCCCGATGTTCAACTCAACGACCCGCGCAACGTCGCCGAAACCGCTGTCTTCGCCATGACCCGCCCGCCCGGCTGCGAGATGCGGGAGATGGTGGTCTGCCACTCCACCGAATCATCCTGGCCCTGACCGGCCGATCCCCTGATTAGCGGACCGGATCCCGGGTAGCACCGGAGTATGGTCCCGACCAACGACCAGTTGCTGCACGCACTCACCCGGGCGGCGAACGCGCTGTCGCGCAGCGGCATCCGTTTCGCCGTGGCGGGCGGCTGCGCGGTGTACGCGCGCGGTGGTCCCGCCTCCGACCACGATGTCGACCTGTTCATCAAACCGGCCGACTGTGGGCGCGCACGCAGCGAACTGGCCAAGGCGGGTCTGCGCGTGGCCGATGCGGCCGAAGATTGGCTGACCAAGGCTTACGACGGTGTCACCTTGATCGACCTGATCCACCGGCCGAACAACCGGGAGGTCACCGATGAGCTCCTGGACCGCGCCGAGATGATGCGGGTGGGGCCGACCGTGGCCCCCGTCGTCGACGGCACCGATCTGCTCGTCGACAAACTTCTGGTCTTCGACGCGCACCGGCTCGACCTGAGCCCGCTCCTGCGGATCTCCCGCGACCTGCGCGAACAGGTGGACTGGCGGTCGGTACGCGAACAGACCGAACACTCCCCCTACGCCAGGGCGTTCCTCGGCCTGATCGACGACCTCGGCATCGCCGATACGCGACAGAGCAGCGCCGACACGCGAAAGGTGGAATAGATGGCCGGCATATCGAACGAACCCGGTGCCGCACGGATTCAGCCGCCGGAATATCTCGCCGCCAAACTGCACCGCGCACTCGCCGAGGACCCCCGCACCTCCGAGCAGGGTGTGCAGGTACGCATCCGCGGCGAGGTAGTGGTGCTCGACGGCGAAGTCGGCAACGCCGAACGCCGCCGCATGCTCGAAGACGTGGTACGGGAACTGCTTCCGGACGCGCGCATCCACAACGACGTACACATCACCGGGTCGAGCGGGCCGGGTGAATGTGAAGACCTGAGCTGAGGCCATCGCGGACGAAAAGGAGCTGGCAGATGCGGATCGCGGCGGTCGGAGACGTCCACCTGGGTACCGATTCGCGCGGGGTGTTACGGCCTGCGCTGCGGCAGCTGCCCGAACGGGCGGATGTGCTGTTGCTGGCCGGTGATCTGACCAAGCACGGCACCGTGGAGGAAGCCGAGGTGGTCGCCGACGAGTTCGCCGGTCTCGGCGTCCCGGTGGTCGCGGTGCTCGGCAACCACGACCATAACAGCGACGCGGGTGCCGAGATCACCGAACTGCTGCAGGCACACGGGATCACGGTGCTGGAAGGGACGTCGGCCACCGTATCGGTGGACGGGCAGACACTGGGCATCGCCGGGACGAAAGGTTTCGGCGGCGGGTTCGCCGGTAAATGCGCCAGCGTCTTCGGGGAACGTATAATGCGCGATTTCGCGGGGCACACCGTCGATCTGGCCGATTCGCTGGGACGCGCACTGGGCGAGCTGGACACCGATGTGACAATCGCGCTCACCCACTACTCCCCCACCAGCGACACCCTGCACGGCGAACCGCGCGAAATCTACCCGTTCCTCGGTTCATATCTGCTGGGCGAGCCGATCGACGCCTACGGGGCGGATCTGGCAGTGCACGGGCATGCGCATTCGGGCTGTGAACGCGGCACCACTCCCGGCGGTATCCGGGTCCGCAATGTGGCCCAACCGGTTATCCGTACCGCTTTCGCGGTGTACGAACTGCAACCGCGGCCACAGCGCGCCGCCGCGCGAGCGGAATCGGCATTGACCGGCTGAGCACCGGTTTCACCCGCTGCCCGTGGGGCACCCAGCGGATATGGAAGCTGCGACGAATCCGGCCCAGCAGGAGCCGCGGCCGCTGAACGTGCTCGTCTGGCACGTGCACGGGTCGTGGATGACCTCGTTCGTGCACGGCGGGCACAACTATCTGCTGCCAACCGATGCGGCCGAACCCGAATGGGCGCTCGGGCGCTGTGGGCGGCCGTGGCCGGATACCGCGCGCGAAGTGGCCCCCGGTGATCTGGCGGACGAGCAGGTCGACGTCGTGGTGCTACAACGACCGCACGAACTGGAATTGACCCGGCAGTGGCTGCGCCGCACACCAGGTGTCGATATCCCCGCGGTGTACGTGGAGCACAACGCCCCGCGCGAACATGCGGCGCTGTCGCAGCATCCGGTGTCCGACCGCACCGACATCACGCTGGTGCACGTCACCCACTTCAACCAGTTGATGTGGGACAACGGCCGCGCCCCGGTGACCGTGATCCCGCACGGCATCCTCGATCCCGGGCATCTGTACTCCGGGGAACTGGCCCGCGCCGCTACCATCATCAACGAACCGGTGCGGCGCTGGCGCATCACCGGCACCGATCTGCTGGTCCCGCTGTCGGAGGCCGCCCCGTTCGACGTATACGGGATCGGCACCGACAATCTGCACCGTTCGCTGCTGCTGCCACCGGAACGGGTGCACGGCGCGGGCGATCACCCACAGCAGCGCCTGCACGCCGAACTCGCCCGGAGGCGGTTGTTCGTGCACACCCCGCGCTGGACCTCGCTCGGGCTGTCGGTGCTGGAAGCGATGTATCTGGGTATGCCGATCGTCGCAGTCGCCACCACCGAAGCGCCGGTGTCGATTCCGGCCGAGGCCGGTGTCGTCTCGACCGAGATCGATGTGCTCGCCGAGGGGATTCGGCAGTTCGTCCACGAACCGTTCTTCGCCGAACTCGCGGGCAAGGCGGCGCGGCACTGGGCGCTGACCAACTACGGCATAGACGAGTTCATCCGCCGCTGGGACCGGCTGCTCACCGATAAGGTCGCCGCCCATCCCGGCAACCCATGACCGGACATGTGCTCGCTGCCCGGCTCGACAGCGCGGGCGATGTGCTGGTGACCGGTCCGGCAGTGCGGGCCGTGGCCGACGCTGCCGAACGGGTGACATTTCTGGCCGGTCCCCTGGGAGCGGCGGCGGCCGAACTGCTGCCCGGGGTCGATCGGGTGATCGAATTCCGAGCCGGGTGGGTGGATTTCGACGCTCCGGCGCCGACCGCGGCCGACGTCGAGCGGTTGCGCGCCCGCATCGCGGAGCTGGACGTGGACCAGGCGCTGATCTTCACCTCGTTTCATCAGTCGCCGCTGCCGCTGGCGCTGATCCTGCGGATGGCGCAGGTTCCGCGGATCAGCGCTATCAGCGTCGACTATCCCGGTTCGCTGCTGGACGTGCGCCATCGCGTCGACGACGATGTGCCCGAGCCGATCAGGGCGCTGTCACTGGCTGCGGCGGCCGGGTTCCCCGTCGGCGACGACCGGCTGCGGGTGCGCTCGGATTTGCCCGATACTCGCGAGCTGACCGGCGAACCCGGTTATGTCGTCGTGCATCCCGGCGCCGCCGTGCCCGCACGCCGGATGTCGGCGCGGCGTTCGCGGGCGCTGACCGCAGCCTTACATGAGGCCGGATACCGAGTGCTGGTCACCGGTGCCCCCGCCGAACAGGAACTCACCGCCTTCACCGCGGGCAGGTCTGCGGTAGATCTGGGCGGGGCAACGGATCTGGCCGGTCTGGCGTCGGTGCTGCGGGACGCGGCAGTTGTGGTCGCGCCCAATACCGCGGCGGCGCATCTGGCGGCCGCGGTCGGCACCCCGGTGGTGTCGCTGTTCGCTCCAGTGGTGCCTGCACTGCGGTGGGCGCCACACGGGGTGCCTGCGATCGTGCTCGGCGACCAGAACGCACCGTGTGCGAATTCCCGGGCGCGGCGGTGCCCGGTGCCCGGACATCCCTGCCTGGACGAGATTCCGGAACAGGCGGTGGTGGAAGCAGTGGGCAAACTGATCGACTCCGGCCGCTGATTGAGGCCACCGGCGCCGGGTATCCAGGCCGGGAGAACACCCACCGCGACGCGGTCTCCGAGGAGGAAAACAATGACCGAGCACCGGCACCGGACCACACGCACCCTTTTCGCTGCAGGCCTGCTCTGCGCAGCTGCACTCGGCGCAGCCTGCGGCGACAACGGAGACAACGGGACCGATGATGCGGCGCCCAGCCCGGTCACACCATCGGTGACGATGCCGAGCCCAGAGACCACCGGTGAAGCGCCCGCGGTCGACGAGATCACACCCGAGGCCGCCGCGCAGCTCTGCGATATGATGCGCGCCGATATCGACACCTGGAAGGACCAGGGCGCCACGGTCGCCAAGGTCACCTTCAACGGCACCGTGCACAATTGGGCGGCCCGCGAGGGCGGCCTCAACGACACCATAATCCGGGACAAAACGGTCGTCGACACAGCCACCGAACAGCAGTGCCCGGATGTGCGTCAGCAGGCGCTCGATGCGCTGGAAGTCCCCGATCTCGCTTCGGCGCTGGCCGGTTTCAGCTGAGCCACGTGCGGGTTACATCGGATATCCAGCAGGAACGACTTACCCGCGGCCGATGCTCGCGACCATGCCCCGTGCAGCTGATCCGGGCCGCCGACGAAGACTACGCCGAGCTCGCGCGCGAACTCGGCGTAGTCCACATCCGGAAACGCTTGGGAGGCCGGGAACTTCGATAGCACCTCGGCCACCCCGCGCCGAGCAGATCCGCCACCGTGGACAGCTCCGCGGCGCAGCCACTTGCGCCATGTCCGGCAAGGATCGCCACCCGTTCACCAGCGTTGAGGATCTCCGCCGTGCAACGCAACCCCCGCCGGGCCCCGGCACGGTGGTATACCGGTGCTGCCCCCAGGCTCGACGGCACGTTCTTCCTCGCGTGCTCGGGCGGTTGGTACTCGAGAGCTGATACGTCGGCAGGCGCGATCACCGCCGTCGGGCGCTCGGCCAGCGCGACCTGGATCGCGCGGTCCAGCACGTTCGGCTGCTGCTGCTGGGGGGCCACGCACAGCTGCGCATACGCCCCGCACACATCTTTGAACGCAGCAGGCAGATCGACTTCCTGCTGGTCTGCACCCCCGAGCGCCGTGCGTTCCAGGGTCGAGTTCGGCGTAGTAGAGCTCATTGAGCAGATGCACCGCCCTCGGCCCGCCGGTGGCCGCGCACACCCCGATCTCACCGGAGAATTCGGCGAACCCGACCGCAGCGAAAGCCGATTTCCTCATGGCGGGCCTGCACGAACTGCGGATGGTCGATACCGGCGGCCTAGACGGCCAGCAGACCATTGATGCCCTCACCCGGATAGCCCGGCACACCCCGCTGCCGCAGCCTACGCAGCAGCACCGTGCCCGTCTGCTCACCCATCGCACCTCTTCGAGACCGGTTCCGGCTCCTGCGTCACAGGCTTCCCTGCTGTTTCGGGAGTAAACGCGCGCCGAGTTCGGCAAAACAGTTTCAACTGCTTCTTCTCGGGCATCACGCAGACGTGAGAAGCAGTGGCCGTGCCCACCGGGTGCGGCGACGCTGCCAGGGGTTCGCGGGACGCGGGCACGTGCCGCACGAGGCGCAGACCCGGCGGTCGAAAGGAGCTCACGATGCACAATTCAGCAGTTCGTCTCGACCCGCCCGCCCGGCGCCCTGCGGCCGTGCTGTTCGACCGCGACGACACCCTGATCGCCGATACCGGCTACATTTCCGACCCCGCACTGGTGTGTCCGGTCCCGGCAGCGCGAACCCAGTTGCGCAAGCTACGCCGGGCCGGAATACGGACCGGCGTGGTCAGCAACCAGTCCGGTGTCGCCTCAGGGCTGATATCCCCCGCTGAACTGGCGGCGGTCAACGCCCGGGTGGAGGAACTGCTCGGACCGTTCGACACCTGGCAGATCTGCGTGCACGGACACGCAGATGGCTGCCGCTGCCGCAAACCCGAACCCGGGCTCGTGCTGGCCGCGGCCGCCGCACTCGGCGTCGCCCCGGGCCGCTGCGTGGTGATCGGCGACATCGGTTCCGATATCGAGGCGGCGCTGGCGGCCGGAGCAGGCGCGGTGCTGGTGCCGACCGAACGCACCCGCCGCGCCGAAATCGCTTTCGCCGAACGCAACGCCGCGGTCGCCTCCGACCTCACCTCGGCCGTCGGCATAGCCCTTGCGGGCGCGCACAGGAAGGACGAACCACTGTGAGCACCATGGACACCTCCACCGGAAACCCGGCCGTCGGCAGGCGGAACGGCAAGAAACCGGCCCCCCCGGATCCAGCTGCCGTGACCTATCCGCGCCGCCCGGCTGCCGACGCCGAACTCGAACAGCATTTCACCGCGCTGCGCACCGCGTTGCAGACCAACCTCGGCACGGCCTGTGCGCAGGTGCGTTCCTGGGGGGAACAGTTGGCGCGGGTATACGAGGACGGCGGCAGGCTCTTTGCCTGCGGTAACGGCGGCAGCGCCGCCGAAGCCCAGCATCTGACAGCGGAACTGACCGGGCGTTTCCGTGCCGAACGTCGGCCGCTGTCGGCCGTCGCCTTACACGCCGATACCTCCAGCACCACCGCGATCGTCAATGATTACGGTCTAGAGGAGATGTTCGCCCGGCCGCTGCGGGCCCACGGCAGGCCCGGCGATGTGTTGGTCGCCCTGTCCACCAGCGGCGCCAGCGCCAATGTCGTCGCCGCCGCCAAAGCCGGGCACGAGATCGGCCTGCACACCTGGGCGATGACCGGCCCGTCACCCAACCCGCTCGCCGCGCTCTGCGACGAAGCCATCGCGGTCGAAGCGCCCACGGTGGCGACCGTGCAGGAAATGCACCTGGTACTGGTGCATGCCCTGTGCACCGCCTTGGAAGCCGCGCTAGAGGTGCATTCGTGACCGCTGCCGGGAACGGGAACGGGTCGATGCCGCGGCATGGCCCGCTCGTCGTGGTCGGCGATGTGCTGCTCGATATCGACATCGAGGGCCGGGCCGATCGTTGCAGTCCCGACGCCGCAGTCCCCGTTGTCGATGTGGCCGCGAAAACCTACCGCCCCGGCGGTGCCGGGCTGGCGGGGCTCCTGGCCGCACAGGACGGCGACACCGTCCTCATCGGCGGTTTCGCCGACGACGACGCGGGTGTTCTGCTGCGCCGTCTGCTGGACGAACGGGTGCACACGCTGGCGTTGCCCGTGACGGGTAGCACTGTCTGCAAGGAGCGGGTACGGGCCCACGGCCCGTGGGCGGGGCCCGCTGCCGCCGACGCGCCCGCCCCGATCACCCGCCTCGATTTCGGTGACGGGCGCCTGCGCCCCGACCTGCTGCCCGAGACGGTACGAGCCGCGCTGTCCGGTGCCCGCGCCATCCTGGTGGCCGACTACGGCCGCGGTGTTGCCGACCATCCGCAGTTGCGCGCGATATTGGCGGCACTGGGCGGGCAGATACCGGTGGTGTGGGACCCGCACCCGCGCGGCCCCACGCCCGTGCCGGGCGCCACCCTGGCCACCCCGAACAGATCCGAAGCCGAGCAACTCGCCCCCGACGGTGGGCGAGGCCACGACCTCGGCGACCGAGCCCGCGACCTCGCCCGCCGCTGGTCCGCCCGCGCGATCGCGATCACCCTCGGCGCCGAGGGCGCGGTCGTCTATCAGCAGAGCTCGCCCGATCCTCGCCAAGTCCCCATCCCCACCGAACTGCGCGCCGCCCGGATCACCGACACCTGCGGTGCAGGCGATCGCTTCGCCACTGCCGCCACCGCCGCCCTCGCCGCCGGAGCCGCCATCGAAGCCGCAGTAGAGCACGCGGTGGCGGCCGCCGCAGAATTCGTCTCCTCGGGTGCGGCTGCCGCCCTCGCCGTCCCCGACCCAAGCAACACGCAGCCGGGCCCCGGCATCTCTGCGACCATCGTCACACCGATCGGTCGAAGCCCACGCACCCGGTCCGAGGCCACCGAAACGCAATGCGCCCGGCACGAGACCCACAACCCGACGCCCGCCCGGACGAGGCCGGCGTCGCTTCCAGCAGCGCCCGAACAGCACTCCGCCGCGCCCCCGACGCACACCCCCCACCTGCCCTGCGCAGACCACGCGGACGGCGGCGACGCGGAACCGGAGCACCGGTGAGCACGGTTCTGGTCCTGCGCGCACTCGGACTCGGTGACCTGCTGACCGCGCTACCGGCCCTGCGCGGACTCCGAGCCGCCTACCCACACCAGCACCTGGTGCTCGCCGCGCCCGGCTGGCTGCGGCCGATCCTGGACCGAGCCGCGCTCGACGCTCACCTGCATCCCACCCCGTCGCTCGGCGCACTGCGCTGGCCCGGCCCGCCGCCCGAGGTGGCGGTGAACCTGCACGGACGCGGCCCGCAGAGCATCGCCGATCTGCTCGGCACCGCACCGGAACGCCTGATCACCTTCGGTCACCCGGGATACCCGGATATCCCGGGCCCGGGCTGGCCCGACGATATCCACGAAACCCAGCGCTGGTGCCTGCTGCTCGCCTCCGCCGGAATCCCCGCCGACCCCGCACAGCTGGCGCTGGAACCCCCGGAGCCGCCGTCCGGACGACTCCGGCCCTACGACACCACCGTGGTCATCCACCCCGGCGGAAGTTCGGCGGCTCGGCGTTGGCCTGCGGAGCGTTTTGCCGTACTCGCCGCACATCTGAACCAGAAAGGATACCGGGTGCTCGTCACCGGCGATGCCAGGGAACGCCGCCTGGCCCGTGCGGTCGCCGCACACGCCGGCCTCGACCCGGCCGCGACGCTCGCCTGCGACCTGACCCTGGACGAACTCGCGGCCACCATCGCGCACGCGAGCCTGCTGATCAGCAATGACACCGGAGTCGGGCACCTGGCGACCGCCTTCGGCACCCCGTCGGTGCTGGTGTTCGGGCCGAACCCCCCGTCGTGGTGGGGCCCGCCGCCGTACCGCGAACAGCACCGCGCCCTCTGGGCCGGCCATATCGGCGACCCGCATGCCCCCACTCCCGATCCCGGTCTACTCGCCGTCACCACCGACGAGGTGCTCGCCGCCGTGGAAGAACAGCTGGACACCACATCCCAGCCTGCCCACTGACCAGCGCACCGCACACGACGAAGACGGCAAACCCCCGATCTGTGAACCGGGTGATTGCCGTCTTCGCAGGTACCAGCTCCGCGGGGCCGCTACCGTCCCTGCTCGGTGCGCTGGCGCTGCTCGTCGGCGTCGGCCTCGGCGCGCGCTTTCTCCGCTTCGGCTTCCTTCTTCGCCGCATCACGCTGGGATTCGGCCTTGTCCTGCTGGGCGATGCCTTCGTCGCGCAGATCCTGGTTACCCAGCACCGTCCCCGCGACTTCCTTGGCTTTGCCTTTCACGCCCTCGACGGCGCCTTCCAGACCTTCGTTCGGTCCGCTCCTGTGTTCGGCCACGTCTGCATACCTCCCGTGACTGGCGGTTACCGTCCCTGCTCGGTGCGCTGACGCTGCTCGTCGGCGTCGGCCTCGGCGCGCGCTTTCTCCGCTTCGGCTTCCTTCTTCGCCG
This sequence comes from Nocardia donostiensis, assembly GCF_002081715.1. Classification (GTDB taxonomy): domain Bacteria; phylum Actinomycetota; class Actinomycetes; order Mycobacteriales; family Mycobacteriaceae; genus Nocardia; species Nocardia donostiensis. The sequence goes on along the minus strand of NZ_MUKP01000039.1, from coordinate 16,106 downwards.
CATCACGCTGGGATTCGGCCTTGTCCTGCTGGCTGACGCCTTCGTCGCGCAGATCCCGGTTGCCCAGCACCGTCCCGGCGGCCTCTTTGGCTTTGCCTTTCACGCCCTCGACGGCGCCTTCCATGCCTTCCTTGGGACCAGACTTCTGTTCGGCCACGATATCTACCTCCGACGCATCTGTTGTTCGGGTGGATGGTGGATATCCAGCGCGTACCCGGCGCCGAGGTCTTCAATCGCCCCAGCGCCGGTAACTTGCGGTCTCCGCCGCTACTTGCGGGGCCGCTTCTCCCGCACCCGGACCGAAATCCGCACCGGGGAACCGGCGAAACCGAACTCCTCACGCAGCCGCCGCTCCAGGAACCGCCGGTAGCCTGCCTCCAGGAAGCCGGTGGTGAACAGCACGAAGGTCGGCGGGCGGGTGGTGGCCTGGGTGGCGAACAGCACCCGGGGCAGCCGTCCGCCGCGCATCGGCGGCGGGGTGGCGGCGACGACCTCTTTGAGCCAGGTGTTCAACCGGCCGGTGGAGATGCGTTTATCCCACGATTCCAGCGCGGTTTCCATAGCGGGTACCAGTTTCTGCACCGCGCGTCCGGTCTGTGCGGAGATGTTGACCCGCTGCGCCCAGGGCACCCGCACCAGGTCGCGCTCCACTTCCCGTTCCAGCTGGTGGCGGCGATCCTCGTCGACCAGGTCCCACTTGTTGAATGCCAGCACCAGCGCGCGGCCCGAGTCGGCGACCATCCCGATCACCCGCAAATCCTGCTCGGTGATCGGTTGCGAGGCGTCGATCAGCATGATCGCCACCTCGGAGGCCTCCAGCGCGGATCTGGTGCGCAGCGAGGCGTAGAACTCGGTGCCGCTGGCCTGGGCGACCTTGCGCCGCAACCCCGCGGTGTCGACGAACTTCCACACCTTGCCGCCCAGTTCGACCAGCGTATCGACGGGGTCGACGGTGGTGCCCGCGATGTCGTGGACGACCGACCGTTCGTCACCGGCGAGCTTGTTGAGCAGGCTCGATTTGCCGACGTTCGGTTTACCGACCAGGGCGACCCGGCGCGGCCCTGTCGCGACGCCGCCCTCGCGTGGAGTCTCCGGCAGCACCTCGAGCACATCGTCGAGCAGATCGCCGGTCCCGCGGCCATGCGCCGCCGACACCATTCGTGGTTCGCCCAAGCCCAGCGACCACAGAGCGGCGGCGTCAGCTTCGATGCGCTGGTCGTCGACCTTGTTGGCGACCAGGATCACCGGTGTTTTCGCCCGGCGCAGCACCTTGACCGCGGCCTCGTCGGTGGCGGTGGCACCGACCACGGCATCAACCACGAGCAGGATGGCGTCGGCGGTGTTCATCGCCAGCTCGGCCTGCCGCGCCACCGACTGCTGCAACCCCTTGGCGTCGGGTTCCCACCCGCCGGTGTCCTGCACGAGGAACCGGCGGCCTGCCCAGTTCGCCTCATAGGACACCCGGTCGCGGGTCACCCCTGGAATGTCCTCCACCACGGCCTCGCGCCGCCCGAGGATCCGGTTGACCAGGGTCGATTTGCCGACGTTCGGTCGCCCGACCACAGCCAGGGTCGGCATCGGCACGTGTTCGCCCGCGCCGAGACCGGCGTCGAGTTCGGCGATCTCCCAGTCGGATTCGTCGCTCCAGACACCGTCACCGGCCAGTACGTCGCCGCTCACTGTCTATCTCCTGTTCCGGGTGACACCTGCAGCGCCACCACGCGGTACAGCTCGTCGATGACCTCGTCCATTCCCAGGTCACTGGTGTCGACCAAGGTGGCATCCGAGGCGGGACGCAGCGGTGACACGGCGCGGGTGGAATCGAGCCGGTCCCGCCTGCGCACATCGGCGAGCACACCGTCGTAGTCGTCGCCGCGGCCTTCGCTGATGTTCTGCTGGTTGCGGCGCTGGGCACGCGCCTCGGCCGAAGCCGTCAAGTAGATCTTGGCGTCGGCGCCGGGTAACACGACGGTGCCGATATCGCGGCCCTCGACCACGATCCGCCCCGCGGTCGCGACGATTTCCCGCTGCCGGGCGACCAGCAGCTCGCGCACCTCGGGCACCGCCGACACCGCCGACACGGCGCGGGTGACCTCGCCGCCGCGGATCTCGGCGGACACGTCCGCACCGTCGAGCAGAATCACTTCCCGGCCGGGGTCGGTGCCGATGGTCAACGGCAGTTCCTTGACCGCGGCGGCGACGGCTACCGGGTCGGTCGGCTCGACCGCGCTGCGCAGTACGCGCAGCGTCGCCACCCGGTACATCGCCCCCGTGTCGAGGTAGGCGGCGCCGAGCCGGGCCGCCAACCGCCGCGACACACTGGACTTGCCGGTGCCCGACGGCCCGTCCATGGCGACGACCAGCGGTTCGGTCCCCGCAAGCCGTCCGGGGAGCTGGACCGGAATCTCTACACCATTCACAACGACACCGCCTCGTACAGTTTGCCGATTTCATCGCGACCGAGCACCCGCAGTGTGCCGGGCCGTTGGTCACCGAGCGCCACCGGGCCGATATTGGTGCGCACCAGCCGGGTCACCGGATGACCCACCGCATCCAGCAGCCGGCGCACAATATGTTTACGGCCCTCGTGCAGCACGATCTTCACCAGCGAGCGTCCCTCGCCCAGTTCGAGCACCTGGAACCGGTCGACCTTCGCCGGCCCGTCCTCGAGTTCGACACCGGCGCGCAGCTGTTTGCCGATTCCGCGGTGTACTTCGCCGCTGACGGTCGCCAGATACGTTTTCGACACCTCGAACGACGGGTGCATCAGCCGATGCGCGAGGTCGCCGTCGTTGGTGAGCAGCAGCAGCCCCTCGGTGTCGGCGTCGAGTCTGCCCACGTGGAACAGGCGCTGACCGGCGGCAACGCGTTCGGCGACGATATCGCCGACGCAGGGGCGACCCAGATCATCGGACATGGTCGACTGCCAGCCCTTGGGTTTGTTCAACACCAGATGCACCAGTTCTTCGCGTACCACCACCCGGGTGCCGTCGACCCGGACCACCGCGTGCTCGGGGTCGATACGCAGACCCTGTTCGCGCACGATGATGCCGTCGACTTCGACGCGTCCCTGCGCGATCATCTCCTCGGCGGCGCGACGGGAGGCCACTCCCGCCTTGGCCAGCACCTTCTGCAGGCGTTCGCCCTCACCCCACGGGAGTTTGGGATGAGTGTCGCCGGAGCCTGCCACATGCTGATTCCGGGCGGGTTTGGCGTTGCTCAACGGGGCCGCCGCGGCGGCCTGGCGCTGCGATGTGGGCGGCTTGGCTTTGCGGGCCGCGGGCGTCGCGGGTCTGGGCGGGCGTCCACCGCCGTATCCTGCGCCGCGCTGGGGAATGCCGCTTCCGGCACGTTGTGCCGCACCGGGGCGGCCCGCGCCGCGCTGAGGTGCACCGGATCCGCGCTGAGCCGTACCCGACTGCCCGGTACTGCGCTGCCCGGGGCCGGCCTGTTTGCTGCCGCGCTGCCCCGAGGAGCCGACGGCTCCGCGCTGGGCGCCGCGTTGCGCGGCCTTGGCAGCGCGTCCGTTGCGGTCGGCGTGGTCGCCACGTTTTCTACGATCCGGTGTGCCATCTCGGCGAGCGGGTGTATTCACGTTGTCCTGTCAATCCTCGGTGCCGAGGTCGAGATCGTCCTCGGCGCGTTTGTGCAGCCTGGTGTAACGGGGGTCCGTCTCCAAGCTCTCGTTGATCTCGTCGATCAGGTCGACGCCGGGCAGCAGGGGCGCCAGCGGCGGCAAATCGCTCAACGACGCGAGCCCGATCCGTTCCAGGAACAGCTCGGTGGTGCGGTAGAGCGTCCCGTTGGTTTCCGGGTCGGTTCCCGCTTCGGTGATCAAACCCCTGGCCAGCAGGGTGCGCATCACGCCGTCGACGTTCACTCCGCGCACCGCGCTGACCCTGGCCCGGGTCACCGGTTGACGGTATGCCACCACCGCCAGGGTTTCCAAAGCCGCCCTGGTCAGTTTCGACCGTGCGCCGTCGAGCAGCATCCGTTCCACATACAGTGCGTACTCGCTGCGAGTATAGAAGCGCCAGCCGTCGCCGGCGAAACGCAGATCGATACCGCTACGCTGCTCGCTCAACCGCGCCGACATCTCCCGCAGTGTCCGCTCCACCCTAGCCGGTGTCTCGTCGAGGGCTGCGGCGAGCTGTTCGGCGGGGGCGGGGGTGTCCACCACCAGCAGCATCGCTTCCAGCGCGGCGGCGAATTCCGTGTCGTCGAGGGGCGCGGGCTCGAACTCCTCGGTTGCTTCGCTCATCCGTAGTCCTCTTCGATGGTCACGGTCTCGGCTGTATCTGTTACGTCGTCGCCGAGCCAGCTCACCGCCAGCGGCCCCAGCGGATCGGGCTGGTCGAATGCGATGGTTTTGCCGCGATACAACTCGAGCAACGCCAGGAACCGCGCCACGATTTCAATCGGCGCCGCACAGTCGGCGACCAGCTCGGCAAAGGCGGTCCAGCCGCCCGCCCCGCGCTGTTTGAGCCGCTCCAACACGATCGCGGCCTGCTCGGCCACCGACACCGCATGCGCGTGCAGATGGTCGAGCCCGACCGTCGGCGCCGGGCGGGGCCGGAACGCGGCGGCAGCGATATCGGCGAACCCGCTCGCGTCCACGCCGAGCTGGACCGGCGGCAGCAACCCGAGGAACCGGTCCTCCAGCGATACGGCCCGCGGATACCGGCGCAACGCCGCGGCTTCCAGTTCGCCGAACAGTTCGGCGACCTGTTTGAACGCCCGGTACTGCAGCAGCCGCGCGAACAGCAGGTCACGCGCTTCCAGCAGTTCCAGGTCCTCGGCGTCGGTCATCTCCCCCGACGGCAGCAGCCGGGCGGCCTTCAGATCGAGTAGGGTCGCAGCGACCACCAGGAACTCGGTGGTCTGGTCGAGAACGGTGTCCGCACGCAAGGTCCCCTGTTCGGTCAGCCCCGCGGTCAATGCCTTGGTGTAGGCGATGAATTCGTCGGTGACCTGGTGCAGCGCCACCTCGGTCACATCCAGCCTGCGCTGCGAGATCAGCGTCAGCAGCAGATCGAACGGGCCCTCGAAATTGCTCAACCGCAGATGGAAACCGGACACCTGCTCCGGTTGCGCGTTCCCGTCCTGACCGGCCGGGCCTGCTGTCGTGCTGGTCGGCGGTGCGCTGGGATTGTCCCGGCTCACCGGCCGGACCGGTGGATGACTTCCCGTGCCATCGCCCGATACGCTTCGGCCCCACCGGATTTCGGCGCCCACGTGGTGATCGGTTCCCCGGCGACGCTGGCATCGGGGAAGCGGACAGTCCGTGCGATCGCGGTGTCGTACACCAGATCGCCGAACACTTCGACCACCCGCGCCATCACCTGCCGGGAATGCAGCAGTCGCGCATCGAACATGGTGACCACGATGCCGTACAGGCTCAGTCGTGGATTGAGGCGGTCACGCACCTTCTCCACGGTGTCGTTGAGCAGTGCCAGACCGCGCAGCGAGAAGTACTCGCATTCCATCGGGATGATCACCCCATCGGAGCAGGCGAGCGCGTTGACGGTGAGCAAACCCAGCGAGGGCTGACAGTCGATGAGGATGTAGTCGTAGCGGTCGCGGATCGGTTCCAGCGCCCGGCCCAGCGACTGCTCCCGGCCGACCTCGTTGACGAGCTGTATTTCGGCCGCGGACAGGTCGATATTGCTGGGCAGCAGATCCATGTTCTCGACCTTGGTCTGCATCAGCACATCCTCGACGGTGACCCGGGAACCGATCAGCAGGTTGTGTACGGTCAGCTCGAGATCGTGGTGGGCCACCCCCAGGCCGGCCGACAGCGCACCCTGCGGGTCGAGATCGACCAGCAACACCCGGCGCCCGTATTCGGCCAGTGCGGCGCCGAGGTTGATCGTCGAGGTGGTCTTGCCGACACCGCCCTTCTGGTTACACATCGCCACCACGAGCGCGTCGCCATGCGCCACGGGCGCCGACGGTTCCGGTACCAATCGCAGCGGGCGCCCAGTGGGCCCGAGTTCGGTGTCGTCGGGCACGGGGACGGGCTCGGTGCCCCAGACCGCCGACGATGCCGCATCGTCTGCTTCGGCACCCGGCCAGCCTGCCCCGAGCGGCCCGGTCCCAGCACCCCTCGGCGGTTCCGCCGCTCCGGCTGTCGTCACGATCCGCTGCTCCTTATACGTTCCTGCCCATTGCTTCGCCGAGCGTAACGAGTCCGATAAGGTACGGCCTCGTTTCCGCCACGATCCGGCTCTGGCTAGACGCTACCGCTCGAGCGCACCCGAATAACGCGCGCGCCGCGGCGTGTTCGCCACATCTCGCGTGGGCCCGAACACCCAAACGCTACCTCGCCGCTGGTCAGCGCCACTGCACAGCGCCGTCAGAGCCCCTACTTCACCTCGCGCGCGGGTGGGCGGTGGCCCATACCTCCCGCAGACTGGAGACAGTGACCAGCGTATAGATCTGTGTGGTGGTCACGGACGCATGGCCGAGCAGTTCCTGCACCACCCGCACATCGGCGCCCCCGTCGAGCAGATGGGTGGCGAACGAATGACGCAGGGTGTGCGGGGAGACCGCAGCGCCTATCCCGGCGCGTTCGGCGGCGCGTTGCAGCACCTGCCAGGCACTCTGCCGCGACAGCCGCCCGCCGCGGACGTTCAGGAACAGCGCACCCGCATTACCGCGACCGCGGGCGGCCAAGACCGGGCGGCCACGCACCAGATACGCGTCGACGGCGGCCAGCGCCGGGCGCCCGATCGGCACCAGACGCTGTTTACCGCCCTTACCGCGCAGCAGCACCACCCGTTCGGCGGTGTCCAGATCGTCGACGTCGAGACCGATCGTCTCCGAGATACGGGCACCGGTCGAATACAGCAGTTCCAGCAGTGCCCGGTCGCGCAGGCCGCGCGCGGGGCCGTCACCGCCGGAGCCGAGGTCGCCGCCCACGACGTCCAGCAGCCGCAGCACCTGCTCGTACGGCAGCGCCTTCGGCAGCCTGCGACCGGCGGCAGGCGGTTTCACCGCATGCGCGACATCGGTGCCCGTGAGCCCTTCCGCGGCGGCGAATTTGTGCAGCCCACGCACCGCGATCAAGGCCCGCGCCACCGATACCGGTGCCAGTGGCGAATGCCCGTCGCCCCCGGTGCGCAGCGCAACGGTGAATTCGGCGACATCGGATTCACCGACGGCGTCGAGGTCGGCGATGCCGCGTGCGGCGAGAAAGTCCCGGTAGCGGCCGAGGTCGCGCCGATAGGCGGTCAGCGTGTTGCGGGCCGCACCGCGTTCGACGGCCAGATGGTCGAGGAAGGCGTCGACCTCCCGCACGGCCGGCGCCCCGTCAGCCTTCGGACCGGCGCGCTGCCTGGCGGCGCAGCAGACGGGTCGGCTGTCCCGGCCACGGCGCGTCGGCGGGCCGCACCGGCAGATTTCCCGCCGTCACGGCCGACAACGCGAGCAGCCCCGCGACCGCGGTGGCGTTGACGATCTCCCCGGCCAGCGCGGCCCGGACCGCCTCGGCGACCGGCATTCGCACCAACTCCAGGTCGGCTTCCTCGTTCTCCGGATCCGGCCGGTCGATCTCCGACAGGCCGCGAGCCAGATACACCCGCAGCGATTCGTCGGTGAACCCGGGCGACAGTGCCACATCCACCAGCACCGCCCAGTCGCGTGCGGCCAGCCCGGTTTCCTCGGCCAGCTCCCGGCGGGCCGCCTCTAGCGGGTCCTCCTCGGGGACGTCGAGCAGGCCTGCGGGCAACTCGAGCAGCCGCTGCCCGATCGGGTGCCGGTATTGGTGGATCAGGACCACATTGCCTGCGTCGTCCACGGCGGTCACCGCGACCGCGCCGTGGTGTTCGACCACTTCGCGTTCCACAACCCGTCCGCCGGGCATCTCGACCTGGTCGAGCCGCAACGCCACGATCGCCCCCGAGTAGACGGTGCGGCTGGCGACGGTCCGGAAATCATGACGGGTCCCGCCGGCTGTGTTGTCCGTGTTGGCTGTGTTGGCTGTGTTGGCTGTGTTGGCTGTGTTGGCTGTGTTGGCTGGTTCGTCCGGCATCTACGACGCCTTTTCCGCGGTGGAGGCCAAGCCCTCACCCGGAATATCGACCGGAAGCCGTTCGGCGGCTTTGTATTTCAGGGCCGCGACAATGAGTTCGGCGAACAGCGGATGCGGCCGGGTCGGGCGGCTCTTGAGTTCCGGGTGGGCCTGGGTGCCGACGAAGAACGGATGTTTGTCGGCGGGCAGTTCCACGAACTCGACCAGCAGCCCGTCCGGGGAGGTGCCGCTGAATTTCAGGCCGCTCGCGGCGATCCGGTCACGGTAGGCGTTGTTCACCTCGTAACGGTGGCGGTGCCGTTCGGACACCTGGTCGGCGCCGTAGGCGCGGGCCACCACCGAACCCTTTTCCAGAACCGCCGGATAAGCGCCGAGCCGCATGGTGCCGCCGAGGTCGGCTTCCCCGGCGACCGCCTGCTTCTGGTCGGCCATCGTGGAAATCACCGGGTGCTCGGTGTCGGCTTCGAACTCGGCCGAGTTGGCGCCGGTGAGTCCGACCGAACGGGCCGCCTCGATCACCATGCACTGCAAGCCGAGGCACAAGCCGAGCAGCGGCAGCCCGCGGGTGCGGGCGTAGCGGATGGCGCCGACCTTGCCCTCGATACCGCGGATGCCGAAACCACCGGGGATCAGCACCGCGTCCACATCGCGCAGCGCCGCTTGCGCGCCCGCAGGTGTTTCGCAGTCGTCGGACTGCACCCAGCGGATCTGCACCTTCGCCCGGGAGGCGAACCCACCCGCGCGCAATGCCTCGGTCACCGACAGGTACGCGTCCGGCAGGTCGACATATTTGCCGACAAGCGCGACCTCGACCGTTTCCCGCGGCGAATGCACCCGATCCAGCAGATCACCCCACACCGTCCAGTCCACATCCCGGAACGGCAACCCGAGCTTGCGCACCACGTATGCGTCCAGCCCTTCCCGGTGCAGCACCTTGGGGATGTCGTAGATGGACGGCGCGTCCGGGGTGGAGATGCAGGCGTCGGCCTCCACATCGCACATCAGCGCGATCTTGCCTTTGAGACCTTGGGAGACCTCACGGTCGCAGCGCAGAATGAGCGCATCGGGCTGGATGCCGATACTGCGCAGCGCGGCCACCGAATGCTGAGTCGGTTTGGTTTTGAGCTCCCCGGACGGCGCAAGGTAGGGCACCAGCGAGACATGCAGGAAGAACACGTTGTCGCGGCCCACATCGTGGCGGATCTGCCGGGCGGCCTCCAGGAACGGCTGGGATTCGATATCGCCGACCGTGCCGCCGATCTCGGTGATCACCACATCGGGTTCCTGACCCTGCAGGTCCGGGCCGCGCATGGCGAGGATGCGGGACTTGATCTCGTCGGTGATATGCGGGATGACCTGCACGGTGTCGCCCAGATATTCCCCGCGGCGTTCCTTCGCGATAACCGACGAGTAGATCTGCCCGGTGGTGACGTTGGCGTCCCGCGACAGGTCCCGGTCCAGGAAACGCTCGTAATGCCCGACGTCGAGATCGGTTTCCGCACCGTCCTCGGTGACGAACACCTCTCCGTGCTGGAACGGATTCATGGTGCCGGGATCGACGTTCAAGTACGGGTCCAGCTTCTGCATGGTGACCCGAAGACCGCGCGCGGTCAACAATTGACCGAGGCTGGAGGCGGTAAGACCCTTACCGAGTGAGGAGGCGACACCACCGCTGACGAAAATATGCTTGGTTGCCGTCCGCGCCTGAATCCGTGTTTGACCCACGGGTCTTCACGGTAACACGAAACCCCACCACCGATACCACTGCCACGCACGGTCCGCCAACCGATCGCCACACCACGGGCACCGGCGACGCACCCTGGCAACCCCGCAGGTCGGTGCGGCGCTTCACGACACGACCCGGGTTTGCTGTCCACCCCGCCTGAGCCCATCGGTACTCAGCCAGGAGGCGTGGTGAGGGTGAGGGATGCGGCGCCCGCGCCCGTGCCGTAACGACCTGAGCGCCCCGCGAGCTGCTCGGTCAGGGCGAGGGCTGTGGTGACCCTGCCGATGCCACGTTCGATGTTGTCCACCGTGGTGACGGCCGCAGCCAACGCCGCGTCCGAGCGAATCGCGGCCACCGCACCCGTGTCCTCGGCCGCACCTGCGCGGCCCGCAAGCACAACACCGGCCCCACGCGCCCGCAGCGCGCCCGCGAAACGGGCCAGGTTCGCGCCCCTGCTGCCGGTCCCTGATTCCCGCCCTTCACCGGTGAGGATCACTGCCGCCTGCGCGGGCCGCACAGGCGTATCGCCGTAGGCGAGGAACCCGCCGCCGCGCAGTGTTTCCACGGCGAGGGCGAGTTCCTGCGGCGTGCTGCGGGCTCCCCCGTTTCCCGGGTCGAGAAGCAGCACCTGGCCGAGCAGATCGCCTGCCAGGCTCCCCTGGTCGATCGCCCCGGTGCGCAGTTGGGCGCCCGCCGGGATGACATTGGTGAGTACGGTGCGCATCCGGTCGCCCTCGGTGGCGTCGAGGAAGGCGTCGGTCAAAGCGATCCGGCCGGTGATCACGGCACCGGAGCTCTGTAACGCGGAGGCGAGGCCCTCCAGGTCGGCCGGGACGGCGTCCGGGGCGGTGAACACGACGACACTGCGGTCGGCGAGGGAACCGGCCAGGATACGGCCCGCCGAACGAGCGATGAAAGCGTCCGTGCTGTCGAGGTGGTCGGTCAGCTCGCTGTTGCGTTCCTGGGCAGCGGCGAGCTGGTGCCGCAGCTGGTCGCTGTCGGAACGCAGCCCCGACAGCAGAGCAGCGGCCGGCGTCTGGGCGCCGAGCACCACCCCGACCGCGAGCGCCAGGAACACCGCGACCAGGGAAACGGCGTGCTGGCGGAGGGAGATCACCAGAAGCCGCCGGGTAGATCCGGTAACCAGAGCACGAAACGGTGCCAGTAGGGGCTCGCCCAGCTCAGCACCTCACTGCCGTTGTCGGACGCCAGAACGGCCACGATCACCGTGATCAGCGCCGCGAGCACGACCAGCGCGACAGCGGTGCCGTGGATCCGGCCGGGATAGAGCGTGGCCACCGCCTTGGCGTCCATCAAGGTCGTGCCGACCTTCAACCGGGTCAGGAAGGTCGCCGGGTTGCTGTCGCGGCGGCCACGGTCGAAGAACTCGTCCAGGGATGCGGCCGCGCCCGCGGTGACGATCAGGGCAGCGCCGTGATGGTGCGCCAACAGCAGCGCCAGATCAGCGGCTGCCCCGGACGACGGGAAGGTGGTCGCACCGATCCCGAGGTCTTGAATCCGCTCCAAACCTGTGGCGCGGCCGTCGGTATCGGCGGGCAGGATCACCTCGGCACCGCATTTCAGGGTTTTGGTGGTGATGTCGTCGGGGTCGCCCACGATCAGGTCCGGCCGGTATCCGGCGCGCATGAGCGTATCGGCGCCGCATCCCACCCCGACCATGATCGGCGCGTACTCCTGCACGAACGGTTTGAGCCGTGCCAAATCCTCGGCGTGTCCTGGCCCGTCGCCGACCACCACCACCTGGCGCCCCTGCATGTCCAGATCCAGTTCCGGGACGCCGATACCGTCGATGAGCAGCGCTGATTCGGTGTGGACGAACTCGATGGTATTACCGGCGAACGCCTCGAGATGGGCGGTCAGGCCGTTGCGTGCTTCGATCATACGGTCGGCGATGGCGCTGTCGCTGAGCTCGATCCCCTCGACGAGGACCTCGGGTTCCTTCTTGATCAGCCGGTCGGCGTAGACGACACCGCCGTTGATGCGGACCTTGGTCCCATCCTTGATTTTGCCGAATGCGTCGGAACTGACCGTATCCAGCAACAGGATCCGGTGGGCGACCAGTATTTGCGGCCCCAGATTCGGGTAGCGTCCCGAAATGGACGGCGAAGTGTTGATCACCGCCACCACCCCGGCCGCCACCAGACGTTCGGCCGTCAGGCGGTCCATATCCATCTCGTCGAGCACGGCCACATCCCCCGGGCCGACCCGCTCCAGCAGACGCCGTGTGTTGCGGTCGACCCGGGCTATTCCGGTCCGGCCGGGCAGCGTCTCGGTGTTCTTCGACAACAACCCCAGCATCTTCATGACGCCGATGATCGCGGTAAACCCTCGACCACCGGTGGAGGCGCGCCGCAACCCCGCAGCACATACGTCACCGTGATAATTCAGCTGGCTTACGGCAGAAAACGAGCAACTACCGCACCGAGCCATGAACCGGTTGCGCCGCCGGAGAGAGCGGAGACAGCTTCCCCGCCGAACCATGTATCAGAAAATAATGCGCAATTATATTCTTAGAACCATAGAGTTCACCCTTTGATCGACAAAGCAATTCCCTAGTTACCGATGTTTTCAGTAACGCGTAAGGAGCCACCATGGTGATTCTCGAAGTGATCGGTATCATTGCAGAATTCATCGGTCATCTCTGGAGACTTCTCGTCGCTCCCTGACACAGAAGCTCTCTTTCCGGTCGGTAGCGCAGCTCCCGCGGTGCGTACCCCTGCTACCAGAGATATCGCCTGTCTTCCCCCTGCCGGTATTCCCTCGACGTGGCCGCCGTTCCGCCATTCCGGTCGGTTTTCGAAAAGCGACGTTTCTGCACCCCAGCTCCGGGTAGGGCCGAAATATGGCCAGGAGTGTTTTCCGTGACCGCAACGACGCCGGGCGAGTCCTGGCCCGATTACTGACGCGATACCGTGATGACCCCGATGTCGTGGTGCTGGCGCTGCCCCGCGGCGGGGTGCCGGTCGCCTACGAGGTCGCCGAAGCGTTGGCGGCGCCGCTGGATGTGCTGGTGGTCCGCAAACTGGGCTCACCGGCGAACCCGGAACTCGCCCTCGGCGCGATCGCCAGCGGCGGCGTCCTCGTCACCAACGACGACGTCCTGCGCTCCGAGGATGTGGACGCCGAAGTGCTGGAACGAGTGACCCGCATCGAGGAACGCGAACTGCACCGCCGCGAGCGCGAATATCGGGGTGAGCGCCCCATAGTCGATATCGCGGGCCGCACCGTCATCGTGGTCGACGACGGGCTCGCCACCGGCGCGACCATGCACGCCGCGGTCCGGGCTTTACGCCGATTGGGTCCGGCCAGACTCGTCGTCGCGGTGCCGGCCGCACCGCAGTCCAGTTGCGAGGAACTCGCGGAACAAGTGGACGAAGTGGTGTGTGCGACGACACCGTCCCCGTTCTACGCGGTCGGCAATTCGTATTGGGATTTCGAACAGACCACCGATGAGCAGGTACGCGAACTCCTCGCTCGTTCGGCCGCGCACCCCGAGGACACGATGGCAAGCCCCGACCCCCACGCCGCGATTCGCCAGGTGCTCATCCCGGTATCGGACGGCACACCGCCCGACGACGTGCTATTGGATCTGGTCGGCGACGCCAGGCTGGTGCTGATCGGCGAAGCATCCCACGGCACCACCGAGTTCTATGCTGCCCGCGCGAATATGACCAGAAAGCTCATCGAGCAGAAGGGCTTCAGCGCGGTCGCGGTGGAGGCGGACTGGCCCGATGCCTATCGTGTCAACCGTTTCGTGCGCGGGCAGGGCACCGATACCGATGCCGAACAGGCATTGCGCGATTTCGAACGTTTCCCGACGTGGATGTGGCGCAATACCGTGGTCCGGGATTTCGTCACCTGGCTGCGACAGCACAATGCCAGGTCAAGGGCGGAGCAGATCGGCTTCTACGGCCTGGACTTGTACAGTATGCGGCGTTCGGCCGGCGAGGTGATCAGCTATCTGGAAAGCGTGGACCCGGACGCGGCGCGGCGGGCACGCGACCGCTACGCCTGTTTCGACCGGCACGCCGACGAACAGCGTTACGGATACGCGGCGGCGTTCGGTGCGGGCGAATCCTGCGAGGATCAGGTCGTCGCGCAGCTGGTCGAGATGCAGCGGCTCACCACCGAACATCTCGCCACCGACGACAGCGCCGACCCCGACGAGCGGTTCTACGCCGAACAGAACGCCCATCTGGTCTCCGATGCCGAGGAGTACTACCGGATGATGTTCGGCACCCGGGTATCGACGTGGAATCTGCGCGATCAGCACATGTTCCGCACCCTCATCGCCTTGAGCCGGCATCTGGAACAGCGGCTCGGCCGAATGGCGAAGATCGTGGTCTGGGCGCACAACTCACATCTCGGCGACGCCCGCGCCACCGAAATGGGCGCCGCTGGCGAACTCAACCTCGGCCAACTGGTCCGCCAAAGCCACCCCACCGCGTCGCGTCTCATCGGTTTTTCCACCCACACCGGGACGGTCACCGCGGCCGAAGCCTGGGACGGCCCGGCCAGGACGATGCGCGTGCAGCCGTCGCTGGACGGCAGCGTGGAAAACCTGCTGCACGGCATCGACCGCGACCAGTTCCTGCTGCGCTTCGATACCGACACCACGCCGGAAGCGCTGCGCTCTGCACTACTCGAACGCGCCATCGGCGTGGTCTACCGCCCACAATCGGAACGGCGCAGCCACTATTTCCACACCCGCCCGGCAGACCAGTTCGACGCCCTCATCCACATCGACGAAACCACCGCCCTGCCCCCGCTGGACCGCATATCCCACCGGGGACCAGCGGAACCGGGAGAAACCTACCCCTACGCGGTATGAGCCCTCGGCCGACACAGCTGGCGCGATGACGCCTGTTTTCCGCTGGCCGCCTATCTCAACTGCCCCGGTTCTCGCCCAGCTCGTCCACGATGGGGTTCGCGGGGATGTCCTTCTCCTGCTCGGCCAATCCGGGGTAGGTATGCGTCCGGCGCTGCGCGGCCTGGTCGGCCGGAGATCGCTCCGATTCCAGATTCACCGACTGCAAGACTTCGCCTACGTTCGCATACGACACCGGGGGTATCGCATTCAGCGCGCGCACCGTATCGTCGTCGGCGTCCGCGCGGGTGGCGCAGCGCACCAAATCCGCCTTGCCAGCAGGAAAGTCGGCATCTGACAACGCCTTACGGATTCGCCCGGCGTCGGTTGCCACCATCATGGTCCTCCTCAGCCCGTCGCGGCCGTCTTGCCCGGCCGTTGTGTCCGCCTCGCAGTACCCGCCGGACCCGGGCGTAAACCGGCAGCGGACCCGGTCGGTTTGCCCGCATGCCGATCGGGCACCCGCTCAGCATGCTGAAGACCATCGTGCGGGGAGCGGCGGCCGGCGCGGCGGGTACGGCGGCGCTGAACGCGGTGACCTACCTGGACATGCTGGTGCGGGGCCGCCCGGCCAGCCGGACACCGGAGCAGAGCGTCCAGCGGATGGCCGAGCTCGCCGGTGTAGCTGTGCCGGGCGACGCCGAGCAGCAGCAGAACCGGCTGACGGGTGCAGGGGCCTTACTCGGCGCAGCGACCGGTGTCGGTGTCGGTGCCGCCTATGGTTGGTCCCGCGCTACAGGCTGGGGGCCCTCGGCGCCCGTGGCCGGTGCCTGCCTCACCGTCCTCACGATCGCCGCGACGAGCATGCCGATGGCGGCGATGCGGGTCTCCGACCCCCGGCAGTGGGATACGGCCGACTGGCTCAGCGATATCGTCCCGCATCTGGCGTACGGATTCGTTACGGCCGCAACGTTCGCCGCCATGTACGACTGACCCGGCCGTCGCAGACGTGGATCACGACCATTCGAGTGCGGCCCCGTATGCTGCCGGGCAGCAGTATCCGAAAGAGGAGATCCCATGGCCAGCGCCACCGTCGAGACCGTGATCGCCGCACCACGTACGGTTGTGTACAAGCTGTTCGCCGAGCGCGAGAGCATCGACCCGTTCATGCCGGTCCAGGTCACGCTCACCAAACCCGGCACGACCGAACGCGAGGGTGTCGGCGCGCAGCATCGGATCGGTATCGGCCCGGTCGGGGTGACCGAGGAGATCACCGCGCTGGTGCCGGGCGAGCGGATGGAATACAAGATCGTCAAAGGCGCTCCGGTGAAGCGTCACGTCGGCATCATCACTTTCGCCGACGCCGGTGACGACAGCACCCGAGTCTCGTACACGATGGAGTCGGAACCGTCGCTGCCCGTGCCCGCCAAGGTGCTCGAAATCGGTCTCCGCGGCCTCATCAACCAGATGATCGGCGGAGTGAAAAAAGCCGTCCGCTGACCCACGTGCCGGAGCCGCGA
>NZ_MUKP01000038.1 GCF_002081715.1 Nocardia donostiensis | reverse complement strand
GGCGCCGACGCTGCCGGTGCCTGCGACGGGGCCGGAGTACGTGGGCCGGGCCGCGGGCCGCTCGCGGACGGTTTGGCGGCCGGACGGGCCGCGGTCGACGGTCCGGGACGCGCCGAAGTCTTGCTGCCGTTCGCGGGCGCGGATTTCGCTGCGAACGACTCACGCAGCCGGCGGGCGACGGGTGCCTCCACCGTCGACGACGCCGACTTCACGAACTCGCCCTGCTCCTTGAGCGTTGCGAGTAGTTCCTTGCTCGTGACACCGAGTTCTTTTGCCAACTCGTGCACGCGGGCCTTGCCTGCCACTGCTCTCCTCACTGAGAGGTCGAGCAGCGCCGCCCGTCTTCGGTGACGGGAAGCCCGCACGACCTCGGGTTATCTCCGATGGACGTTCATCGTTGGTACTTCACGGTGTGCTCATGAGTGCTCGTGCCTGTTCTCGAGGTGCTGCTCCAGGGCTGAGATATCCAGATGTCCGGACACTCGTAGTGCTCTGCCGATTGCTCGGCGCCGCTCTGCCATGCTCAGACAAGCCGAAAGGGGGTGCAACCACGCACCCCGTCCGGGAAGCCTGCGCCGTGGATCGGGGACGATCGCGATAACGCTCGTACCGTCACCGGTGTCGCGCTCACGCGCCACGATCCGCAACAGATCGGTGGCCAGCTCGCGCTTCCGGCATCCGATACACGTACGCACCGGGTCCGCCGGCCGCCGAGGCGCCGAGGACTGTTCGATGGTGCGGCCGAGCGAGGAAACCGGAGACTCGCGCTGAACCTGTGACCACTCTACCGTTGCCCGGTTCCGATCATCGAACCCCGGTCCCGCCGAAGTTACCAACATGTCACCCCGGCTTTTTGTTCCCCGGCTGTCGGTCAACTGCGATGCGCCCCCGTCCGCACGTCACCGCCGCCCACATCCGGGGCCGCGTCGCTGCGGATATCGATGCGCCAGCCGGTCAACCGGGCCGCCAGCCGGGCGTTCTGGCCCTCCTTGCCGATCGCCAGCGACAGCTGGAAATCGGGGACGACCACCCGCGCGGCGCGGGCGTCGGGATCGACAACAGTGACCGAAACCACTTTCGACGGCGACAGCGCATTACCGACGAAGGTGGCCGGATCATCGGCGTAGTCGATGATGTCGATCTTCTCGCCGGCCAGTTCGCTCATCACATTGCGCACCCGCTGCCCCATCGGGCCGATACAGGCGCCCTTGGCGTTGACGCCGGGCACGGTGGACCGGACCGCGATCTTGGACCGGTGCCCGGCCTCGCGAGCGACCGCCACGATCTCCACCGATCCGTCGGCGATCTCGGGCACCTCCAGCGCGAACAGCCGCCGCACCAGGTTCGGGTGGGTGCGCGACAGGGTGATCTGCGGGCCCCGCGCCCCACGGGAGACACCGACGACGTAACACTTGATGCGGTCGCCGTGCTGGTAGGTCTCCCCAGGCACCTGTTCGGCGGACGGGATGAGTCCTTCGGTGCCGTGCAGTTCGCTGCCGATGCGCACCACCACGGTGCCGCGGGCGTTGGCGCGGGCGTCGCGCTGGACGACGCCGCCGACGATATCGCCCTCATGGGTGGAGAACTCGCCGAACGATTTCTCGTTCTCGGCGTCGCGCAGCCGCTGTAGCACCACCTGACGGGCCGTGGTGGCGGCGATGCGCCCGAAACCTTCTGGGGTGTCGTCCCATTCGGAGATGACGTTGCCGTCGGCGTCGAGCTCGCGGGCCAGCACCCGCACCACACCGGTTCGCTGGTTGATCTCGATACGCGCGTTGGGCTGATGGCCCTCGGTGTGCCGGTAGGCGGTCAGCAAGGCGGATTCGATCGCGGAGATCACGGTCTCGATCGAGATCCCCTTATCGGCGACAATCGCGCGCAGGGCTTCGATTTCGATGTTCATTCCATGGTCCCTTCGGTCGAATCGGACGCGGCAACGGGCTTGGTTTTTCCTGTGACGTCCGCGGCGTCCGCTCCCGCGGGTGGTCGGCCGGGCGCGACGCCCCCGGCGAGTTCCAGTTCACGTACGCCGGGCGGGGAGAACTCCACCTGCACTACGGCGCCCGCGATATCTCGTAGCGGGATCCGTACCCGGTACGGCTTGTTCTTGCCACCCAGCACCAGCGCCACCGTGTCATCGACCAGCTCGCCGATTCTGGCCTCGAACCTGGGCGCGCCGCCCGGCTCCGGTCCGCGGACCCCGGGGCGCAGCGTGATGCGCGCCTTACGCCCGCGGGCCCGGCGCCAATGGCGTTCCAGGGTGAGCGGACGGTCGATACCGGGGGTGGTGACCTCGAGGAGGTAGCTGGTGGCGCCGAACTCGTCGGCTGTGTCGAGCCGCGCCGATATCTCGCCACTGAGGGCGGCGATAGCGTCCAGGTCGGCGGCGTCGTCGCTGTCCACGATCACCCGAACCCGAGCCTGCCCGCCGACGGCCGAGATAACGACGCCCTCGAGGTCGAATCCTGCGCCTTCGACGAGTCCAGCAACGAGCTGGCTCACCCTTTCCTCAGTCGGCATCGGCATGTGGGCGGCTCCTGGTTCAGTTGTGACGTGTGCGGAAAATTCTCTGGCCGAAGGTCTAGCGTAACGCGCCCGCAGAGTGTAAAGGACCAGCGGCCATGAGCAAGTTTCCCCGGCACGTGGCAACCGAGCAGCACCGGGCTGCCGCAGGCCGTCGGACGCGGGGGGCGCAGGTGTCCGAGAAGGGATTCCGGAGGTGAATCTGGCACGATGGTCCGGTGCCCAACCGCCTCCCCGTCCGGCCGCGCGCCGGGTGTATTTCCGGCAGCCCGTTCGACTGGCAGCACGGCGGCCCCCGCGACGTGAACCGCCGTACCGCGCTGCGCCTGGCCGGCGGTGGTGTCGCCGGAGCGTTGGCGCTCGGCGCGATGACCGGCTGCGCCGATGATTCCGTCGCCGAACCCGATCCGCTTGCCGCTCAAGAGGTTGCGGCGCGTGCGGATGCGGCGGCCGCGCAGGCGGCGATCGCCGTATACCCGCAGCACCACGACGCGCTGCGCACGATCGCGGCCGAACGCGCCGCGCACGCCGAGGCGCTGCGCACCGAGATCGACCGCGTGATCGGGGTGTACGGCGACGGAACCACCCCAGTCCGGCGCACCCCTCCGATCACCACCACACCGGCCCCCGCCGAACCGCCCACCATCGAGGCTGTGCGCACGCAACTGGCCGCGTCCCAGCGTTCGGCCGCCACCCTGGCCGCATCTCAGTCCGACTACCGCGCGGGCCTGCTCGCCTCGATCAGCGCGGCCTGCGCGGTGCATGCGGGGGTGTTGCTGGCGTGACCGCCACCGAACGCCGAGCCCTGCTCGACGCCCTCGACGCCGAATATGCCGCCGTATACGCCTACGGTTTGGTCGCGGCCTACGCCTCCCCTGAACGCGGCAAGCTCATCGCCGAGCACACCGCCGCCCACCGCGCCCGCCGCGACGCCACCATCGACGCGCTGACCGCCGAGGGCGCCGACGCCCCGCCCCCGGAACCCGCCTACACGGTCCCCTCCCCCGTCACCGATCCGATTTCGGCCGCCCAGCTGGCGGCGACGGTGGAATCCGATACCGCCGTCGCCTGGCGTTCGGTCGTCGAGCGCGCCGACACCGATACCGTGCGGCGCATGGGGATCGAGGCGCTCACCGAAAGCGCGGTCCGGCTCGCGGTGTGGCAGGCGATTCTCGGCGTCTCCCCGTCGACGACACCCTTTCCCGGTCGCCCCTGAGGCCGGTTCTCGCTGGGCCGACAACCCAGGTGGCTCCGAAACGGCGTAGTCGGCGGGTGGACCAGTCGCGGACACGCCTGTCGACGGGCGGACACGGCCCCCCGGTCGGGCGGAGCTTTGTCGTACGAGAGGGCCTCGGTCTGTCCGGGGCCCCGAGAAGTGTCGGGGATGCCGGCGCGACGCACAGCCCGGCTCTACCGTGCCGGGAACATGGAGCGACCACTGTCGGGCAGCCTCGACAGAAGACATCGACACCGCGTTCTCGATGCTGGTGGCTGTTGAGCATGCTGCGGGCGGGAGCCGACCACCAGGGCCGTCACGGGCCGAATGCCGCTAGAAAAGTATGGACCGCCGCCTCGGCGACAACCGCCAGCTCGGTATCGGGTACCGGTTCCATTCCGAGCCGGTACCGGATCTCCAGCGGACCGGTGAGCAGCGAAGTGAACTGGACGGCGGCCAGATCCGGGTCCACGATGCCGAGGGTCCCGGCTAGAGAAAGCCGCGCGAGCCGGTCGGCGAGCGCTTCGATGACTCGCCGGGAAACCCCGTCGACGATATCGAGCAGGTCGGGGAATCGTTCGGCTTCGGCGCTGATCAGCCGGCGCATCGCTCGAGATTCGGGTGCGCAATAGCAGGCAGCCAACCGGGTGCCGACCGACCGCAAAGTCGCGGCGATGCCGTCGCCTGTATCCGCCAACTGCTCGACCGCCGCAAGATTCGCTGCCAGCGCGGCCTCCGACAGCGCCCGCACCGCTTCCCGGAACAGGGTTTCTTTGTCGCTGAAGTGGTTGTAGACGGTGGCCTTGGCAACCCCGGCCGCGGCGGCGATGTCGTCGATGCGAGCTTGGGTGTATCCGGCGCTGGTGAAGACCGTGAAGGCCGCAGCCAGCACGGCCTGCTGTTTGGCGATGCGTCCGCGCGGCTGCGAACCAGACGACGTCGAGGCGGTCATCAGTTCATCGTAGTGCCACTGTTCCACCAACCTGAACCTATGAGTCTATTTACTCGATCTGGTGAGTATGTCTAGACTCGTTGTTCTAGTTTTCTGATTCGACCAGTCGGCCCCAAGTGACCGGCTGAGAAGGAGCACCCATGCGAACAGTGGTGATCACCGGCGGCACTGACGGAATAGGCAAAGCTCTCGCGCTGACGCACCTGCGCCGCGGCGACCGGGTGGCCGTTATCGGCAGCAATCCGCAGAAGGGTCGGGCCGTGCTGGATGCCGCCGCCGAACTCGAGGCGAGCGATCGCGTGGAGTTCCTCCGCGCCGATTTGAGTCTGGTGGCCGAAAACCGCAGGGTGATCGACCGGCTCGCCGCGTATCCGGTCATCGATGCGCTGGTGCTGGGCGCGCGGTACTACCGCTCGGCCCGGCATGTCACCTCTGAAGGCTTCGAAGCCGGCTTCGCGCTGTTCTATCTGAGCCGATACCTGCTCGGCCACGGTCTCCGCCCGCAGCTGGAACGTGCCGACACCCCCGTGCTGCTCGACCTTGCCGGGCCAGGCGGCGATCTAGGCAGGATTCGTTGGGACGACTTGCAATTCGCGCAGTCCTACGACCCGGACGCGGTCATGCACCAGTGCGGGAAACTCAGCGATCTGCTCGCCGTCGCCTTCACCCGCCGCTACCCACACAGCCGTATCCGCTACCTACTGCTGCACCCCGGTCTGACGGCCACCGGCTTCACCGGCGAATACTCCCCCACCGACGCCCAACTGGTCGCCGGTATGCGCGAACGAGGTCAGCCCGTCGAGGCCGCCCTCTCCCGCATCCTGCCCCACCTCGACACCCCACCATCCGCGCCGCTCACCGCCTACATGCAGGACACCCCGATCGACGTCTACAGTGCACCGTTCGACCCCGCCGCCGCCGACCGGCTCGCACGTCTCACCGCCGAACTGCTGCGCTGACCACTCCCACCGGCGGCCTCACGGAACCCGGATACTCGAGCATCTGTCTTACCCCGAAACAGCGAACGCCCACCAGCTGATATGCGCCCGTAGCGAACTCGACGGGCGTAGCCGCGAGTTCACGGCAGGCCGGTCCGAGCAACGGCGGCATGCAGGCTATACCACGCCGATCGGCGGAGATCAATTGTCGTAGGACGCGACACCGACGGGTCCTGATCCGATACACAGGTCCAAGCCGGGAGTGTGCGAGCGGACTTGCAGGGCAGACCCGCTGCCCACGATGCGGACGTACACGGTGTGCATGCCTTCGCGCACGGGAACGGTGACGTTCTTGCCGCGTACGAAGGAGACGGCGATCCGCCCATCCCGGCTGGCGACATAGTTCAGTTGCGCCGTCCAGGTGTGGGCGAGCATGGGGCCGTCGAGGGCGAGGCGGACCGGGCCTGCACCGGTCAGCCGGTATCCGCAGGATGGTTCGGGGCCGGGGCGGATGGCTCGGTTCCACCAGACCTGGGCGTCGACGATGTGGCCGAAGTCGGTGATCATGCGCAGGTGCGGGGTGGAGTCGGCGAAGGCGCCGGGCGGCGCGATCGGGGACAGGACGTGGCTGGCGAGGTTCTGCGGGTACGCCGTCGGGTTGAGCACAGCCCACGGCACCTCCTGCTCGAGCAGGGGCGCCTCGTCCCAGTCGGCGAACTCCGACTTGGCGGTGGTGATGTAGGTCTCGGTCTGGCCCTGCGACCAGATACGCGTGAATGTGTAGGTGGACCACAGACTGCTCGCCAGGAACAACGCCCCCACCATGAGCGCGGTGCGCGGACCGGGCGGCCACGGGAGCCCACGCCTGGATCGTGGGCGTGCCGCCAGCAGCAGTGCACCGGCTGCGGTCAGCACCACCGCGAGATCGGCCAGGTATCGCAACGACTGCATGAGTTCGTTCGCGGTGTTCGGCCCGCCGCGCGCCAAAGCCACTGGAACCTGTACCGCCACCACGTACACGCCCGCCGCCGCCCATACCGGCCACACCCGGTCCCGCCGCCGGACCGTCACCGCGACCATCACCGCCAGCGCGAGCCAGGCCGCCACCACCGCCCAGCCCGGCGGTATCGCCCACGGCGCGGCGGGCAGCCAACGCTCCCACGCCCACGGCCCGCCCAGCAGCGCGGTCACCACACCCGCCGACGCCGCGCTGGGCAGCAGGCTGTCCACCTGCTCGGTGCTGCCTTCGACAGCGGAGAGGTCGATCACGAGGAGATAGGTGGTGAGCCAGCAGGCCAGCACCGCACTCGCCCCGACCCATAGCGCCGCCCCGCGCCGCAGCACCTCACGCACCGATGCCCCCGCGATGTACCGAGCGAGCGCGGCCACAGCGAACGCCACGAACGGCACAACAATCGCTTTTTCGAAGAACAGCAGCGCCACCGCCGTCACCACGATCCCGGACACCGCGTACCGGCGCCGTCCGGTGCGCACCAGCAGCATCGCGTCGGCGATCACCCAGGCGAGCGCGAATTGCAACGGCAGCGCGTTCAACGCGGCCGCCCACCACGCGAACGCGGGCAACGTCAACGGCGAGAACAGATAGAACACCAGCGGCCCGAGGATCGCCCATCTGGTTCCGAGCAGCACGAGCAGCATCCGCAGCACCGCGACCGACGCCGCCGCCTGCAACACCAGCAGACAGATCACCGGCCCGGCCCACTCCAGCGGTGCGACCGCTGTCACCAGCCAGGCGGTCGCGAACGCCAGCGGCATGAAGTGCCCATCGTGGTCGTGCAACAGCAGATCCCCCGACAGCAGCGGATGCGTCCCTGCCCGGCCCACCAGGATCAGATCATCCCAGTAGAAGAACCCGTTCCCCGCGACCCAGCCGCGCACTCCCAACTGCGCGACGATCAGGCATAACGCCGCGATCAGCACTTTCCGCCCGGCGGCTGCCCGAACAAAGGCAGAGTCCATCTCCGAGGGTTCGGAGCGCTGGACACGAGCCGGTTCCGGTGCAACCGCGACATCATCCATGTCAACCCACCCTATTGACGGCGTATCCGCCCGCGCCCCGTCTGTTGTTCCGGCGCATGGGGCGTGTCCACTGTTGTGGACCGGTCGTCGATCCACGGATCGCTGACGGTACCTGCCCTGGTCTTACCCCGATTCAAGGCACGCTCGGCCCTGGCGGGCCTCCCACGTGGGCTCTCACCACCGCACTAACTAAAGGGCGGCGCGCTGGCCCACCTTTCGGTAGCGGCGCACCGATATCACCAGCGGGCCGAGGGCACCATGGTCGAGGGCGTGTGCCACTGCACGGGTCCGCCCGCGTCGGCTTCCTCAGGCAACCGCCGGCGATCCGGCCACCGATAGTGCCGAGAAGGTTCCAGCACGGCGACATCCAACACCGGGCCCTGTTGCCGTCCGGTGGCGATCGGCCGCCTGTCTCGCCCACGGCGGTGGGAGGCGGCAGGCGAAATCCATCCGAGTATCGGCATCATGCCGTCGAACCCGAGGTGGTCGCCATCTCCTATGCCGTGAGCCAGGTTCCAGGCGTCGACGTCAGCGAGGTCATCGTCTGTCTTGTTTTCTCACGATGAGCAGCACAGACTGCCCGGCCGCGGTGAGATGAGGGTTCGGTCAGTGTCCTGTCACTCGGCGGCTACGCCCCGGTCTCGCTCGGCTCGTAGGACCCCGATTCCCCGCCGATGTCGAGGCGGCGTACTCCCTCGCTGTCGCTGCGCTCGTCGGTGAATTCGAGCAGTTCCGCAATGGCGTCGGTGTCACCGTGCGCGGCACGCTCCCGCAGTTCGGATACCTCGGACTCGATCATGTTGCGCTCTTCTCTGGTGTCGGCGCCGAGCTGAATGCTCGGACGCTTCCCGGTGTCCGATTTTAGGTGCGGGGTGATCTCCGATGCTCGGACGTAGGGTGATGCACATGGTTACCCCGCCCAGGCGATAAGAAAACAGCAGGTCAGACATGACGGCGATACTTGTCACGTCATGCGGGCGTATACGCTTGCAGAAGTCTTGCTCGCCTCGGCCGTCCTGCGTGGTCTGCCTATCGGCAACCGCCTGTTCTTACGTGTCCTGCGATCGACCGCCTCGCAGGTGTCGACCGGTGCGCCGGGTGCATATGACCATCGCTGCGACCTGATCTCCCGCCGGCTTGTTACCGCGCGGCAGAACCGTCGAATGCTGTCACATTCGCGGCAGCCCATTGCGCGAACGTGACAGCCGGACGGCCGGTGATCTGCTCAACCGACCGCGTCGGCACGTCGGGGTTTTCGACGAACCCGGCGAGCACGGTGTTCACATACCACTCGGCGGTCTCTCCCATGGTCGGCTGCAACACCTGCACCGCCTCCACCGGCGATACCGTGAGGAACGGGACGTCCCGGCCGAGCGCGGCGCCGATCGTGTGAGCCAGTTCGGCACGGGTCAGCACCTGAGGTCCGGCCAGCCAGTGCGCCTTGCCTACATGGCTGTCATCGAGCAGTGCCTCCGCCGCGACCGACGCGATATCGTCCATCGCGATCGGCGCGCTCGCGGTCTCCGGGTAAGGCTCTCGCACCGCACCGGTTTCCTGAATCTGCCGCTTCCAGACCAGAGTGTTCTCCATGAAATCCCCAGGCCATAGATGCGTCCACGCAATACCGCTGGCCTCCACCGCCCCGCATACGCTGCCCCACCAGCTCTCCGGTTCTCCCGACAGATCGACCACCCGCCGAGCTCCGGCTTCCCGCGCGATCTCCAGCACCTCGCCGACCGTGTCCGGCGTCGGCGCCAGATACAGGCATTCCACTCCCACGAACGCCTGAGGCAAAGTGTCCAGGCGCCGCAAATACCCGTGCGCCACTTCGACTTCCGCGGGAAGCGCGGCTTTACCCGGATCGTTCGTCAAGGCCCGCACATCGTCCGCACCCCGGGCGAGCAGTTGATCGACGACTTTCCGTCCGATATTCCCGGTCGCCCCGGTGACCAAGATCTTCATACCGTCTCCTCTCGGCACCAAACTATCCTGCCGTTGAATGCGAGCGCCCCAGTGCGGCAAGGGCATTACCGATACTGTCGAATCACTGGCATTGCGAATTCGAGTACTTCGGCCTGCAGGCCGGAGAACCGGATAGGAGCGGTGCCAGCCGCACCCATCTGCACCGGCCCAGGGTTCCCGGCAGCCGCGGCGGGGCGGCCCGCGGGCTATTCGTGGGGCGGTTCGCCGGTGACGAGGTGGTCGGCATGGTTGAGCCCCTCCCGCACGAGCCGGACGAGGTGCCCGCCGCGAAGGCGGTAGATCACTCGGCGTCCCTCTCTGCGGGTGTCGACCAGGCCGGTGAACCGGAGTTTCGCCAGATGCTGGCTCACCGCGGTGCGGGAAGCACCGCATGCTTCGGTCAAGGCTGTGACGTCGGATTCGCCCTGGGTGAGCAGCCACAGGATGTGCAGGCGGGTCGGGTCCGACAGCATCTGGAACATGCTGGTCGCCGCCTCGAGCCTGGCTTGGTCGGGCGCAACAGGATGGGTGAGGCTGGCGGGACGCTCCGGTTCGGGTGTCGCACTGTCGGCCACTGCCCTCACCACCTTCCTCAGGTCGCCACGGTGACCGTGGTGGTCGCCGGCCACATGCGTGCGGCTGTGACGGTTGCGAGTGTAGCCAGGATCGTCAGCGCGGACGCGGTGCCCGCGTGGCCGGCCAGATTACCGCCCCATCCGGCCAGTGGGTAGGTGAGCAGGAAGCAGGCGTGCGACAGCGAGAACTGGGCGGTGAATACCGATGCGCGTTCCTCCGGTTCGGATTGGTAGCGCAGCAATCGCGCGGAGGGGGTGTTGATCATGGATGTCCCCACGCCGAGCGCGGTCCACACCAGCGCAAGCATCACCCATCCGGTGCGCTGTCCCGGCTCGGCCAGCAGCAGCGCGCTGGTCGCAGCCAGCCCCGCTGCGACCACCCCACCGCCGGTAAGCATCAGCGCCCGGTCGGGCAGATCGTTCAGCAGCCGCGGAAGCAGCAACGCCACCAGCATCGATCCGCCACCGAAGAAGCCGAGCGCGACCGCGACGCCGGTATCGCTGCCGTCCAGCAGATCCCGCACATACACCACCGTGTTGACCAGCACCAGCGCCGTCGCGGCGGCTACCGCCAGGTTCATCGCCAGCAGGCCGCGCAGCACCGGCCGCGCACCCATCACTTTCGTGCCGCCCAGTATCCGTGCCACCAGCGGCTCCGAGCGATCCGGTGGTGGCAGCGCGGGCAGCGGGGTGGACATCACGAGCAGTGTGGAACCGACGAAACCCGCCACCGTGCCGACGAACAGCGAGTGATAGCTGATCACGGTCAACAGTGCAGCGGCCAACAGCGGTGAAAGAACCGCTTCCAGGTCGTAGGCCAGCCGCGACAACGACAGCGCTCGCGTGTACTCGTCCTCCTCCGGCAGCACCGACGGGATCACCGACTGGAAGGCCGGAGTGAACGCCGCCGACGCCGCCTGCAGGAGGAAGATCAGCACATAGATCTGCCACACCTGTGTCGCGAACGGCAGCGCCAACGCCACCGCGGCCCGTATGGCATCGGCCGAGACCAGCACGGCGCGGCGCGGCAGCCGATCGGTCACCGCCGCGATGACCGGGGCGAGGACCACGTAGGCGACCATTTTGACCGCCAACGCCGTCCCCAGCACCGCTCCGGCCGAACTGCCTGCGAGGTCGTAGGCGAGCAACCCCAAGGCCACGGTCAGCAGTCCGGTGCCGACCAACGCCACTACCTGCGCGGCGAACAAACGCCGGAACACCCGGTGTCTCAGCACAGTCAGCACGGCTCGCATACCTCATTTCGTCAGCACCAACAACTATAAGACTTTAAGTGCGCACGTGCGCACTTAAAGGTCATATATTGACATGGGCGCAAGCCTGGCCGACTCTTGCCACCCCCTGCACGCGCCACGATCGAGCCTGCTGAAGGCGTCGTAGCGCCTGCCACGCCGCTACGACATGGCTACTCGGTCGCGTCCGAATCCCGTCTCGGCATGGGTCTACGGCTATGGAGAAGCGGGCCCAGGCCTTCTGCTCCTGCCGGGATCAGCGACGCAAACCGCCGCCGCCCCATAAACTGTGCCAATGTTCGTTCGACGCCTGCTCGCCGCGTTCGCCTTCGCCGCTTCGACCGCGCTAGCGCTGACAGGCTGCACCGCTTCAGGCCCTGGTTCGTCAACCCAATGCGAACTCAGCGGCTGCACAGTAACTTTCGACCGCGGCGTCGACGCCTCCGCAAGCGTCCTCGGGGTAGAAGCCAAGCTCGTCGCCGTCAACGGCAACCTCGTCACCCTGTCTGTGGCCGGCCAGGAAGTCACCGTTCCGGTCGGGGAAGCCCAGTCCAGCGAAGGCCGCGTCATCACCGTGCAGAAGGTCACCGAAGAGCAGGTTGTCGTGGAGATCTCCACCGGTATCAACACCGGAGGCTGAACGACATGAGACACCAGGACACTCGCCTTCACCATTGAGGAAACGTGTATCGGACTGACACCTAAAGCATTCACGGCGGCTGAGCCATCAGGACGTCGAAGCCGCCGGGGCCGAAGCTGAAGGCGTGCAGCGCTGGCACTCCGGCGATGTCACCGCATGCCGACTCGATACAGGTCACGCAGCAAGGCGATCTCCGCGCCATGATGCAGCAGTTCCCGCTGTGTGTGCAGCACGATGCCTGCGGTCGACCAGTCGGCCAGCATGCTGTCCGCGGGCCCCGCGGGTTCGGTGAGGCCGTCGACGCCGAGATCGCGGACGCCGTCGATCCACGCCTGGTACGCATTATCGAGCTGCCGCAGCGCCCCCTCCGCGGTCCCGGCATAAGGGAACGATGTGAAGTCGACGGGCGGGTGACCGAACCGCTGCAGGCCGCCCTCGAGCAGAACCACCAGATGAGCCAGCCGCCAAGCGATGGTGGTTACCGGCGCGGGCTCGGGTGGAGGGATCGCGAAATCACTGACGAACGCGCCGCCGGCGGGACGCACGCTCCACATGCCGGGCACCGGTTCCCAGAAGTACTCCTCGTCGGTCAGTCCCTCGAGCCGAGGACGCAACTGCCTCGCCCAATGCGTTTCGAGCTGACCTCGTATTTCGGCGTTCCAGTCGATGTTCACGGCGGAACTCTGTCCGGATGGGAACAGCCCTGGCAACCGATTTTCCTGACCGACGCCTGGTCGCGGCGCCGTCGACCGTGGACCCGCGTCCGGCGGCAAAGAGATGGACGGTCCGCCGAATTTCACGAGATCGGAGGGTGGTTGTGGTTGCATTGCATGCCCTCTGGGACATGCGGGATCCAGGTGTCGATGCTGCCCTTGTGGTACCAGCCGTAAGGGTGCACGATCATCAGGGCGCAGCGTTGCAGGACGGGTTCGGTGCGGTAGTCGATGTGTTCGACGGTGGGGGTGACGATGCCGTTGATACCGAGAGCTGCTGCTTTGAGCAGAGTCCAGGCCAGGACGTCGTCACGGGTTTCGATAATGGTGCGGCTGACAGCGAAACCGTGAGCAGCGGCGAACCGTTTGCATTCGGCTTCCAGGCGCTCCTGGCGCTTCCCGCACAGGCTTTTCTTCAGGTACACGATCGCGCTCGGCATAGATGACGCTCCCTGATTGAGTGGGATGCAGCCCGATGCAGGGTCCGGGACGGTGAGGAGAAACAACCGGACCACCGGCTTTCGGCACTCCAGGCCGTTGAGCCGATGTCCCCCAATGGTTTCGGGGCTGGCCTGCATCGGGCGCAAGCTCAGTAGAGCTGAGGCGCAACGGAACTGGAATATCTGCGATGGTGTTTTCAGGCTCGAGATGCCAGACTTTCAGCACGGACCGCTCCGGGCCAGATCATTCCGCCGAGGAGCATCCCAGCAGGGGTTTCAATCATTAGGGAGGGTAAGGAAAATGGCTGGTGGACCGACGCTTCCCAAGCGGGCGATGGGCCGAGAGTTGCGTAGGCTTCGCGACCGGGCGGGAACGAGCCAGGCAGCGGCCGCGCGAGCGATCGAAGTAAGTCCGCAGACAATCGGCCGCATGGAGGACGGGCAAGCCACACGCATTACATCGCTGCAGGTGAATGGGCTGTGCGATCTCTACCGAGCCGACGATGAGGAACGGCGGGTGCTGCTGAGCTTGGTGCAGGAACTGCGTGCGGCTCAGCAGACCGGTGGTAGCTGGTGGCGGAGTTACAGCGACGGCATTCCCGCAGATTTCAACCACTATTTGGGGCTGGAGGAGGCTGCAACCCAAATCACTACCTGGCAGGAGACATTGCTGCCAGGTCTCCTGCAAACCCCCGAGTATCGACGGGCAATGATCTGGGCCGAAAGCCCCAACCTGCCGACGAGCGATGTCGAGCGCAGAATCGATTTGACCGAACGGCGCCAGGAAAAACTGCGGGACAACGACTTCTGTATGAAGGTGCTGCTGTCCGAGGCTGTCCTACGGCATGGCGTGGGTGGCCCTGGCGTGATGAAACATCAGCTCCAACAGCTGCTGGAGCTGGACGAGCTGCCGAATCTGACGATTCGTGTCGTGCCGTTCATGGCACGCAGCTTGGTCGGGCTCGTCGTCCGTTCGTTCGTCTTACTGGAGTTTCCCGAGTTGACGAACACTCGCCTGCTGGAACCGCCGGTGGTCTACGTCGAAGGGTTCGCAGGCAGTCTCTACCTCGAACGGAAGGCAGAGATCGACCAATATCAGCAGGCAGCAGCAGTGATCGCGCGTGTAGCGTTGGGCGAGCAGGAAACCAGGGCGCTGGTTGCTCGAGTGACAAAGGAGCTCGAATCGTGAATAAGGGTCTGTCCGGGGCACAGTGGTTCAAAAGCCGCCGTAGCGGCCCCTCGCGGGACTGCGTGGAGGTCGCGCACCTGGATAGCGGCCTGGTCGGAGTACGCGACAGCAAGAACCCTTCAGGTCCGGCCCTGGTATTCACCCCCGGCCAGTGGGATACCTTCGTCGCCCGGACACGAACCGGCGAATTCGACCGCTGACCGAACAACAGAGACGCCCTGCTCCTTTGCGAAGCAGGGCGTCTCTTCGTATCCAACTTGTTGTCAGCCCATGGTTTTGGCGCCGTCGATGGATTCACGAATGATGTCTGCGTGGCCCGAGTGCTGGGCGGTTTCGGCGATGATGTGCAGCAGCACCTGGCGGGTGGTCCAGGCACGTTCCTCGAACCACGGTGCCTCCGGCAGGGGCCAGCTGGCGTCCAGGTCGGGAAGGTCGGCGATCATCTCGTCGGTGCGGCGCGCCACCTCGTCGTAGGCGGCGAGTACGCCGGCGAGGGTTTCGCCGGGCAGCATCCGGAATTCGTCAGCCCGCTGCTGGAAGTCTTCTTCGGTCAGGTCGGCGAAGTTCTTCTGGGTGGTGACACCGCCGGTGATGAAGCCCACCCATGACTGTTCGACAGCGGCGACGTGCTTGATCAAACCGCCGAGGCACAGTTCGCTCTTGGTGGAGCGCACCGCAACCTGTTCGTCGGTGAGGTCGCGGGTGGTGTGACGCAAGAAGAATCGCTGCTTTTTCAGTACGGACAGCAGGGCGGCGCGTTCGCCGGTGAGGGTCCGTTCGGTGGTGGTCTGGGCCATGGTTTTCGCCTTTCGTCATGGTTCGTTCCGGGGTCGATCACAACGCTAAAACCGTTAGCGGTCAGTTTTTGACCTCAATTGCCGGAGAATCGACACTATGGCGAATACCAGTACTCGGACGTTGCGGCTGTTGTCGCTCCTGCAAACCCACAAGTACTGGCCGGGCACCGAACTGGCCGAACGGCTGGGGGTTTCGGCACGTACTCTCCGCCGGGACGTCGAACGACTCCGTGATCTCGGGTATCCCGTGGAAGCGCAGCGTGGCGTGGACGGTGGATACCAGCTCGCTGCGGGTGCGGCGTTACCGCCGCTGATGGTCGACGACGAGGAAGCGGTGGCCCTGGTCGTCGGCTTACAGGTCGCCATGCAGGGGATGGTGGACGAGGTCGCCGAATCCTCGGTTCGGGCGCTGGCCAAAGTTGTTCAGGTGATGCCGCCCCGGCTGCGGCGTCGTGTCGAGGCGATCCGCGCTATGACCGTCGCCGCCGCCTGGACCGGCGGTGCGCCCGGCACGGCCCTCGACCCGAGCGCTCTCACCATGATCGCCCTGGCCTGCCGGGACAGCGAACGGCTGCACTTCTCCTACACCGCCGCCGACGGTCGACACAGCGAACGGCAGGTCGAACCGCACCGATTGGTCTCCCTGGGCCGACGGTGGTATCTCGTGGCCTACGACCTGACTCGCCAGGACTGGCGCAGCTTCCGCATCGACCGGCTCACCGGCCCACGCAGCGACGGATACCGCTTCCGGCCCCGAGAGTTACCCACCGACGCCGCCGAGTTCGTACGCGCCGGTATGGCCAAGCTCCCCCGCCCATACCAGGTGGTGGCCATTGTCGATGCGCCCGCGGAAGCGGTGCGAGAACAGATCGGCCGCTGGAGCACCGTCACCGATATCGATTCCGGCCACTGCCGGGTATCCATGTCCGCCGATTCGCTGCATTGGCCGATGCTGGCCCTGGGTTTGGCGGGCGCCGATTTCCGCGTCCTGGAGCCACCGGAGCTGGTGACTCAGGTGCGCGATTGGGGCGACCGGTTCCGGCGAGCTTCCGAGGCACAATCGCTGGGGCAGTGAGACCTTCGGGTAGCTGGGAACGGTCGGCACTTCAGTCGAGAGTCTCACCCCCTGTCAGTTCTGGCGAGGTGTTCCGGTTCGCGGGCCTCGTCGGCTGATATCCGGTTGCCCAGAGGCGCTCGACCTCGGCACTCCATGCCGGATGCCGTTCCCGATATGTACTCCGACCGCGAAATCGCGGGCAAATCTGCCCAGTACCTGCAAAGACGGCCACATAACGCCCTCCACTACACTGATCTGTGAAGTCCCACAGTAGGTATACAGACCTGTGAACGCAAGGAGTTCGGCATGTCCACCGCACGTGACGATGACGAGCGTTTGACCCCGGCGGCCCAGCGCATCCTCGACACCGCCTCCCAACTGTTCTACTCCCGGGGCATCCACGCGGTCGGGGTCGACACCATCGCCGCCGAATCCGGGGTCACCAAGCGGACGCTCTACGACCGTTTCGGCTCCAAAGACGGGTTGCTCGTCACCTACCTCGAGGTGCGCGACCGGCGATGGCGTGAGCTCGTCGACGCCCGGCTCGCCGAACACGACGACCCGGTCCGGCGACTGCTCGTACCGTTCGATGTCCTTCCCGAATGGCTGCCGGGCAGCAGCAGGGGATGCAGTTTCATCAACGCTTTCGCGGAGCTTCCGGAACCGGACCATCCCGGCAGGCAGGTGATCGTCGACGAGAAGACGTGGCTGCGTGACCTGTTCTGCGCCCTGCTCGCCGAAGCGGGGGCCGCGGAGCCGGACCTGCTCGCGGTGCAACTGTTGAGCCTGCACGAGGGCGCGATCGTCAGCTATGCCATCACCGACGAACACGAGGCACCGGCCGCGGTGCGGCGCGCAGCCGAAACACTCATCGCGCAGGCCCTGGGCAAGTAACTACCCGAGCCGCGCCCTACGAGGGCCTGGTCAGGTGAAGCCGACGAAACGCTCCACCTCTCTGATGCGAACCGGACACGATGAGTTCGCCGCCTTCCGCGACCACCGCGCCGAGCCGAGGCGCGATGACGCCAGTTCGGGACCGGGCGCTCCCGTCCTCGGCAGCGGTTGCTATCTTGAACGCTGTTCAACCCCGGGTCGAGTGGAGGATGTTGTCGTGAACTCACCCGAGCAGCGTCAGGGTACGGCGACGCGGGACATGGCGCAGATCGCCGTATTCGCGGCACTGATCGCGGCGTTGGGGCTGCCCGGCGCGATCACGGTCGGATTCAGCGGGGTGCCCATCACGGTGCAGACACTCGGGGTCGTCCTGGCCGGTGCCGTGCTCGGGGCGCGGAAGGGGACGGCCGCGGTCGTGGTCTTCATCGCGCTGACCATCATCGGTCTGCCGCTGCTCTCCGGCGGGCGCACCGGATTGACGGCGCTCGCGGGGCCCAGCGCGGGCTACCTGCTCGGCTGGATCCCGGCGGCGGCTGTCATCGGAATACTCACCGCCCGGATCCTGCCGAAATACCCCGTGCCGCTCGGGCTGGTGATCAACGCGCTCGGCGGGATGCTGGTCATCTATGCCGTGGGGACCATCGGACTGGTATTGCGTACCGACGTGGGGATCGGGGCCGCGATCACCGCCAACGGCGCATTCGTTCCCGGCGACCTGTTGAAGGTCGTCGTCGCCACGTTCGTGGCCAAGGGCGTGCACCGTGCGTACCCGGGTGTGCTCGGTGCCTGAACGCGAACTCGGCGGCCACCCCGACGCACCCGCGCTCGCCATCGGCGCGCACACCCTCACCTACCGTGACCTGGACCAGGCGATCGTGCGGTGGAACGACGAACGACCCGATACGCACGTCTACGACGCGTCATCTCTTCCCCTCACCCAGGCGCTCATCTGTATCTGCGCAGCGGCCCGGCGCGGCATACCGGTCATGGTCGAAAACCCCGACGCACGGCCCGCACGGCCGGACATCCCGCCGTCCGCGTTCCTGCTGGTCGCGACCTCCGGTTCCACCGGTCATCCGCGGCCGCTGGCCCGCACCGCCGCCTCCTGGTACGACAGTTTCCCGGCGTTCACGACGCTCACCGGGCTGCGGCCGACCGACCGCGTGCTCATCACCGGCCCATTGCACGCGACCATGCACCTGTTCGGCGCGCTGCACGCGCTGTGGCGCGGAGCCTGCGTGACCGACGACCCGGCGCACGCGACGGTCGTGCACGCGGTGCCCGCGGTACTGCGGGACGTGGTGCGCGAGGCCCCCGCGCTGCACACAGCGATCGTCGCGGGGATCGCGTTGGACGCCGGGTCGCTGGCCGCCGCGAACGGCCTCGACGTCGTCGAGTACTACGGTTCCGCCGAGGCCTCCCTCGTCGCGGCCCGGCGGGTGCCCGAACCACTGCGGCTGCTGGACGACGTAGCGGCCGAGATCCGCGACGGGTTGCTCCACGTCAGGTCGCCGTACACCGTGCTCGGCGCGCCCGAATGGTTGTGTGTCGGCGACCTCGCCGAACTCGGGGACAATCGTGAGCTGGTGGTGCGCGGCCGGGGCGACGGTGTGATCAACGTGGGCGGAACGCTGGTGGTCGCCGAAGAGGTGGAGCGCACGCTCGAAACCGTCAACGGGATCACCGCCGCGGCCGTCATCGGATTCCCGCATGCTGTTTTCGGCGCTATCGTCACCGCGGCGGTGCAACTGGACGGCGCCGGTATCTCCGAGGTCCGCGCTCGGGCGCGGCGAGTGCTCACCGGTGCGGCGATGCCGCGGCGCTGGATAGCGGTGCCGGAGCTGCCGCGGACGGCTGTCGGGAAGATCGCTCGAGCTCGTGTGAAAGAACTGTTGGTATGAGTAGCGCTGCTGTCCTTGTCGCACCGCGTCGGACGCCCATCGGCACCGCCGGGCACGCCTTCGGCGAGTTGACCACCACCGACCTTGCCGCACCTGTGCTCGGTGCGGTGGTGTCGGAGCTGCGTGCCGCCGGTGTGGACGCCGAGGTGGACGACGTGGTACTCGGCAACTGTCTGGGGCCGGGTGGTGACCCGGCCCGCGTCGCGGCACTGCGGGCCGGGCTCGGCGTGCATGTCCCCGGCGTCACCGTCGACCGGCAGTGCGGATCGGGGCTGGATGCGGTGATGCAGGCGGCACTGCGGGTGCGCAGCGGCGCGGACGAGTTGATACTGGCCGGCGGAGTGGAATCGGCGAGCACCGCGCCGTGGCGGTTCTGGCCGCCGTCGCCCGGCGCCGAACCCGTGCGCTACACCCGGGCCCCTTTCGCACCGGCAGGCTTCCCGGATCCCGATATGGGCGTGGCCGCCGACGAGGTGGCGCGAGCGCGGGGAATCGGCCGCGAACGCCAGGACGCATACGCCGCCCGTTCCCATGCCCTGGCCGCAGCCACCGATTTCTCCGCCGAGATCGTGCCGATCGGCGGGATACAGCGCGACGAACGCATCCGCACAGGCATGACCGAGACCCGGCTCGCTCGCCTGCGCCCCAGCTTCGGCCCGGAAGGTACCGCCACCGCGGGCAATTCGTGTGGGATTTCCGACGGCGCCGCCGCGCTCGCGGTCACCACCGAATCGGTCGCGGCCGGCTTGCCCATGCTGCGAGTTGTCGGGTCCGCGGTGGCCGGCTGCGACCCCGCGCTGCCCGGGCTCGGTCCGGTGCCCGCGATCAGCAAGGTGCTGCACCGCACCGGCCACACGGCGGCCGACCTGGGCGTCGTGGAGATCACCGAGGCCTTCGCGTCGGTGGTGCTCGCGGTGGCCGACGACGTGGGCCTGGACGAAACCAAGATCTGCCCGGAGGGTGGGGCGATCGCGATGGGACATCCGTGGGGAGCCTCCGGCGCCGTCCTGCTGGTGCGGTTGGCGAGCCAGATGCTGCGCCCGGACGGTCCCGCGCTCGGGCTGGCGGCCTGCGCCATCGGCGGAGGCCAGGGGATCGCCGTACTGGTGGAGCGGGTGGCGTGAGCGAGATCGTCTTCGATTCGGTGAATCACCGCTTCGGTGAACGTCACGTGCTGCGCGATATCGATCTGCGGCTCACCGAACGCCGGATCGGCGTGATCGGCTCGAACGGCTCGGGTAAATCGACGCTGGCCCGCATGATCAACGGCCTGCTCACCCCGACAGCGGGCACCGTCACCGTGGACGGTGACAGCACATCGCGCAAGGGCGCGCGGATTCGCCGCAAGGTCGGATTCGTGTTCACCGATCCCGACACCCAGATCGTCATGCCGACAGTTGCCGAGGATCTGGCGTTCTCACTGCGGCGGACCGGTCTGACCAGAACCGAGATCGCGGTCCGAGTCCAGGAGACGCTGGAACGGTTCGGGCTCGAACAGCATGCCGAGCATCCCGCGCATCTGCTGTCCGGTGGGCAGAAGCAGCTGCTCGCGCTGGGCGCCGTGCTCATCCGCAGGCCGGAGGTGATCGTCGCCGACGAGCCGACCACCCTGCTCGATCTGCGCAATGCCCGCATCGTCGCCGACGCCCTCGACGCCGTCGACCAGCAGGTGATCGTGGTGACGCATCAACTGACGCTGGTCCAACGGTTCGAGCGCGTCATCGTGATCGATAACGGTGCGGTGGCGTTCGACGGGCATCCCGACGACGCGATACCAGCCTACCGGGAGCTGGTCGCGTGATCGGCCTATACCAGCCCGGTGACTCCATGCTGCATCGGCTGCCCGCAGGCGCGAAACTGCTGCTGCTGTTGCTCTCGATCGTGGCCGCCACCATCGTCGTACGCACCCCGATCCAAGTCGTGATCGTCGGCACGGTGGTCGCTGGACTGTTCGCGCTGGCCGGTGTTTCCTGGCGGGTCGTGCTGGCGCAACTACGGCCGATGGTGTGGATGCTGCTGGTGATCGGCGTGTTCCAGGTGCTGACCGCGTCACTCGACCGTGCGGTGGTGGTGTGCGGTCTGCTGCTGATCTCGGTGGCGCTCGCCGCGCTGGTCACCCTGACCACGCGCGTCACCGAGATGCTCGACGCCGTCACGCGCGCCCTCAGGCCGCTGCGGAAGGTGGGTGTCGACACCGAGCGGATAGGCTTGATGTTGGCGTTGGCCATCCGGTGCGTTCCGGTGCTCGCCGGGATCGTGCGCGACGTTGCCGAGGCGCGCCGAGCCAGGGGAATGCAATGGTCGATGACGGCGCTGGTGACGCCGGTGCTGGTGCGGGCGCTGCGCACCGCCGACGACATGGGCGACGCGCTCGCGGCCAGAGGGGTAGGCGATGACTGAACTGCTCGCCGCACGCATCGCCCAGCAGGCCGACCGGCATCCGGACGCGACCGCTGTCGTGACCGCGCACGAACGCGCGAACTATGCGGAGTTCTGGACGAAAGTCACCCGAACCGCCGCCGGACTGTCCGGTATGCGCCGGGTCGCGGTATTGCCCACCTCCGATATCGACTCGCTGATCGCAGTGAGCGCCGCGATGTCTGCGGGGGTGAGTGTGGTACTGCTGCACCGGCATCTGCTGCCGCGGCAGTTGAGCCGGACGCTCGCGGTGACGCGCGCCGATGCGGTGGTCGCGGTACCGCGCCAGCATCGGCGTTTGCGACGGCTCGGCTATCAGGGGCCTATCCGTACCGTGGGCGAACTGGAAACCGATGGCACCGCCGCCACTGCACGAGCGGAGTCGGAACTGCTGGTCGGTATCACCTCCGGCAGCACAGGGGAACCGAAGTTGTTCGTCCGCAATCAACGGTCATGGGCCGCGACCCTCGATCGCTCCGACGCCACCTTCGATATCGGTGCCGGGGACCGGGTGAGCACGCCCGGCGTCCTCGACCACACGCATTTCCTCTACGGCGCACTCCACGCACTCACCCGCGGCGCCACAGTCGACCTGCGCGCCGTCGGCGACGCGTTGCCCGACGGCACCACCCACCTGTACTCGGTACCGGCGATCGCCTGGGACATCGTGCGATCCGGGATCGGCCCGATCTCCGGGGTACGGGAAGTGCTGTCCTCGGCGGCGCGCTGGCCGCGTCCGGCGCGGGCAGCGCTGCGTCAAGTGCTGCCGAACGCGTCGCTGGTGCATTTCTACGGCGCTTCGGAACTGAGTTTCGTCTCCTTCGATCGTGGCCTCGGTGCCGGCGACGAGGACGCCGCGGGCGAACTCTTCGACGGCGTCGAAGTGCGGATCCGCGACGGCTTCGTTGTGGTGCGCAGCGATATGTTGTTCGACGGCTATCTCACCGACGCGGGGCTGACCGGCGGCCCCGAGGACGGATGGATGTCGGTGGGCGACCGCGGCCTGCTGGACGGGAACCGGTTGAGCTTGTTCGGCCGGGGAACCGACACACTGATCCGCGGCGGGCTCAATGTCGAACTCGTGGCGATCGAGAAAGCGCTCACCGCGATACCCGGGATCACCGAAGCCGCCTGCCTCGGACTGCCCGACGCCCGCATGGGGGAAGTGCCCGCCGCCGCCGTGGTAATGGACCGGCACGCCCCGGACATCGACGAGATCTGGCGACACCTGCGAGCGTCCTTACCGAGCCCGAGCATCCCGGTCCTCGTTCTGCCCGTGCCCGCTCTCCCACGTACGGCACGAGGGAAACTCGACCGGCAGGCTCTGCGAGAGGTTCTCACCGCCCGCCGAGCTGCACCGTAGTCTCACCCGTCTCGATGTTCGGGCGCCGAACACCAAGCGGTGCGGGTAGACCACCCGCGTCGCGCTGCATTCCGAGAGC
Organism: Nocardia donostiensis; assembly: GCF_002081715.1. Taxonomy (GTDB): domain Bacteria; phylum Actinomycetota; class Actinomycetes; order Mycobacteriales; family Mycobacteriaceae; genus Nocardia; species Nocardia donostiensis. The sequence continues at coordinate 23,082 of NZ_MUKP01000038.1, read as the reverse complement.
AGGGCATCTCTTCGTATTTCGGTCCAGCAGTTCACGTGACCTCCTCCTCCCTGAATGAGGGGATTGCAACCTTTGCGAGTTGGGCTTCGGAGTTCAGCGCATACAGCTGGAAGGGCAAGCGTTGCACAGTCTTACGTCCGCTTCGCCGGGGCCACGTCTCCGCCGACCCGGCAGCGATAGCCCGGGACTGTGCCCGAAGCGCTGATCTCCGCCTTAACGCAGAGGTTTGCGCGTTACGTTCGCTAGGTCACCGCGAGATGCTGCCGGTGGTGTCGGGGAGTGTCGATTTCGTCGAGCACGGTGACCGCGAAGTCGGGGTAGGAGATGCGGGTCGCCATATCACCGTGGGCACGGATGTCGTAGCGGCCGGTGCGTTCACCCTCGTGATCGAAGTCGCCGGCCGGGCTGATGTAGAGCCAATCCAGGGCGCCGCCTTCGGTACGCAATATCTCCAGACCGGCGGCGTGGGCGAGGCAGAAGGGGCGGAACTGGGCGGGGGAGCCAGGCGTGTCCAGCAGCCGCGTGCCGTCGGGGCCGGGTAGCAGGGATGCCAGCCCGATGGCGATCAGCCTGTTCACGCCGGCCTGCGGGAGGGCGGTGACGAGGGCTTTCGTGGCGTTGGTGAAGAAGGCGTCTGCTTCCTGCACGACAGCTGCCGCGTTGATCGCCGCATCGTGTCCTGCCGACAGCTCGGCGACCGTCGCGGTGTCGGTGACGTCGCCGGTGGTGATCTGTACCCCGCTGTCCTCCGGGCCGGTATAGCGCGCAGGGTCGCGCACCACTGCGGTGACATTGTGGCCGCGTCGGCGTGCTTCGGCGACAGCCCGGCGGCCGGCGCGCCCACCCGCGCCGAAGATGACGATTCTGCTCATTGCTGGAAATACCTTCCGTCGTATGAATGCTCTAAGAAGGTATTCCGAGGGGTGGTTACCGCCTGGATACCGAGGCGCGGAAACCACTTCCGAACTGGGAGGCAGGAGAGACCATGACCGATCGGCAGCCGCTGTCACGCGATATGTTCGACGAACTCTGCCCGTCCTCGCTGCTGCCGTTCCGGTTCGGCGGCAACAAATGGGCGCCCCTGGTTATGCGCTGCCTCGAAGACGGGCCACGCCGTTACTCCGAACTCCGTGTACCGCTGCACCGCGTGACCCCGAAGGTGCTCACGCAGGCCCTGCGCGGGTTGGAGCGGGACGGGCTCATTTCCCGCGCCGAATATCCCGGCCCGGTGCTGCGGGTCGAGTACGCGCTGACACCGCTCGGCCGCAGCATGCTGGAGCCGCTGTACGCCGCATGCGCATGGGCGACAGACCACTGGGACGAGCTACTCGACGCGAGGGAGCAGAACACCGCCCCGCAGGCGGGCAGTGCGGTCGACGCGGCCACCGCGAGAACGGCAGCACCGTGAGCGATGCCGGGAAGCGCGCCGGCGCAGGGCAGCCGTCGTCGATCAGGTGATCACACCCGTGGCGATCGAGAGCCGCCCGGTGACACCGCCGTGGACCGCGCATACCCGCAGCCTCCAGCATGTTGCTCGGCGAACATCCGACCGATCAGGTGAGGTCGGCGAAACGCTCCACTTCCTGGATGCGGCCGGACACGATGAGTTCGTCGCCTTCCGCGACCACCGTGTCCGGGGTCGTATAGGTGAACTCCCCGCCCCGCCGTTTGATCGCCACCACGGTGATATCGAAGTGGTGGCGTAACCCGCTGGCGGTGAGGGTTTTGCCGATGCTGGTCTTCGGTGCGCTGGTTTTGGCCATCGCATAATCGGTATCGAATTCGACGTAGTCGATCATGCGGCCGGTCACCAAATGCGCTACCCGTTCACCCATATCGTGTTCGGGGAGCACCACGTGATGGGCGCCGACACGTTCCAGGATCTGGCCGTGGCGGCGGCTGGTCGCTTTCGCCCAGATCCGGGGGATATGGAAATCCGACAGCAACGAAGTGGTGAGGATGCTGGCTTCCATATTGCTGCCGATCCCCACCACAGCATGCGGGAAATCCGGCACCCCCAGCTGTTCGAGCGCGTCCATATCGGTGGTGTCGGCGACGGCGACGTGGGTCAGTTCGTCGGAGAATTGCTGTACCAGGGTGGGATTCGCGTCGAGGGCCAGCACTTCCGAACCCTGGCTGATCAATTCGCGGGCAAGCGCGCCGCCGAAACGGCCGAGCCCTATCACCACCACTCGGGTGCCGTATTTGCGTGGCGTTCTACCCGACAATGGGTCGCTCCTCAGGTAGTTCGTAGCGGCGGCCACGGTCGCGCAATGCGAGCGCGGTCGCCAAGGTGATCGGGCCGATCCGCCCGATGAACATCAGGCAGGTCAACACGATAAGACCGGCATCGGGTATGTCGGCGGTGATACCGGTCGACAGGCCGACCGTGCCGAAGGCCGACACCACTTCGAACAGCACCACATCCAGGTCCATCCCGGTGATCGATAGCAGTGTGATCGTTCCGGTGACGACGGCGCCGATACCGAGCAGCGCGACGGTGACCGCCTGCCGCTGCACGGCCACGGCCAGCCGCCGCCCCATCACGTGCACGGTGGGTTCGCCGCGGACTTCGGCGATGATGACGAAAGCCAGCAGCGCGAAGGTGGTCACCTTGATACCGCCCGCGGTGCCCGCGCTGCCGCCACCGATGAACATCAACATGTCGTTGATCAACAAGGTGGACGAATGCATCGCGCCCACATCGACGGTGTTGAACCCCGAGGTACGCGGCGACAATCCGTGAAAGCCTCCGACCAGCAGTTTCTCCAGCCCACCGAACGGGCCCAAGGTCGCTGGGTTGGACCACTCGAAGGCGGTGACCGCGACCATCCCGAACACGGCGAGCGCGATATAGGTGATGAGGGTGATCTTGGTGTGCAGCGACCACCGTCGCGGGCTCGCTTCCCGCGCCCGGCAGCGGCGCACCGATCTGGCCACCTCGAAGACCACAGGGAAACCCAGCCCGCCGATGACGAACGCTGCGGTGATCGGGACGATGATCCACGGGTCGGTGGCGTAACCGACCAGGTTGTCCCGGAACAGCATGAACCCGGCACTGTTGTAGGCCGACACGGAGTGGAACACGCCCAGATACACACCCCGCCACCCGGTCTCCCCATAGCCGATCATGAAACGCCCGATGAGCGCGAGCGCGACGACCGCCTCCACCAGCAGGCTCATCCGGATCACGCCGGTGACCACTCGGCGGCTCTCGCCCAAGCGCACCGTTTTGGTTTCCGTCTGCGCGACCAACTGCATCCGCAGCCCCATCCGCCGGGCTACCAGCAAACCCAGCAGCGACGCCGAGGTCATGATCCCCAGGCCGCCCACCTGGATCAGGCCGAGGATCACCAGTTCACCGAACAGCGACCAGTGGCTTTCGGTGTCGACGACGATCAGGCCGGTGACACACACCGCCGACACCGCGGTGAACAGCGCCGTCACCGCATCGGTGATGTTCCGCGACTCCGTCGATACCGGAAGCATCAGCAGCACCGTGCCGGCCGCGGCGGCGACCCCGAAACCGAGCACCACGAGCCGCGCCGGATGCCGTGGCTCCGTCAGCCACTGCCCGGCTCGCTGCGCCGCCGCGAAGCGACGCACCCGGTGAGAACGGCCCGCGACCCGGCCCGCACCAACCATTCGCTCGTTCCTCTGCTCGGGCCGTACTGCTCCACGCTGCGCGGCCGCTGCCCATCGATTCGCGCGAAAGCTACTCGAGGCCGAGGCCCAGCGCAATGACCGCGGCCTCGGCCCGCCGGAAGGTTTCGCCGGGAATCAGGCGAATGGGACAGATCGCCGCCCGGAAGGCCCTCCGACGGCAGGCAGCGTCAGCCGCGCACCCGGGCGACGGTGGTCTCCACCACCGAATCGGCCGGGATCTCCTGAGTCTGTCCGGTGAACCGGTCGCGCAACTCCACCGTGCCCTCGGCCCATCCGCGCCCGATCACCAGCACCAGCGGCATACCGAGCAGTTCGGCGTCCTTGAACTTCACGCCGGGTGAGGCGGTGCGGTCGTCGAACAGGACATCCAAGCCCTGAGCGTTCAGCGCGGTGACAACCTCTTCGGCACCCGCGCGGGCGGCCTCGTCCTTGTTGGCGACGACGACGTGCACGTCATACGGGGCGATCTCGGCGGGCCAGCGCAGCCCCTTCTCGTCGTGCTGCTGTTCGGCGATGACGGCGACCATGCGGGAAACGCCGATGCCGTAGGAGCCCATGATGAGGCGGACGGGTTTGCCGTTCTCGCCGAGCACGTCGACCTCGAAGGCGTCGGTGTACTTGTAACCGAGCTGGAAAATGTGGCCGATCTCGATACCGCGGGCGGCGACGAGGGTGCCGCGGCCGTCGGGCGAGGGGTCGCCGTCGCGGACCTCGGCGGCCTCGATGGTGCCGTCGGGGGTGAAATCGCGGCCTGCGACCAGGCCGACGACGTGTTTACCTGCCTCGTCCGCGCCGGTGATCCAGGACGTCCCTGTGACGACGCGGGGGTCGACCAGATAGCGGATGCCATTGGCTTGCAAGGATTTCGGGCCGATGTAGCCCTTCACCAGGAACGGGTTGGCGGCGAAATCGGCTTCGGTGAGCAGTTCCACTTCGGCTGGTTCGACGGAAGCGCCGAGACGTTTGTCGTCGACCTCGCGATCACCAGGGATGCCGATACCGACGATCTCGGTTTTGCCGTCGGGGTGGCGCAGTTTCACCATCACGTTCTTCAGCGTGTCGGCGGCGGTGACGGGACGGCCGTAGCGTTCGGCGAGACCGGCACTGTTGGCCCAGTCGACGAGCGAGGCGATGGTGGGAGTATCGGGGGTGTCGTGCACGACGGCGTCGGCCTGGCCCTCGATGGGCAGCGGAGCGGGAGCCGGAGTGATCACGGCTTCCACGTTCGCGGCGTAACCGGACTCCCGGCACACCACGTAGGTGTCCTCACCGACGGGGCTGTCGGCCAGGAATTCCTCCGACGCGCTACCGCCCATCGCGCCGGAGGTGGCGGCGACGATCACATACTTCACACCGAGACGAGCGAAAATACGCTGGTAAGCCTCGCGGTGGGCGTCATAACTGGCCTTGAGGCCGTCTTCGTCGAGGTCGAAAGAGTAGGAGTCCTTCATCACGAACTCGCGGCCGCGCAGGATGCCCGCGCGGGGACGTTCCTCATCGCGGTATTTGGCCTGGATCTGGTACAAGGTGACCGGCAGATCCTTGTAGGAGTTGTACTCGCCCTTCACGGTGAGCGCGAACAACTCCTCGTGGGTGGGGCCGAGCAGGTAGTCGGCGCCCTTGCGGTCCTGCAGACGGAACAGGGCGTCGCCGTATTCGGTCCAGCGGTTGGTGGCCTCGTAGGGGTCGCGCGGCAGCAGTGCGGGCAGCGAAATCTCCTGGCCGCCGATGGCATCCATCTCCTCACGCACCACCTGTTCCACCTTGTGCAGCACCCGCAAGCCCAGCGGCAGCCACGAGTAAACGCCCGGCGCGATGCGGCGCACGTAACCGGCGCGCACCAATAGTTTGTGGCTCGGCACCTCGGCGTCGGCGGGGTCGTCTCGCAGGGTCCGGAGGAACAGTCGGGAGAGGCGGGTGATCACGGTTGCACAGGGTAGTCGCTGCCCTGCCGCTGCTCACAGCGCATTACCGTATTCGTTCGTGCTGGTGCTGCTCCCTCCCTCCGAAGCCAAGTCCGATGGCGGGTCCGGTGCCCCGCTCGATCTGCGTGAACTCGCGTTTCCGCAGCTCACCGGGGTGCGTGAGCGGCTGGTCGAGGAGTTGGTCGGCTTGGCGGCCGATCCTGCTGCTTCCCGCGCCGCACTGGGGCTCGGTAAGACGGATGGACCGATCGCACACAACGTCGCGCATCACATCGCGCACAACGCAGCGCTGCGCACCTCCCCCACCCGGCCCGCGCTCGAGCGGTATACGGGAGTGCTGTACGACGCGTTGGGCACCCGTTCCTTCACCAAGGCGCAGCGGGCGAAGGCCTACGCCCGGCTCGCCATCGGGTCGGCACTGTTCGGGGCCGTCCGCGCGGGCGACCCGATTCCCGCCTACCGACTGTCCGGCGGCTCCAAACTCCCCGGCCTGCCCACCCTCGCCGCAGTATGGAAAGACCATCTCACCCCCGCCCTGGGCGCCGAAACCGACGGCGAACTGGTGATCGACCTGCGGTCCGGTGCCTACCAGCAGCTCGGGAAGGTGCCCGGCGCGATCACCGCCAGTGTGCTCACCGAGCACGCCGACGGTTCACGCATCGTCGTCAGCCACTTCAACAAACACCACAAGGGTCTGCTGGCCCGCGCGCTGGTACTCACCCGCGCCGAACCCACCGATATCCGTGCCGTCGCCCGTGTCGCCACCAAGGCGGGATTACGCATCGAGATCGCTTCCCCCACCGAGCTTCTCGTCATAACCCAGCCCACGGGTTGAGATAACGCGCCTCGCTTGTGGCATCTGGTGGGCTGAAGGCACGTTGAGCGATATCCTGCCTTGGACGCGGACGTTGCACGTCGGTTGACGCACCAACCACGGCCGCGTCCAACATGAGCTGCTCGTTTGACATCCTCCCTCGCCGAAGGGAGTGGATTCCGATCCTCGCGAGTTGGATTTCGGAGTTTCACCGCAAGTAGCCGGAAGGCCGAGCCGTGCCCAGTCTTACGTCCGCTTCGCAGGCGTTCCTGTCTCCGCCGACCCGGCAACGCCAGCCCGGGACTGGTCCAGATGCGCTGACCTCCGCCTGAACGCGGAGGTTTACGCGCTACATTCGCCGGTCACTCGGTGTGACGGTTGGTCTCCCTGTTCACTCGCCGCTGCGGCTGTCGTCGCCCCAGCCGACTTCGTCGAGGGCATCGGCGAGCATGCCGACCTGGTCGGACGAACTGGAGGTAGGCAGCAGCATCAGGTCATCGGCGCCTGCGGCGGCGATCTGCGCGACTTCGGTGGCCAGTTTCGCGGCGTCGGTGATCAGGTCGCCGCGCAGCTGGGCGAACATTTCCGGGCCGTAGTAGTGCTCGGCGTAGGTTTCGGCGGTTTCCTGCGCGCCGTCGCCGAGACCGAAGTAGCGGACCGCGACGATACGGGGGTTGCCGGGGCGGCCCGCGCGTTCCCATTCCGCGCGGACGGCCTGGGTGCCGCCGGTGAGCAGATCGATGCTGAACGCGGGTGCGAGCCAGCCGTCGGACAGACGGGCGGCACGGCTGAGACCGGCGGGCACCATACCGGCCAGCAGCAAGCCCGGGCGGCCGTCCGGCAGCGCGGAGACCGGGCCTGCCGCGCCGGACAATTCGCCGCGCCAGACGCGTTGGAAGGTGGCGATGGTGGCCTCGAACGCCGCACCGCGGCCGGTCATGGGCACCTCGGTGACGTTGTAGTCATCAGGCCAGGCGCCCATGCCGAGGCCGACGGTGAGCCGTCCGCCGGATAGCCGTTCGAGCGAGGCGAGCTGTTTGGCCAGCACCATCGGGCTGCGGTGGTAGCCGGTGTTGAGCACCGTGGACACCAGTTCGATGCGCTCGGTTTCGGCCGCCGCGAACGACAGCGCCACCACGGGGTCCAGGCTGTCGTATACCAGACGGTCGATCACTCCGAGCGAACGGAAACCGCGTGCCTCGGCTTCCGCCGCCCATTTACCGACCACCTCGACGTCAGTGCCGGGAACACCAGCGGGCAGTCCAATTCCGATCCGCAACTTTCCTCCTACGATAACTCCTGAGCTCCCGCCGATAGCTTCGAGCAGGGTTGAACGGATCCCGGCAATCGCCATCGGCAGCGGATCGAGCCTAACGCTATTCGCTTACCGCATAACCGCTTTCGGCGCGACCCGAGAAGAGCTGCTGTAGACGCCGCATCAGGCGTGTAGTGGACCGACCACCGGAAACGCGGCTGAACCGACGCTGTTCACCACCCTCGACTTCGGCGGCGAAACGGCGGTACCCCGGAGGACTGTACTGTCCTCCGGGCTCCGTCACCTCGCAGCGGCGGCCCTCATCGCGCCCTGGCGCAGAGTCCGCTGCTCGCAACCAGCGACCCGGCCTGCCGGGTAACAGCGGGGAACGTCGCCGGGTCCGCGGCGAAAGCCGACAGGTGGATCACCCGTTGCGCCACCGCGGGCTCGAACGGTTCGACACGGTAGGTCTTGGTCCAGCCGAACGGGACCAGATGCACCCGCTCGCCGTGTTCCTCCAGCCGTTCGGAGAGCTCGGCCAGCACATCGAGGGTGTCGGCGAGTTCCGAAAGCAGCTCGTCGACACCTGCCGTCGTGCGGTCGAAACGGTTGCCGAGGACACGCAGATGGCCGTTGACGACGATGTAGGCGGCATCCGTTTCGGCGACCATCCGGCGCACGATCCGTGCGGCGGCATCGGCGAGTGCGCTGTCACCCGGTTCGACGCCCACTGTCACCAGCAGGCAGTCGAAGAACGGTCTGCCCACCCAACTGGTGTCCGCGAACTCCACCGCACACGGCCCTTCCTCGGTGACCGTGTACTCGAAACGCCTGCATCGATCAGCCACGATGCGCATGAGCCGCACCACCCGGATTTCTCACAGAAACTCGCCGAGAACCTCGTTGAACCGGTCCGGTTCCTCGAAGAACGGAACGTGGCCGCTGTTGTCGAACGGCACGACCTTCGCATCCGGCAGCTGCCCGGCCAGCCATTCGTCGAGCGGGCCGGGGAACACCTTGCTGCGTGTGCCGTAGGCCAGCAGGGCGGGAACATGCACATCGGGCAGGACGTGGCGCAGATCCGAGTAGACCAGGTCGTACCAGATGGCTTTCGCGATGGACGTGGGCGTTTTCGTGGTTTCGGCGTACACGGCGTCGACCACGGCAGCTGAGGGTTCCTCGGCGAAACAGGAAGCAATGAACGGTTTCGCCACCGTAGGGCGAGCATGTTCGAGACCCTGCACGAATACCGCGAGATCGACGGGGGTGTACCCGCCGACCAGCGGGAAATCCCAGCCGTCTGCGGACAGGAACCGCGGCGACTGGTCGACGAACGCCACCGAACGCAGCCGGTCGCACCCGAACTGGCTGATATAGGACAGGGCCACGCCGGTGCCCATCGACCAGCCGACCAGGCACACCTCGTCGAGGGCGAGAACATCCAGCAGGCTGCGGACATCGCGCGCGTACTGGGCGACGGTATGGCCGTCATCGGTTTTGCCGGAATTGCCGTGGCCGCGGAAATCGGGGACTACCACCCGATTACCCGCCGACAGGGCCGGAATGTTCTGCTGCCAGAAGGTGGTGTTCATCGTCCACCCGTGCAGCAGCACGACAGGACGACCGGAACCGTGCTCCTCGTAGAACATCGGCACACCGTCGGGCAGTTCGAAATAGGGCATTACACCTCCATACGATCGAGCTATCGTCCCGAACTGTCCATCAGGGTTGTCGCGCAGCCAATCCCGCGGCGGGGGGTTGCACAGAGGCTGCAACCAGCTTGATCACGATCGGTCCCGATCACGTGCGGTGACCTCGACGCCGTAGTTTCATGACGACATGAAGGAAGCAGCTGATGAGCGCAGTGGCGGCACCGGACTCAGGCGGCACGATGTGCGCGCCTCGTGGAAACGCGCTCATCAACTGGGTCTGCATCCTGACCGGCATCTGCCGCGGCTCGCCCTGAGCGAGGGCGAAATACGGCGGCGGCGTGTGGAGGGGCCCTTGGCCGCTGTCTGGCCGGTGCTGCTGTCGACGCTGAGCAGCGCGGTGTCCGAACCCGGGCACCTGCTGTTCGCCGGTGACGCCGACGGCAATCTGCTGTGGGTGCTCGGCGACAGCGCCGCCCGCCGGACCGCCGAACGCGCCCACCTGGTCGCGGGCGCGAACTGGAGCGAGGCCGACGCCGGAACCAACGGCGTGGGCACCGCCCTGGCGTTGGGCAAACCGTTCCAGGTGCGCGGGCCGGAACACTATCTGTCGGTCGCCGCCGGCTACACGTGTTCGGCCGCGCCGATCCGCGACCCCACCACCGGAGCGATGCTCGGCGTCGTGGACGTCACCTGCCGCACCCGCGATACCCGGCCGCTGGTGCTGCCGCTGGTGTCGGCGGCGGCGCGGCTCGCCGAGGCGCGGCTGGCCGAGTTGCGGTTGCGCCGCGACGCGCAGATCCGCACCCGCTACCTGGAGCGGCTGGTGCGCCGCCGCGGTGAGCAGTCCGCGCTGCTGACCTCCGACGGTCGCATCGTGCACGCCGAACCGCCCGGCTGGCTGCCTTCGGTCTGGCCGCAGCCGCTGCGGGAAGGCCCGACGACGCTGCCCGACGGCAGGCATGTGGTTGTCGAACGACTGGCTGGCGAATTCCCGAGTGGGCCGTTCGCCGTGTACTCCGCCGACCGTGCGGAACCGCGGGCGCATCTGTCGGTGCTCGGCCGCCGCACGGCACGGATACGCATCGACGGGGTGGAGCACACGCTCGGGCTGCGGCACAGTGAAATCGCGGTGCTGCTGCTGGCCGAACCGGACGGCCTGACCGCCAGAGAGCTGGCCGGCGCTGTCTACGGCGCGGCGGGCAAACCGGGCACCATCCGCGCCGAGCTGACCCGGTTACGCGCCCTGCTCGGGTACCGGCTCACCGCCAACCCCTACCGGCTGACCGGTGTCGGCGCCGATTTCCTCGAACTCGAATGCGAGCATCGGCGGCCAGGGGAGGTCTCCGCCGGGCTCCCCGGCCTGCTGCTGCCGGATTCGCACGCACCGGGGATCATCCGGTTGCGCGAGCGGCTGCGGCGGGCCGCCGCAGCACTGCCCTGCTGATCCGAACGGCATCGGAATGACAACGGGCCCCGCGGTGTTCGCCTACAACGTGACCGAAATTGTGTTCTCCGATGCGTTGAAGAAAATCCTGGACGAAAGCCTCGTGTTCGCCACGGTGGCGACCGTCGGCCGTGACGGGCGACCGCACCAGACCGTGGTCTGGATCGACCGCGACGGCGACGAACTGCTGTACTCCACCACGGTGGACCGGGCGCAGGCCAAGAACATCGCACGTGATCCCCGGATATCGGTGCTGATCCTGGCGCCGGACAACCCGTACTCGTACGCCGAGATCCGGGGCACCGCAACACTCACCCCCGACCTGGACCTGGCGCTGCCGGACCGATTGGCGCGCAAGTACACCGGCAAGTCCTATGCCGAGTTCAACCCGGATCCGTCGAACGACGGCGACCGCGTCGTGATCCGGATCCGGCCGGACAGGATCACCGGCCACCTCTGACATCTCAGGCGTCCTGCGCGGCTTCCTGCGCGTGCTGTGCCCTGGCCACCTCGCCTGCGGTGTAGCGCAGCGTCAGTGCGATCAGGCCGACCAGCAGCGAACCGAATGCGGCGACCAGCAACACCAGGGTGTAGCCGCTGCCGAGCGCGGTGATCTCGGCGGGCGTCATATCGGCGGGTTTGCCGGTGCGCCCGCCCTCGGACAGGGTGCGCGACGCCGCGATCGGGGTGAGCACGCCGATCGCGATCGGGGTGCCCAGGTTCAAGAACATCTGGCCGATCGCCGACAGCGGGCCGATCTCATCCGGCGGCACACCGACCAGCACGCACAGCGGGATCAGCACCATCGCGATACCGATACCGAAGCCGATCACCAGAAACAGCGGCAGCAGGGTGGTCCAGTACTCCGTCTCCGCGTCGAGGGTGGAACCGTAGTACAGCCCGGCGACCAGGATCACCGACGCCGTGACCAGCAGCCAGCGGGGCGCTACCCGCATCGCCAACTTGGTGGTGACCGCGCTGCCCACCCCGACACCGACGGTGAACGGGATGAACGCGACACCCGCCGACAGCGGGCTGTAGCCGATCACGTTCTGCACGAACAGGCCCGCGAAATAGGTGGTGGCGCCCAGCACGCCACTGGCGAGCAGGATCACCACGAAGGTGGCGACCCGGTCGCGGCTGTCGAACAGCGACCACGGCAGCAGCGGGTTGTCCACATATCGTTCGGCGAATACGAACACCACCAGCAGCAGCACACCCGCGATCAGTGATCCGATCACCGGCCAGCTGTCCCAGCCCAGCTCCGGGCCTTCGGTCGCGCCGAACACGATGCCCGTGCAGGCCAGGGTGCCGATCACCGCGCCACGCACATCCAGAGTGAGCCGCTGGTGGGTGGTGTCGCGCAGCGCGAACACCGCGCCCAAGATGATCAGCGCGCCGATGGGCACATTGATCAGGAAGATCCACCGCCAGCTGGCCTCGGTCAGCGCACCACCGACCACCAGCCCGCCGACCGAGCCGAGCGCCACCATGGAACCGAAGATCGCGAACGCCTGGTTGCGCACTTTCCCCGGCGCGAAGGTGCTGGCGACCAGTGCGAACGCGGTCGGCGCCGCCAGCGCGGCCCCGGTGCCCTGGAAGGCGCGCGCGGCGATCAGCATCGCCTCGTTCTGCGCGAGCCCGCACAGCAGTGAGGCCAGTGTGAACAACGAGACGCCGAGCACGAACATGCGCCGTCGCCCGAACGAGTCACCGATCCGGCCGCCGAGCAGCATCAACCCGGCGAAGGGCAGGCCGTAGGCGGTGATCATCCAGGCACTGCCCGAACCGGACAGGCCCATTTCTTCTTGCAGGCGGGGCAGCGCGAGAATCACCACGGTGCCATCGAGCACCACCATGAGCTGCAACCCGCTCAATATGAGAATCGCGAGCCCGAAAGCCCGCTTGGTCACCGGATACTGCGTCGTCGTCGCGGGGTTATCGAGCACGGTGAGCAACTGTAATCGAGGGGCTACTCGCCGGTCGGTGCGGCATCGGTGGCCGCGAACCCGGCGGTGGGGCCGATCACCACGATCGCGGGCGGGCGGATCCCCGCACTGCGGACACGGTCGGCCACATTCGACAGCTGCGCCCGGACCACCCGCTGCGTGCGCAGGGTGCCTTCCTGGATGACGGTAGCCGGTGTGTCGGCCGGGCGGCCGCCGTCGAGCAATGCGGTGGCGAACTGTTCGATCCGTTCCACAGCCATCATCAGCACCAGGGTGCCGCGTAAGCCGGCCAGCGAAGACCAGTCGACCAGCGAGTCCGGGTGGCCGGGCGGGAGGTGGCCGCTCACGACCACGAACTCATGGGTGACGCCGCGGTGGGTCACCGGAATACCTGCGCTGGCGGGTACGGAGATCGGGCTGGTGACGCCGGGAACCACCGTCACTGGAACGCCCGCGGCGAGGCACGCTTCGACTTCCTCGTAGCCGCGCCCGAACACATACGGGTCGCCGCCTTTGAGCCGGACCACGAACTTGCCCGCCTTCGCGCCCGCGACGAGGGTCGTGTTGATCGCATCCTGGGCCATCGCCCGTCCGTACGGGATCTTCGCGGCGTCGACCACCTCGACATCGGGACCGAGTTCGGCGAGCAGTTCCGGCGGCGCGAGCCGGTCGGCGACCACCAGGTCGGCGCGGGCCAGCAGACGGCGGCCGCGCACCGTGATCAGGTCCGGGTCACCGGGGCCGCCGCCGACGAGCACGACACCGGGAGTCACCGGGGCCGGATCATCGGTGACCACACCGGATTGCAGCGCCTCCAGCAGCGCGTTGCGCACCGCCGCCGACCGTTTGTGCGCGCCGCCGGCCAGGACACCGAGGGTGAGGCCTTCGTAGCGGGCGGTGGCCGGGGTGGCTGCGGTGCCGAGCCGGGCGTTGTCGGCGCGCACACAGAACACGTGCCGCCGCGTTGCCTCCGCGACGACGGCGGCATTGGTTCCGGGTTCGTCGGTGCAGGCGATCGCATACCAGGCCCCGTCCAGGTCGCCGTCGGTGTAATCGCGCAGCGTGAGCGTGAGCTGTCCTGCCGTGGCCATCCCCTCCACCGCCGCTGTGACCTCCCTGGCGATCACATGAACATCGGCACCCGAGGCGATCAACAGCCCCAACCGGCGCTGGGCGACCGTACCGCCGCCGACCACGACGACCTTTCGCCCGTGCAGATCGAGCCCGACCAGGTAGTTCTGCTCCCCTGCGGACGAGTGGACGGTATCGGCTGACGTATTCGGCACAAGGCTCGAGCCTACGGAACCCGCGCCCACCGCCCACACGCACCCGGTTACGGAACGCTGCAGGCCGGTGTCCCGCTCGCAGGCGGTCGGGCCTCATGGGGTCCGACCTCGACGGTCCTGGTGCCCGTGCATGTCGCACGAGACCGCCACCGACCCGCATCAGGACACCGCCGTCGACCACAGGCCTCGACGCGCAGGCCGGCCGACCAGCGAATCCGGGTGGCCGGCGGCACCAACCGGCAGTCCACCACGTCGCCTTGCCGTGAAGCGATGGTGCGACGTCGGAGCGTTGACCCGAGCCATCGCTCGCGCAGGCGGTTCCGGCCGGGTCGTTCCCGCCGCGGCATGCGGATGCGGTGTTCACCCGCGCTCAGCGGAAGTACGGATATTCCTGGATCCAGTGGAAACCGCGGCTGCGCAAGGGGAAACTGTTCTCGTCGACCCGTTCCAGTTCGATACTGGTGGGAGTGCCGTTCAGTTCACCGTCCAGGTGCAGACGGTCGGGTGCGGGCTGGTCGAAGGTGAAGGTGGCCAGCGGGGCTGTTTCGGCCGGGGCGGCGCCGGAGTCCGGGCCGGCCGGGGCTGCGGTGACGGTGATGGTGTGCGCGGCGGGGTCCACCTGAGCGGGGGCGGGCACCAGATCGCCGTTCATCCGCTGGTAGGTCAGCATGCCTTGGTTTTCGAAAACCACTCGTTGCCAGCGGGTTTCATCGGTCAACAGCGGTGGGACAGGCTGCCCGTCGGCGCGGAATTCGCTGACTTCCCAGATCCCGTAGAGCGGAGGCTTCGCCACGCCGCTGCCGTACATGTTCCAGGATTCCCACCCGACGTGCACAATCCCGGCCACCAGCCACACCGCGAGCACCGCCTGCACCGCGCCCCCGATCCGGCGGGCGCGGTGGCTGTCGAACAACCGCGGCTGCACCGCAGGATCAGCGCGCCGCTGCAACAGGAACATATCGGCCATCCGCCGTGCCTGCGGGGCCAGCAGCACCAGCGACAGCAGCAGCAGGTGGAACGACAGCAGTTTCACCGGAACATCGAAGGTCATGTTCAGCACGAACACCTGCGCCATGCTCACCAGGCTCAACATCGCGCCCAGGGTCGCGGTGCGCGGCAGCAACAACAGCAGGCCGCCGAACAGTTCCGCGCAACCGAGCAGGATCTCGTACACCGGTGAGCTGCCCACTTGCAACCACAGCACCGATGCGGGGCTCATCTCGCCGTAGGGTTGCAGCAGCGCGGTCAGCGACGGCGGCGGCATCTGCGTCGGGATCGCTTTCGCGATGCCGTAGAACAGCATCTGTCCCGCAAGAAGCAGCCGGATCACGGTGAAGAACCAGGCACCCAGCTTCGGATACGCCTGGCGGCGACGGTCGAGCACCGACCAGACGACGGTGACGGCCGCGGCGACGATCAGCGCACAGAACACCATCACCCATATGACGGCCTGGTCCCCGCTGCCGGACTCGCGCAGCACCGCTTCGACGCCGAACACTTCGCGGCCCACCCATTCCAGTGCCGGCTCCACCGTCTCCAGGGGCCACATCATCACCTGATCGGGCAGCCACTGGTGGGCGATACCGAGGAACACCATGATGGTCTGTCCGAGCATCAAGCAGAACAGCCCGAAGTAGACGATGGCGAAGCGCAGCGCGACCCTGGTCAGCGGATGCCAGCGCGGTATTTCGGGTTCGGGCCGGGTTTCCTCCGCTTCCCGTTCGGGAGTCTTCACACTGACCGCGCCCACACCGGACCCCTCACTGTTGTCGCCGATTCCACCACTGACCAGCCACCGCGCTCGGCCGAGCGGGGCCGTTCCGAAGCTAACGCACACCCAGCGGTGTCTGCTTCCGGGAAAACCCCTATTTCGTGGTCCATCCGTGGGCTGATATCGCCTCGCCCGCAGGCGATCGGCGAAACCGGCCCACCCCAACCTGCAACGCGTTACAGTTTCTCGGGGTGCGGGCGTATTCGGCGCCCCCTCGGCAACGCTGAGCCCGCGCTGTTTCCGCACGGTCTCAGGAGGACGATCATGCCAGGCGATCCCGCTCCCACCGATCGCCGCCGGTTGACCACCAGCGAACGCGACCTGGACACATTGGCCGCCGATCTGGCGCGTTGGCTCGCAGATCGAGTGGGCGCCGATCACGAACCGCAGATCAGCTCGCTGTCGCGCCCGCAGTCCGGCGGCTTGTCGAGTTCGTCGGTACTGTTCGACGCCACATGGGCGGTGGACGGAGTGCCGGAGTCGGGGAAGTTCGTGGCGCGGATGGCACCGGAGGCCGACGCGTTCCCGGTATTCGAAACCTACGACCTACCGACGCAATACCGGGTGATGGCGGAGGTCGCAGCGAGCACACGGGTACCGATACCGCCGCTGCGGTGGCTGGAAACCAGCGATACAGCTGTGGGCACACCGTTTTTCGTTATGGAACGTATCGACGGCTGGATCCCCGCGGACAACCCGCCCTATGTGTTCTGCGGCCCACTGTTCGACGCCACCGTCGAGCAGCGCGCCGAACTCGCGACAGCGACCGTCGACGTCATCGCGCGCATCCATGCCCTCACCGAACCGGCGCAACGTTTCCCCGCCTTGGCCGGACCGGGACAGGCGCTGCGCAGGCATGTCGACGCCCTCCGCGCCTGGTATCGGTGGGCACTCGCCGACGACGGCTACGACATACCGCTCATCGAACGCGCCTTCGGCTGGCTGGAACAGCGCTGGCCCGACGACCCCGGCCCCGACGTGTTGAGCTGGGGCGACGCCCGCCCCGGCAACATCATCTTCCACGAGTTCACCCCGGTGGCGGTCCTGGACTGGGAGATGGCGGCCATCGGCCCGCGCGAACTCGACCTGGCCTGGGTCATCTTCCTGCACCGCTTCTTCCAGGACATCGCCACCCGCTTCGATCAGCCGGGGTTACCCGATTTCCTGCGCCGCGACGACGTCGTCGCCCACTACGAGCACCGCACCGGGCACACCGTGCGTCACCTCGACTTCCATCTGGTTTACGCGGCGCTGCGGCATGCCATCGTGATGGCTCGGATCAAGCGCCGGATGATCCACATGGGTGAAGACACCGCACCCGAGGACCCGGACGACTACATCATGCACCGGGCATGCCTGGAGGCCATGCTCGACGACGCCTACCTCTGGGATTGACACGGCCGCAGCCGCAGCGGCAGACACAGAACGGGACCGACCGCAGATGACCGATACCGCCGACCGCACGCCCGGCGCCGCCCCCGCCCCCCTCGACGAATTCCCCATCCACCAGACCCCGCTGCCGATCAACCGTTCGGCGACCAGCGACCGCAATTTCTACGACCGCAGCTATTTCAACGCCCACAACCGAGATGGCGCAACCATGCTCATCACCGGGTTCGGTGTCTACCCCAACCTCGGCGTCGTCGACGCGTTCGCGGCGGTGCGGCGCGGCGACCGCATCCGGTCGGTGCGGTTCTCCGATGCCCTCGGCGATCGCGACCTGGCCATGCGGGTAGGCGGTTACCGCATCGAAGTCACCGAACCGCTGCGGCGGGTGCGGGTGGTGTGCGAACACGACGATCTCGGTTTCGACCTCACCTGGACCGGCGCGTTCCCCGCGGTACAGGAGCAACCGCACCTGATGCTCAGCGGCAACCGGCCGACCATCGAAGCGTCCCGGTTCGCCCAGGTCGGTTCCTGGGCGGGGACCCTGCACGTCGACGGCAGCGATACCGCGGTAGATGCGGATATCTGGACCGGAACCCGGGACCGATCCTGGGGTATCCGGCCCGTCGGGGAAGCCGAGCCACCCGGTCGCGCCGCCGAAGAAGGGGCGGGCGGGTTCTGGTGGCTGTACGCGCCGTTGCGTTTCGACGATTTCGCGGTTGTGGTGATCGTGCAGGAACAGCCCGACGGGCGGCGCACCCTCAACGACGCGGTGCGGGTGTGGCCCGATGGCCGCATCGAACAGCTGGGCTGGCCGCGGATCCGGTTCGACTACCGCTCCGGCACCCGGCACCCGCTGGGTGCTCGGATGGAGCTGACCACGCCGGACGGGAAGCCGCTCGAGCTCGAGATCCGCACCGTCACCGGGATTCCGCTGCACGTCGGCTGCGGTTACGGAGGAGACCCCGACTGGCAGCACGGTCAGTGGAAAGGCCGGGGTTGGTCGTCGTCGAGCAGCTACGACCTCACCGACCCGGCGGTCGCGGCTCGCGTCCCCTACGGCGTCGTCGACCATATTGCGCATGCTCGCTGCGGCGACGCCGAAGGCTGGGGGTTGTTCGAACACGCCAGCTTCGGCCGCCACGATCCCAGCGGGTTCGCCGACTGGTCGTCGGTGGCTCCTTAGTTGTCTCGAGCGCGTCCGGCGGCATACCCCGCATGATGCCGCCGGACGACGCCGGGTTGCCCGGCCGCGCGCAAGCTCGTCGCTCGGCGATGGCCGACCGGGCAGACGAGGCCCGAGGCCGGGCAGGGTGACTCGCCGCGGATTCGCGGAGGGGCCGAATCCGCGGCGAGACGGCGGGAACTACCCCAGGGGGTAGAAGAGGAACAAGGTGCAGCCGGTGGCGGTCTGCGGCACGTGCCAGGAACCGGCCGGGGCGTGAATGAACGAACCAGCCGGGTAGTCGCGCACACCGTCGTTGAAT
The DNA here is from genome assembly GCF_002081715.1 of Nocardia donostiensis. Lineage (GTDB taxonomy): Bacteria > Actinomycetota > Actinomycetes > Mycobacteriales > Mycobacteriaceae > Nocardia > Nocardia donostiensis. The sequence goes on along the minus strand of NZ_MUKP01000038.1, from coordinate 4,447 downwards.
GTGCCGGATACGACGAACACCTCTTCGGGACCGGGCTCGTGCACGTCCACGCCCTGCCAGTGGCTGCCGGCATCCATTTCCAGGACGTATGCCGCCGCGCCGTCGCTGCCTTTCCACAGCGGGCGAAGCCGGATACCGGGAAACAGCTCCTTCGACGGCGCTTCGTCCACCGAAGCCCAGATATAGCCTGCCATCTGGGGGTTGTTCTCCGGACGCGCGAGTTCGGTCATGGGATCGATCTTTATGGGACGAGGGCATCCCGCGACAGTGTCGAGAAAGACATCATCAGGTACTTTCTTGCCATGAGCAAGATCGTCGAGGCAGACCCAGCGACGCGTTCGAGCACGGTCGGCGCCGGGCCGCGACATCGAGTAGTCGCCGTGGTACACGAACCACAGAACCCGTTCAACCTGGGTTGCGCCACCGAAGTCTTCGGCACCGCCAACTCGGCGCTGGAATCCCGCTACGACTTCCAGATCTGCACCGAACACCCCGGCGAGGTGGCCACAACGGCCGGGTACACGATGCTGGTGTCCGCCGATCTGTCCCTGCTGGAGACCGCCGACACGGTCATCGTTCCGGGCTGGCTACCGATACACGAGCCGATCTCGCCCGGCCTGCGGTCGGCCCTGCTGCGCGCGCATGAGCGGGGTGCGCGCCTGGTGTCCGTCTGCGCGGGTGCGTTCGCGCTCGCAGACACCGGGCTGCTCGACGGCCGCAGCGTAGCCACCCACTGGGCGGCCGCGGAGGAGCTGCGGGCGCGGTTTCCCCTGGTACGAGTCGAAACCGATGTGCTCTATATCGACCACGGCGATATAGCGACCAGTGCGGGCGCAGGCGCCGGAATCGACCTACTGCTGCATCTGGCTCGCACCGACCACGGCGCCGCTTACGCCGGGCTGCTGGCCCGGCAGCTGGTGATGCCGCCGCATCGGGAAGGCGGCCAAGCCCAGTACGCGCCGGCCCCTGTCCCGCCGCCGCGCGTCACCGGCGATTCCCTGGCCGCGCTGCAATACTGGATCAGCGAACGACTCGATCAGCCGATCACCCTCGCCGATATGGCCGCCGAAGCGAAACTGTCCCCCCGCACCCTGGCCCGCCGCTTCGCCGACCAACTCGGCATCAGCCCCGGCCGCTGGCTGCTGCTCCAGCGCATCAACGCCGCCCGCACCCTGCTCGAGGAAACCGACCTGTCCGTAGAGGCGGTCGCGCTCCGCGTCGGCCTGGCCTCGGCCACCAACCTACGCCGGCGATTCCATGCAACCCTGCACACCACCCCCGCCGCCTACCGCCGCGCGTTCCGCACCCGGGAACCGGCATAGACAACGACCGACCCGCGGGCGGAGCGAACCACCAGCAGCACCTCGCGTCCAGTTCTCCTCGCGCACGGTGCGCAGTGCCTCATTCGGCTCCGCGTCGTAGAGCGCGAGGTCGGGGCGTAGCACGGTGTCTGCCCCGAAGGCGGGATTCGCCGCGTCTACACACAGGTCTACCGCGTTCAGGCGAAGTCCCCGACCGCTGACCCTCTCGGCGAGAGAACGCCATGGCAGAAATACCTAGCGGATAGAAGCCCCTGCGGCGCGCCCGGACGAGGTGGTCGGCGACGGTGGCGGTAAGACGACTCAGCCAGCAGCTGTGGCGGCGATGACGATCCCGCCGACGGTGCGCTTGGGAAACAGTAGTGGGCCTCGGCCCGCAAGGAGGGCGGCGGCTTCGGCGACGCTCGGGGTGCCCAGGGCGGTGGCGGTGCGAGGCGACGGGCTCTGGACGTCGACGCGGGCGAGATCGCTCGCCGGGTAGGCGCGGAGCGGGACGTTCAGCGCGGTGGCTGCGGCGCGGAGGCCGGGTTCGACCGCGCGGCGGTCGATGGTCGCGAGGCAGACGATGCGGTGGTCACCCAGAGCCTCGCGCAGGGCGGCGAGGATGCGCGCGCTATCGGTATCCGGGCGCAGGCCGAGACCCACAGCCAGTTCAGTTGGTGGCGCGGGCATGGGCGAAGGTGGCGGCCGCGGTGACGAAACGGTGCACGGCTTCGGGGTTACCGGCGGGGTGGGTGTGCAGGTAGGAGGCGTGCACCCGGTGGATGAGAGCGCCTTCGCGTACTCGCTCGCCCCCGATCTGCCAACCCCAGGCGGGCGGAACACCGCCTGCAGAAACCAGGCGGGTGCGGTGGAATTCGTGTCCGCGCACCCGTTCCCCGGCCCGCCACAGCGGCGAATCGGCCAGCGCGACGGCTTCGCGATAACCGAGGGTGAGGCGCGGGCCGAATTCGGCATCGAGGTCGAGCACGCCGGCCATGGGATGCCCGTCCAATACGCGGGCCAGGTACAGCAGGCCCGCGCATTCGGCATGGATCGGCAGACCGCGCCGCGCCTGCTCGGCGACGGCCCTCCGCAGCGGGGTATTGGCGGCGAGGGCAGCGGCATGTTCTTCCGGGAAACCGCCAGGAAGCACCAGACCGCACACCCCGGCGGGCAATTCATCGTGCAGCGGGTCGAAGACCACCACCTGAGCGCCCGCGGCGGCCAGCAGCTCCCGATGCTCGGCATAGCCGAAAGTGAAAGCCGGACCACCGGCAACCGCGATGAGCGGCCCATCTCCGGGCGCCGCCCCAGCCTGGGCATATGCACTATCGGACAGACCGGATGCGCCGCCGAAGGACACGGGAGCACCTCCGGACGGAGTAGACACACCGCCGGACACAGCGGAGACAGCCGAAGCACCACCAGACGAAGCGGGCACGCCACGGACCTGAGCGGCCGCCGTCCGGAGGTGGTCCAATTCGCTTGCCGCGTCCCACAGGGGGCCGGGCGCGGTGGTCGCCGCCAGCGCCGCCACCGCATCGAGGTCGACGTGCTCGGCCACCAGGCCGGTCATCGCCGCGACCGCTGTCAGCGCGGCGGCGCCGTGTTCGACGGCAGGGATCAACCCCAGATGGCGAGACGGCACCTCGAGTTCGGCCAGCCGCGGCAACGACCCGAGCACCGGCAGGCCCACCCGCGCACAGGCGGCGCGCAATACCTGTTCGTGCCGTGCACTGCCGACCCGGTTCAGGATGACCCCGCCGAGCCGCACTGAGGAATCGAAGGTGGCGAAACCGTGCAACAGCGCCGCCAAACTCTGGCTGTGTCCCCTGGCATCCACCACCAGCACCACCGGTGCGCCGAGCAGGCCGGCGACCTGCGCTGTCGAACCCTCGGCCACCGGTCCGGGCGCGTTGTCGTCGATTCGCCCGTCGAACAGACCCATCACGCCCTCGACCACCGCGAGATCGCAGTCCCTGCTCCCGTGCCGATACAGCGGCAGCACCCGCTCCGACCCGACCAGCACCGGATCCAGATTGCGTCCCGGCCGCCCGGCCGCCAGCCCGTGATAACCGGGATCGATATAGTCCGGTCCCACCTTGAACGGGGCGACCCGATGCCCGGCTCGCCGCAGCGCCCCCATGAGGCCGGTGGCCACCGTCGTCTTACCGCTCCCCGATGCCGGAGCCGCGATCACCACACCCCGCACGGCGGAGGTCATCACCGCAAGCCCAAGGGGCCGGTCACCATTCGATGCCCCGCTGGCCTTTACGACCGGCGTCCATCGGGTGGCGCACCTTGGTCATCTCGGTGACCAGGTCGGCGGCCTCGAGCAGGGCCGCGGGCGCATCCCGGCCGGTGATGACGACGTGCTGGTTGCCAGGGCGGGTGCGCAGGGTTTCCACGACCTCGTCGACGTCGACCCAGCCCCATTTCATCGGGTAGGTGAATTCGTCCAGCACATAGAAGCGGTGCTCTTGTGCGGCGAGACGACGCGCGATTTCCCGCCAGCCCGCCAAGGCTGCGGCCGCGTGATCGGTTTCGGTACCCGGTTTACGGCTCCACGACCAGCCTTCGCCCATCTTGTGCCACTGCACGGGACCGCCCGCGCCGGTGTCGGAGTGCAGGCGGTCGAGCGCCCGGAATGCAGCTTCCTCACCGACCTTCCATTTGGCGCTTTTCACGAACTGGAACACCGCGACGTCGAAACCCTGGTTCCAGGCCCGCAACGCCATCCCGAACGCGGCAGTGGATTTACCCTTGCCCGGGCCGGTGTGCACAGCGAGCACCGGCTGGTTGCGGCGCTGCCTGGTGGTCAGACCGTCGTCGGGCACATTCTCCGGCACCCCTTTGGGCATCAGAACTCCTTGCTTTGCGGAAGTCGGGGATGCATGCCGTACCGGGCATCCCCGTTCGTCGATGGGTCAGGCTGCCCGTGGCGTGCCGGTCGAACCGGCCCGCACCACCTCGGCGACCGCGTCACCGGTGAGTTCGGCCAGTCGCAGGTATCCGCCACGCAAGGCCGCGGCCAGTTCGGCAGCCAACCCCAGCCGGACCATGCCGCGTTCACAGTCGACCACCATCGCGGTGACCGCCTCGCGCGCCAGCAGCGCGGCGGCGGCGCGGGCGCGCGGCACCGGGTC